>CAVTFE010000089.1:0-129683 GCA_963733745.1 uncultured bacterium
ATCATCGGGCCATGCACACAACGGCAACGGCCAATAACCAATTGTGCCGGGCGCTCGGCCAGCCGGCCAGACATTTTCCCACGTAGAGCCCACGTAGAGCCCACGTATCGTCCCCACGTATCGTCCCCGCGTATCGTCCCCGCGTATCGTCCCCGCGTATCGTCCCCGCGTATGGATCAGATGGAACGCCTCTCGCACTACCAGCTATGGGGGCGTCGGCATTGGCGTGTCGCCGGCTGCCACAGGCGCCAACACCGCCGAGCCCTCAGTCGGGAGTCCTATCCACGTGAGCCCGGTAGCGAGTGCGTCCTGGCCGGAGCCCACAGACGACAAACGAGGAGATGCATGCTGAGAAGGCAGCCTTTCCCTCCCTCCCTTCGGTGCGTTGCTCCGGCAGGCGCGCATGGCCGCTGGCCTCACCCAGGCGCAACTCGCCGAACGCGCGACCCTTTCGGTTCGTGGTATCAGCGACCTTGAGCGTGGCATCAACCGTACGCCGCGCAGCTATACCATCGGTCGTCTGGCCGAGACGCTGGCGCTCTCGCCCGCCGAGCGTGCCCGGTTTCTTGGCGCCGCGATGCGCGAGGCGCCAGCGATTTACCAAACAGCCACCCCGGACGAACTCGACCTCGTCGGCGGCGACCAAGGAGCCACACCCGTGCTCCGAATCGTCCGCCAGGCGTCGCCTATGCTTACCCCATCACCGCCATCACAGCGCCATCACCTCCCGGCTGAACCCACCCACTTCATCGGGCGCGGCCGAGCCCTGTGGGCGACTACGCGCCTTCTGGAGGACAACCACCTTCTGACGCTGGTGGGGCCGCCGGGGGCGCGGGCAAGAGTCGCTTGGCGCTCCACCTCGCATGGCAAGTGGCGGAGGGCTATCGCGATGGCGTCTATTGTGTGTCACTCGCGCCCGTCGCCGAGCCCGCGCTGGTCCCCATGCCATCGCCCAGGCTCTGGGGATACGCGAAGCGGCGGGCCAGCCACTCGTCGCGACGCTGCAGCAGGTGTTGCGCGACAGACGCCTCCTGCTGCTCCTGGATAACTTCGAGCACCTGCTTCCTGCGGCAATACACGTTGCGGAGTTGCTTGCGACCGCACCACACCTGAAAGTGCTGGCCACTAGCCGCGAGCCCCTCCGCATTGACGGCGAGCAGGAATACGCCGTGCCGCCCTTGGCGTTGCCTGATCTGGACGGGCTGGACAACCTCACGCACGCGGCACAACTCGATCTGCAAACACTGGCTGAGTGCGAATCCATTGCCCTCTTCCTGCAGCAGGCGCGGGCGGTGCGCCCGGAGTTTGCGTTCACTGCGGAAAACGCTGTGGATATCGCCCAGATCTGCGTGCGCCTAGATGGGCTGCCCTCCGCCATTGAGCTGGCGGCGGCGCGCATCAAACTGCTCTCGCCGCACACCTTGCTGGCGCGGCTCAGTCATCGGCTCGACACGCTCACGGGGGGGCGCATGTGACCTGCCCTTCCGCCAGCAGACGCTGCAGAACACGATAGAATGGAGCTACCAGTCGCTGACCCCTGGCGAGCAATTGCTCTTTGCCCGGCTGGCGGTCTTCCGCGGCGGGTGCTCGCTGGAGGCCATTGAGGCGGTGTGTGGTGACGGTCTGCCCATGGATGTCTTCGAGGGTCTGGCCTCGCTCATCGATAAGAGCCTGCTCCAGCGCACCGAGACCTCGGAGGCGAACAGTGAGCCACGCTTTGGTATGTTGGAAACGCTGCACGAGTACGCCCGGAAGCGATTAGCGCAGGGTGGCGAGGCGGCCATGATTCTTCGGCGGCACGCGGCATATTTCCAAGTGGCTGGCCGAACGCGCCGAGGCTGCCTTTCGGCTGGCAAGTGACGACTATTGGGTGCAGCGGCTCGAAGCGGACCAGGACAATCTCCGCGCGGTGCTGGAGTGGTCGCTGGGCACCAGGGCGGTGGCGACGGCGACGTGGTGTTGGGTATTCGGCTCGCCAGCGCCCTCTGTTGGTTCTGGTCGGGCCAGGGGCATCATGTCGAGGGCCGCCACTGGACCCAACGACTGCTCCCGCGGCTGGAGCAGGCGCCACCGGTCGATCAGTCGAAGTTCCTCGTCGTCGCCGGCAACCTGGCGCTACTGGACGACCTCGCCGCGGGACGGCGCCTCCTGCAGCGGGCTCGCGCGCTGGCCCATGACCTGGGAGATCGGCGCCAGTTGGCTCAGGCGCTCACGACGTTGGGCTACACGCTGCTGAGCGAGCCTGACGCCGCACGGCCGCTCGTGGAGGAGGGCCTAGCCATGTTCCGCATGCTGCAGTATCCACCAGGGATTGCGAGCGCGCTGGACGTCCTGGGAGAGATCGCCAGGCACCGGGGCGCGGATGAGGAGGCCCAGCACGCGTATGAGGAATGCCTTGACATCGCGCTGCAGACGGGCGAACGCTTCCGGATCGCCATCACGTACATGAATCTTGCCTTCCTCGCCGGACACTCCGGTGACGCGGAGCGCGCCCGCGACCTGGCGCGCCAGGCGCTCCAGCTGTCGCACGCGATCAACCATCGGGGCTATCAAGCCGTCGCATTGGCGCCCCTCGCCGGGGCACTAGGCGCACTGGCGCAGCCCCAGTATGCGGCGCGCTTGCTCGGAGCGTCAGCCATGGCCATGGAGCGCCTGGGAGCCGTCCACTCACCCAGTGACCAGCCGGATTTGAGCGTCTCATCACGATGGTGCGTGCACAACTCGATGAGGCGACCTTCGAGGCAGCTTGGGCTGAGGGCCGCGCGTTGACGCTGGAGCAAGCGGTAACCTGCGCGCTCGAACACCATGATGCACGCCCTGCAGGAATGAAGTCCTCGGAAAGGCCACGCACTCTCGCATGTGTCAACAAGGAGGAATCACTGCATCGGATACCGCCAGCGGTCATCGCAGCGCATCGCGAGCCATGATGAATTTCACGGAGACCGTGCGATTTCCCACAAGGATGCTATCCTCTGTGAGCTGCCCATCTCTGTGTGGAAGTGCCCTGAGCGTCATGTTTCCTAGCCCAGGTGATTGACACACGCGCAACGGCAACAAGAGCAAAGAAGGCAATCCCCGCCAAACAAGGGATCGAAGACTTCGCGCAAATTACCAAAACCAAGGCAGGCTGGGCAGGAAGGATTCGAACCGTCAACCCTCTGCTCCGAAGCCAGGTGTACTGGGGTTGGGCTATCTGGCAAGTTGTGCGCGAGACCCGGCGAGCCATTCTCAGTGGACAGCACATTCTGCCCAGCGGCCCGATGTTATGCGAATCGGTACCAAATCCCGTTTAGCTGCCTGTCTGACAGCTCAATGTAGGCGTCTTGTTACGACATCCCACGTCAAGGCCTAACTTCCCCACGATCCCTATGTCTAAATTGTGGTGCAACCCGTACACGGCTGCCCTAGTCGCCTTATTTATTGTCCGAGTTCCCTATCTTTTGGCCAACAATTGTATTTATTGTCGCGGTACATCGCCAGATCGGGCGCATGCTGGGCGATCAGCCATGCCGCCTGTGATGCCTCAGCTCCGACGAGCGGAATCGTTGGCCAGCCAA
This sequence comes from uncultured bacterium, assembly GCA_963733745.1. GTDB lineage: Bacteria > Chloroflexota > Ktedonobacteria > Ktedonobacterales > JADMIN01 > DASWAC01. Next base: position 3,558 of record CAVTFE010000089.1, read on the forward strand.
TCTGGTCGAGAATCTCCCCAAGGCGCCGCTGATGCGCTTGGTCGAGCGAGGCGTCCCATGCAGCGCTATCCTGCGCCGCTCGTTTGCGCATGGCCTGGTCAGCCTCGGCCATCCGCATAAGCTCCACCGCGATAGATGAATACAAGATCTGGTTCATCGTCATTGCTCCCTCGCTATGACCGCTTCTGGCGTTGCGCGCTCACGAACGATCCGCATGGTCACACAGGCATCATATCTCTTGGCAACTGTACCGTCTGGACGGTATACTAAAGACATGGGAACACAACAGACGACACGACAGCAGATTCTCCATGCTGCCTTTGCCCTCATCCGGCGCGAAGGGGTCGCGCGGCTGACCATCGAGGCGGTCGCGCAGGAGGCAGGACTGAGCAAGGGCGGCGTTCTCTATCACTTCCGCAGCAAAGAGTCGCTCATCTCGGCGATGATGACCTCGCTGGTCGAGCGTTTCAACGCCGACATCGAGACGGCGCGGCGCGAAGAGCCGGAGGGTGAGCGATCTGCGCCGGGAAGCTGGCTGCGCGCCTACATTCAGGCGTCCATCGGGCCAGCGGAGGATGACGAAGATACCGCCGCGCTGCTGGCCGCCGTCTCAAACGACCCGCGCTTGCTGGCGCCGTTGCAAGAGCAATACGCGCACTGGCAGACACAGGCGGAATCGGATGGCGTGGACCCTGCGCTGGCGACGGTGATCCGGCTGGCGCTGGATGGGTTATGGATGGCCGATCTCTTCGGGCTGGCCCCGCCGGAGGGCGCACTACGAAATCAGGTATTCGCCGTGCTGGAGCGGTTGGCGGGCGCGCAAAACGCAACGCGACCATCTGGTGAGGGTAGACAGGAAAAGTGAGGCGCTGTCATGGCGTGGTTCTATTTGATCCTGGCGATTCTGCTGGAGATCGCCGGTACGACAATGTTGAAGCTCTCGGATGGTTTCACGAAGCTGGCGCCGAGCGCGGCGATGGCCGTCTTCTATGCGCTGAGCTTCGGCGCGCTCTCACTGACGCTGAAACGCATTGACGTGGGCGTGGCCTACGCGGTCTGGTCCGCGGTCGGCACAGCGCTGATCGCGGCGATTGGCGTGCTGTGGTTCCACGAGCCGCTGACCGCGCTCAAAATCATCTCGCTCGTCGCCATCATCGGCGGCGTCGTGGGCCTCTACCTCTCCGGCGGCGTTCACTGAGCGCGACGTTCTCCGCGCGTCGGGATGGCTTCACTAGTTGTAGGGGCGCAAGGGCCTCAATTTCTAGAGATGAGGTTCTTGAGGTTCTTCTCATTTTTGCTACATTCACCTTCCACCTATATGTCAAACCGAATCCGGTTCAGTCGTTGTCGTTGTGGCGGACTTCAGTCCGCCGTTCTCGTGCTCCGGCTCTTCAGAGCCGAGAGGGCGAACAACAACAATCCCACCGGATTCCGTATCACTACTGAGCAGACCGGAATCATATGGCATCGTAGCGCGTGACGGTGAAGCGGATAAAGGCGATGAGCGTGTCAATGTCCTCTTGTGACGTCTCTCCGTCCTCGTGGCGAGCTTTCCATGAGCGGTCAACAATGCCAGCCCACCGGCGACCCAGCGTCTCCTGCGCCCAGCGCGTGGCGACTGGCTTGGAGGCGACACCGCCAGTCTCCAGTGTGTAGAGCAGCCGGCAGAGCGTCGCGACGACGAAGGCGAAGTAGGGCCGTGGACGCGCCCAGTCCAGCCAGGTGGGGTCATGTTCCGCCTGATCGAGCCAGGTACGTGCGATGAGTGCTCCATCGCGGCGCATCTCGTCTGGGTCCACCGGATCGAGCAGTTCAGATGGCTCTGGACCGGCGATCGCTACACCGTGCTCGGGTAGCGTGTAGCGCTGGACGCTCCATCCCGGCTCCAGCGGCTCGACAAAGAATGGGCGATCGCGCTCCACCTGCGGATAGGAGGCGCTGGCCGTGGCGGGAGATCGCAGGTCGTCTTGCGGAATGTAGACGGCTTCCAGTCGCGTCGCCCAGAGTGAGTCGCTGGCGCTGAGCTGTGTATGGAACTCACGAAGCGCCTCGATACGGTCCTCCGGCAGCGCGCCATTGGTGACGACGATGATGTCCAGGTCGCTGCTGGCGGGATCAAAGTCGCCGACGGCCAGCGACCCAACGAGATACATCCCGCTCAAGCAGGCCCCAAGGATCGCGCTGACGCTGGCAAGGAACTCGCGCAGCGCCGCGTTGACCGCTGGATACTCTGTCGGCTGGGATGACTCGGTCATCATAATCCTCACATTCTCCAAAGAGCAAAGCAGGAACAGACGCGCAAGATTGTCAAGACACTCAAGGCACTCAATATCTGGAAATGAATGCCTTGAGTGTCTTGACGTTCTTGTCAGATCCGCGTCTACCCCTCCTGGGAGAAGAATGAAGCATATCAGGTTCGCGACGCGCGCAGCCGCACGACCGCCTCATGATCGCCGAGCTTCGCGCTGGGAATGTTCTCGACGTACCAGCCGTCGTCTACCGCCCTGTTGGCGTCGGGCAGCAGCTTCGGCGAGACACGAAGCGCCACGGCCAGCGTCTCCTCACGGATGTACTCGGCGTGCTGCTCGATCACCTGCGCCAACTCGGCGTCGGTCCAGACCTCCAGTTCGATAACATCCTCGACGGCGAGGCCCGCCCCCTTGCGCGCGTCCTGGATCAGACGCGTCAGGTCGCGCACCGCCCCTTCCGCCAGCAGTTCCGGCGTCAGATGCGTGTCCAACAGCGCAACGTAGCCGCGTTCCTCCGCCGCGACGAAGCCCTCGCGCGCGCTCGCCTCCACATCCAGATCCTCGAAGGTCAGCGTCACCGGCTCTCCCTCGACGTTGAAAGTGAGCTTGCCGTCCGCCAGCAAGCTCTGCGCATGCGCCTGCATATCGCCGGAACGCAGTGTCGCCAGCGTCTTCGGCAGCAGCCTGCCCAGCTTCGGCCCCAGCGCCGCCATCTTCGGCTGCACGGTGAAGAGCAGCATGTCGCTGCCCTCAGCGAGGAACTCCAGCCGTTTGACGTTCAACTCCTCGAGGACCTGATCGCCTAGCCGCTCCAGCGCCTCGCGCTCGCTCTCATTCCCGACGCGGACGTAGAGCGTGGCGAGCGGCTGGCGCACGCGGATCTGCGCCTTCTCGCGCGCCGCCCGCCCCAGGTTGACCAACGCGCATCACCAGCGCCGTCTCGTCGTGAAGCCGTGGCGAGATCAGCGCCGCATCCGCGACCGGCCAGTCGCACAGATGGACGCTCTCCGGCGCCTTCGCGTCCACCGAACGCACGAGGTTCTGATACAGCGCCTCGGCCAGGAACGGCGTGATCGGCGCAAGCAACTGCGTCGTCGTCACCATGCACTCGTAGAGCGTCAGGTACGCGGCGACCTTGTCGCTATCCTCCTCGCCCTTCCAGAAGCGTCGGCGGCTGCGGCGCACGTACCAGTTCGAGAGGTCCTCGATGAACTCCCCCAGCGCCTGGCACGCCGTCTGCGCGTCGAAGTCCACCAGCGCGTCCGTCACCTTCTGCACCGTCTCCTGCAACTCCGAGAGCGCCCAGCGGTCCAGGTCGCTGCGCTCCGAAGGCGCGAGCGTGCGGATGGTGGGATCGAAGTTGTCGATATTGGCGTAGGTGACGAAGAACGAGTAGACGTTCCAGAGCTTGTCGAGCGGCGCGCGCGCCTGCATCCACAGGTCGGAGAGGCGCGGCGGCTGCCCCTGCCCGCGCATCGCGGCGGCCTGCTCGTGCGTGGGGATGCGCGGGAAGCGCAGGTTCTGCTCCGGCGCGTGGTTCATGTAGAGCCAGCGCATCGTGTCCGCGCCGACGATCTCGGCGGCCTCGTCGAAGGGGATGCTGTTGCCCTTGCTCTTGTGCATCTCCTCGCCGTTCTGGTCCAGCAGCGTCGCGTAGCCCAGCACGGTCTGGAAGGGCGGCGTGTTCTCCAGCGCGGCGGCCATCACCAGCAGCGAGTAGAACCAGTTGCGGAACTGGCCCGGAAAGCTCTCGGTGATGAAGTCGGCGGGGTACCACTGCTTCCAGTACTTCTTGTCGGTGCGGTAGCGCAGCGTCGAGAAGCTGACGATGCCAGCGTCCAGCCATGGATTGCCCACGTCGGGGATGCGGCTGAGACACCTCATCGCACGTCGCGCACTTGATCTTGACCGCGTCGACCCAGGGGCGGTGCGGCGAGTGTCCCTCGAACTCCTCCCAGCCAGCAACAGCGCGCTCGCGCAGCTCCTCCTTGGACCCGATCACCTCGAAGGTTCCGCAGGAGGCGCAGGGGTAGATCGGCAGCGTCAGACCCTAGTAGCGCTTCTTGGAGATCATCCAGTCCTCCATGTTGCGCAGCCAGTCCAGCTCGCGGTCGAGGCCGAAGCCGGGGATCCAGCGGATCTGCTCGGTGATGGCAACGAGGCGCTTGCGCAGGTTGTCGTCAGGAGATTCGAGCTTGCCCATCGAGATGAACCACTCGTCCACCAGGCGGAAGATCAGCTCGGTCTTGCAGCGCCAGCAGTGCGGGTAGACGTGCTCGTAGGACTCGGTCTGATAGAAGTAGCCCTTCTCTTCGAGGCTCTCGAAGACCGGGCGCGCGATGTCGGCGACGTGTTGCCCCGTGAGCCAGTCGTAGCCCTCGATGTAGACGCCGCTCTCGTCCACCGGCGCGAGCACCGGCATACCAGGATGCTCTTTCGAGAGCGCGAAGTCCTCGCGGCCACTTCCCGGCGCGATGTGGACGATGCCCGTGCCTTCCTCGGCGCTGACCTCATCCCACGCAATGACTTCATGCTCGGCGCCTGTGCGCTTCCATGCGGTCAGCTCGTCGAACGGGCCAGTGTAGCGCCAGCCGACCATCGTGCGGCCCGGCAGCGTGTCCACCACTTTGGCCTCGCCATGCTCGCGCCCGCGCAGCTTCTTCAGCTTGGGAACCACGTCGCTGGAGAGGTAGTAGATCGCGCCGTCCTGCTCGACCGCGCATAGGTCAGTCGGGGTTGACCGCGCGGCGACGTTGGCGGGCAGCGTCCAGGGCGTCGTCGTCCAGACGAGCAGGTATTCGTTGGGCCGGTCCACCAGCGGCAGGCGCACGTAGACGCTGACATGCTGGACCTTCCAGCGCCCCTCGTTGATCTCCATGTCGGAGATGCCGGTGCCGCAGCGCGGACACCACGGCATCACGTCGTGCCCGCGATAGATCCAGCCGCGCTCCCAGCAGGTCTTGAGGAAGCCCCAGATGGTGTAGTTGTTCTCGTCCGACATCGTGTAGTACGAGTCGACCAGTCCATCCACTCGCCCAGCCGGACGGATTGCTCCGTGATGCGGTCGGCGAAGCGCAGCACGCGCTCCTTGCACTGCTCGACGAAGCGCGCGATGCCGTACGCCTCGATGTCGCGCTTGGACTTGAAGCCCAGCTCTTTCTCGATCTCGACCTCGACCCACAGCCCCTGGCAGTCGAAGCCGTTCTGGTAGCGCTGCTTGTAGCCGCGCATGGTGTTGAAGCGCTGATAGAGGTCCTTGTACGTCCGGCCCCAGGCGTGATGCACGCCCATCGGGTTGTTCGCGGTGATCGGCCCGTCGATGAACGACCAGCGCTTCTTCGCCTTCTCGTTGCGCTTCAGGTACTTGTTCAGGATGTCGCGCTCATCCCACCAGCGCTGGATCTCACCCTCCAACAGCGGGTAATCCACGCGCGTCGGCGCGGTCGCCGGCTGGAAGACCTGCTTGCGCTCGCTCACGCTCTCCAGGGTTGGCACGCCATTAGGCGCGCGCTTTGTCTTCACAGTGGACTTGCCCGTTGCCTTGCGGGCTGGCGTCTTCTTCTCGGTCGTCTCAGCCATCGTATTTATTCCTTCTCCGCCAGCGCGATCTCCATGCGCTTGTTGATCTTGCCCTTGTTCTCGGTCTTGAGGATGCGTATCGCGCCGACCTCGCCGGTATGCGCGACATGCGTGCCGCCGTCCGCCTGCAAATCCAGCCCGATAATCTCGACGATGCGAATGGTCTCGATTCCTGGCGGCAGCAGATTGATCTTGGTGCGAATCAGGTCAGGAATGGCGAACGCCTCATCGCGCGGTAGAAAGCGCACGCGCACGGGGTAGTCCTTCGCCAGTTCCTCGTTTACCCTCCGCTCGATCTCAGGCGCCATCTCGGCCTTGAAGCCCTCTAACGCGAAGTCCATGCGCGCGTGGTCGGGATACATCTGCCCGCCCGTCACCTGTGCGCCGTAGTCGCGGAAGATCACCGCCGTCAGACGAATGCAGCGCGGTGTGCGTGCGCATCATCTGGTAGCGGAAATCCCAGTCCAGCGCGCCATGAACTTCGGCTCCGACCGCAGGCGCATCGTGACCGCCCAGGTCCAGCTCGTGCCAGATGACGTCGCCGCTCTTGCGTAGCGCCATAATGGGATAGGCCTGCCCGGCGATTGTGAGCGTCCCACGATCGGCCATCTGCCCGCCACCGCCGGGGAAGAACGCGGTCTGCTCCAGCGCGACGGCGCTTCCCTCAACGGCGACCACGCGGGCGTCGAACTCACGCACGTAGCTATCGGTCTGATACAGCAGGACCGTCGGCGCGACCGGCTGCGCGCCCGTCTCGGAATCCGTCATCGCCGTCTCCGTCTCGGAAAAATAGCCAACAAAAAACTCCCGCCCACCACATTGGGGCGAGAGTAGTTTCCCGCGGTACCACCCAGATTGACCGCCATGCGCGCTGGTACGTCCAGAGTATGACACAGGACTCACACAGGACGCAGCGATCCACTCGTTTCTCGGACACACAGAAGATGTCCGCCCACGTGGTAACGGGTGGGATACCGGCCACGCCTGCGCCAGCGATGTTCTCACTGGGTCGGGTGACGGCTCGGGAATGATTTTCCGCTGGGAGGGTCCTCCGGTCGCACCAAACCCGGAGTCTCTGGGGACACGCGGCCAGCGTACTCGTTCCGTCTGCGCGGCTGTAGGTATGGAAAGGCAAACCGAGAAATCGGCTCATCTCCACCTCACTATGGCATGGCTCCGGCGCGCTGTCAAGCTGGTCAAGTTCACGCGCGGGCCATGGCAGACGGTCACGATTGGCGCAGCTTAGCAAGAAATAGCAGGCGACACCATGCAGCAGAGCAAAGAGTTGACCCCCTCTCCAGAGCAGGCGGCAGAGGTCACCGCAGACGTCACAACACAGGCAAGACGCCCAGCCGCGCGGCGGCGAAAGGCTCCAGTCACGGTTCCCATCTCCGCTACCGCCCCTGCGGAGGCTACAGCCGACCTGAAAGGGGCGCATCTGCCGCCAGAAGAGACGGTTACTTCCGCGAAGTCTACACAGACGGCGACCTCTTTGCGCACGCTCTCCGCGATGCACCCACAACTGCGCTCGGCGTCCGGCTCCTACGCCAAGCCCGCTACAGTTAAACCTGCTACGCAGCCACGCCAGAAGAGCGCGCTAGCAGCGCCACCTCTGACGGCGCCCGCGCCACGCTCGACGCCTATGCCCGTCGAGGAGACGCCTGACCTGGCGCTTGGACGCGCCTGGCGCTATCCCATCGCCCCGCAGCCGCTTTCGGCTCCGCTGACCGGCCCACGCAAGGGCGCGCCCTCTCGCCCGCAGATCCCCAGCAAAGCGCAGGCCGCGCTCTCGACCCTCCATCTGTGGGTCACGAACGCGTCTCGGCCAATTGTTATTGAGTGGGCCGCGGTCGCGCAGGCCGCGCTCGCTCTCCTCGGCGCCCTGGTCTTCGCGTCGCTGGCGCTGCGTGGCGATCCGCAGGCGCTCCAGGCGCTGCTCTTCGCGTCGCTGGCGGGCGTTCCGGCTGGCATGGCCTACGCCCTGGCGTCTCGGCGCTCGTTTGCGCTGCTAGGCGCGTTGGCGCTGATCGCGTCGCAGATCGCGCTCTTCGCCTGGAGCTTCGCGCTGGTCGGGTCGCGACCGGCGCTGCTGCTGCTGGCTCCGGCGCTGATCGTCGTGGCGATGGAGATGAGCGGGAAGGCGCTCGGCGTCGTGATGGCGGCCGGGCTTGGCGCGGTATACGCCTGGTTCGCGCTCATTCCCGCGCATGGCGCCTTGGTAACCGCCAGCATGGACTTAATCGCCGTTCTCGCCGGACTCGCGGCAGTATGCGCCGCGCTGCTCGCGCTGGACCGTCGCGCCACGACGTCGGAGGCGCATGCGAAGGACTGGCGGATCGAGGCCAATCGGCTTGACGGGCTGAATCAGGCGCAACGCGCGCAGGCAGAGGAGGAGGCCGCCTACCTGCGCGCCACGCTGGCGGAGGCGCTGCTTGGGCGCGGCGTCGTGCGCGTCGCGCTGGAAGGTCCGCTCGCCAAGCTCGCCGAGATGGTCTACACCGTTGCCTCGCGCCTCATGACGCTGCGACGGGACCGCGACGAGCGCGTGCGGCTGGAGGGCGCGCTCGCCCAGTTGATGCGCGCAGTGGAGGACTCATCGCTGGGGGGCACAGCACAGTGGCCGCGCCAGACCGGCACACCCGTGGATACGCTCTCCGATCAGTTGCGCGCGGCCTCATCATGGACTCTAGAGTCGCAAGACAACCTTCTGGCGCGCGATCTCTTCGCCGCGCCATCTGCGCCAGGCGACTCGCAATCGAACATCCGCTATCTCTTCCCACGCGCGTCTGGCTCCCATCCACGCGGCGTGTGATTGTGCCTCTCAACCACCTGCCCTTCTCTTGATGAGAATCCTCCTATCTACGCGCTACGCCTGGCAACTTGTGCGCAATGCCGCCGTATATCCCTTTGGGCGACCTCAGCAGGATGCTTTCATCATTTTTCCGGTCGCCCGATAGTAAATCGGCTCATAACACGCCATATTCAGCGCGTGTCCTTATGCAAGGTGGAGGAATAGCGTGCAGGCTACTTCGAGCGAACGAGAGCAGAGTGACCTTCCGGAGAGACGGCGGCGCCAAACCCCTTTTCGGCGTGGTCGCCGGGCCATGCCATTCGCGTTGACCGCCGCTGGGCTCCTAGCGCTGACGCTCGCCGGATGCAGTCTGGGCAGTTCGACCGGCGCCGCGACCAGCGGCAGCCGCGTCGGCCAGTCGGCGGCGCCCACCGTCGTCGTCCCGCCCAGCGCCACTGACCTTCAACAGACAGTGGTCAACGTCATCCGCACAGTACAACCCTCCGTCGTCGAGATCACGTCGAGCGGTAATGGCGGCGGCGCGGTCGGCTCCGGCGAGATCATCACCGACGACGGCTATATTGTCACCAACGATCACGTCGTGGACGGCTTCAGCAGCTACAGCGTGACGCTGGCGAACGGCCAATCGTACTCTGCCATGCTCAAGGGTCAGGCGCCCGACGACGATCTCGCTTTGCTCAAGATCGACGCCAAGAGCCTCACGCCCATCGCCTTCGCTGAGTCGAAGAACGTCCAGGTAGGCCAGTTCGCCATCGCCATCGGCAGCCCACTGGGGCTGGAGCAGTCGGCGACCTTCGGCATCGTCAGCGCGGTCAACCGCACGGCGACCGAGGGCAGCGACGGCCCGGCACGCTATCCGCTGACCGGGCTAATTCAGACAAGTGCGCCCATCAATCCTGGCAACAGTGGCGGCGCGCTGGTAGACCTGCAAGGACGGCTGATCGGCGTTCCGACGCTGGCAGCGGCGAACCCGAACTCCGGCGCGGCGGCGGATGGCATCGGCTTCGCTATCCCCTCCGACCGCGTCAAGTTCGTGGCCGATCAGCTCATCTCAACCGGCAAGCTGACGAATACTGGGCGCGGCTTCCTCGGCGTGCAGGTACAGGACGTGACGCCAGAGCTGGCGGCTGCGTACGACCTGCCAGCCAAGAGCGGCGTGCTCGTCGTCGCCTTCGGCCAGGATGCCAACGGCAAGAGTCCGGCCCAGGACGCAGGCGTGAAGACCGGCGACATCATCACAGCCGTCAACGGGCAGGAGGTCGCGAGCAGCAGCAACCTGTCGACCGTCCTCAGCGGACAGGCGCCTGGCGCGCAGGTGACGCTCAAGATCGTGCGCGGCAGCCAGACACTGAACATCAATGTGACACTCGGCGAGCGTCCCGCGAACTAGCATCTTCCCTCTACGCGGCCTCCTGGGACCATCGCTGGCGACAGGGAGCCGCCGTCTTGTTATGTTGCCATGTGCTATAGTGTGAGCGATTATCGTGTGATACCGGCGTTTTCCGGTGTGGGATTGGATGTGCGCTGATATGTCGATTCGTGTCGTGATCGCGGAAGATGAGTCGGTCAACCGCGTGGACCTGGAAGAAGAACTGGAGCAGCAGGGGTATGAGGTTGTGGGAGCCGCCGCCGATGGCGAGGCCGCCGTCAACCTGACCCGCGAGCTGCATCCTGATGTCGTGCTGATGGACATCAAGATGCCGAAGATGGATGGCATCGAGGCGGCGGAGACGCTGACGCGCGAGAAGCTGGCGCCGGTGCTGCTCTTCACCGCCTATAGCGACGACGAGCTGATCGAGCGCGCGCGGGCGGCGGGTGTCGTGCATTTCGTCACCAAGCCCTGGCGTGAAAAAGACCTGAAGCCGGCGATTGAGATCGCGCTCAGCCGCTTCAGCGAGTTCCGCGCGATGGAGAATAAAGTCAAGGACCTCGAGGAGGCGCTGGCGACGCGCAAGGTGGTCGAGAAGGCCAAGGGCGTCCTCATGGAGAAATATAAGCTGAGTGAGAACGAGGCGTTCAAACGCATCCAGCGGCTGAGCATGAACAATCGCAAGTCCATGCGCGAGGTGGCTGAGGCGATTCTGCTCGCCGAGGAACTGAACGTCCAGTGAGCGTATCCACCGCCCGCGATCCGCAAGCCCTCAGCGCCGATCCCCTCGTCGGCATACGCTTCCGGCCGGCGGGGCGCATCTACTACTACCTGCCGCGCGCCTTCACGCTCAAGACCGGCCAGTGGGTCATGGTCGAGACGGCGAAGGGTGTCGAGTGTGGGCGAGTGGTGGTCGCGCCGCGCCAGGTTCGTGTCGCCGAGTTGGGCCACGAGGCGCTCAAGCAGGTGATACGGCTGGCCGAGGACGAGGACCTGCGACTGATGCTCAAGTATAAGGGACAGGAGAAAGAGGCGCTGCGCCGCTGCGCCGAGCGGATCGCACAGCACGGCCTGCCGATGAAGCTCGTCGAGGCCGAGTATACCTGGGATGGCGCCCGTCTGACCTTCTACTTCACCGCCGAGGAGCGCGTGGACTTCCGCGCGCTGGTGCGCGATCTCGCCTCATCCTTCCACACGCGCATCGAGCTGCGCCAGATCGGCGCGCGCGACCACGCTAAGACGCTCGGCGGCGTGGGCATGTGTGGCAAGACGCTCTGCTGTAGCTCCTGGCTAACTGAGTTCAACGTCGTCTCGATCAAGATGGCGAAGGAACAGGGCTTGCCGCTCAACACGAGCAAGATCTCCGGCGTCTGCGGGCGGCTGATGTGCTGCCTGGCGTACGAAAACGAGAACTACCGTGAGGCGAAGGCGCGCATGCCAAGCCTTGGTGAGATCGTGACCTCGTCCAGCGGCTCCGGGCGCATCGTCGGCGTCAATGTGCCGAAAGAGTCGGTCGAGCTTTTGTTGGAGAGTGGCGCGGTCATCCTCGTGCCGGTGCGCGAGCTGGAGGGCTATGAGGAGCGCCAACCACCCGCGCACGTCCACAACCACAACCCCGAGGGCTGCGGCAAGCCAAACTGCCGCAAGAAGCAGCATCACACCGCCCCACATCAGGCGCCCGTCGATCCGCTCGCTTCGGGGTCAGACGATTCAGACGGTTGATCGTCCATAGCGCGAAACTGAGTTGATGACAGCGTTGAACATGAATTTGCCACGTTTACCACTTGCCATCCCGTTCTCCATACAGATAGACCGCGATTAATAATTTCTTGAGCAGGCAGGGCGTATCCGGCGTGGGCGAACCAGGCAGCGCGTCAGCGGCGGGTGATCGCGTCAATGGCGCCGACGAACCGCTTCCCATAACGCCTCGTGGGTGCGGGCGCCCAGCCCGCGCAGGAGGGCTTTGATCTTCGAGAACGCCTGCTCAATGGGCGTGAAGTCGGGCGAGTACGGCGGCAGGAAGAGCAGCTCGCAGCCGCGCGCCGCAAGGGCCTGGCGAATGCTGGCGGCCTTGTGGACGCTCAGATTATCGAGCACGACATTGCCCCGGCCGCAGCGTCGGCCCCAGTTGCTCCGCGATGTACCAGGTAAAGGTTCGCGTATTCATCGCTCCCTCGATCAGCCAGGGCACGCGCAGCCCGTCGGGGGCGAATGCTGCGACCAACGTGGTGTTCTTGCCATGGTTGCGTGGCACCGAGCCGGTCGCCCGCTGGTCATGTGGCGCCCAGCCGTAGAGGCGGGTCAAGGACATGTGGGTGCCGCTTTCGTCGACAAAGACGAACTGCCCCGGGTCGAGCTGGGCCGACGGCCTCCCGCCAGGCGGTGCGCGCTTCCTCGTCGCGCTCGCTGGCTGCCAGTGACTTTTTTTATGCGTCCAGCCCAGGCGCCGCAAGGCGCGCCACATCGTCGCCTCGCTGAGTTGCTGCCCGTAGGTGCTCCGCCCACCAGGCGCAGTGCTCCAGCACCGTGGCATCCGGTAGGCCGCTTGCAACCGCGCCCGCAAGATCGCCTCCTGCTCAGGTCCATGCGGCGCGGGCGGCCTGGAATGGGCTTGCGCTCGAGCGAGCCGGTCGCGCGCTGCTTGCACCACGGCGCGTTTCACGGTCGTCACCGCCACGTCAAAGCGGCGCGCGGCTTCTCGCATGGGCAGACCGTTTGCCACCGCGCGCACCAAGCGTTCTTTCAGATCGGTCGAAGAGGCACGCATGCCCGTATGCCTAGCACATTCCGTGCCTGCCTGCCTCTGCTTTTCGCAAGTTGCTCTAATGCTACGAAACCCGCTACAATTGCAGCAATTGGCAGTGCCAAGCCAACCAGCCAGGATCCGAATCCATCATCAGTCAGAATGCCCGGAATATGGCTCAAGATGTCATCAAGCATAAAAAGCGAAACGACCATAATTGCAGCGGATATACCAACTTGCGCAGCGCGGCGCATTCCTGGGGAAGGATCTTTGAACATGAGTCTCTTTCCCCCATTGCTCACTATATCTTGGTGTGGCACGGCGATAGAGGACATGTAGATTCTATCGCGGCTGCATGAGGTTTTGCGTCAGCGACATTATTCTGCGTCAGGCATGACATCTGTACTATTTTCGTCGTCGTCCGGCGTATCACCGCGCGTTTCTTCCCAGAGCGTCTTAGTGACCTGACGCGCGATGGTGTAGGAGAAGCCGCGCCGCAGCAGGAACGGGCCGAGGCGATCACGAAACGTCTCGTAGTCCAGCCCGCCGAGCGAGCGCAGCCTCTGCCGCCCGGCGGCCAGCGCGCGCTCCTCATCCTGCTCCGCATCCACCGCTTCCTCGGTGACCTCACGGGCCACACCACGCTGGCGCAACTCGAAGCGCACGGCGCTGGCGGCGCGAGGGCTGAAGCGTTCGCGCTGTTCGACCCAGAACTCGGAGAACTCGCGGTCGTCCAGCAGACCCATGCGCTCCAGTCGAGCCAGCACGCGGTCAACGACTTCTGGCGCAGGACTCTGGCGATTGGGCCGGGGGCGCAGCAGGCGGCGGCGCACTTCGGTGCGGCTGCGCGGACGGGCGGTCAGGAAGTTGAGCGCGGAATCGTAGATGCGCCGCTCCTCGGCGGCGGCGCGTAGCCGTGTGATGTCTTCCTCGCGCAACTCCATGCCAACAGCCAGGCCCTCGGCGACGAGGGTCGCGCCGTCAAGGGTGAAGGCGTAGTCGCCGTCGAGCGAGATGTGCCACTCGTCAGGACGGCGGCGATGTGGCTGCATGCTGGTAATCTTAGGCATACCGCTCTATTCCGGCCAGCGCCAGCCAAGATGGAACCTGGCGCTCTAGTGGCGGGCGGGATCTCGTGGCAACGCCGAGTAGCGTTCGGCGGACTTGCCGAAAATCCACGGCAGGCGCAGGTGATGTCCGGTGAACGCCGCCACCATCGGCCAAAGCCACAGCCCCAGGATACCTAGAATGAAGATCCACTTTAGCGCCTCACCCAACGCGCTTAGCATCGGCTGGTGAGCGCTTGCGGCGCTGGTGAAGACGAAACTCGTCAGCAAAAAGCCAATGACGGCGAGCACAGTTAGCGCCGCAGTCCACATGAGCGACTGCCAGGCGTGGAAGCGGACGTAGCGGTTACGCTTCTCGGCGAACCAGAAAACGATGCCCGTCACCCACCACAAGGCGTAACTCAGCCCGGCAGCCGCGTTCGCCGTCATGCGAATCGTGTACGACACGTCACCCCATGAGTCAGCCGCCTCCCAGGGCAGCCGTCGCGCGTCTTCAGCGCTCATCGCGGCAGGAGCGCGCGAGGCTGGCGGCGCAGGCAGCGCCTCCGGCTGGTCCGCTGGATACGCGCTCGCCGCGCGGTTGTCGGGTATGCTCGGCCAAGCCGCCACGGCGCCAAGCGAGGCGTCGCCAGCGCTGCTGGACGTTCCTAGCATCGACTTGACCGGAATCGAGCGCGGAGCCGTTTCTCCCTGCTTGTCCGGCTGGTTTCCCTGCGGCTGCATGAAGCGCCCAGCGCCGTTCCCATTGGTCGAGTTCTTGGATTGCACAGGAACAGGCTTGCCGGTGATCGGCTGCGACTGCCCGAAGGCGTCGTCGTCGTACCCGTTGTGATCTTGCGATGATTGATCCTGATCCATGTGGCTTCTCCCGGGCGGGCATACCCGCCATGCCGCTCTTGCCGCGCTAGCCGCCAACGTAGCGCAGGTACTCGTCGGCGAGCGCGCTGAACTGCCGGTGTGGGGCCGTGCCACCAAACTTCTGTCGCAATGTGGCGACGGTCTCCTCAACGTCGGCGGCCTCCGCGACGCCGACATCTTCGGTGATGATCGAGTTAAAAATCGGCGGATGAATGCCGGGAATCGCGTCGCGGCGCATGCTCATGACGGTCTGCTTGTGGAGCCTGCTGGCGGCGCGGAAACGCGAGACGACGATCCCCAGGCCGAAGATCTCGTGCTGCGCGCGCAACGCGAAATCGGCCATGCGATCCAGCACCAGCGGCACACCAAGCGTCGAGAGGATATCGGGGACGACGGGGATGAGGAAGTAGCGACTGATGGCGATGCCGTTGAGCGTGATGACGCCGAGGTTCGGCGGGCAGTCAATCAGCACATGATCGTAGTGCTGCAGGGTGTCACGCAACGCCTCGCGCAGTGCATAGACTGGGCCGCCACGGAAGGTATCGAGGTCGGCGATCTTGGTGATGCGGTCCTGAATGCGGTGGAGGCGGATGCTCGACGGCAGCAGGTCTAGCCCAGGAATACCGCCGCCTACATTGGAGACGCGTGTCAGGATCGCCTCCTGCGCCGAGAAGAGCCGCGTGTTCTCGAGTCTGGTCCTTGAAGAGTTGGTAGAGCGTCTGGCCAGCCTGATCGCGCTCGCGCCAGCGGCGCTCGGTCACTAGTGCGATCGTGGCGTTGGTCTGCGGGTCGAGGTCGATCACGAGCACGCGCTTGCCATGCTCACCAGCCAGATAATGGGCGAGCGCGAGCGTCAGCGTCGTCTTGCCGACACCGCCCTTGAGATTGATGATACTCGTGACGACAGCCATCCGCCGGTTCCTCCCGCCACAGACTACGATGCGATGCCCAGATGATGTCCAGATGTAGTCGCGCGACGGCCCACATACGAGGTTACGTCCGCGCTGATTCGATACCCCTCATCCTATCCGATGACGCTGCCGGTGTCCACCGCTCATGACAATTGACGAGCAAGGATTGACGACGAGTTCAAGCTGGATTCGGACCAGCTTCAGGCGATGGCGTCGGCACGAAGCCCGCGAACCGGGCGGTCGTCGTCCCATGGCTTCGAGCGCCTTGCCCAGAGCAATGAGGCTGTCGAGGTTGTTGGCTGGCAGGAAGCTGTCAATGTAGGGCAGCGCGGCGCGCATGCCCGCCGTCACCGGGCGATAGTCTTCCAGCCCAAGCAGCGGGTTGAGCCAGATCAGCCGGTGGCAGTTGCGCTGCAGCCGCGCCATCTCCTCCCCCAGAATACGAACGTCCCCGCGGTCCCAGCCGTCACTGATGATGAGCACGGCGGCGCCACGCCCCAGCACCCGCCGCGACCATCTACGGTTGAAGGTCCGCAGCGACTCGCCGATGCGCGTGCCACCCGACCAGTCCTGCACGCTCTTTGTGACCAACGCGAGCGCCTCATCCACGTCGCGGCGCGCGAGCTGGCGAGTGATGCGCGTCAGGCGCGTGCCAAAGACAAACGTCTCGACATTGGACAGGCCATTGGAGACGGTATGGACGAAGTGCAGCAGCAGGCGCGAGTAGAGGCTCATCGAGCCGCTGATGTCGCAGATGATGACGAGCGGGCGCGGTTTGCGCCGCAACTCGCGCCGCCGTAAGGTGATCGGCTCGCCGCCGGAGCGCAGGCTCTCGCCGAGTGTGCGGCGCAGGTCGAGCGCGCGGCCGTGACGCGCGGGCGCAGCCGCCGGGTCGACGCTCGCCGAGCCGCCAGCGCAGCCGCGCCATCAGCGCCGCGCCTCCTGCAGCTCGTCCTAGGTGAACTCCTCGAAGTCGTTGCGCCGCAGCAGTTCCTCGTGGCTGTAGGTGCCTGTGCGCTCGGCGTTCTCCTCTTCCTCGCGGCGTGTCTGCCGCGCGGCCTCCGCGAGCCGCGCGTGGGGATGGCGTTGCTGCTGAGGCAGGGCAGCGTGAGTCGCTCCTGCGCCTTGTCCTGCTCCGGCATGCGATGCGAGGGCAGCGCGAGACTGCGCCGCCGCATCTGCGCGCCTGTCTGGAGGTCGTCGCGGGCATCGAGTCGGGCGTGCCAGAAATAGGCAAAGGCATCGTCGAAGGTCGTCAGTTGCTCGCGCTTGGAGACGAGGCTGACCTTGAGGAAGGTGTAGAACTCCTCGCGCACGCCGATGTCGATCAGCGGCAGGCTCTCGACCAGCTCGACCATGCGCCCCGGCCCGATGTCCAGCCCCAGCTCCCAGAGGAAGCGCGCGAAGTCGAGGATGCGCGCCAGCAGCAACTCGCCACGCGCCAACTCCACATCGTTCAGCGATGGCCCGCATAGGCTCGATCTGGCATGAGGGTTCATTGTCGGGATAGCAGCGCTCTCGGCGCCGGGCGTCGCGTGGTTCGCTCACTGGAAATATCCTGCTGGCCACACGGTGGCGCGAATCTTCTCCACCAGCCGCGCGAGAAGGTTGCCCTTGTCACCTTCTGCGATGTCGTCCTGATACTTGAGCAGCGCGCCGAGCGAGTCGCGCGCGCATGTCCTCGGTCAGCTCGGTCTGGCCCAGGGTGACGAGCGCGGCGAGCCAGTCCAGCGTCTCGGCGACGCCTGGGCGCCTTAAGAGTTCTTCGCCGCGCAGCGACTGCACAAAAGCGACCACCTGCCGCGCCAGCCGGTCCGGCGCCTCGGGGACACGCGTACGCGCACAATGGCATATTCCTTCTCCAGCGAGGGATATTCGATCCAGTAGTAGAGGCAGCGGCGGCGTAGCGCGTCGTGGATGTCGCGCGTGCGGTTGGAGGTCAGGACCACGATGGGCGGCTGCTGCGGCGCGCAGCGTGCCGATCTCGGGAATGGTGATCTGATAGTCGCTGAGCAGCTCCAGCAGGTAGGCCTCGAACTCGGCGTCGGCGCGGTCCAGTTCGTCGATCAGCAGCACGGCGGCGCGCTGCTTGCGCGACGCATCCAGCGCCTGGAGCAGTGGACGCTTGATGAGAAACTCGGGACCGAAGACATCGCCCATGCGCCTGCGGCGCCCTCGCCTTGCCGTTGTGCGCCTCCTGCATGCGAATGTAGAGCAATTGGCGCGCATAGTTCCACTCATAGACGGCCGTGGACTGGTCGATGCCCTCGTAGCACTGCAAGCGGATCAACTGCGCGCTCAGGATATCGGCCAGCGCGCGCGCGACCTCGGTCTTGCCGACCCCTGGCTCGCCCTCCAGTAGCAGCGGCTTGCGGCGCTTGAGCGCGAGGAAGACCGCCGTCGCCAGCCCACGGTCGGCGATGTAGCGCTGCGCGGCGAGCACGGACAGGACCTCGTCGATGGAGTCGAGGCGTGGCGCGACCTGGGCGTCAGCGGAGCGGCCTGCGCGGCTTTGTGTCATGGGAGTACTGTCCTTTCCCGCAACCGGCTCCTGAGCGTGAAGATGTGTGAGCGAGGACGCGGTCGGCTCTGGCGGTGACGGCGTTGGCTACGTGGGGCCAATGGTGTATTCTAGCACGCGACTCCCACCGCGCCGCTCATGCGCGGTCCTTATCATCATCTCAACAACAGGATGCGCCTTTTTGCCCACACATACGTATACTCTGCGACAATCCGCTAGGACATGTCAGCCCCACCTCGGCGCAGCGGTGGGCGCGCGGCGCGATGAAGTGTCGAGCGCTCTCATGCAGCCGCAAGGAGGGCTGCGTTATAATAGCGGAAAGCCATGTCACAGAACGGCTCATGTTCGGCTCATGTTGCGTTGATTTTTCGGATGGACCGCGCCTTCCCATGACGGGCGGCGCTCCCTCCGCAGCGCGAGAAAGCAGGCGCCATACCACATGTCAGACTCCGATTCCAAGCGTCAGCAGCAGGCGCCGAAGCCCCCATACGCGCCGGCCAAAGCGGACGCGCTTCGTAATAACGATGGACCGCAGCCCCGCCCGCCAGCTGGCCCCAATGGGCAGAATGGCGGCAACACGCCTGGGCGTCCGCGTCCTGGCGGGGGCCTTGGCTGGGTCTCGCGCATTTTGCTGCTGTTACTGATCGCCATCGTCATCTACAACGTGGTGGTGGTCTTCTTCAATCCCGCCAACGTCACCAATCCGCAGGTCGAGCTGTCCTACAGCGACTTCATCAGTCAGATCGACAACGACAATATCAAGGACGTGACCTACCAGCAGGGCGGACAGATCACCGGCGACTTCAAGAACACCTACACCAAGGACGGCAAACCCTACAATCGTTTCACCACCTTCAACCCGTTCAACGACGACCAGGCGATTCAGCAGCAGCTCTCGCAGCACAGCGTCGCGGTGATAGGCAAGCAGGCCGGATCGAACGACTTCTGGGTCACGTTGCTCATCAATATCCTGCCGATCGCGGCGCTGGTCGCGCTGCTCTTCTTCCTCTCGCGTCGCGCGACGCAGAGCCAGCAGAACATCTTCAACTTCGGGCGCAGCCGCGCCAAGCTCATCATGGAGGATCGCCCCAGCACGACCTTCGCGGATGTCGCGGGGGTGGACGAGGCGAAGTCCGAGCTTGAGGAGGTCGTCGAGTTCCTCAAGACGCCGCAGAAGTTCCAGCGGCTCGGCGGCAAGATTCCGAAGGGCGTGCTGCTTGTCGGCCCTCCGGGCACCGGTAAGACGCTGCTCGCGCGCGCCGTGGCAGGCGAGGCGGGTGTGCCGTTCTTCTCGATGTCCGGCTCCGAGTTCGTCGAGGTGCTGGTCGGCGTCGGCGCCAGCCGTGTGCGCGATCTCTTCGACCAGGCCAAGAAGTCCGCGCCGAGCATCATCTTCATCGACGAGATCGACGCGGTGGGCCGCCAGCGCGGCACTAGCCTGACCACCAACGACGAGCGCGAGCAGACACTCAACCAGTTGCTCGTCGAGATGGATGGCTTCGACGCGCGCCAGGCGGTAGTCGTCATCGCCGCGACGAACCGTCCCGATAACCTCGACCAGGCGCTGCTGCGCCCAGGCCGCTTCGACCGCCGTGTGACGGTGGACCGCCCCGACTGGAAGGGCCGCCAGGCGATTCTGACGATTCACGCGCGCAACGTGCCGCTCGCGCCGGATGTCGATATGGTGCAGCTTGCGCGCATGACGACGGGCATGGTCGGCGCGGACCTCGCCAACCTCGTCAACGAGGCGGCGCTGCTCGCGGCGCGCCGGAACCTCGACCGGGTCGAACATGCGCTGCTTTACCGACGCGCTGGACCGCATCCAGCTTGGCGCCGAGCGACCACTGGTGCTCAGCGAGGAGGACCTGCGCGTCGTGGCGATCCACGAGGCTGGACACACGCTCGTCGGCCTGCTGACGCCGCATTCCGATCCGGTGACCAAGGTGACCATCGTGCCACGCGGCCAGGCGCTGGGCGTCACGCAGTACACGCCGATGGACGACCGCTACAACTACTCGAAGGATTACCTCTTCGGGCGGATCATGACGGCGCTCGGCGGGCGCGGCGCAGAGCAGGTGGTCATCGGTAGCATCACGACCGGCGCCGAGAACGACCTCCAGCAGATCACAATGATCGCGCGCAGCATGGTCGCACGCTGGGGCATGGGCACGAAGGTCGGGTTGATCTCCTATAGCGACCGACCCAGTCCGTTCGGCGTTCCGAGCGACATTGGCTCACGGGAGTACTCGGAGAAGACCGCCGCGCTGATCGACGAGGAGGCGCGCGAGATCATCGAGGAGGCCTACGGCCAGGTCGTCAAGCTGCTGACGGATCATAAGGTGACGCTGGAGCGTATCGCGCTCGAGTTGCGCCGGCACGAGACGGTGGACGCCAACCAGCTCGCGCAGATCCTCAACGAGACCGGCATCAACCCGCAAGTACTCGATGCGGCGCCGGGCGTCGAGGCGATTCCTGGCGGTCTCTCGTCAGGGGCTGGCGCGACGAGCAACGGCGCGACAACCAGCGGCGCGTCAGGCAGTTCGACGAATGGCTCGTCGAGCGACGCGGGCCAGTTTGATGGCGGCACGCCGGACCTCACTCCTGGCCTCCAGCCATGAGGACGGCGCATCGTTGAGCGAAGGGGCCGTGTCCCGGACTGGGGCGCGGCCTTTTCCCTATAGCCTGGTGAAAGTGAGGCGAGGATGACCTGCAAACAGTGCCAGGCGCTGGAGAACCTCTTTGACGACCGCATGGCCGAGTCCGATTTGAAAGACCTGCGCAGGCGCGGCCCGTCAAGAACGACGCGCATGCTGATCGAGGCGTTGGTGCGGCGTGGCGTCATCGGGAAAACAGCGCTCGACATTGGCGCGGGCGTCGGCGCGGTCCATATGGCTTTGCTCAGCGCAGGGGCGGTCTCCGCGACCGATGTGGATGTCTCGGGAGCCTATCTGAAGGCGGCGCAGGGCGAGGCGACGCGGCTGGGGCTCGCCGATCACACGCGATATATCCAGGGTGACTTCGTTCAGCAGGCGGAAAACATCGAGCCTGCGGACGTGGTGACACTCGACCGCGTCGTCTGCTGCTATCCGGATATGCCGGCGCTGGTTGGCGCCTCGGTCGCGCACGCACGCTCGCTCTATGGGCTGATTTTCCCGCGCGACGTCTGGTGGATGCGCTGGGGCGCGGCGGTGGGCAACCTCTTCCCACGCCTGATGCGGTCGGGGTTCCAGTTCTACGTGCATCGCACGGCGCGCGTGGACGCTATCGCGCGTGACAGCGGCTTCGAGCGCGTCTATACTGGACGCACGGCTCTGTGGCAGGTGATCGTCTATGGGCGACCACAGCCAGCGAACCCCGCCCCATGATCAGCCTGCGCGCCGTCACGTTTGCGCGCCTGGTGCGTTATACATTCATGGGAACGGATAGCGGCGCTCGCCGCATGGAGAATGGATGACGCATGGCTGGGCGCGCTTCTACTCATGGGCGATCACGGCTGATCGCGCTGCTCGGCGCGCTCACGTTGCTAGTAACGCTGGCGGGATGCGGCGAGACGCTCAGCGCGTCCTTCGCCACGCCGACCGCGCCCGCGCCAACTGCGACCTCCTCGATTCCCCGCGTGTCGGCGCCCAAGATCGGCGCACGCTCGGCCTTTCTGATGAACGCCATGACTGGCGAGGTCTATCTCAGCGTCAACGCCGACACTCCAGTCGCCATGGCGAGCACGACCAAGATTATGACGGCAATGGCCGCGATCCAGTTCTCTCCCTCGCTCGATCTGCCGGTGAAGGTGGGCGCGGACGCCGTGGCGATGAACATCAACGGCAACAGCGTCGCCTTTCTCAAAGAGGGTGACACGATTTCCCTGCGCGAGGCGCTCTACGCGCTGCTGCTCCCTTCAGGCGACGACGCGGCGGTCGCCATTACCGATGCGGTGGCCGGATCGCAGGCGCGGTTCGTCGGGCTGATGAACCTGGAGGCGGCGCTGCTGGGGATGCGCCACACGCGCTATGTGAACGTACACGGCCTTGATGAGGACGGCCGACTACTCCACCGCGCGCGACCTCACACTGCTGGCGGACTACGCTATGGCCAATCCCGACTTTCGCGCTGTTGTCTCGACACCCCATTACGAGTTGAAGGCGACAGCGCTCCATCGCGACTACACCTGGGATACAACCAACAATTTGCTGACGAAAAACGACCACTACGACGGCATTGAAGGCGTGAAGACTGGGCATACAGAGAACGCGGGCTACTGCCTGGTCTTCGAGGCGGCGCATACCGACAGGCGGCTGGTCGGCGTGGTGCTGGGCGAAAAGACCGACGCCGGTCGTTTTACCGACGCGACGGCGCTGCTCGACTGGGGCTTCGGCGCGCAGAAGGCCGCATAACGTAGCCATACACAATTGAGGGGAGCGCGCGTAATGGCTGGCGGATCTCCGGCGAAGCATCGGTCTGCGCGCCCCTACAGTGGGCCATACGTCTCGCCATATCTCCTCTTTGGCGGGATCGCCCTCGCGGTTGGCCTGGGCGTGATACTGCTCTTGATGTGGGGCATTGGGCTGAACTGGTATCTGGCCTGGATTCTCGCCTGGAGCGTCGTCACTTTCGCGTTCTATGGCTACGACAAGCATCAGGCGATCGCGCAGGGGCTGCGTGTGCCGGAGATCGTGTTGCATCTCCTCGCGCTGATCGGCGGATTCCTCGGCGGCTGGGCGGGTCGCGCCTACTTCCGCCACAAGACGCGCAAGCCGGTCTTCCTCGTCGTGCTCATCATCGCCACGGCCCTCAATCTCGGCGTCTTCTTCTGGCTGCTTGCGCGCCACTGACAGAGCAGCCCTTCATCGAACTTTCAGCGTCTCTGGCTCATGCGTCGGCTTGACGCCTGCGACGCGGCTGTGTTAAAGTGAGGCCACACCGGGGCGTAGCGCAGCCTGGTAGCGCACCACAATGGGGTTGTGGGGGTCGGAGGTTCAAATCCTCTCGCCCCGACCGGTTCAGGGCGGCTTCCCGCAAGGGGAGTCGCCTTTTGCCTTGTCTTGTTCGCGTCCTGGCCTTTCTAACGGCTCAATCTTTGCTCAATTCCTGCTCACAACGGCGTTTTGCCTTGCCCCACACTCATCATCCTGTGTAGAGTAGAATCGAAGCGCTGCTTACAGGCCCAGATATGCACCAAACCGATCCTGTGAGCCGCGCAACGAGAGAAGGTTCCAATGCCATTTCGACTCGCCAGCGCGCAGACCGCCGCCACCGAGGCGCAGACGCGGGCGCGCGCCTTGCTGGATATGACTCAGGTCGCTGGGGCCGAGATGGTGTATGAGACCCTGCTCGCCACGCTCGATCTCACCCTGCGTGAGGATAGCGATGCGCTGCCCGCCTCTGAGCGCACACTGCTCATGATCACAGGGGCAAGCCGGAGGCTACCAATCGACGCCCTTCATCCCGCACGTCTCGATCAACTGGCGACACGTGTGGCCGCGATAGTCGATATCCCTGAAATAACGACCCTGGGATCGATGGATGAGATGCGCCGGGTGATCTCCGCGGCGATCGCGGTTGGCGCTCCACGCTACAACGCAGGCGACATTCGTGGCTGTTGTCGCATCTACTGGACCACGATGTACACGCTGGTGGTCGCGCCAGCGTTTCGCGGGTTTCCCGGCTACGAGCGCGCGATGGGTCCAATGCAAAATGTCATCGAGCGCGCTGCGCCAGCGGTCGCATTGGATACTCAGAGCATCGACGACTACGCCTGGGCATTGCGACAAGCGTTTGACGCTGCCCTGCAGACGCCTGGCTAGCGCGTGAAGCGCTTGCGCTGCTCAAATCGAAGAGCGAGCGCGTCTCCCTGCGATCACACCTCGCGCGCTCAGCCTCACTCAATCGCGAGAGTTTATCGGTTGCGCTCTGAACCTTCAACGCGCCCAACCGCAGGAGAATCTCTAGCTTCAGCAAGACCACCGCTCCACTCATCGCGCCTAACGTCCCCGAGGGAAGCAATGGCGTATGATAGGCGTGCGGACGGATGACTTCCTGTGCCCGCCAGATGTCCTATACAGTGGGGGCCGTTAATTGCGCTGAGAGGAACGGCGCCGTTCGCACGTTAGACAGAAGCTGTGGCGTCCGGCGCTTACTGGTATTTTCGCCTCATCCATCGTAACATAGACGCGGACCATATGGTGTACGACGCGAGGAGAAGCGATGTCTAGCGACGAGCAGACCATCGGCGCCGAGCGTCAGACTCCGCCCAGCGGCGCCGCCACGGATGAACTGCTTGATGCGGGGCCAGAAGACCAGATTGCGCGGTTGCGGCGAGTCGCGTTGCCGTTGGACCAGCGGAAGGTTGGGCAGCGACAATCGCGTGGCGTCGCCGGAGCTGTTGTGCGCGTGCTGGCGGGCATCAGCGTATACTTCCTCCCGGTGATCGCGCTCTGTGTCGCGCTGGGCGCGCTAGGTTACTCTCTATGGGTCGTGGCCGATGTCGCGCGGTCGGCCGGATCGCTGGACTTCAGCCATGTGGAAGACGCCTTCGGCCAGATCGATGACGCGGCGCGCGCGTTAATGGCAAGCATCGCTTACACCCTGCTCGTGCTGACGCTCTACTTGCTCGCGGCGGCGGTGCGCGCGGGCGAGACCTGGCTGCCGCTGATAGTGGCGCTGATCGTCGCCACTCCGGTCGCGCTGTTCTTCACGCTGAGCATTGATCTGGCGTTCTCGCTCGCGCCAGCGGGCATGTTTCCTGCCTGGAGTCGCGGCGCCGTCGAGACGGTGATTGTGGCGCACACGATTTTCCTGGCAGTGCTGCTGCGCACGAGGCGTCCCGTCACTCAGGCGCTCAACCATCTCGCCTTTACCCGCCGCCATGACGCGGGGATCCTCTACAACGGCGAACTGCCCAGGCTTCACGTCATCCGCTTCGCCACCGGCGCGCCGCCAGTCGCCAGCCCGCCTCCACCGCAACTACTGGATGCGCCAGCAGCCGAAGCGTCCAATGACTTCGTGGAGCAGTCGGACGAAGCGACAACGCCTGTGGATGAGGAGGCTCCTGCGGAGGCGGCCGCTGCGGCTCCAGACACGACTGAACCGGATCAGACAGACGCAGATGTGAACGCCGACGAAGAGGACGCGAACGCCGACGAAGAGCCAGCGGCGCTGTAGCGTTCTGTCTTACCGTCAGTCTTCGGGAACGGCCATGCCGATCAGTTTATAGACGAGCTTCGCCGCGACGACGGGGCTGACATGGCTCTCCACGAGTGGCGAGAGTTCGACGACGTCGAAGCCGAGCACACGCTTGCGCTCCGTCACCGCCGCGAGCAGGTCAACGACGTCGTACCAGCCGAGGCCGCCTGGCTCTGGTGTGCCGGTCCCTGGCACGAGCGCGGGATCAAAGGCGTCAATGTCGATGGTGACGTACACTTCATCGGCCAGTTGCGCCACAACCTGCTCGATCCAGTCACGTTTGCGCTTGAAGCGTCTGGCGGTGGATCTCGCTGGCAAGCCACATGGGCAAGCTCCGCTCCTCGACGAGTCGCGCCTCCGGCTCGCTCAGGCTGCGAATGCCCACCTGCGCCGTGCGCGGACAGACATCCAGCACACGCCGCATGATGGTCGCGCTGCTCAGCGCGGAGCCCTCGTACTCCTCGCGCAGGTCGGCGTGCGCGTCGATCTGCAGGACACTCATCGCCGGATAGCGTTTGGCGAAGGCGCGCACGACGCCGATGGAGGTCAGATGGTCGCCGCCGAGCGTGACGACGAACTTCTCGCGCTCCAGCAGCGCCCCGGTGACCTGCTCGACGCGCTCGACCATCCCCGCCGCGTTGCCCTGGATGATCTCGACAGCGCGCAGGGTATGAATGCCGACGCGGTAGGGCGAGCGTCGCAGTTCGGCGTCGTAGAGTTCGAGATTGCGCGAGGCGTCGATGATGGCCTGCGGGCCTTCGCGCGTGCCGGGACGGTAACAGGTCGTGCCATCGAAGGGAACGGGGACGACGACAACGCGCGCATGATCGAACGCGGTATCCTCGTCGTCCAGATGCATGAAGCCGCGGGCGGGGGCCAGCGATGATGCAAGCTCGTCCAGAGCAGTCATGAATGGTCTCCTGCGAAATGGGTTGTTATTCTCAAGCGCTGCCCGATGGCGGCGCATGCTCCAGCGCTCGCCCCCAGTATATGCGTTCGTCGCCAAGGCGCGGGGCGTTCGGAGAGAAGCAGATGACCGGGAAGACGCCTCCATGCCACTGGGTGGAAAAGTGTGTGAACTGGAGTCCACACTCTCTACGTCTGGAGTGAAAGGGAGACTGGCGGAAATTGTCCACTATGGAAGTGGTAATTGTATACAAAGCTCGGCGCCGACCTGGCGGTTGAACGCTGTTATGTGATATACTCTCCAGGCTAAGTGATCTCGGTTACGCCTCGTCTGGTGGCTGTGTTGGAGACTGTTCCTCCGCCTTGTGTCGCCTCCCTCCTGAGCGCCTGTCGAGCCACGTCGCATTGGTTTGTGTGTTTCCCGGTATGCTGACCCATAGAGAGGGGTCAGAGAGAAGAAGCCCTGAAGGAGCTTGAGTGGCCACCCGTATCTACGTAGGGAACCTGCCCTACACAGCTGACAATGATCAGCTTGCCCAGTTGTTTGCAGTCTTTGGAGAAGTGATTGAGGCCGCTATCATCATGGATCGTGATACCGGCCGCAGCAAGGGGTTCGGGTTCGTCCAGATGACGAACGATGACGAGGCGCAGAAGGCGATCGCGTCACTGAACGGCACCATGTTTGGCAACCGCACGATTCGTGTCAATGAGGCGCAGCCACGCGCCGAGCGCTCGCGCGGTGGGTACAATGACCGCGGTGGCTATGGCGGCGGCTACAATGATCGCGGCGGTTACAACGACCGCGGCGGCTACAGTGGAGGATACTCCGATCGCGGTGGCTACAATGATCGCGGCGGGTATAACGATCGCGGTGGCTACAGCGGTGGCTATAACGATCGTGGGAACGGCGGCTACAATGACCGTGGCTCCTCCAGCGGCGATATGGTCGCGCCGCAATGACCGTGGTTCGGATCGTGGCGGATACAATGGTGGCTACAACGACCGTCCACGCCGCCGCGACGAGCATGGTAGCGACGACTACTAGAGGTCGATGCGCGCAGTGAACGCGCTTGACCTAACGCGATGGCCGGAACCCGATCGGGTTCCGGCCATCGCGTTATTTCTTCTGTGGACTATCAGGTTCTGCGGACTACCTGGCCGCTATCAACGTCGTCGCCGGTATGACAGCGCCGTTTATTCGCTCGCTGTGAAGCCGAGGCGCCGCCAGAACTCCTGCGCGCTCAATCCGTCGATGGCAAGCGTTTTCTGCCGCGCTGCCGCGCCGCGCTCCAGAGTGACCGCGCGCTTGCGCAGACGCAGCATGCGCGCGAACAGTTCGATCAGCGCCTCGTTTGCGGCGCCCTCCACCGGTGGCGCGTGTAGCCATACGCGCAGCTTCCCTCCCTCGCAGGCGATCCGCTCACTCCGAGCGCGCGGTGTGACATGGCATGTGACCAGCAGGCGACCATCGCGCATGCGCGTCGCTTCAAGGCAGGGCGGGGTCCGCAGATCGCCAGCGTCCATGCTCCGCCTCCCTTCATCGCCATCCTGAGCCGTTTTCCTTGCAAATCCCACCCGTAATAGGTTGATCTGGCGTTGCTGGTTTGTCGGTGAGTGTATCGAGCTGCCGGGAAGCGAAGACTCCGCGGGCAGTTTGGGTTGGGGGCGGGCGCGGCGCTTGTTGTACCACTGATTGATCGCCTTCAGCGAACGGCCGTTGACCAGAAACGGTATGATGCCGGGCTGGTCGAAAGTCACCGCCGCGAGATTGTTCAATCCAATGTCCACCGCCGCCACGCGCGATGGGTCCACGTCGGCGGGCGTCACGGGGCGCTCATAGATCACCTCCAGGGTGTAGTGGGAAGCGTGCGGCACGATGCGCACCTGGTCGATGGCCGCCTGTCGGGTCTCGACGCGAATATCCAGCCCCGAGGGGACGACATACCCACGATGCTTGGGCGCGCGGCTGATGGCCTGCTCAGTGTAGGTCAGCAGGTTGCGCCCTCGCTTGTCAAGGTATTTGGGCAGCTTGGGATGGCCCAGGAAATGGGAAGGGTCGGCCTCCCACGCGGCCCGCAGAATGCCACCCCGCGCGGCCTCCACATTGTATCCTGGCGACGAATAGAGGGAAGAAGGCTGGCGCGGAAGTTCCGTCTGGATCAAGGAACGCGCACAGTGATGTGGCGCCATCAGCGCAAGCGATTTCTCTCCCATCCGTCGGTCACAACCTCTTGCGCAGCGCGGAAGGCACGCTATACTAGAGGGCAGCGAATGAGCGCTACGCCAGCGATTGGGGTGACAGATCCGTCACGCTGCGTGTTATGATCGGGTTGTGCTGGAGAGGGGAATGGCGCAGTGACAAGGCAAGGGTCTCGCTGGGAAGTTCGTGGATGGCGCAAGCGCTCACCCGCGCTGTGGATGGGAATGCTCGCGCTCGTCTTGCTCACCTCGCTGCTCACCGCCTGCTCCTCCCAGGCGCAGATCGATCAGGCGCACGCGAACAAAACCAAGCTTGATCAGGAACTGACCCACGCGCGCAACGACCTCGGTCTTCCAGAGCGACTCCTCACGCCCGTCACTTCCCAGGAGAAGAAAGTGGCGAACGGCGACGGCGGCCTGACCTATGACTACGACAACGCCGCCAAGTCGTACACTTCGCTCTACAACCAGTTGATAGCTATCGAGCAGAGCGCGCCACAGTCACTTATGCAACAGGCCCAGCTAGACATGCAGGCCTTCGCCAACATCCTCAACCAGCGACACGGCGAAGGGTTTACCGAGGTTCCGACGTATCAGGCGCGCTATGATGCGGCGCAGCAGGCATTCGAGAACGCCAAGACGCCTCGGGACTATGCGCATGTCAGCGACATCGCGACCGCACAGACACAGGCGCTCGAGGCGCTCTGGCCCGCGTATCAGAAACTCCAGGACCTCAAGACGGTCATCAAGTGGCTGACGGACACCGGTCTCGACACGCAACAGGCCCAGCAGTTCTATGACCAGGACCTGTCGGTCTTCCGCGACGCCGCCACTGCTGAGCGCTACCAGTCGCTTACGGGTGTTATCGACGCGCAGATCGTGCAGTCGCAGGCCGACGCCGCCACGGCTCAGCCCTATATCGCCGCGTCGCTTCTCAAGAGCCTCCAGGCGCGCATCGATCTGCTCAAGCAATATGTGGGCGGATTCCAGGGGAACTCCGCGTTAGAGGCCGCCCTGCGCCAACAGTATGGGAACCAGCCATCGCCAGATACCTTCCAGAAGCAGCATGATGACGCGGCCACCAAACTCGCGGCGGCGCATCAGCCCAGCGACTATACGGCGGTCGCCACGATCGTCACGCAGCAGAATACGGCGATGACCTCATTGCTCATCCGGTCGAAGGCGCTCTACGACTACAAACAGTTCGATACGCTCGTGCGCTCCGACGCGGTCTGGAAGCGGACGATCATCAATAAGCAGCCCAATCCCCGCTTCAATCCCGGGGGAGCCTATCCGCTCGCGTATGAGTACATGGGCGAGGATGGCCTCCTCGACAATGACATCGGCATTGGTCCCGCGTCGAAGCCGGAGAGCTATGCGCGCACGGACAAAGGCTTCCAGTCCGCCGATTTTCGCATCACCTCGCTAATGGCGAACCTGCGCGCGATGCTGGACAACTATGATCCGGCGACCGACGAGGTGAATGCGATGGATGACAATGCGCGCATCAACCCCGTCCATGAGAAGCCACACGCCACCGACTTGCAGCTCATGCAGTACTACAACGTGATGAACGGCAAGGTCATCATGGTCTCGCTGCGTGAGCAGGTCGCCCGGTTCTACGAGAACGGCAATATGGTCGGCTACACGTACGTCACTACCGGTGATCTGGCTGTCCCGTCGGTTCCCGGCTTCTGGACGGCGATCAACCGGCACTCGCCCAGCGACCCCAATAACTGCACCGCGCATCCCCAAACCTGCCCGCGAACCGCTCCCGGTCCTACTGGGACTCCAATACCGATTCCGGCAGGATTCGGCGATGTGTTCACGCCGCCGGTCCCCGGCGAGTATGCTCCAACCCCCATCCATTTTGACATCGCCTACCACGAGGGCGGCTTCTGGCTGCACGACGCCTACTGGCGCCACCAGCTCGGCCCAGAAACCAATCTGCCCCACTACGATCCGAACGCGTTCAGCGGCGGCTCACACGGCTGCATCAATATCTCCTATGGCGTGCCGGTCGTGAATGGGAGACAGGTCGGGTGGAACATGGAGCAGGTCTACAACTGGACGCCGCTCGGCACGCCAATCATCCTGTACTAATCCGCACGAGACACATTGAGGCGCCAGCAGGGCCGCCAGAGGGCGCGTTGCCGTGACCAGTTCCCATCGCATCCTCACGGCCTGCGCCTTGGCTCTTGCGGCGTTGCTCGCGCCCCTGAGCGCAGCCGTATTAGCTCATCCTCGTGCGCCTGCTCGTCCAGCATCGCCTACAATTGGTGGGTGTCCGATTTTCCCCTCGGATAACGTCTGGAACGCGGACATCTCTGCGCTGCCGGTTGACGCGCGCTCGGCGAGCTACGTCGCCAGCATCGGCGGACGGCGGGCATCTGCATCCAGACTTCGGCTCTGGTCTCTACGACGGCGGCCCCATCGGCATTCCCTACGTCGTCGCGCCAGCCAGCCAGCCCGCTGTACCTGTCAGCTTCGACTATGGCGACGAGAGCGACCCTGGCCCCTATCCCATCCCGCCGAACGCGCCGATCGAGGGCGGCGCGCAGAGCGACGGCGACCGCCATGTGCTGGTCGTGCAGAGCGGGTCGTGTAAGCTGTATGAGATATTCGCGGCTTATCCACAGGGTAGCAGCTGGCGCGCTGGCAGCGGCGCGGTGTGGAACCTGCGCTCGAACGCGCTGCGTCCGCGCGGCTGGACCTCGTCCGACGCGGCAGGGCTACCAATCCTGCCGGGCCTAGTGCGCTACGACGAGGTCGCCGCAGGCGCAATCAATCACGCGATCCGCTTCACCGTCAGCCGCACGCAGCGCGCCTTTATCTGGCCAGCGCGCCACCTGGCGTCGTCGGTCACCGATCCCAGCGCGCCGCCGATGGGTCTGCGCCTGCGCCTCAAGACGAACGTGGACATCTCACGCTTCTCGCCAACGAATCGCATCATCCTCACCGCGCTCAAGCGCTACGGCATGATCGTGGCTGACAACGGCTCCAACTGGTTCCTCTCCGGCGCGCCAGACGACCGCTGGAGCAACGACGACCTGCACGCGCTCGGCGCGATCCCCGGCTCCGATTTTGAGGTCGTGAATACCTCCTCGTTGATGGTCAATCCGGACTCTGGCCAGGCGCGCGCCCAGTCAGGCGCGCCGACAGCGACCGCCGCCTCCACCGCCTCAGCGATGGCCAGCGCAAGCGCGACGACTGGAACGCCAACCCTCGCGGCGCAAGACGCACGCAAGCAAGACCAGAATATGCGCGCCACTACAAACTGGCCGCTGATGCTCGCGGTTATGGCGCTCGTAGGGGTAGGACTCATCGGCGGAGGAATGTGGCTGCGCGCGCGTCGCCGCCGCATTCTCTCGCCCTTCAGGTGACATTGTCCGGCTGAAGATCATCCACAACGAGCCGTCACGCCCGCGCTTCACGCCACATCAGCGCTGCACAGTGCTATACTCCTTGCGAAAAGTGGCAGCTAGAGGGAGGTGGGGAGCATGGCAGTACAGATCCAGATCGTGATCATCTACAGCCCGCAGGAGACCGCGGCGCGCGACGCGCTGGCAGCGGCGCTACGGCAGGCAGGCGCGGATGTCTGGTATGAGGAGGTCAGCCGGGCCAAAGATCAGGCGCTCGCCGCCTTCCGGCGCGAGGTACGTCGGCGCGCCGTTGTTCTCGCCTTGCTGACCCGCGAGGCGCTCGCCGTTGAGCGAATACAGCGCCAGATGGCGTTGATCCATGAGTTCTACCAGCGCGAGCCACAGCGGCTCCTGCTGGCGTTCAGCAGCGAACAGATCACCGCCATCGATATCAACAACCGGCTGTTCGTGCGAGACTACCGTCAGATCGACATCGCGTCGCTGCGGCCAGCGGACGTCACCGAGCGGGCGCTGCAACTGCTTACGCTCAGCGCGGCGCGCGCTGTCGCGCAGGCCGCCGACACGCTCGAAGACGTCGTGACGCGAGGCAAGGCGCTGCTCGCGCGCCAGGCGTATGAGGAGGCGCTGCGCGAGTTCCAACGCGCCGTTCAGCTCGAGGCTGCCAGCTTCATCGCCTGGTTTTCCCTGGGCTATGCCTATGGCCGCCTCCAGCGCTGGGAAGACGCCCTCGAGGCGTATGAGCGGGCGCTGGCGCTGACGCCTGACCACGCGGGAGCATGGAACAACAAAGGAGAAGCGCTCTACAATCTGCGGCGCTACCAACTTGCTCTGGCCGCCTACGAACGCGCGCTCGCTTTGGACGCGGAGAACGCGATCGCCTGGAACAACCGGGGTGTGGCCCGCTACGCGCTCAAAGACCCGCGGTTGGCGCTCTCCGACTACGAACGCGCAATCGCGCTGGATGAAGACTACGCGGCGCCATGGAATAATCGCGGCGTCGTCTACAATGACGCGGGCCGCCAGAATGAGGCGCTCACGGCGTTTGATCGCGCGTTGGCGCTCGAACCTCGCTACGCCGCCGCCTGGAGTAATCGCGGCAACGCGCTCAGCGACGTGCGGCGTTATCGCCAGGCGCTGACCGACTATGATCGCACGCTCGCGATTGAGCCAGACGATGCGAACGCCTCCTACAACAAGGGCAACGCACTCTACAGTTTGCGGCGGTACCGGGAAGCTGTCGTGTGCTACGATCACGCGCTGGCCCGTGAGCCGGCCAACACCGCCGCCTGGATCAACAAGGGCGCCGCGCTCTATGAATTGCGAGACTATGATGCGGCGCTAAACGCCTACAATCGAGCGCTGGCGCTCGATCAAAATAGTCTCGCCGCCTGGAGCGGCAAGGCTATGACATTGCGCGCATTGCGGCGCACGACGGAGGCGGAGGAGGCTGAACGCCGTGCGCAAGCCCTGGGTGGCTAGCTGGCGCGCACAACTCACCAGCCTTGAGACCATGACCTGATAGCCCCTGAGAGCATCTCGCAGGCGGCGCCAGATGGATGTACCGGGCGTATACTATAACGCTGGAGCGCTTATTTCGTGCTTGGCACATCTGGCGTCACTCTGGCGCCCTCTATTGGAGCGGGCATCCATGATCATCTTCTGGCTGGCGGCGCTGGGCGCAACCATCGTCACCGCCATTCTGGTTGGGCTGGTCTACCTTTTCTCACGCAAGCAGCGGCCAAACCCGCGCGATCTGCTGCCCTGGGCGGCGGCGCTCTGGATCTTCAACCTCATCCTTGATCTCATCATCCTCTACTACGTCCTGCCGCCCATGACTGGCCCGTACTGGGGCGGGCAATGGCTGATCTGGCCGCTGATTCTCTCCGGCGTCTTCGCGCTCTTCGGCGGTGGCTTTCGCCAGATCCGCGCGACCGTTGATTCGCTGACTGAACGCATCAACGCGGAAGGCGCGATCCGGCGTGGGGGAAAAGGATCACGCGACTGGGTAGATGAGCGCCCCTCAAACTCCGCCTCGACATCGCGCATACAGGTCGGCGCGCAGGTCGGCGTCACCGCCATCGTCATCGGGCTCCTCTTCGCCACCATCATCAACGGGCTGATCGTCGTCGGCACGACCTGGTTCGACGGCAACGCCAAGGCGCTCGCCAGCATTCCGACAATCAAGGCGGCTCCCGCTGGCGCTCAACTTCCGTCGACCGATGTCAACCACATCGTGCTGGTCAACCAGGGTGTCGCGGCGAACCTGGGGCAGCGTTCGCTCGCCTCCACCGGACAGAACCTCGGCTCGCAATACCATACCGATGAAGCCTCGTATACACTCCAGTCGGTCCAGGGACATCTCTACTGGATCGCGCCGCTGGTCTATAACAACGTCTGGGCAAACGTCGGGAACTGGGAGAGTCCGGGCTACGTGCAGGTGGACGCCGAAGACCCGAACGCGCAGGCGACGCTGCATACCGGCTTCCACATGCGCTACCTGCCCGACGCCATCCTCAACCAGGACTTGCTGCGCCATGTCTACCTCAGCGGCTATGCCGGCGCGAACCTCTCCGAGCCGACGCTCGAGGTGGACGACTCCGGAACACCCTACTTCACCATCTCGCTACAGACGCCGACACACGGTTTCACCGGGCAGGTCGTGGATAAGGTTCTGCTGGTGGACCCGCAGTCCGGCGCGATCAAAGAGTACGCCGTGAAGGATGTTCCGGCGTGGGTGGACCGCATCATGCCAAGTTCTCTTGTCGACAACTACCTTGCCTGGTGGGGCCTGTATCATGACGCGCCCTGGTTCAACCCCTCCGGCGCGAAGCAGCAGAAGCCCGTCGGTGGGATTGAATTACTCTACAACACCGCCGAGCAGCCAGTCTGGCTGGTCATGATGAGTTCCAACGCGCAGACCGACAGGTCCAGCACCGGCGTCGTGCTCTTCAGCACGCGCGAGAACGCCGGCATGCTTTATCCGCTCACCGGCATCGGCGTCTCCGACGATGTTGTGAAGACGATCAGCTCGAACCCCTCGAATATCCGTAACTATGGCGTGGGTAGCCTGCAACTCTACCAGATCTACGGCGAGCCCACCTGGGTCGCCACCTTCGTACGTGACTCCGACATCGGCCAGATCTTTCAGGGAGTGGGCATCGTCGACGCCAGGCGCCTCACCGGCAACAACGTCATCATGGCGCCGACCAAATCTGAGGCGCTCTCGCAGTACGCGCAGTGGCTCGCGGGGACCAACACGCAAGGACAAGGGCCGACCGCGACAGCCAAGAAGGTCGATGTCGAGGGCAAGGTGGAGCGCATCTCGTCGGCGCTACAGGATGGGACGACGGTCTACTATATCCTGCTCGAAGGCCAGCAGCGCATCTTCCTGGCCAGCCTCAACCTGAGCGCGAAACTGCCCCTCGCGCAGCCAGGTGACCAGGTAAAGGCGACATACCTCGACACTGGACAGAGTGTGGAGACGTTGACCGCGTTCGACGACCTCAGCATCCACGCGAACGGACCTGCCCCATCACCGACGCCATAACGGGCTGGCGCGAACGGGCTGGGGCGCTGGTCCTGCCTTCCATCCAAATGCTCGCCAGGCGCTTCTGTTTCGTTTATAGTAGTGTGACAAGGCGAAGGGGCCTCCGTTTCCTCACGACGATGTGGGGCGCGGAGGCTTCTTCATTGTGTGCGAAAGGCGTGGCGTGATGGCGGAGCGAGGCGAGGCGTGATGACGGAGCGGCGACGCATTCCGGTGGCGGTGGTCAACGGCGCGGGCTATGGCGGCGTCGAGTTGCTGCGCCTGCTGCGCTCGCATCCCGCCTTCGAGCTGGTCGAGATCACGGCTCGGTCGGACGCAGGCAAGCCCGTGTCACTGTCTTCCCACATCTCGCCAGCCTCGACCTGACATTTAGCGAGCGCGTCGAGCGCGCCGAGTTGGTCTTCCTCGCGCTGCCCGATCATGCCTCCGTCGAGCTGGCGCCTGCGCTGCTGGCCAAGGGGCGGCGCGTCGTCGATCTCTCCGCCGGATTCCGCTTGCGCGACGAGAAGCTCTATCCCCCCTGGTACGGCTACGAGCATCGCGCCCCAGCCCTGCTGGAGACCGCCGTCTACGGCCTGACGGAATGGGCGCGCGAGCAACTGCCAGAAGCCTGCCTCGTCGCTTGCCCCGGCTGCTATCCCACCGCCGCGCTGCTGGCGCTCGGTCCTGTGCTCAAAGAACACCTGATCGCGCCGGACGTCATCGTGGACGCCATCTCCGGCGTCAGCGGCGCTGGGCGCACGTTGCGACTCACCAGCCACTTCAGCGAGGTCAACGAAGATGTGGCGGCGTATGGCGTCGGCGGACATCGTCACTGGCCGGAGATCCTGCAGGGCATGCGTGCAGTCTCTGGTGAAGTCTCTGGTCAGGATGCGCGGCTGACCTTCACGCCGCACCTGGCGCCGATGACGCGGGGCATCCTGGCGACCTGCTACGCCAACCTGCGCGAGGGCGTCACACTCGCCGGTGTGCGCGCCGCCTATGAGCGCGCCTATACGCAGGAGCCGTTCGTGGAGTTTGGCACCGAGACACCCCACACGAAGTGGACGCTCGGCTCGAACCGCTGCTTCGTCGCGGCGACGCTAGACGAGCACAGCCAGCGCCTGATTCTGATCAGCGCGCTCGACAATCTGGTGAAGGGCGCGGCGGGGCAGGCGATCCAGTGCGCCAACGTCATGTACGGCCTGCCGGAGACGCTTGGCCTGCCGCTCGAAGGAGTGTACCCCTGATGGCTGACGTAACGCTTGGCGGCGTGCGCGCGCTGGCGGAGGCGAGCCAGGTCGCCCAACACGAAATCATCGCGCAGGTGCTCAAAGAGGCGCAGCCCTACATCGAGGCGCTACGTGGCAAGACGCTGGTCATCAAGTTGGGCGGCAGCGCGCTCGAAAACCAGCGCGACGCGCTCGAAGACATCATCTGGCTGCATGGCTTGGGCGTGCAACCGGTGCTCGTACACGGCGGCGGCGCGGAGATCAACGAGTGGCTGGAGCGTCTGGACATTCCTATCGTCTTCGTGCGTGGCCTACGCGTGACCGACGCCGCGACGCTCGAAGTCGTGCGCATGACACTCGCGGGCAAGGTGAATGGCGAGTTGGTGCGGCTCATTGGCGAATTAGGTGGGCGCGCCATCGGCCTGACGGGTGTGGATGGCGGGCTGCTGCGGGTGCGGCGCCTCGACCCCAATCTCGGCTACGTCGGCGCAGTCGAGGCAGTCGATCCAGGGCCGATCGCGGCATTGAGCGCGGCAGGCTACATCCCGGTCATCGCGCCGCTGGGGCTGAGCGCGAATGGCGCAGTGCTCAACATCAACGGCGACGACGCGGCGGCGGACCTGGCGCGTGGCCTTGGCGCGACGAAGCTGCTCTACCTCAGCGATGTGCCGGGCATCCTCGACTGCGATGGCCAGTTGCTCTCCGTCCTCACTGACGAGCAGACACGCGCGCTGATCGCGGACGGTGTCATTCGCGGCGGGATGATCCCCAAAGCGGAGGCATGCCTGCGCGCGCTGGATACTGCGGACCGCGTGCATATCGTCAACGGCTGTGAGCCGCACGTGCTGATCCGCGAATTACTCACGCACCAAGGCACGGGGACCATGATCGAGCGCGCGAAGCCGGAGCAGGGCTAGCAGATCTCGGAAATGGATGTTCCCAGCCCTCCAAGGGCGTCCAGTTCGAGTACCTCGCGTGCGCGGGTGGCGAGGCGGTTCAGCGGCAGCGTCTCCTGCTGGTGGGCGCGTAGGTCGCGCAAAGTCGCGTTCCCAGCGGTCCGCTCGTCGTCTCCCACCACGATGAGCAGCGGGATGCCCTTCTTGTCGGCAAAACTGATCTGCGCTTTGAGCGCCTTCGTCTCGTCGGCGTAGATCTCGGTGCGCACGCCCGCCGCACGCAGCGCGTGTGCGGCGGCGAACGAGGCGGCGACGTTCTCCGGTCCTAGCAGCGTGACGAGCGTCTGCGTTGCGGTGACAGGTACTTCTGCGTCGAGGCCAAGCAGATCCATCGCCGTGAACATTCGGTCGAGGCCAAACGAGATACCGGTACAAGGCAGGTCGCGCCCGGTGAACTGGCCGATCAGCTCGTCGTAGCGCCCTCCGCTGCATAGTGAGCCAACCGGCGCGCCCTCGGCGATAGTCTCGTAGATGATGCCGGTGTAATAGCTCAACCCGCGCACCGTCGAGACATCGAAGGCGTAGCGCCCATCGGGCACACCGAGATCGCGCAAATAGCCGAAGAGACGGCGCAGATCGTCCAGCGCCGCGACGCCGGCGGCGTTCTTGCCGAGCTTCGTCCGCTGGCTCAGTTGCTCCACCACCGCCTCTGGCGCGCCGGTGATGCCGACGGCGACCATCAGACGATCAGCCACCGGCACGGGAACACCCAGATTTTCTAGGTCAGTTCTGACGCCATCGGCGCCGATCTTGTCGAGTTTGTCGATGGCAACGAGGACGCCTGTGCGTAGCTCCGCCGC
The DNA here is from genome assembly GCA_963733745.1 of uncultured bacterium. Taxonomy (GTDB): domain Bacteria; phylum Chloroflexota; class Ktedonobacteria; order Ktedonobacterales; family JADMIN01; genus DASWAC01. The sequence goes on from CAVTFE010000089.1 coordinate 41,848, forward strand.
CACGCCCTCGCTTTCCAGCAGCGCGGCGAGCAGCGCGCGGTGGTTGACGCGAATGACGAAGCGCTGGAAGCCCAGCCGATCGAAAACCTCGCTGACCATCGCCAGCATCTCCGCCTCGACTGTGACCGACGCGCTGCCGACGCAGTCCACGTCGCACTGGTAGAACTCGCGGAAGCGGCCCTGCTGCGGGCGGTCGGCGCGCCAGACCGGCTGCATCTGGTAGCGGCGGAACGGCAGCAGCAGCTTGCCCTGCTGCGCGGCGATCACGCGCGCGAGCGGCACAGTCAGGTCGTAGCGTAGCGCCTCGTCGGAGAGTGTCCGCGCGAGTGCGCCAGCCGTGCGTTCATCCGCGCCGTCGAGCTTGCTGGCGGCAGACTCCAGACTGCGTCCGCGCTTGAGGATGCGGAAGAGGAGCTTCTCGCCCTCCTCGCCGTACTTGCCCTCAAGGACGTTGGTGTTTTCGATGGCGGGCGTCTCCAGAGGCTCGTAGCCGTAGCGCTCGAAGGTCTCGCGCAGCAACGCGAACACATGATTGCGCCGCACGAGGTCGCGTGGGAGGTAATCATGTGTTCCAGTCGCGTTGACGGGCGGGATGCGAGCCATCTTCTTCAACCACTTTCCGCAGTTCGATCACGTTAGGTCAGCGCAGCCATCCAGACGGCGAGACCTCGAATTCTACCACATCAGTGAGTATCGGCCTCGTCTTCAGCGTCGCGGCGCTGGCAGTCGCGGCAGACGCCGAAAAGCGCAATGTGGCGCGAGCGGGCGTCGAATCCATAGCGCCGCAGCACATCCGACCGCAGCGACTGAAACAGGCCGTCGTCCATCTCGATCACTGCGCCGCACCGCTCACAGACCAGATGATGATGCGGCGCGCCGCCGACCAGCTCGAAGGCCGTCGCCTCGCCACCCAGATCCGTCTGCGCCACCATCCCCAGGGAGACCAGCAGTTCCAGCGTACGGTACACCGTCGCCAGGTTGAGGCCAGAAGAACGCGGAGCCGCCCAGCGCATCACCTCTTCGGCGGTCATGTGGCCGCCATGCGCGGCCAGCGCCTCCAGCACGAGGAGCCGCTGTGGTGTGACGCGCACACGCAGGGCGCGCAGCCGCCGCGCCAGCGTCTGGGGATCGGAAGAGCCGTGCGCAAGGTCGCTCTGCATGTGGTCACCTAATGTCCTGGCGCTGAGGAGGAATTCAGCGCTGGCGCCGCATCGTACACAGCTTCCATTGTACCGCGCCTGCTGGGGAGACTTTGTGCCCTGGCGCCGTACAAAATATCAAGAGGATCGCGCGATGCAGACGTGTGAGCTAGACAACAGCGCGCGCGTCTAGGGCTGTGGTAGTATAGCGACTGGATTCACACGATGATAGGAATGGGCGAGGTCGGCCCGCAAGCGCGCTGGTTGGGAAGATGCGAGTAACGTACTGTATCGGCGTTCCGCCCACGCGCCCGCCAGCCCTGGTGATCCCCGGCGATTTCGATGGCGTGCATCGCGGGCATCTTGCCCCGCTTCGCCAGGCCGCGGAGATCGCGCGGCATGAGCGGCTGCCGCTGGTGGTAGCCTTGCTATGGCCTGGTCCCGGCGAGCGGGATGGCCCAATTCTCTCGCTGCTGGGCGAGCGCATTGAGTTGCTGCGCGCGACAGGGCTGGTGGACGAGACACTGGTCATCTCGCATGCTCCCGACACCGGTCCGGTGACGGCTGAGGAGGCGCTTGACAGGATTGGCGAGTGGTATGATCTTCGCATGCTTCTGCTCGCTCAGGACGTTGACCAACTGGCGATCCAAGAGACGCTCACGCAAGGCGCGGCGGAACGTGGCTGGCGAGTCACGCCGCTGGAACATTCGCCTGAAAGCGAACGTATTACCACTGGCTCCGTACGCGAAGCGCTGACGCGTGGCGATGTGGCTCACGCCGCCGCGCTGCTGGGCCGGCCATACGCTGTCGCTGGTATGGTGGTCGGTGGGGACCGTCGTGGACGGCTGCTGGGCTTCCCGACGGCGAATCTGCGGATCGATCAGCGAAAGGCGCTCACCGCCGACGGCATATACGCGACACGCGCGCGGCTGCCTGGAGAGACTGAGGCGCAACGGCCCGCCGTGGTTAGCCTGGGCGTCCGCCCGCAGTTTGGCAGCGGCAAGCCGCGACTCGTCGAGGTGTATCTGATGGATGCGTCGCTGGATTTGTACGGTGAGCCGCTGCTGGTCGAGTTCGTCGCTCGACTGCGAGGTGAAGAGCGCTTCGCGAGCGTTGAGGCGTTGCGGGAGCAGATGGCGCGCGATGTCGGCGACGCGAGGCACGCGCTGTCCGACGATGAGCGCGGCAGGCAGGTATCTTCCTGATAGGGACTCATTGGTTTGATGGTTCGTTCACGGGTGGGAGGGAGCACAACGATGGGCCTGATGAGCAAGATCGAAGGCGCGCTCTCTGGCGTCATGGAGGGAACGTTCGGCTGGCTGTTCCGCACCCGCCTGGAACCGGTGGAGTTGGCGCGCAAGCTGGAGCGCGCGATGAGCGCGAACACCGCCGTCGGCGTCGGCGCGGACCGCCGCATCGCTCCGAACGTCTACGATGTCTACCTCAGCCCGCGCGACTACGCGCGCTTCGAGCAGCACGTGCGTACCCTCACCGTACGTCTCGCCGACCGGCTGATCGCATCGGCGCGTGAGAATAGCATCACGATGACCACACGCCCATTGGTCCGCCTGCACGAGGCGAGTGACATCGTGACCGGTCAGGCGCGCATCTCAACTCAGTTGCTCGATCCGCAGGCCATCGCGGCGGCTGGTGGCGTGGACGATACAGGCTCGCTCGACTCTACTCGCACTATCAGCCCGGACGAGACGTCGGAACTGAACGAGCAGATCCGCGCGAGCGAGGAGGCCAGCTCGATTCCTCCCGCGTGGCTGACCCTGGTACGGCCAACGCGCGGACAGCCGATCCGCCTGGAGCGGCAGACAGTGCGTATCGGGCGCAACCTCTCGAACGAGGTGATCGTGAACGATCCCAAGGTCTCGCGCTTTCATGCGCAGATTCGCTACGAAAACGGCCAGTTTGTCGTATATGATGTCAGCAGCACCAACGGCGTGCGCATCAACGGAGTACGCGCCCAGCGGCCCGTACCCTTGCGGCCCAATGATACACTCGGCGTTGGAAGTCACGAATTCATCTTCCAGCGGAGGTAGCGCGCTCTATGAACTTGGGTGATCTCATCAACGGCGGTGGGCCATTCGGCTTCTTATTCATCCTGCGCATTGCCCTGGTCGTCATTCTCTATCTCGTCATCCTGCAGATCGTCGGGGTCGCTCGACGTGACCTGCGCCGCGCCGCCGCCGTCGCCCAGGTTCCAGGGCAGGCGCGGCAGGTCGTGGGGCACCTCATCGTGATCGATTCAGGCACGACGAAGATCCCGCTCAACTCGCGGATGGACATCGAGCCAATCACGACGATTGGACGCGCTCCCACCAGCAGCGTCGTCATTGATAGCGGCGTCGTCTCAACCGATCACGCGCGCATCACCTATCGCAACCGCTCGCTCTGGGTCGAGGACCTCGGCAGCCATAACGGCACCTATGTCAACGGCCGCAAGATCACGGGACCTACAGCCGTGAAACCCGACGACATCCTTCAGGTCGGCGACGTTCGCTTCAAGTTCACGGTCTGACCAGGAAGGAACCGACCTCATGGCTAGTCGACGCACCATCGACCTGGGCAAGGCGCGCCGCAATTTTGGCGCGCTGATGGATGGCCACCGTTATCGCTGGACCGAGTTGTGGCTGCTGCTGCTGCCAGCGGCCTTCATGACCATCTCTGTGCTCGAACTAGAGATCATCCGCACCGCGCCGCAGGTCATCAACCGCCAGACACTGCCGCCGCTCTACGCCTTCGCTCCCGCGCTTGGCTTGATGGCGGCGCTGGTCGTCGCGCATCTGGCGCTTAACATCTTCGCTCCGGACGCCGACCAAACCCTACTCCCAATTGTCGGCACGCTCGCCAGCATTGGCGTGATTATGGCGACACGGCTTGGCCGTGACATTCCCAGCCAGCAGGATCTGGGCGCGAAGCAGCTCGCCTTCGTCGTCGTCGGGCTGATCGTCTGTGTCCTCACTGTGCGGTTCACCCGAAGCCTTGGCTGGCTGCGCAACTACAAGTACACCTGGGCGGTCGTCGGGCTTGGCCTCGTCGCGGTCACCCTTGTCAGCGCGATACGCAGTTTCAACACGAACGCGCCCAACCGCGATGTGCTTTCCATTGGCTTCGGCACTGGCGGCTTGACCTTTCAGCCTTCGGAACTGCTCAAGATCTGTCTGGTGATCTTCTTCGCCGGATACCTGAGCGAGAACCAGGAGATGCTGGCGCTGGCGCGCTTCAAGGTCGGGCCGTTCGCGCTGCCGCCACTCAAGCACCTGGGGCCGTTGCTCGTCATGCTTGGCGTTGCGCTCCTGATGATTATCGGCGTGCGCGAACTGGGCCTGGCTCTGCTGATTTTCGGCCTGTTCCTCTCGATGCTCTATGTCGCCAGCAATCGCCCGATGTACGTCGTCACAAGCCTCATCTTATTTACCATCGGCGCGGTGGCGGCGTTCGGCATCTTCAGCTACGCCCGCACGCGCCTCGACATCATGGGCAGCGCCTTCGATCCCGCCGTCGAACCGAACCAGGGCTATCAGATCGTACAGGGGTTGATCAGTTTCGCCTCTGGCGGCGTCTTCGGCTCTGGCCTGGGTCTGGGCAGCCCCACAATCACTCCCGCCGCGACAACCGACTATATCGCCGCATCGTTTGGCGAGGAGTTTGGCTTCGCTGGGGTGCTGGCGCTGATCGGATTGTTCTTGCTGCTCGTTTACCGTGGCCTCTCCATTGCCGCGCAGGCGCGCGACCCCTTCAACAAGTTGATGGCGGTCGGCCTCACAGCGGTCTTCGCCTTGCAGACGCTCGTCATTCTGGCCGGCAACCTCAAGGTCATGCCGCTGACAGGCGTGCCGCTGCCCTTCGTCGCGTACGGAGGCAGTTCGGTCATCGCCAACTTCATCATCATCGGGCTGCTGCTGCGTCTTTCCGAAAGTGATACCTGACGAGCATGAAGCAGACCCGACCGCCGCACTTCCAACAGGCGCGGCGTGCTAGACTGTGTTCATTGGCGCCACTCGACGCAACCCGTGTGTCTTCTACATCTGGGAGGACAGGGCATGAAGGAGCGTCTCGCACGTGACGCGTGAGAACACACCCGCGACCTCCGGTGGCTCTGAAGGATCGGGCGCCGGACACGTGGGAAGCCGGCTGGGGCCGCTGCTCTGCTGGGCGGTGGTCTTCGCCGACATCGGCACGTCGGTGTACTATGTGCCGGGCATCTTATACGGACAAGTCGGGGCGGCGGCGGGACTCTTCGTCACGCTGACGATGATCGTCTTCCTACTGCTGACATTGAAATACGCCGAGGTCAGCGCGCGTTTCCCTGAGGGCGGCGGCGTCGTCACCGTGGCGAGCCGTGGAATCAGTCCCTGGGCTGGCGCCGTCGGTGGGATGTTCATCCTCGTCGACTACTTCCTCACCAGCGCCATCAGCTCGCTCTCCGGCCTGATCTACTTTGAGGCCGTCATCCCACGCATCGCGCCATATGTGCTGTTCATCACAATCGCCGTGATGGCGTTGCTGGGCATCCTCAACTGGTACGGCATCAAGGAGAGCGCTGGCGTCAGCATGGTCATCGCGTCGGTGGCGTTTGTCAGCGACATCCTGATCCTGTTCTTCATCTTCGTTCACGTACCGCCAAGCACAGTGCTCGCGGTCTTTCGCGAGATGTTTACGAGCGCGCATCTGACGCCGGTCACGCTGCTGGTTGGCTTCGCGGGCGCGTTCCTGGCATTTTCGGGCCTGGAAAGCATCTCACAGCTCTCACCAGTGATGCGCCTGCCGCGCCGGAAGACGGTGCGCGCCGCGCTGACCATCGTCGTACTGACGGTGGGGATCACCAGCCCGCTGCTCACGCTCTTCTCCACGACGCTGCTCACCGACCCACGTTATGCGCCTCTGCTCAGATATCCGGCCTACGGCGTGAACGCCAATCCGGACCAATTCATTTCGCTACTGGCCGGGGCCTTCGGGGGGCAATGGCTCGAGATTCTGGTGGCAATCACCGCCTCGGCGCTGTTGATCTTTGCCGCCAACACTGCGATTATCGGCGCGTATCACGTCTTTCTCGCGCTCTCGCGTCTGCGCTTCTTTCCCGAAGTGGTGGAGCGCACGAGCAAGCTGCGCGGCACGCCAATTGTCTCGATCGCGCTCGCCACGGTGATACCAATGGCGATCCTGATCGCGGTGCAGGCGCGTCTCGATATTCTTGGCGACCTGTACGCGTTCGGGCTGCTCGGCGCCTTTTCTCTCACCTGTATCTCGCTGGATATCATTCGCATGCGCGAGCGCCGCGGCGCGCCACACGTTGGCGCGCTCATCGATCCCGAACTCGTTCGTGGCGATGGCCGCATCCTCGCGCCTCCACACTATCCCTCGCCGGTGCGCGATGCGGTGGAACGCGCGCTGGGCCGCGAGCGGGTCGCACAGTTCGACGCCACGCGCGCTACGGTGAGCCAGCGCGCTGCGCCACTGACGCGCGAATTCAAGCGCACGTGGCCCAGCCTGACATACTATCTTGGCTTCATTACCACGGCCCTTGTGATGATCGCCTGGGTCACCAATCTCTTCAGCAAGCCGCATGCGACGATCTTTGGTGGCGCGGTCACCCTGATCGGCGTCGCTATCTCGGCCTGGCACTTCCGCTACCAGTCCCAACGGCGCCCAGTCGTCTTTCTCGACCGCGTGCAATATGTGCCAGATAGCCGCCTCGTCGTCCTCTCGCCCCTCGGCGCCCACAACCGCGAGGTGAGCAACGCGGCGGTCGCGGGGGCCGACACATCCACGCTGATCTTCCTCTACCTGGCGCCGACACGTCCCCAGGAGGCGCCGCCACGGCTCTTCGAGATCCGCGACCGCTTCGGTCTGGACAAGGTAGCGCAAGATACGCTCTCCATCGCCAAACGCACGGCGATTCGCGCCAACGTACCGGCACGGTATCTCTATGCGGTGGGCGGTGGGCAGCAGATCTTTGACATCGCCAGCCGGACACGACCAGAGGAAATCATCGCTGAGGCGATTGTGGCCAAAGAACTCACCCAGGCGGCGCGATCAACATCGGGGCTGACAATCGCGCCAGAGTATGTGCGCTACGAGCTGCTCCACGGTGTAAAGATCGCCCACAATTACATGCACGACATTTACTCTCAGGGCGCAGAAGAGAGCGCCAGCGGACAGAGAGCGCGTCTGCCCACGCCGGTTCGGACGCCACCACTCGCCAGTTCCAACGGCGCGGATGGAGCAAATCCGGTAAAGCCAGCGCCTCGGGGTGAGCCAGCAGAGCCGCCGCGCCCGACCGACGCGCCCTAGCGCGGGTTCGCGCCTTGCAGGCGGACCAGCGCCGCCACCACATCTTCCCACTCGCGCACAGCGCCAGCGCCAGACCGCACCGCGCCGCCCCTGTGGCCGAATCCACCGAACAAACGCGCGCCAAACCCACGCGGCTTTGCAGGCTGAGCGTCGCGTAGCTCCGCCAGTTGCTCGCGCGCCCAGGCGATGTCATCCGCGATTGGAATAGAAATCGCCAGTTGGGCGCGGAGTCTGGCGCTCGTCGTTACCAGTCCAGGATAATTCGGACTCAGGTCGCGGATGCGCCGCAAGACGACATCGCCCTGCAGCGCGAGCGCGATCTCACTCAGTCCCTGGTAAAGGGCGCGCAGGGGGGCGACGCCTGCGGGGGGCAGCGTGTCGAGCGCATGCAGAAGGAACGCCATCTGCTCGCCAATACCCTCGATAAGCGCCGGAAGCCGCGATTCGACGACCTGGCGGTAGCTCTGACCACAGCGCCGCAACCGCAACGCGAGTGGAGCGCCTCCGATGATGTAGCCGGAGAACGGCGTCCACCAGACCTCACCTGCGCCAGCGGAGCCGTTCCGCAACTCTGGGTAGAGTGTATCCAGCTCGCCCAGATAGCCCTGCGTCGCCACCTCGAGCGACGAAGCGACGATAGTGATGCGCGCCGCCCACGCCTCCAGCGCGTTGTAGAGTTGTGCGGCGGTCTCCGGCGCTGGTTGATCGTTTCCGGGAAAAGACGCAACCAGCCCCAGGAAATACTCAGCCTCGACGCCAGCCTCGCCCAGCGCGCTCGCCAGGGCGGCGCGCGCCGCGAACGAGACATCCGCGACCTGCACGCCGGGATAGATGTGCCTCTCCCACCCTGGTGGAACGCCGCCCGTCGCCACCTGCGCGTTCCCCGTGGACATCCCGCCCCTCCGTTGCGCCTACGTGAAATTGGCGGCGCGCAGGCTCACGGTGGCGCGCTCGTGAGGACGATTGTACGGCATGCGTCCTATCAAAGCAACGCTGCGCTACTTGTGGCGCGCAGCTTGTCTAACTTGACACCACTGAATCTTGCTGTCTAGAATTCGTTTTGATTACCCTGCGCGGCTCGACATTGTGGAGGACGGCGCGCAGGGAAACCAAGGTCACATGACAACGACGTCAGGGGAGCGCGCATGGCGAATCAGGACATTTCGCTGGCGCTGGACCGTACTCGCCTCTGGAAGCGCTTGCGCCAGGAGGCGGGCCTCTCTAGCGAGCCGGGCGCCGCGCCGGTGGAGGCGCTGGCGCTCACCTCCGCCGTCGCGGGCGCGCTCTCCCCTGAGGACGTGACTGCCTGCGAGAACGCAGGCGCGGCGCTCGCCGGAAAGTCTGGCGCGTTAGATCAGCGCCTGGATGATCTTCAGCGCTGGAGCGATCTTCTCGCCACGATCCTCGATGAGTCGCTGGCCGGTCAGCGCGAGCGGACGCGCGCCGCACAGCAGGCGCTGCGACATGCCAGCTTCGAGATCGCGCGGGCGCTGGTTCGTGGCCATGAGCATGCTCATGATGGAAGCCAGCGGCCTGATCCCGCCCACAACCGGCTCCAAACGCTGCAACGGGTGAATAGCGTCGCCAACTCCACGCAGCATATCGATAGGGAACTCAACACCATCGCGCACGCCGTCGCCGAGGAGATGGACGCCGACCTGTGCGCGATCTTCCTCTTCGACGAGACCACCCGCGAGTTGTTGTTGCGCGCGACGAACGGCCCGTCGCCGCGCGGTGGGCGCTACTTCACACGCAAGTTGGGACAAGGATATACCGGCTGGGTCAGCAAGCAGGGCGTACCGTTGCAGGCCGAGGATGCGCTGGCAGACCCACGTTTCGCCGAGGAGGCGAGCGCCTGGCCGACGCCGTATCGCGGGCTGCTGGCGATGCCGATCATCTTCTTCACCGTCGAACGCCTGCAAGGCGTCATCGCGGTCCAGTCCACAGAGCCGCGCGCCTTCAGCGAAGACGAGGCGCGCTTTCTGGAGATCGTCGCCGGACAGATCGCAATGAGCGTCGAGAACAGCCAGCTCTTCGCGCATACCGACCAGGAACTGCGTCGCAAGGTGCATGAGATGGGGACGCTACACCGCGTCTCGGCGATGGTAACCTCCAGCCTGGTGCTGGAGCAGGTGCTCCAGATGATCGTGGCGCAGGCGGTGCTCCTGAGCGGCGCGGAGCGCTCGGCGCTCTTCGTGATCGAGCCGGCGACCCAACGCCTGCGCGCCGTGGCGACTCATGGCTTCGAGGATGCGGCGGTTCAACGAGCGACGCTCTCGTTGGGCCAGTGCTGCGCCGGACGTGTGGCGCTCAACGGCGAGATGAGCATGCGGCTGGACTGCATGCGTACCGACGCTGGCTGTTTTCTGCATGACCTGCCTGAAGCGCTCAGCGACCTGCACTTGGCGCTCTGCGCGCCGCTCGCGACGACGCGTGGCCGGCTGGGCGCGCTCTGCGTTTTCGGCAGCCAGCGCCATACCCTCAATCAGGGGCAGGCGCAGATGGTCACGACCTTCGCCAACGTCGCCGCCATCGCCATCGAGAATGCACGGCTGTATGAGGCGACACTGGATGGGCTGCGCATTAAGGAAACACTCTTGCGTGAGATGCACCACCGCGTGAAGAATAACCTCCAGCAGGTCGCGTCGATCCTGCGCATGCAGCGCCGCCGAACGGCTGACCCAGTGGCGAAGCAGATTTTGCGCGAGAACATTGGCCGCATCTATGGGATCGCCGCGACGCACGATCTGCTCTCCCACACCGATGAACTCGGACGCGCGCGCCTTGATGACATCGCGCGCAAGATCGTCGGTATTGTCCAGGCGAACTTCATCTCGCCGGAGCAAGCCATCCATTTCGAGATTGGGCAGATGCCGGCGAAGCTGACCAGCGAGCAGGCGACGACCTTTGCGATCATCGTCAATGAGCTCATCGCCAACGCCATCGAGCATGGATTTCGAGGGACGCGAGCGTGGCGAGATCCGCATGAGCGAGGATATGATCGATGGCTGGATCGTCTTCCGTGTCGCCGACGACGGCCAGGGTATTCCAGAAGGCTTCGATATCGAGACAACGAATAGCATGGGACTGCGTCTGGTTCGTGAACTGGTGAAGGAACTCCATGGCGATGTCGCGCTGTTCCGCGAATACGCCTCCGAGAGCGGAGATATGCCAGCGCCTGGCTGGACCATCGCCGAGGCGCGTTTCCCGCTCCCCGTCGCGTCCGATGATGGGGAGGATTCCAAGCCATTGGAGGAATCTCCAGGTCTGCTTCCCGGCGCCGATGCCTGATTGCGCGCCGCATCGACCTCTCGCCGGAACCTGTAGGAGACCTGTATACTATGCGTGCGCTGCACCCGCTCGCTTTTCTGGCTGAAAGGTTCATATCATGGCGCTCGACCCTCCCTATATTCATCCCACTGCCGAGGTCTCATCGGAGACGCATGTCGGCGCGGGAACACGCATCTGGCGGCTCGCCGCCGTCCGCGCAGGGGCCAGCGTGGGCGAGGAATGCAACATCGGGCAGGGAACCTACATCGACGCGCATGTCACCATCGGCTCGCGTGTCAAGATACAGAACTACTGCTCGCTCTTCGAGGGGCTGACCGTCGAGGATGGCGTCTTCATCGGCCCGCATGTCTGCTTCACGAACGACCTCTTTCCCCGCGCGATCACGCCGGAAGGCCAGTTGAAAGGCGCGGAGGACTGGGAGGTGACACCAACACTCGTCCGCTATGGAGCCTCAATTGGCGCTGGCTCGGTCATTCGCTGTGGCGTCACCATTGGCCGGTTCGCACTGATCGGCGCCGGGGCCGTCGTCACGCATGACGTGCCTGCGCACGCGCTGATCTTCGGCAATCCGGCGCGCCAGCAGGGATGGGTCTGCTCCTGCGCGCGCCGCCTGACCGATCTACATGAAGAGGATGGGCGGCTCATTGGCGCCTGCGCGGTCTGCGGCCAGCGCAATGATCTGGGCGAAGCCTCCGCCTCGCTGGCGGAATAACCTTCCACGACAGGACTATGCGCCAGTCGGCTCTGGCGCAATCCTCCTGCTTTCGCATTTCGCTTACCTGATCGAGAAACTGGTACGGTGGTTGTACTGGCCCAAGTCCGATACCATGCAGGAGCTAGCTCTGCTGCCCGTTTCCAGCGCTGAGGCGAACGCCGCCGAACAGTCGCCGCCTACCGCGCCGATCAGCCAATAGCGAAGAGCGTCGAAGAGTTCGCGCAAGGACCTGCCGCCTGGCGTCCCTATTAAGCGTCAGCAGGCTTTCCTCAAGATACTCCTTACGACGAGCGGCGCTAAATGACCGAGCCGTCTAATCATTTCACACCGAATCCGCCCAGGCGATTGCGCTCAGGCGCGATAGGACGAGTCTCGCTCACGGCGTCCGCTCGATGCGCTTGCTTGATACGCTTGCTTGATACGCTCTCAGCCATCGTCAGCAGTCGAACACCGACCAGCAGATGTCGTTGCGCAACCGCTGGTCGTCGAGGACGAGCGCGCGAATCGCCTCTGGGAGCTGGTCGCGCTGCCACCGGCACTCGCGTCGCCCGGCGCTCTCGCCCGCTCCCTCCGGCGCGGCGGCGCGCGCGGCCTTGATCGCATAGGCGGCGGCGCCGAGCTCGTGCGCGGCGACATGCGCCACCACCGCCGCCTGGCCGGCAGCGTAGGCGGCATATCGCGCCGCCCCACGCAGGTCTCTGGCCGCGCCCATGGCATGACCGCCTATAGCCCGCGTCTGCATCATCTTTATTTCGCCGCGCGCCCAGGCGCGGGCAGCTTCGATCGCCTGACGCGGTCGCGGATCCTCAGGCTGAGCCGACTCGAAGAGGGCAAGGACGTGCTCCGCGCATGCCGCCGCCCACAGGGCGAGGAGCTGGTGATCCGCATCGGTGAGGGTCCCACCGCGGCGGATCGTCACGAAACGCGGGTCGCGGTCTTGCGGTAGGATCACACCCAGCGCCCCCTTCTGCTCATACCTACCCAACGGCCTGGCGCCCAGGCGCCCGCCAGACAACTATCCCAGAGTGAGGTCACCTTGAGCATACCACCGCCGGGCGCGATCTATCGCCAATGGGCAGAGCGGGCGCGTGAGATTGCGCCTCTACAGATTAACCGCCGTCACATGCACGATCACACCTACCGACGCGCCGCCGCCGCCTGCCGCTGAAAAATGTGGATCGGGCGCTGCTCGGCGGCAAGCGTCGCCTCGCGCAGGCCTTCGCTGTAGGTTGGGTGCGGGTGAATCGTCGCCAGCACCTCGTCGGCGGTCAGTTCAGCTCGCATCGCCAGCGAGAACTCGGTGATGAGGTTGGTCGCGTCGGGGCCGTAGATCACCGCGCCGAGAATCTCGCCGTACTGCCCGATGATGACCTTGGTGAAGCCCTCGGTCTCGCTCGTCGCCAGCGCCTTGCCATTCGCCACCCATGGGAACTTGCCGACGTGGATCTCGCCACCCTGCTCGCGCGCCTGCGCCTCGGTCAGGCCAACGGAGGCGATCTCTGGGAAGGTGAAGATCGGGCGTGGGACCACATTGTAGTCCATGCGCGCCTCGTGTCCGGTCGCGTTCTCGGCCGCTATCTCGCCCTCGGTCTCGGCGACGTGCGCCAGCCACGTCCTGCCTACTAGATCACCGATGGCATAGACGGCGGGCAGGTTCGTCTCCATATGCTCGTTGGCGATCACCTTGCCGCGATCCATCGCCAGCCCTGAATTAACGAGCGCGTCAAGTCCCGACGTGTTCGACTTGCGTCCCGTCGCCACCAGCACATATTCGGCGTCGAAGGTCTTCTGCCCTTCCAGCGTCGTCGCCGTGACGCGCTTGGCGCCGTCGGCCTCGCTGATGCCCTCGACGCGCGCGTTCAGGTGAATCTCGACGCCGCGCTTCGATAGCGACTTCTGCAGCGCCTGGCTCACCTCCTGGTCCTCGTTGGCGATCAACGCTGGGAGCATCTCGACAATCGTCACCTTCGCGCCAAGCGCGTTGAACATGCAGGCCAGCTCGACGGCGATCACGCCGCCGCCGATGCAGATCAGGCTCTCCGGTACCTTCTGCAGGTTCAGTGCGTCGTCGCTGAAGAGCACGTTGCGACCATCCAGCCCGCCAAAGGGTGGGCGGATCGGGACCGAGCCGTTGGCCAGGATCAGCTTGCTCGCGCGCAGCTCATGCGTCGAACCGTCGTTCATGCGCACGGTGATCTCGGTCGGGGACTTCACTTCCGCCGCGCCGAGGAAGGTAGTGACGCCGTTCGACTTAAGCAACTGCCCGACACCATTCGTGAGCTGTTTGACGACTTTATCCTTATAGGCGACTGCCACGCTCATGTCCAGTCGCGGCGGCTCTGGCAGCTCGATGCCCATCTTGCTGACCTCACGCAGCTCGTTATAGACCTGTGCGACATGCAGCAGCGCCTTGGAGGGAATGCAGCCGACGTTGAGGCATGTTCCGCCGAGATACTGCTTCTCCACGATGCCCACGCGCGCGCCCAACTGCGCCGCGCGGATCGCTGCGACATAGCCGCCAACTCCTGCGCCGATCACAACCACGTCAAACTGCTGCTGATTTCCCACAGTCTATCTCCTCAAGTTCAGCCCACCACGCCATCACGATGGGCGTTGCCACGCTCTGTTTCGCGCTCGCAAAAGCGTCCATCTTCAGTATATCAAGAAGAACACGGCGCGCGCTGCTCGGCAGTGTTCCCAGCGCATGAGATACACTGTGGCGAAGTGAGACCACCTCAGCGAAGGAGAGCGCACATGAGCTGGCCAGAGGACCGCCGTGAGGGCATGGACGACGAGCGCGACGAGGCGCCGGAGCCAGAGCTGGAAGTCACAGCGGAGGACGAGCGGCAGGCGATACATCATCTGGACGCGATAGTGTGGCCCGCGGAGGGTCTGACGCGCGATGAGATCAAGCGCAAGTACCGCAACTTGCCCAAAGGCATCTACCTGCGGTTGCCCTCCAGCAAACGCTATCACTCGCCCGCTGAGGTCTTTCATGACGCCGAGATCGCGCCGAGCCGCGCCGAGGGCGACTTCGTCGGCGCGCATCCCGATATCCCGGAGGCCGAGTCGGTCTCGGACGGTGGCCCTCCAGCCTGGGGTGGCACGCCGCTCTTCAATATCGATGGTGTCGAGGATGGCGGCAGCGCTGAAGATCGTGATACTGAGGAGGAAGGCGAGTAGCGGCTAGAGTGGGGCAGAGTGTCATGCCCGATGTATCCCTGTTTCAATACGATGAGAACGCTCCGCTTGATGTACTGGTTTTAGCGGAACACGTCTTTGGTGGCGCGATAGTACGCGACATCACCTATGTCAGCCCTCGTGGCGGACAGGCTCCCGCATATCTCATCCTCCCGTCGCATAGCGCGCCACAGGCTGGCGTCATCTTCGGACATTGGGGCGAAGGGAACCGCGAGGAGTTTGTGGATGAGGCGGTGATTCTAGTTGCGCTGGGATTTGCCTCGTTGTGTCTAGACGCGCCGTTTCTGCGACCACAGGAACGTGAGCTAGCGCTCGTCGAGGTTCCGCAACTGGACGCGCAGTGGGTCGTGGACGTGCGCCGGGGAGTTGATCTGTTGCTGGCTGAGCTCCCGCAGCTCAGTGGACGGCTGGGCTATGTTGGCCATAGCTATGCCGCTACCTTCGGCGGAGCGGTCGCCGGAGTCGGACACCGCATCGTGGCCTATGCCTTGATGGCAGGCGAGCCTGCGCTCACCGAGTGGATGCGCGACGCGACGCATCCGGCGCTCGTGCGCGAACGTGAGACGACTCCCCAAGAGGAGTATCAAGCGTATCTGGCGGCCCTGGAGCTGCTTGACGCGCGCCACTACATCGGCCAGGCGGCGCCGTCCGATCTCCTGTTTCAGTACGCGCGCAACGATGAATTTGTTTCCCCTGAGAGCGGAGAACGCTATTTCGCGCTGGCCAGCGAGCCGAAGCGGATCGCCTGGTACGATTGCGGCCACGCGCTGAACGGTCTGGCTCGCCGTGATCGCGCCACGTTTCTGTGCGAGAAGCTGAGGATGGCCCCTCCTTCAGATGATATCCTGAATCTTCTGGAGCAGGCGCCAACCCCAACTCCGCTTGAGGAATGGGACACTCAGGAGCCGGTAACAGCGAGCGATTCGCCAAGAGACGGCCGGTAGATACAACGGGACCCGCATGGGCGACAATCATGCCACACATGCGGGCCGAAAGCGAAGTCAGACGCGCTACTTGCCCTTGAAGTAGTCGGCGTTGAGCTGGATGAAGTCTTTCCACTGGGCAGGCACAGCGCTCTCCTCGAAGATCGCCGTGAAGGGGCAGGCTGGCTCGCAGGCGCCACAGTCGATACACTCGTCGGGGTTGATGTAGAGCAGCTCGACCGTCTCGAAGTCAGGCTCGCCTTGCGTCGGGTGGATGCAGTCAACGGGGCAGACATCAACGCACGAGGCGTCCTTCTCGCCGATGCACGGCTGGGTAATCACATAGGTCATGGCGGACTCTCCTGACTGCTGAACGGTAACGGTCAGGGCGCGGCGGGCGCGCCTCTGGGTGTTCTGCCCTCATTATACAGAGTTCGCGGCGGGTCCGCTACTGCGTGGTCCCTTGCTCGCTTTCTTCCCGCTCGATCTCGGCCAGCAGCGCGCGATCCAACTTCGTGAGGTCGACCTGCGCTAGCAGGTCAGGGCGACGGGCGCGAGTGCGCCGCAGCGCCTCTTTGCGCCGCCATCGCGCGATGGCGGCATGGTTCCCGCTGAGCAGAATCTCTGGCACAATCCAGTCACGAAACTGTGAAGGACGAGTGTATTGGGGATATTCCAGCAGACCCGTTGTATGCGATTCCTCCTCCGTCGAATCAGGGGCAAGCACGCCGGGCAACAGCCGCGCTACCGCATCCACGATCACCATCGCGGCCAGCTCGCCGCCGGTGAGCACATAGTCGCCAACCGAGATCTCATCGGTCGCCAGATGCTCACGGATGCGCTCGTCGAAGCCCTCGTAGTGGCCACAGAGCAAGGTCAGACGTGGCTCGGCGGCAAGCTCGCGCGCGCCAGCCTGCGTGAAGAGCCGCCCCTGCGGGCTGAGCAAGATGATCGGGCCGCCTGCGTAGACCGCCTCGACGGCGGCAAAAATCGGCTCTGGCTTCATCACCATGCCCGCGCCGCCGCCATAGGGATAGTCGTCCACCACATGATGGCGGTCGGTCGTCGCGTCGCGCGGATTGTACAGCGCGATCTCGATCAGCCCACGCTCACGCGCCCGCGCCAGGATGCTCTCGTCCAGCGGACCGCGAAACATGTCGGGAAAGAGGGTGAAGATATCGAAGCGCACGAGTCACAACTCCTCATCAGCCGCGCAGCGATCGGACCGCGCCAGGTGGTAGAATATCCCAGAATGCCTCGCATTATCTACCACGAACATATGCCCACTGAGCCACTCCAGAGAAAGACCTTCCATGGCGATCTTATGGCCCACCAGCCTGCCCGAGCCGGCGAAGCCCGGCGAGGCGCTGCGTCGCGCCCTGGGGCATGCCGTCGCGCTGGCGGAGGGTGGCGCGGGCGTGCTGGCGCTGCGCAGCGATGGCGACGGAGAGGAGCCACAGGCCGCGACGCTCGACACCGAGCCACGCCTGATCGTCTCCGGCATCAGCCACGACGCCGCCCGCCGCCTGATCGCCGCCCTGGCGCAGGACCGACCGCCGGAGCCACTGGATGGCCGTCCGCGCGTCGTCGTTCTGTCGGAGCAATGGGCGGGGGAAATCGCCACTGTGACGCTCGCGGATGCTGACGGGGGTAGTCGGCGAGGCGCATCTGCTGGGGCCACATGGCTTCGCTACACGCCGCGCACTGGCCGATCCGGCGCGGCGACTAGGCGCTCGTCGGCGCGCTGATGACCGCAATCCGCCAGCAGCAGGAGGTGGCGCGGCTGCGCCAGGAGAACCGGCAGCTCAGCGCGATTCTTCACTTCAGCGGCGACGGCATCGTGACCGTGGACGAACAGTTGCGCATCACCGGCTTCAACCCGGCGATGGAGCAGATGACCGCCTGGCGGACGCATGAGGCGCTGGACCGCTTCTACTACGACGTGCTGCGCCCACACGACTTCCAGCGCACGCCACTCGGCTACAACCGTGATCCCATGGTGCGCGCCATCGCCACCGGTCGCGCCGTCATCGATCAGGAGATGATCCTGTTGGCGCGCGACGGGCAGGAGGTCTACGTCTCGGTCACCGCCGCCGCCGTGCGCTCGCCACAGGGCCAGCCGATCAGCGGCGTGCTCAATGTGCGCGACATCACGCGCTCGCGCGAGGCCGAGGAATTGCGCTCGACTTTCGTCTCGGTCATCTCGCACGAATTGCAAACGCCCATCGCCATCATCAAGGGCTACGCCTCGACGCTGGCGCGCGAGGACGCCCACTGGGACGCCGAGACGGCGCGCGAGCGGCTTGGCGCCATCGAGGAGGAGGCAGACCGGCTGAGCCATCTCGTGCAGAACATCCTCTACGCCTCGCGCATCCAGGCCGGCGGGCTGAAGATGGAGCCGGAGGAACTCGATTTGGGCGAGGTGACACGCTCGGTGACGCGGCGCTTCCGCGCGCACAGCCCAACGCTCGATATCTCGGTGCGGCTGCCCTCGCGCATTCCCGCTGGTGATGGCCGACCGCGAGCGCATCGAGGAGGTGTTGATGAACCTGCTCGACAACGCCGTCAAGTACTCCAGCCGCGAGCGCGAGGGGCTTATGCGTGTAGACGTGCGCGGACAGGTGACCGACGACGAGGTCATCATCAGCGTGCGCGACGAGGGCGAGGGCATCCCGCTGCGCGAGCAGGCGCGCATCTTCGACCGCTTCGCGCGACTGGAGAATACCGCGGACCGGCGCACGCAGGGCGCGGGGCTTGGCCTCTACATCTGCCGGGCGATTGTCGCGGCGCATGGCGGGCGCATCTGGGTGCGCAGCGAGCTGGGACGCGGCTCGACCTTCTCCTTCAGCGTCCCGCGCGTCAAAAATCCTGATATGCCGAACTTTGTCTTCGGCGGAGACGATACCTATGATAGAAACGAAATGGAAGAATACGATGACGAGACAGAGCCTGCCGACGCTGGACGAGCGCATTGACCCGCGCAGCATCACCGTGCTGGTGGTAGACGACGAGCCGCGCTTGGCCGACGTCGTGCTCATGAACCTGGAGGTCGAGGGCTATCGCGTGTTGACGGCGGCAAACGGCATGGAGGCGCTGGCGCGGCTGACGCAGGATCTGCCCGATCTGGTGGTGCTGGATGTGATGATGCCGGAGATGGACGGCTTCGAGACGCTCAGACGCATCCGCCAGGTCTCCAGCGTGCCGGTCATCATGCTGACGGTGCGCGCCGAGGAGGCCGACCGCATCAAAGGGCTGGAGATCGGCGCCGACGACTACCTGGCGAAGCCATACAGCCCGCGTGAGTTGCAAACGCGCATCAAGGCGGTGCTGCGCCGCGCCTTCGCCCCGGCGCCCGCGCGCAAGACGCGCATCGTCGTGGATGAGGACCTGACGATTGACTTCGGCAGCCGCGAGGTCTGGGTGCGCGGAGAAAAAGTGACGCTGCGCCCGACCGAGTACCGCCTGCTCTATCATCTGGTAAACAACGCGGGGCGGCTGATGACGCACGATACGCTGCTCTCGAAGGTCTGGGGCCACGAGTACCGCGACGAGTCGCACTACCTGCGGCTCTACATCACCTATCTGCGGCAGAAGCTGGAGCGCGACCCCGCCCACCCGAAGTACATCCTCACCGAGCGCGGCATGGGCTACCGCTTCCGCGACCTCGAAGCCGCCAGCGAAGGATAGCGGTCTGCTTACTCTGCAAGCTCTTCGCCCGGCGTCGGATTTCTTATGGCTGCCGCTTACTCCATCGCAGATTCACGGCTTCGCAGTGCGGTGATCTCCTGAAGGGCGATCGCGTTCGCCTCGGTTGAGAAATCGAAGAATAAGTTGTAGCTCCTGCTCTGAGTAGCCCTCTAGCGCGGCGTAGACCGCCACCCCCAGCGGCCGCGTGATCGGCGCCAGATCCTCGTTGATCTTCTCCTCTACAGGTACGACCAGTACCTGCCGGCGATCGCGCTCTCCACGCTCGCGCCGCACGTAACCCGCGCGCTCCAGCCGGTCAATCAGCGCGGTCATCGTGCCTGACGAGAGGCCAGTCAACTCACAGAGTTTGCCCGCTGTCATCGGGCCTCGCAAGATGAGGTGGTCGAGGCATTCCATATCAGTGGAATGCAGCCCTGCCTTGTCGGCGGTGGACTGGCTATACATCACGGAATTCGCCGACGTTTCCCGCAGCGCGGTAATCACGGCCAAGATCGTTTCCGGGCGAACAGTCTCATCAGCCTCACTTGACATGGCACTTCTCCTTTGATATATTTATCTCGTATTGGCGAGATAGTTGTTTATCGAGCATTGTCAGTTATCGAGATGCTTGGCTCATTGTAGCACATCTCGATGGGACGTAGCGCAGAAGTAGCGCGAAGAATCGGAAGAATCGGAGGCTCAGCGTGACTAGCAATCCCCGTGTCCTGATCGCTGGCGGTGGCGTGGGCGGCCCTGCCCTGGCCCTCTTCCTTAAGAAGGCAGGCATATCCTAGCGCGATCTATGAGGCCTATCCCTACACCGAAGGGGTCGGCGGTGGCCTGAATCTTGCGCCCAACGGCATGAACGTCCTGGCGGAACTTGGCCTCGCAGAAACCCTGATCACGCACGCGACGATCGTCCGTGAGAGCGTCTTTGTGGACGAGCGCGGCAAGTCGCTGGGGCGTCTGCCCTATGGAGACCCTAAGCGCTACGGTCAGCCGGCGGTGAGTATGTCGCGCGCCTTGCTCTTTGGCCTTCTTGCCGAGGAGTTGCGCCGGCAGGAGATCCCCATCCACTACGAGAAGCGTGCCAGCGGCGTCGCAGACAATGGTGACAGCGTCACTATCTCCTTCGCCGACGGGGACTTTGCTCAGGGTGATCTGCTCGTCGGCGCGGACGGTGTGCGCTCGGCGGTCAGGGGCTACTTGCTGCCCAACGGGCCTCATCCCGCCTATACCGGCATCATTGGGATCGGCGGCTTCACGCCGCTTTCCGCGCTTCCCGCCATCCCCCATGCAGACATCGAGGCGCTCACCTACACATTTGGCCCGCGCGGCTTCTTCGGCTACGGCGGCGCCGACAACAGAACGATGATGTGGTGGTCGAACCTCTGGCGCAAGCGCGAGTTCAGCCACGAGGAACTGGCCAACCTCGACCAGCGGGCAATCCAGGATGAGTTGCTGCGCCGTTATCCGCGGCTACCACGAACCAATCGCGTCGCTCATCCGAAATACCCGGTCGCTCTTGCGCATGAACATCTACGACATCCTCTCGCTGCCAACCTGGCATAAGGGGCGCGTAGCGCTCATGGGCGACGCGGCGCATGCGGTCAGCCCTAACGCCGGGCAAGGAGCCTCGATGGCGCTCGAGGACGCGATGTGCCTCGCGATGTTCCTGCGCGACTGCGGCGGCGACCATGCGCGCGCCTTCACCGAGTTAGAGCGGCTGCGCAAGGACCGCGTGGAGAAAATCGTCTCTGAGGGTCGCAGGCGCGGCGGCGGTAAGGAAGAGGTCAGCGCCTTCCAGTCGCGTCTGCGCAACACGATGATGAAGTTCTTCCTGGGCCGAGCCAACGAGAAGAGCGACGACTGGCTCTTCAGCTACAAGCTGAGCTGGAATGAGAGAATACTGTAGCCCGCCAGGAACGCTCAGACTGGCGCGACCGGGCCCGACCTGCTGGCGATGGCGGGTATCAGAAACTGTTTGAAAACCCTTAACAGGCGGGCAGCGGCGTCAGGTATGCTGGGGGATGGACACCTCGCCTCTACTCAATGCCTCTACTCAATGCCTCTGATCTCACTGCCTCTGATCTCACCGACGCCGAATGGACCCTGCTTGAGCCCTTGTTGCCTCCCGAGTCCCCCATCGGTCGCCCCCGTCTCCACGCGCTGCGCACGATCCTCAACGCGCTCTTCTCCCACCTCCGCACCGGCGACGCTTGGCGATTTCTGCCCCAGGAGTGGCCGCCATGGCAGACGTGTAGTGCTCCCTGAGACGCTGGCGACGAGATGGGACGTGGGAGCGGATCCAGCGGATCCTGCGGGAATGGCTGCGCCAGCGGTTGGGGCGCGATCAAGAGCCGAGCGCGGGCAGCAGCGAGAGCCAGTCCGTGAAGACCAGTGGCCTCGGTGGGCCACGCGGCTTTGACAGCGGCAAGCAGGTCAAAGGATGCCAGCGCCATCTGTTGGTGGATACGGAAGGCTTCGTGCTCCGCGCGGTGGCCCATCCCGCCGACATCATGGACCGCGACGGGGTGAAACCGGTGCTGCATGAGTCGATTACCACGGACTTCCCACGGACTTCCCACGGACTTCCCACGGACTTCCCACGGCGGCGCCACGTGTGGCTCGAGAGCAGCTACAACGGCAAAGGCAACGGCAACGGCAAAGGCAAAGACTGGATGGAACAGACGGTGGGCTGGACGGCCGAGATCGTGGCGCATCGGCGACGGCCCTCCACCGTCTGGATCTTTGCTGATCTGCCCGATGACCAGATCGACTGGTCCCGCGTATCTGTCCCCGCCAGGCTTTCGCGTGCTGCCACGCCGGTGGGTGGTGGAGCGCACCTGTTCGTGGCAGTGCCAGCAGCGTCGGCTGAGCAAGGTCTACGAGCGCCTACGAGCGCCTACGAGCGCCTAGAGGCCTACGAGCGCCTGTGCGCCACCAGCGAGGTATGCATCTATCTGGCCATGATCCGCCTCATGATCCGCCTCATGATCCGCCTCATGGTCCGCCTCATGGTACGCCGTCTCGCTCGCTTCTGAGGAGGGTTTTCAAACAGTTTCTCATCCCTCTTCTGTCACTGTGGGGTATAGTGAACCTCTCTGAGCCCCACAGTGACAGGGAGGAAGCCATGACGCAAGCGCGTGCGCCTGCGACGACGGTGGCGTTTGTCGACGACTACTGCGCGCAGTATCGGGATCTGTTTGGGGATGTGCGCGAGTTCGAACAGTTCACCCTGCTGCATGTCGGACTGCTGGCCGAGACCAAGCGCAAGTCGTTACCGCGCATCGCCAAGAGCGTGCAGGCGGATGCGCAAGCGTTGCACCATTTCTTGACGAAAGGTCACTGGTCCACGGAGGCGCTACGAGCGCGCCGACTGGAACTGCTGCGCCAGGCGCTCCGCGAGACGCCATTCATCCTCTGCATTGACGAGACGGGGGATCGCAAGAAAGGGCATACGACCGATTACGTGGCGCATCAGTACAGTGGCAATGTGCACACCTTGGCCAATGGGATCGTCTCGGTCAACGCCTATGGCGTGCTCAACGGCGTCACATTTCCCCTCGTCTTCTCGCTCTACAAGCCCAAATCCCGCCTCAAGCAAGGCGATGTCTACCACAGCAAGCCGCAGTTAGCCGTAGAGTTGGTGCAGCAGCTGGCGGCGTTGGGATTTCACTTCAGCGTCGTGCTCGCCGACAGCATGTACGGGGAAAGCTACGACTTCACCAGCGCGATCAGTCGCATGGGCGTCCCTTATGTGGTCGCCATTCGCTCCAACCACGCAGTGTGGACCGCCAAGGGCGAGCGACAACGCCAGACCCGCTGGCGCGCCTTTGACCGCACGTTTAGTGACGGCACAACCGAGCGGCGCTATCTCCAGGAACTGATCTTTGGGCGGCGCATGCGCGTGCGCTTCTTCTGCGTCACCACCGATCCGGTCCACTTGCCGCCTGAGACGACCTGGCTGCTCATGACGACGCTACCTGAGCGTGCGGAGCAGACGGTGGGCGACCTCTTCGGCTCGCGCACCTGGATCGAATATGGCTTCAAGCAGGTCAAAGACGAACTGGGCTGGGCGGACTACCGCGTCACGGACGCCCAGAGCATTGAGCGCTGGTGGGAAGTGGTCATGAGCGCCTATCTGCTCGTGAGCCTGCACAGCCCGGTCTTTGCTGCGCTCGGGACTACGCAGACAACGTCACCTGCCTTGCCCCTCGAGGCCCATCCTGCTTGGAACGACCAGACAGGCTGGAAGCATCTGCTCAACAACCTCCGCCTCCTCCTGCAGCCGCTCGTCTGCGCCAGCCTGCTCTTGCCCTGGCTCCAGCTCGTGCCGCTTCCGCACCTGCGCGCCGGTCTCCACGACCTCTGTGCGCTCATGAATACCGTCCACCTGGCATTCCTGAAGTGACAGAAGAGGGTCATACCGAATCCGGTTCGGTCGTTGTCGTTGCGGCGGACTTCAGTCCGCCGTTCTCGTGCTCCGGCTCTTCAGAGCCGAGAGGGCGAACAACAACATTTCTGCCGGATTCCGTATAACACGCGATCTGTCAACTTCCCTCAGGAGTTTAGCGACCTGAGGAACGTGCGGACCTCGTGGTTGAACAGGTCTGGCGCGTCCATGTTGCCTTGGTGGCCGACGCCGAGCATGACCACCAATTGCGATCCAGGAATCCTGGTGTGGAGATCCTCGGCGGCGCTCAGGGGGACACGCTGATCGGCGTCGCCATACAGGACCAGGGTTGGCACAGCAATGTGCTCCAGGACGTCGCGGAGGTCCGCCTCCGCGAATGAGCGCGCCATGACTCGCATACCGGCGGGATGGGCGTCTGACATGATCGCAATCAATTCTTCAGTGGCTCCGGCTGGCGCATGCGCGCTCAGTAGTCCGGGAATCCACTCCGGCGCCCACTGCTCCGCAGGCAGGTCAGCCTCGCGCAGAACCTGCCGCAACCGCTCTTCGACCACCTCAGCCGGCAGCGACCCAGCCCAGCCCGCATAGGCCGAGGCCAGGGTCAGCGACCGAGGCAGCGTAGGATAGCGGCGGTACAGCTCCAGGGCCAGCCCACCACCAAAGGACAGCCCAAGCACATGCGGCCGCTCCAGGCCAAGCGCCGCGATGAATCCCGCGAGGCAGTCGGCGTAACCTGGCAGGCGGAATGACTCTGGCGGATCTGAGGATTGACCGCACCCTGGCGCATCCCACGCCACGACGGTGAACTCGTCGGAGAGCGCGTCGAGTTGCCGTCGCCACTCGCGGTGGTCGCTGGCTCCGCCATGGAGCAGGAGGAGCGCTGGCCCCGTACCCGCTCGCTCATAAGCGATTTCCAGATCACCCACCAGCGCTGTGTCCATAAGGTTCTCCGCGCTGTGTGCCCAGACTTCCCGATTGCATTCGGCAGGTGTGCGCTACTGGCTGACGGTGCGCTCAGTCTGCGCGGCCATCACCGGCGTCATTCCATTTTTTTTTAGCGCGGCGAAGATGGCCTCGTTGACTTCCTGGATGCTCTTCGTAGCGTCGATGCGGACCAGCTTGCTACGCGCCTCGTAATACTCGACGAGGTGGATCGTCTCCTTGAAGAAGATGTCCAGCCGGTGGCGCACAGCCTCGCCGGTGTCGTCGTTGCGCTGGTAGAGCGGGCTGCCGTCCAGATCGCAGATGCCCGGCGTCTTCGGTGGGCGCGTCCTGATGTTCCAGACATGCCCGTTCGCCTTGCAGATGTAGCGGCCGGAGAGGCGCTCTACCAACAACTCGCGCGGCGCATCCAGATAAATCGCCCAGTTGACCTGCTGCCCGCGCTGCACCAGCGCCACATCGAGCGCATAGGCCTGCGCGTTGGTGCGCGGGAAGCCATCGAGCACGATCCCGCGCTTGCCATCGAGGTCGTCCAGATGTTCGACGATCATGCCGATGATGATGTCGTCGGGGACAAGGTCGCCGCGATCGTAGTAGGGGCGCGCCTTCTGCCCCGAAGGCGTGTTGCGCTCCATCGCGTCGCGTAGCAACTCACCGCTGGCGAGCGATTTCAGGTCGAACTCCCTGCTCAGGAGCTCCGCCTGTGTCCCCTTCCCACTGCCCTGGGCGCCGATCAGGATGATGTTCATGTTGGCGGTCATGGTTCGCTTCCTCCGCGTCGTACCTGGCATCCAAGCCCAATGCCAGGGTATGTTCGTCACCCCGTTGTGACGAACGGCCAGAGAGCGTCCGAGAGAAGACTCCTCCCGCGACGGCGCCATCCGCGCCGTCGCATCTGTGTGTCGAGTGTGTGCGCCTAGCTCAGGAAGCCGGAGTAGTTGCGCATGACCATCTGCGCCTGCAACTGCTTCACTGTATCGAGCACGACGCCGACGACGATCAACAGCGACGCCGCCTGGAGCACCTGGGTAGATGAGTTACGGCTCAAGAGCGCGGGCGCGATGGCGACCAGACCCAGGAAGACCGCGCCGCCCAGTGTGATGCGATACAGAATCCTGTCGAGGTAGTCACGCGTGCGTGGTCCGGGGCGAATGCCAGGGATGAACGCGCCCTGCTTCTGCAAGTTCTCGGCCATATTCTGCTGCTCCCACACGACGGTGGTGTAGAAGAAGGTGAAGAGGGCGACGAGGACACCATACGCGACCCAATACCACCAGTTCGAGGGGTCGAGCCAGATTCTGACGTTCGTGAACCAATCCTTGAGCCGCGCGTTGTTGCTATAGGACATGAAGTTGGCGACGACCACCGGCAGCAGCAAGATGGACTGTGCAAAGATCAGCGGAATCATACCCGCGCTGTTGACCTGCAAGGGGATATAGGTCGTCTCGTTGCCACCGCGCGACCCAGCGAGGAAGCGCCGCTTGGTCGGGTACTGCACTGGCACGCGCCGCTGCGCCATGTAGACCATGACCATCACGAAGATCATGGCCAACGCGAGCGCGATGAGCAAGAGCAACTGCACGATGCTGCCGTTGTTGATACTGCTGCCGCCGCTATTGCTGCTCGAGACGAAAGCGCTGGCGATTGTCTGCGGGACCTTGACCATGATGTTGGCGAAGATGATGAGTGAGATGCCGTTGCCGATGCCGTTCTCGGTAATCAGCTCGCCGAGCCAAACGAGGAACATCGTACCCGCCGTCAGGCTGAAGAGCGTCGCCAGCGTGGGAATCGCTGTCGCGCGGTCGAAGAGGTTGAATTGCGAGACCGAGATCGCGCCGACCTGCACCAGCAGCGCCATTTGGCCGAATCCCTGGAGCAGCGCCAGCGGCACGGTGATGTAGCGTGTCAACTGCGAGAGGCGGTTGCGGCCAGACTCACCCTCTTTGTTGAGGTCGGCCAGGCGCGGGACGATGTTCTGCAGGAGTTGAACGACGATGCTGGCGGTGATGTAGGGATAGACGCCCATCGCGACGATGGAGAAGTTCTGCAACGAACCGCCGGTGAAGACATCCAGCAGGCCGAAGATCTGATTCAACCCCGTGTTCGTGTTCGAGTTGATCGCCTTCGAGATCTGCGCCGCGTCGATGCCCGGCACCGGGATATAGGCCACGATGCGGAAGATCAGCAGCATCCCCAGCGTGAAAAGAATCTTGTTGCGCAGATCTGGGACGGTCCAGATACTGCGCAGTCTTGAGACTACCATGTGCGATTAGGCCTCCGGGTGGTCGCCCACCGTGGTCGCCGGGCAGGGCGAAGGGTTCCAGGATCAACGCTGATCCCGGCGCGAGGGAGGGGCTGGACCGCCCGCGCGACTGTCGTATTGTACCTTATCTCTACGTTCCAGACTATAGACATAAGCGTGAATATGCCCAACTGGGTTACTCAGAAACAGCACGGCGAGGCGCGCCAGGAGTTAATTGCCTGACGTCGCCTCGCTCGCTTATTCCTGCGCCGCGGCTGGAGCGCTCTCCGTCTCGGTCTCGCGCGGCGTCTTGCTGCGCTTCGTCTTCGGATAGGTCCGCATCTCGATCAGCGTGACGCTGCCGCCCGCCGCCTCGATCTGCTTCCGCGCCGAGTCAGAGACCTTGTGCGCCGTGACCTTGAGCGCGCGATCGAGCTTGCCCTCGCCCAGCACCTTAAGCATCTCGCTGGCCTGACCCTGGCGGATCATGCCCTTCTCGGCCAGCGCCGCCGTCGTCACCTCGTCCCCCGCCTTGAACGCGGCGAGGTCACGCAGATTGACAACCACGTACTCCTTGCGGAAGTGGTTCTTGAAGCCGCCGAGATATGGCATGCGCTGCGAGAAGCGATTCTGGCCGCCCTCGAAGTACGCCGGAATCGCGCTGCCGGTGCGCGCTTTCTGGCCCTTCTGGCCGCGTCCGGAAGTCTTCATGCGCCCAGAGCCATGCCCACGCCCGACCCGCTTGGCTTTGTAACGTGCGCCGTCTGGCGAGCGCAGATCGCTGAGTTTCATCGCGCCGCCTCCTCGACCTCTTCAACCCGCACCAGGTGCGAGACCTTGTTGAGCATGCCACGCACCGCCGGGGTGTCCGGATGCGTGATGACCTGTTGCAGCCGCCGCAGCCCCAGCGCCTCGATGGTCTGTTTCTGTTTCACGTTATAGCCGATCGCGCTCTTGACGTAGGTGACACGCAGCCGCTTGGTCGTGTGTTTCGCCTGTGTCTTGGTCGCGCCGGTCGTCTTCTTCTCTGCCATTGTCCCTGCTCCAAACAGACGCGCGGCTCTCCCGCGCTATGCGTCTCGATTAGCGACGGCGGGGGGGACCACCAGCGCGATTGCCGCCGCCCGAACGCCCACCAGCGCCGCCACGGTCGCCGCCCTGGCCACCCGCGCCGCGATCACCACCGCGTCCACGTCCACCGCGCTCACCGCCCCGGTCACCGGAGCGCTCGCGGCTGCGGTCCTCGCGCGGCTCGCGCTCGACCTGCATCGCGGCAGCCGCGGCGGTCGCCTCGGCGATCTGCGCCGCGCGCTTCGGGCCGAAGAGGTCCGAAACAGACTTGCCGCGCCGGGCCGCCTCGGCGTCGAACTGCTTGAGGTCACGCAGCGCCTCCATCGTCGCCATGACGGTGTTGAGCGCGTTCGAGCTGCCCAGCGACTTCGTGAGGATATCACGAATGCCCGCCGCCTCGACGACGGCGCGCACCGCGCCACCGGCGATCACGCTGGTACCGGGCGCGGCAGGCTTGAGCATCACCTCAGACGCCGAAAAGGTCCCCGTGACCGCGAAGGGAATCGTCGTGCCCAGCATGGGTACGCGGATCAGGCGCTTCTTAGCGTCCTCGGTGCCTTTGCGAATCGCCTCTGGCACCTCGGTGGCCTTGCCCAGACCCACGCCGACGTGTCCGGCGCGATCTCCGACGACGACGAGCGCGCGGAAGCTGAAGCGCCGCCCGCCCATGACCACCTTCGCCACACGGGCGACCTGGACGACGGTCTCCTCCAGGTTCAGACGGGATGCGTCAATTCTTGGCATATCTTTCCCCGGTCTCTCCCTATGCTCCCTACGCGCCTAAAATTCCAGGCCACCATGGCGCGCGCCCTCGGCCAGCGCCGCGATGCGCCCATGGTAGATGTAGCCGCCACGATCGTAGACGACCTGAGTGACGCCAGCCGCCTTCGCGCGCTTCGCCACCAGCTCGCCGACGAGCCAGGCCTGGCGCACGCGCCGGTTCTTCTCGATGCCCTTGAGCGACTCTGGCGCGTCGTCGCCATCCAGCCCGGCGATCTTGTCGCTGGACGTTTTGGCGAGTTCGGCGTCGCGCGAGGAAGCCGCCAGTAGCGTCCGCTGCGCCGTGTCGTCGATGATCTGAGCGTAGATCTGGTCGCCGCTGCGGAAGACGGAGAGGCGTGGCCGCTCGGTCGTCCCCGCGAGCTTCTTGCGCAGGCGGATGTGGCGGCGCACCCGCGCCTGATTCGAGTATTGCTTCTTGTACATGGTTTCTGTTCTCCACCATGGCTCTCATGGCTCTGTGCGCTACTGTAGACGCGAGCCGGTATTACTTTACTTCTTCTTGCCGCCGGCGGCCTTGCCCGCCTTGCCCGCCTTCATGCGCACGACCTCGCCCGCGTAGCGGATGCCCTTGCCCTTGTATGGCTCTGGCTTGCGGATCGAGCGGATATTCGCCGCAACCTGCCCGACAAGCTGCTTGTCGATGCCGGAGACCGTCACCCGGTTCACACCCTCGACGATGAAGGAGATGCCCTCGGGCGGAATCACCTGCACCGGATGCGAGTAGCCGACCGAGAAGACGAGATACTCGCCGACCTTCGCCACACGGTAGCCCACGCCCTGCAGTTCCAGCGACTTCGTGAAGCCATCCTTGACGCCGGTGACCATGTTGGCCAGCAGCGTGCGCGAGAGGCCATGCAGCGAGCGCATCGTCTTGCTATCGTCAGGCCGCGTGACCGTCAGCGCGCCGTCGCCGCCCTGCTCGATCTTGAGCGTCGCCGGGAAGGTGCGTTTGAGGGTTCCCTTTGGCCCCGTCACGGTGACGGTGTTGTTCGGCGCGATCTCCACCTTGACGCCGGCTGGCGCCGTGATCGGCGCCCGACCAATGCGTGACATGCTTCCCTCCCCTTACCAGACATAGCAGAGCACTTCGCCGCCCAGCCCCTGCTGGTACGCCTGGCGGCCACTCATGACGCCCTGCGGCGTCGAGATGATCGCCGTACCCAGGCCGCCACGCACGCGCGGAATGGCGTCGCGGCGCGTGTAGACGCGCAGGCCCGGCTTGCTCACGCGCTTGAGCTGCGTCAGCACCGGCTTGCGGTCCACATAGCGCAGCGTGACGAAGATCGTCCCCTGCGGCGTGTCGCGGTTGACTGAGTAATCGCGGATGTAGCCCTCATCCTTCAGGATTTTGGCGATCGCGATCTTGATATTCGATGCGGGAATGGTCGTCTCCGTGTGGCGCGCCATCGCCGCGTTGCGGATGCGCGTCAGCATATCCGCGATAGGATCTGTCATGTTCACTGTGCCAGCCCTCCTCCAGGCCCTCGCCTACCAGCTCGACTTCGTCACGCCTGGTAGCTCGCCACGTAGCGCGCGCTCGCGGAAGCAGATGCGGCAGAGGCCGAACTTGCGCATATAGGCGCGTGGCCGTCCGCAGACGCTGCACCGGTTGTGCTGCTGGACCTTGAACCTGGGTTTGCGCTGAGACTTCACAATCATCGATGTCTTTGCCATCGTTGCCCCCTCCAGGGCGAGAGACCGGGCTTCGGCGCCCACTGCGCCGGTTTCCGGCCCCCAATATCTAGACCGAACGACTGAAAACGTACTGGAAAAAACGAGTTGCCGAGCTAAGAGACGAGCGAGACGCCGTCTCCGGCTCAAATGGGACTACCTGTTCCGGAAGGGCATGCCGAGCAATTGCAGCAGGCGGCGCCCCTCTTCATCGGTGCGGGCAGTTGTCACGATAGTGACCTCCATCCCGCGCACCTTGTCAATCGAGTCGTACTCGACCTCCGGGAAGACCAGTTGCTCCTTGAGGCCGAGCGTGTAGTTGCCGCGCCCGTCGAACGAGTCCGGCGAGACGCCCTGGAAGTCGCGCAGCCGGGGCAGCGCCACATTCATCAGTTTATCCATGAAGTCATACATGCGACGCCCACGCAGTGTGACCATCACACCAATCTTCATGCCCTCGCGCAGCTTGAACGCCGCGACGGAGCGCTTGGCCTTCGTCTGCACGGGATGCTGCCCGGTGATCGTCGTCAGGTCGCGCTCGGCGGCCTCCATCGTCTTGGGGTTCTGGATGGCCTCGCCCATGCCGATGTTGATGACGACCTTGTGCAGAGCCGGCGTGCGCATGACATTGTCGTACACGAAATCTTTCTGGAGCGCCGGCATGACTTCCTGCTCGTAGCGCTCCTGCAGGCGCGGCTTCGGCGCGGCGGCCTGAGTGGCCGCTGGCGACGCCTTCTTCGAGGTTCTGGTAGACATACGCCTAGCTCCTTGTGTTCTCGGCGATGGGCTTGCCGCACTTCTTGCAGACGCGCCGCGTCCGCACCTTCTGATCGGCGCCCATTGGAACGCGCTCGTGCGCGATACGGGTCAACTGCCCGCACTCGGTGCATTTGACCATCACGTTCGAGGCCTGCAACGGCATCGGCTTCTCGATGACGCCCGCCTGCATGATGCCGCGACCGCGCTTCACGTGCTTCTTGGCGATGTTCAGCCCCTCGACGATCACCTTGTTCTCGCGAGGCATCGCGCGGAGCACTTTGCCCTCTTTGCCGCGATCCTTGCCCGTAAGGATACCGACGGTGTCGCCTTTATGCACATGCAGCTTGGCCAGGTGCAGGGGTTTCGGCTTGCGCTGTTTCTCTGCCATTGCTCTTTGCTACTTTCTCCCTTGTCCTTTGGCCGGATAATGACTACTCTCGTCGCGATCAGTGGCGCTAGAGCACTTCTGGCGCGAGCGAGACGATCTTCATGAAGTTGCGGTCACGCAGCTCGCGGGCGACCGGCCCGAAGATGCGTGTGCCGCGTGGGTTGTTGCCAGCCGAGATGATGACGGCGGCGTTGTCGTCGAAGCGAATGTGGCTACCGTCCGGACGCGCGTACTCTTTGGCGACGCGCACGATCACCGCCGTGACGACCTCGCCCTTCTTCACCGCGCCGTTGGGCTGCGCCACTTTGACCGACGCCTTGATGATGTCGCCCACGCCACCGTACTGCTGGCCGGAGCCGCCCATCACCCGGATACACATGATCTCTTTGGCGCCGGTATTGTCGGCGACCTTCAGCCGCGTCTGTACCTGAATCATCGCGTTTACCTCTCGTCCGATTGAGGCGTCAGGCCTACGCTCTGCTCAAGCTCAGCCGCGACAATCTCCGGCGCGACGGTCTGCTCCGCGCGCTTGAGTATCTCGACCAGCCGCCAGCGCTTCTCTTTGCTCAGCGGGCGCGTCTCCTCGATGCGCACCATGTCGCCGATGCGCGCGTCGTTGTGCTCGTCGTGCGCCTTGAACTTGGTCGTAAATTTATAGGTGCGTTTGTAGACGCGGTGCTGCTTGAGCGACTCGACCGCGACCACGATGGTCTTCTGCATCTTGTCGCTGGTAACGCGCCCGATCTTCTGCTGGCGTGTCTTCTTCGCCGGCTGTGGCTGCGCGGCTGGCTCGCTCTTGGCGGCGGCGCCTCTGGGTTTCCTCGTTGACATTTATTCTTCACCCTCTGTGGCGGAAGCCACCGTGACTGGCTCTGCTGTCTCAGCCGCTACTTCCGCCTCGTCCGCCTCATCCAGCACGCCGCTGGCTTCCAACTGCTCGGCGTTGCTCAGGTCGGTCATATGCTGCAAGAGCCGCGCGATCTCTTTCTTCAACTGCGGGAACTCGCGGTTGTTCTTCACGTCGCCGCGCTCTTTACGCAGTCGCAGCATGAACAGGTCTTTGCGCTTCTCGTCCAATTCCTTCTGCGCGGAGGCCATATCCAGCGCGCGAATCTCGCGGACGCGCTCGCTACGCTTCGACACCCTCGGCCTCCTGTCTCACGATGAACTTGGTCTTGATCGGCAGCTTATTCGCGGCCAGCCGCATCGCCTCTTTGGCAAGCTCCTCGCGCACGCCGCCCAACTCGAAGAGCACACGCCCCGGCTTGACGACCGCGACCCAGTGGTCGGGTGCGCCCTTGCCGGAGCCCATGCGCGTCTCGGCCGGTTTCGCCGAGACCGGCTTGTCGGGGAAGACGCGAATCCAGACCTTGCCGCCGCGCTTGATATAGCGGGTCATGGCGATACGCGCCGCCTCGATCTGCCGGGCCTCGAGCCAGATCGGCTCCAGCGCCTGGAGCGCGAACTCGCCGAAGGCGACAGTGTTGCCGCGATGCGCCGTGCCGCGCATGCGCCCGCGATGCTGTTTCCGATGCTTTGTCCTTGATGGCGCCAGTAACATGGGATCTCTCCAGTTCGCTGACCGCTGCCGCTCCGTTCCCATCCGCGGAACGGCCCAACGTCAGCGTCTCGTCTCAGGGATGTCGCCACCCCCATCAGTTCTCTATGATTCGGCCTCGTTCTCCGCTGTCACATTCGCCGGCGCCTCATCAGCGGCAGCCTGCGCAGGTGTCTCGCTCGGAGGCGCCACCGCCTCGCGGCTGGGAGCTGTCGCCTCAGGCGCTTGTGAGCGTGGCGTCCGCGGTGGACGCGATCCCGCACCCTCAGCGCCTGGCCGTGGCCGCCCGGAGCCAGATGGAGCCGGTCCACGCGCCCCACCGGATCGTGGCGCGCCACCAGGACGCGGCGCGCCACCGGAACGCTCGCCGCCCCGGCCACGGTCACCACCACGGTCGCCACCACGGTCACCACCACGGTCGCCGCCACGACCGCCCCGGTCGCGATCTCCACGGTCGCGGCGATCACCGCCACCACCTGGCGCTGGAGCCAGCGCGGCGTCCTGCCCGGCCCCGAGTCCCTCGGCGCGCTGCTTCTCCGGAAGCACCTCGCCATGGTAGATCCAGACCTTAACACCGCAGACGCCGAAGGTCGTGTGCGCCTCCGCCATGCCGAAGTCGATGTTGGCGCGCAGTGTCTGCAACGGCACGCTGCCCTCGACCTCTTTCTCGGTGCGCGCGATCTCGGCGCCGCCCAGGCGACCGCCCGCGACGACACGGATACCCTTCGCGCCCGCGCGCATCGCCTTCTGCACCGCCTGTTTCATCGCGCGGCGGAACGAGACACGCTTCTCGAGCTGCTCGGCGATGGAGCGCGCCACCAGCGTCGCGTCCACGTCGGGGTTACGGATCTCCAGGATGTTGAGGCGCACCTTCTTCTTCGTCAGGCGCTCCAGCTCCTGGCGCAGCCGCTCGACGCTCTCGCCGCTGCGGCCAATGACGATGCCTGGCTTGGCGGTGTGAATCGAGACGCCGATCTGCGTCCCAGCCACGCGCTCGATCTCGATGCGCGAGACGCCAGCGTTGGCCAGCCGCTTGCGGATGGCCGCGCGCAGCTTGCGATCCTCGGCCAGCAGGTCTTTGTAGTTCCGTCCGGCGTACCAGCGGGAATCCCAGCCCTTGATCACGCCAAGGCGGAAGCCGTGTGGGTGTACTTTATGTCCCAATGAACTTCTCCTCGCTTCCGCTACTTCGTGCGGCGCGCGTTACGGCGCGCCTTCTGCGGGATATCCGCTGAATCGTCGGTCACATAGACCGTGATGTGGCTGCTGCGGCGCATGATGCGCGAGGCGCGACCATGTGGGCGCGCGCGAAAGCGCTTCAGCGTGAAGCCCTCGTCGACGAAGGCATTCGCCACCCACAGCTCATCCGGGTCCATGCTGTAGTTGTTCTCGGCGTTCGCTGCCGCCGACGCCACCACGCTATAGACATCGCGGGCCGGCGCGTTGGGCAGGAACTTCAAGATCGCCAGCGCCTCGCTGACGGGGCGGCCACGAATGGCGTCGGTCACGCGGCGCACCTTGCGAGCCGGATGCCCGACGTTCTTCGCGATTGCTCGTGTCTGCATCGTTCTCTCCTCGCCTAGCGCACCGAGGCCGAACGCTCGGCGCGACCACCCGCGTGTCCACGGAAGTGGCGCGTCGGCGCGAACTCGCCCAGCTTGTGCCCGACCATGTTCTCGCTGATGTAGACTGGCACGTGCTGCTTGCCGTTATGCACGGCGATCGTCAAACCGACCATCAGCGGCAGAATAGTAGACGCGCGCGACCACGTCTTGATCACGCGCTTGTCGCCGCCACGCGACATCCCCGCTGCCTTCTTGAGCAGCGATGGATGAACGTAGGGGCCTTTCTTCGTCGAACGTGACATGTCTCTTTCCTCTCGTTGCGACTACCGGCCCCGGCCGGTGTTACGGCGGCGCAGGATGTATTTATCAGTGCGCTTGTTGTGGCGCGTGCGATAGCCAAGCGCGGGCTTGCCCCAGGGCGTCTGCGGCTGTCCACCGCGCGGCGCGCGACCCTCGCCACCGCCATGCGGGTGATCGACCGGGTTCATCACCGAGCCGCGCACATGCGGGCGGCGGCCCAGGTAGCGCGAGCGCCCGGCCTTGCCGATCTTGATGTTCTCGTGCTCCAAGTTGCCGACCTGGCCGAGCGTCGCCATGCAGGCCAGATGAATCAGGCGCTGCTCGCCGGAGGGCAGGCGCACGACGGCGTAGTCGCCCTCCTTCGCCATCAACTGCGCCGCCACGCCCGCGCTACGAACGATCTGGCCGCCACGCCCGGCGCGCAACTCGATGTTGTGGATGACCGAGCCGGTCGGGACGTTGCGCAGCGGCATCGCGTTGCCGACGCGGATCTCCGCCTCCGGCCCGCTCATGACCATATCGCCAACCTTGAGGCCCTGCGGCGCTAGCATATAGCGCTTGGCGCCATCCAGGTAGTGCAGCAGCGCGATGCGCGCCGAGCGGTTGGGGTCGTACTCGATGGAGAAGACCTTGGCCGGCACGCCGAACTTGTCGCGCTTGAAGTCGATGACGCGATAGCGGCGCTTCACACCGCCGCCGCGATGGCGTGAGGTCATGCGGCCCTGATTGTTGCGTCCCGCCGTCGAGACCTTCTTCTCCAGCAGCGCGCGCTCCGGCTTCGTCCGCGTGATCTCGTCGAAAGACGAGACCGACATGCCACGGCGTCCCGGAGACGTCGGCTTATAGGTGCGTACTGGCATGGCTCAATTCCCTCTATTCTCCGGCGTTACGCCTGCAACTCGGGGATCGACTGACCCGAAGCCAGCGTCACGATCGCCTTTTTCCATGGGCGCGCCTCTTTATAGAGCATGCCCTTGCGTGTGCGCACGACGCGCGCCTTGCCTGGCACACGCATCGTGTTCACCTTCACCACCACCAGACCCGGCCACATCGCCTCGACCGCCTGGCGGATATGAATCTTGTTCGCCTCAGTCGCCACCCTGAACGTGTACTTCGGCACGACCTCGCCCACGGTCCCGCGACCTTTGCGGCCCACGTTGCGGGTCAGGTTCTGCTGGTCCACGCTCTCTTCGGTGATGATGCCGTAGCGGATAACCTCAGTAATTTCCATGATCGTTCTCCCCTACCGCTTCTTCTCACGGGCGGGCTTCTTCTCAGCAGCCGGCTTCTCGGCCACAGCCGTCGCGGCCTTGCCCCGTGGCTTTGCGCTCGCCTGCCGGCGCAGCACCACACGCGGGTGGCGCTTCATCTGCAGGGCATCGTCAGCCTCGCGACCAAACAACTGGACGATCTTCTCAGCGGCGGCGATCGGCATGATGACGTGGTCGTGCTTCATCAGCGAGTAGACGTTCAGCGCCGAGACATGCCCCATATGGACGCGGTGGACGTTGCCCGCCGCGCGGGTCACCATCTCGTCTCGCTCTGGCATGACGATCAGCACCAGACGGTCGGCGGGCAGCGTGGCGAGGAAGTTCTCCATCTCGCGCGTGCGGCCCTCCTCGAAGGTCAGGTTCTCCACCAGCAGGATGCGCCCGTTGGCGGCCTTATCCGAGAGCGCCGAGCGGATCGCCAGACGCTTGACCTTGCGCGGGATCGCGCGCTCGTAGGGGTGCGGATGCGGCCCGAAGACCACGCCACCACCAGTGAAGTGCGGCGCGCGTGTCGAACCCTGGCGGGCGCGCCCAGTGCCCTTCTGGCGGTATGGCTTCTTGTTGCCGCCGCTGACCTCAGAGCGCGTCTTCGTGTCGGCGGTACCCTGACGGCGATTGACGAGCTGCGCGGTGATGACCTGATGCAGCACGGCGGTGTTGACGGGCGCGCCAAAGACGTAGTCGTCGAGCGACTCCTCGCGCAACACCTCGCCGTCCATGTTATAGACGTTTGCGGAAGGCATCTTCGTCTCCTACTTCTTCTCGGCCTGCTGGGCGGCGTTGCGCGCGGCGATGGCGATTTGCTCCTGACCCTTGCGGATCATCACCAGCCCACCGTTCGCGCCGGGAACCGAGCCGCTAACTACCAGCAGATTGCGCTCGGGGTCCGCCTGCACGACTTGCAGCGCCTTGGTTGTGACGCGCTCGTGGCCCATGCGGCCCGCCATGCGCGTTCCCTTATAGACACGGCCTGGCGTGGTGCCGGGGCCAATCGAGCCGGGCGCGCGGGCGCGGTCGGACTGACCATGCGTGCGTTTGCCGCCGCCGAAGCCATGCCGCTTCATCACACCTGCGAAGCCCTTACCTTTGGACGTGCCAATGATGTCTACGGCCTCGCCAACGCTGAAAATACCAACGTCGACGGTCTCACCCACGGCGGGCATATCGCCAACTACGCCAACCTCGCGCAGCGCCTGGAACGGACCAAGCGCCTTGCCAGCGCCACGGCGTCGCCGCGCGCTCTTGCTCGTCGAGGCCGTTGCGGTCTCAGTCGCCGCGCCTTCAGCCTCGTCGGCCTCCGTCTCGGTGGCTGCCTCCGCCTGCTGTCGCGCCGCGCGCGCCTCCTGGCGGGCCTTCGCCTGCTCCTGCTGCTGCTTGCGCCGCTGGCGTGGCGTCTGCTGTAGCGAGTGGCCGAGGTGTCCCAGCTCGGGCCGCTTGGCGTGCTTCGTCGATTTCTCACCGTAGCCGAGCTGGATGGCCTCGTAGCCATCGCTGGCCGCCGTCTTCACCTGCGTGACGACGCATGGCCCCGCCTCGATCACGGTCACAGCAATCGCTATCCCGTTCGGACCGAAGATCTGGGTCATGCCCACCTTGCGGCCCAACAATCCTGTCAACATGCGCTTCCTCCAAAGACGGCGCGCATCACGAGAGAACGGACACTCGTTGACACTTCTCCGCGTCGTGCAGAGCGGAACGTATCCGGGATATGAGGCTTATCGCCTCGGGCAGATACGCGGCGCACGTGCGCCCATCCGTGTGTCGGGTCTCTCGCGCCGGCGCCGTCGCCAGCACACTATTCTGAAACTACAACTTGATCTCAATGTCGACGCCCGCTGGCAGATTCAGGCGGGTCAGCGCCTCGACCGTTCGCGGGGTCGGCTCGGCGATGTCGATCAGCCGCTTGTGCGTGCGGATCTCGAACTGCTCGCGCGAGTCCTTGTCAATGAACGGTCCACGCAGGACGGTAAACTTGGCGATCTCAGTCGGCAGCGGCACCGGGCCGGAGACACGCGCGCCGGTATTCTGCGCCGTCTCGACGATCTGCGCCGCCGATTGATCCAGTATCCGGTGGTCATACGCCTTTAGCCGGATGCGGATGCGTTGCTTGGTTGAAGCAGCCATCTCGAACACTCTTTCCCGAACGTTGCTCGGAACACGTAGCGGCTCACGACAAGCCACCACACACAACGATTGGCCCCGCTCCCAGAAGCCCGGAAACGGGGCCAATCCCTTTATGCCTGGACCTTGACGACGACGCCAGCGCCGACGGTACGCCCACCCTCACGAATGGCGAAGTGCGAGCCGTCCTCCAGCGCCACCGGGGTCACCAACTCCACGCCAATCGTGACATTATCCCCCGGCATGATCATCTCCACCCCTTCGGGCAGCTTGATCGCCCCGGTGACATCGGTGGTGCGGATGTAGAACTGCGGACGATACCCATTGAAGAAGGGCGTGTGCCGTCCGCCCTCCTCCTTGGAGAGCACATAGACCTCGGCGCTGAACGTGGTGTGCGGCTTGATCGAGTTGGGCTTGGCCAGCACCTGCCCCCGCTCGATCTCGTTACGCTCCACCCCCCTGAGGAGGCAGCCCACGTTGTCCCCCGCCTCGCCCTGATCCAGCGTCTTCTGGAACATCTCCACCCCCGTCACCACCACCGTGCGCGGCGCCTCGGTGAAGCCGACGATCTCGATGTTATCCCCCACCTTGACCAGCCCACGCTCGATCCTGCCCGTCACCACGGTGCCCCGCCCCTTGATGGAGAAGACGTCCTCCACCGGCATCAAGAAGGGCTGATCGATGGGACGGGGCGGGGTGGGGATGTAGCTATCCACCGCATCCATCAACGCCCAGATCGCCGCCGCATCCGGGTCATTCCGCGACAAGTCTCCGCTCGACTCCAAGGCTTTCAAGGCCGAGCCACGCACGATGGGCACGTCATCGCCGGGGAAGGAGTTCTTGCTGAGCAGCTCCCGCACCTCCAGCTCGACCAGCTCCAGCAGCTCCTCGTCGTCCATCATGTCGACCTTGTTCAAAAACACCACCATCGCCGGCACCTCCACCTGGCGGGCCAAGAGGATGTGCTCGCGCGTCTGCGGCATGGGGCCATCGGGGGCCGACACCACCAGGATCGCGCCGTCCATCTGCGCGGCTCCCGTGATCATGTTCTTGATGTAGTCGGCATGCCCTGGGCAGTCGACGTGGGCGTAGTGCCGCTTTTCGGTCTCGTACTCGACGTGGGCGATGGCGATCGTGATGCCGCGCTCGCGCTCCTCGGGCGCTTTGTCGATCTGGTCAAAGGCGGTGTAGTGCGCCAATTTTGCCTGCGCCAGCACCTTGGTGATCGCCGCCGTCAAGGTCGTCTTGCCGTGGTCGATGTGCCCAATCGTCCCCACATTCACATGCGGCTTGTTCCGCACATACTTCTGCTTCCCCATGTTCTTTCCTCACTCCTTCGTTGGGGCGCTTAGGCGCGCACCGTTCTGCCAGACGACTTCGCCTTGATCTCCTCGGCGATACTCTTGGGCGTCTCTTCATAATGGTCGAACTGCATCGAGTACGAGGCGCGTCCGCTGGTCATCGAGCGCAGCTCGTTGACGTAGCCGAACATCTCGGCCAGCGGCACGTGCGCCCGCAGGATCTGCGAGCCGCCGCGCATCTCCGAGCCGGTGACTCGACCGCGCCGCCGGTTCAGGTCGCCCAGCACGTCGCCGTAGAAGTCCGGCGAGGTCGTCACCTCGACGCCCATGATCGGCTCGAGGATGATCGGCCCAGCCTTCTCACACGCCGCGCGGAAGCCCATCGAGCCAGCCGTCTTGAAGGCCATCTCCGACGAGTCCACCTCGTGGTAGGACCCATCGTAGAGCGTGGCGCGCACGTCCACAACGGGATAGCCCGCGATGATGCCGGTCTCCAGCGTCTCGCGGATACCTTCCTCCGTCGGCTTGATGTATTCTTTTGGCACCGACCCGCCGACGACACCGTTGACGAACTCGAAGCCCGCGCCGCGCTCCAGCGGCTCGACGCGAATGTAGACATCGCCGAACTGGCCGCGTCCGCCCGACTGGCGCACAAATCGCCCCTCGGCCTGCGCCTGTTTGGTGATCGTCTCGCGATAGGCCACCTGTGGACGGCCCACGTTCGCCTCGACCTTGAACTCGCGGAACATACGGTCCACGATAACCTCAAGATGCAACTCGCCCATGCCCTCGATGATCGTCTGGCCGCTATCCTCGTCCGTGTGGACGCGGAAGGTGGGATCTTCCTCGGCCAAACGGCCGAGCGCGATGCCCATCTTGTCCTGGTCAGCCTTCGTCTTCGGCTCGATGGCGATCTGGATGACCGGCGTTGGGAAGACGATATTCTCCAGCAGCGCGGGCTTGTCAGGGTCGCAGAGCGTGTCGCCGGTGAAGGTGTTCTTCAGGCCGACGGCGGCGCAGATATCGCCCGCGTAAATCTTGTCGATGTCCTCGCGGTGGTTGGCGTGCATCTGGAGCAGACGCCCGATGCGCTCGCGATTGCCCTTCGTCGAGTTGAGCGCGTAGGAGCCTTTCTCCATCGTGCCGGAGTAGACGCGGAAGTAGGTCAATCGTCCGACAAACGGATCGGCGACGATCTTGAACGCCAGCGCGATGAAGGGCGCGTCGTCCGAGACCGTGATCGGCATCTCGTCGCCCGTCTTCGTGGACATGGCGACGGGAGGCGGGATCTCCAGAGGCGATGGCAGATAATGCACGACCGCGTCGAGCATCGCCTGCACGCCCTTGTTCTTGAGCGACGAGCCGCATAGCACCGGCACGAGCTTGCCCGCGATAGTCGCGCGACGAAGCGCGGCGCGCAATTCCTCGACGCTGATCTCCTCACCCTCGAGGAACTTCATCGTCAGTTCCTCGTCGCTGTCGGCGATGAGTTCGACCATCTCCTCGCGGTAGCGCTTGGCGTCCTCAACGAGGTCAGCCGGAATCGCCGCCGCCTCGGACTTCGTGCCGAGGTCGTCGGTGAAGATGACCGCCTGCTGCTCGATCAGATCGACATAGCCCTTGAAGCCACCCTCGCGCCCGACCGGAATCTGGATCGGCACAGGGACAGCGCCCAGGCGCTCCTCGATCATCTCGACGGTGCGCCAGAAGTCGGCCCCGACGCGGTCCATCTTGTTGACGAAGCAGATGCGCGGCACATGGTACTTATCCGCCTGCCGCCAGACCGTCTCAGACTGTGGCTCGACGCCCGCGACCGCGTCGAAGACGACGACGCCCCCATCCAGCACACGCAGCGAACGCTCGACCTCCACCGTGAAGTCCACGTGCCCCGGTGTGTCGATGATATTGATGCGATGGTCCATCCAGAAGCAAGTCGTCGCGGCGGACGTGATCGTAATGCCACGCTCCTGCTCCTGAGGCATCCAGTCCATCGTCGCGGCCCCTTCATGCACCTCGCCGATGCGATGAATCTTCTTGGTGTAGAAGAGGATCCGCTCAGTTGTCGTCGTCTTCCCTGCGTCGATGTGCGCGATGATGCCGATGTTGCGCGTTTTCTCGAGGGGAAATTCTCTCGTCGCCATAACTCCTCAAACCGCCATGTCGTTAGTAGCGGTAATGGGCAAACGCCTTGTTGGCGTCTGCCATCTTGTGGGTTTCATCCTTCTTACGGGTCGTCGCGCTCTGCCCCGCCGCCGTGTCCATCAACTCCGCGGCCAGCTTCTCCGCCATCGAGCGCCCGCCCGGACGCTTGCGTGATGACGCGATCAGCCAGCGCATCGCCAGCGCCATCTTGCGCTCGCTGCGAATCTCGACCGGCACCTGATAGGTGGCGCCGCCGACACGACGTGGCTTGACCTCGATGGCCGGCGTGGCGTTCTTGATCGCCTGCTCGAAGACATCCAGCGGGTTGCGATGCGCGCGCTGCTCGATCAGATCGAGCGCGTCGTAGACGATACGCTCGGCGAGCGAGCGCTTGCCGTCATACATAATGCGGCTCACTATGCGCGTGACATTCCTGCTGTTGTATTTCGCATCCGCGATCACGAGCCGGTGAGGCGCTTTTCCTCGTCGAGGCATACGCGACTTCCTCCTCAAAAATCATCAATCGACGCCAGGGAACACCTAGAAGAACACGATA
Organism: uncultured bacterium; assembly: GCA_963733745.1. Taxonomy (GTDB): domain Bacteria; phylum Chloroflexota; class Ktedonobacteria; order Ktedonobacterales; family JADMIN01; genus DASWAC01. Next base: position 84,194 of record CAVTFE010000089.1, read on the forward strand.
AGACCGCCAGACAACGCGAGGGGCGCCAGGCATACTGCCTTGGCGCCACCACCCTCGGACGCCTTTCCCCATCGCTGGCCCACGATTGCTCGCGGGAAGCCGGTCGCGGGCGCTTCCGCCCGCATGCTCCGGCCTGGAGGTCATCCGATCGCGCCAGCGGCGGAGTGGATCGCTCCACCGTACCGCCGGCCGTGGTATTTGCCGACCTGGCCGCTCATCATCAGCCCAGAGGCCATTGCGAACAGCCGGTTTCGCATCATCGCTTCAGAACGAATCGCGCTAACGACCCGAAGCTTTCGGACGCTTCGCGCCGTACTTGGAGCGGCCCTGTCGCCGCTTCTCGACGCCCTGGCTATCCAGCGCGCCCCGCACGATATGATAGCGCACGCTCGGCAGGTCTTTCACGCGACCGCCACGAATCAGGACCACCGAGTGTTCCTGCAAGTTGTGGCCCTCGCCAGGAATGTACGCGGTCACTTCCTGCCGGTTGCTCAACTTGACGCGCGCGATCTTGCGCAGCGCGGAATTCGGCTTCTTGGGCGTCATCGTACGGACCTGCGTGCAGACGCCGCGCTTGAATGGCGCGCCGCGCAGCCGCACAGTGCGATTCTGCAACGCGTTGAACGAGAACGCCAGCGCTGGCGCCTTGCTCTTGCTGCTCTTCTTGCTGCGGCCCTTGCGCACCAACTGACTAATAGTTGGCAAGGGATACTCCTTACTGCGGGTCACTCACTCTGAGCGCCCCATTGGCCAGTCCCACGAGGTCGCTCCTGGTGAGCAAACCCCGCGGAACGGGCGCACAATGTAGCATGTTACCATCGCCCGGCGCGGCTGTCAATCCCTGGCGTCACTTGTCATGGCCACTCAGTAGAATCGCCACCACTTCCACCATTGCCGTCGAGCCCACCATTGCCATCGAAGGGATAGTCGTCCTCACCCGGCGCGTAGCCGCCACCGAGACCCAGCGTGCCCAGGCCACCGCTCTGCGCGGCGATCCGCTCGGCGCGCTGCCGCTCGCGCAACTGCTCGCGCTGCTCCAGGCCGGTGCCGGCCGGGATCAGCTTGCCGATGATGACGTTCTCCTTGAGGCCGCGCAGGTGATCGGTCGAGCCGGTGATCGCCGCCTCGGTGAGCACGCGCGTAGTCTCCTGGAAGGACGCCGCCGCCAGGAAGCTATCCGTGTTGAGCGAGGCTTTCGTCACGCCCAGCAGGACCGTCTGCGCCGTCGCTGGCTCGCCGCCTTCCGCTAGAGCGCGCGCGTTCGTCTCCTCGTAATGGAAACGATCCACCAGGTCGTTTGGCAGCAGATCAGTATCACCAGGGTCGTCAATGCGCACGCGCCGGAGCATCTGGCGCACGATGATCTCGATGTGCTTGTCGTTGATATAGACACCGGTCGAGCGGTAGACCTTCTGCACCTCCTTGACGAGGTACACATGCACCGCCTCACGCCCCTGGATGCGCAAGACATCCTGCGGGTCGATCAGGCCGTTGGTCAACTGCTGCCCCGCGCTGACATGCGCGCCCTCGCTCGACCGCAAGGGTTGACGCCGCCGGGACCGGATACTCGCGCTCCTCGCGCGCCTCCGAGCGCACCGTCACCAGCGACTTGCCGCTGACGGCGAGCATGCCCGACGTACGCGCGGTGATCTCCTCCAACGCGGATTTTGCCCGCTTGACGCGCGCGATCACATCGCCCTCACGAACCTCGTCGCCATCCTGGACCAGTAGCTCGGCGCTCTTCGGCAGCGGATACTCGTCCACGATGGACTGCGTATCCACGACGCGAATCTTGCGCGCTCCGCTCTCCTCGGCGTGCAGCTCGACCACACCGTCGATCTCGCTGACAATCGCCTTGTCCTTCGGCACACGCGACTCGAAGAGTTCCTCGACGCGCGGCAGACCCTGCGTGATGTCCTCCGCCGCGCCAGCGATGCCGCCGGTGTGGAAGGTACGCATGGTCAACTGCGTGCCCGGCTCGCCAATCGACTGCGCCGCGATGATGCCCACCGCGTCGCCGATCTCGACTAGCTTGCCCGCCGCCAGGTTGCGCCCGTAGCACAACCGGCAGACGCCATAGGACGCCAGGCACTGCAGGACCGACCGGCAGTAGACCTGCTGGATGCCCGCCGCGATCATCGCGTCCACCGTATCGTCCTCCAGCTCGTCGCCGACGGAGACCTGCTCGAAGCCTGGCACCTCACGCGCCAGCGTCCGCCCGATCAGGCGGTTGCGGAACGGCTCGTTCATGTCCTTGCTGTCGGTCTCGGTGATCCAGATGCCCTCGGTCGTGCCGCAGTCGTCGGCCAGAATGATGACATCCTGCGCCACGTCGATCAGGCGGCGCGTCAGGTAGCCCGACTCCGCCGTGCGCAGCGCCGTGTCGGCCAGGCCCTTGCGGGCGCCGTGGCTGGAGATGAAGTACTCCATCACGTTCAGGCCGTCGCGGAAGTTGCCCAGCACCGGAATCTCCATGATGCGCCCCGACGGATCGGCCATCAGGCCGCGCATGCCGGAAAGCTGGCGGATCTGCTGGAACTTCGCCTTGGTCGCGCCCGAGTTGGCGATAGTGTAGATCGAGCCGTAGGGGTCCAGGACCTCCTGCACCTTCTTCTGCACCTCGTCGGTCGCGTCAATCCAGATCTGGACGGCGCGGCGATAGCGCTCCAGGTCGGTCATCAGGCCGTCGCGGAAGTCCTCCTCGAGCTGGTTGATGCGTGCATCAGCCTCCGCGATGATCGACTCGCGCTCGTCCGGAACGCGCACATCGCTGATGGCGATGCTGGCGCCGGCGCGGGTCGCGTAGGAGAAGCCCAACCGCTTGATAGCGTCGGCCAACTCGGCGGTGCCTTGTCTGCCATAGTGCTTGAAGCACTCCGCGATGATCTGGCGCAGGTTCTCCTTCTTCATCGAGTAGTTCTTGAAGCGCAGTTCCTCCGGCAACACGTTGTTGAAGATGATGCGCCCCACGGTCGTCTCGACGAGGTCGGTCGGCGTAATCTCCTCTGACTTACCTGGCTCCTGGTAGACCTTACCAGCGTCCAGCCGTACCTTGATCGCCGCCTGCAGATCGATGACCTTATGCTCGAAGGCGAGCAGCGCCTCCGTCTGGTTGGAGAACTTACGTCCCTCGCCCTTCAGCCCAGGCCGGCCCATCGTCAGGTAGTACGACCCCAGCACCATGTCCTGCGACGCGCCGATTGACGGCTCACCCGTCGCCGGCGAGAGCAGGTTGCGCGAGGAGAGCATCAGCGTCCGCGCCTCTTCCTGCGCGCGCTCCGAGAGCGGCACGTGGACGGCCATCTGGTCGCCATCGAAGTCCGCGTTGAACGCCGAGCAGACCAGCGGATGCAACTGGATCGCGCTGCCCTCGACGAGCACGGCCTCGAACGCCTGGATGCCCAGGCGGTGCAGCGTCGGCGCGCGGTTGAGCAGCACGGGGTGGTCGCGAATGACCTCCTCGAGCACATCCCAGACCTCGTCGCGCACGCGCTCGACGTAACGCTTGGCGCTCTTGATGTTGTGCGCGTAGCCGTGATCCACGAGCTTGCGCATCACGAACGGCTTGAAGAGTTCCAGCGCCATCTTCTTGGGCAGACCACACTGGTTCAGTTTCAGGTTCGGTCCCACCACGATCACCGAACGCCCCGAGTAATCGACGCGCTTGCCGAGCAGGTTCTGGCGGAAGCGTCCCTGCTTGCCCTTGAGCATGTCAGAAAGACTCTTCAGCTTGTGGTTGCCCGATCCGGCCACCGCGCGCCCGCGCCGGCCGTTGTCGATCAGCGCGTCACACGCCTCCTGGAGCATGCGCTTCTCGTTGCGGATGATGATCTCCGGCGCGCCCAGCGTGAGCAGCCGGTTGAGCCGGTTGTTGCGATTGATGACGCGGCGATACAGGTCATTGAGGTCGCTGGTGGCGAAACGCCCACCGTCGAGCTGGACCATCGGGCGCAACTCCGGCGGCAGCACTGGCAGCACGGAGAGAATCATCCACTCCGGGCGGTTGCCAGACTTGCGGAACGCCTCGACCACATTGAGCCGCTTCGTTCCCTTCTTGCGCCGCTGGCCGGAGGTCGTCTGGATCTCGTGACGCATGCGCGTCGCCAGGTCATCCAGGTCAATGTCCATCAGCAGCGCGCGCACCGCCTCGGCGCCCATGCCCGCGCCGAAGATCTCCGGCAGCTCCTCGTCCTGGGCGCGCAACTGCCGCTCGAAGTCCCGCAGCTCGCGGTACTCCGGCTCGGTCAGCAACTTGAGCCTGGCCATGTCTTCCAGCTTGCGCCGGTTGGCGTCGGTCGTCTCGCGGATGCGCTTCTCGAAGCCCTGCAGGTCGTCGTTGAGCGTCGCCTCGGTGGCCTCCGCGTCCAACTGGGCGCGGTGCAACTGGCGTTCGATCTCCTCACGTGTCTCGCGCTCGGCGTCGGCGTCGGCGGGTAGCCGGTCAAGCTCGGCCTGCGCCGCGCTGGCGATCAGCTCGCGCGCCTGCTGGCTCATCCCCTTGAGGAGCGCGAGATGCGAGGCGTCAGCGACGGTCCCTTGGCGGGCAATCAACTCGCCGCTGGCAGGCAGCGTCACGTCCTCTTCGAGTACCTTGCCCTTGTTGGCCTTGAGCAGCTTCTCCAGCTCCTTCTCGGCCTCCTTGGACGCCTTCTCGTCCTCAGCGCGCTGCGCCTTGATCTCCTCGCGCCGCTTCGCCACGTCCGCGCGCGCGTTGCCGACACGCTCCTCCATCGTGGACTCAAGCTCCGCGATGGTCGTGTCGCGCCGCTCGTGAATCGCGCGCAGTTGCTCGGTGACGGACTGCTCCTTCTCCTGCAACTGCCGCTGGACGGCCTCCTCGATGCTGGAGAGCGCCAGTGTGCGCGCCTCCTCATTCACCCACGTCACGACGTAGAGCGCGAAGTAGAGAATGCGCTCCAGGTTGCGCGGCGAGAGGTCGAGCAGCAGGCCGATGCGGCTCGGCGTACCCTTGAAATACCAGATATGGCTCACCGGCGAGGCCAGCTCGATGTGGCCCATGCGCTCGCGACGCACCTTCGAGCGCGCGACCTCCACGCCGCACTTGTCGCAGACGATGCCCTTATGACGCACACGCTTGTATTTGCCGCACGCGCACTCCCAGTCCTTCGTAGGACCAAAGATGCGCTCGCAGAAGAGTCCATCCTTCTCCGGCTTGAGCGTGCGATAGTTGATAGTTTCTGGCTTGGTCACCTCGCCATAGCTCCAGGAGCGAATCTGCTCCGGGCTGGCCAGGCTGACGCGGATGGCGTCAAAATCGTTGACTTCGAGCATTGGCTCAGGCTAGAAGCGACCCGTTACGGGACGCTCGCGCCTTGCTCCTTTCCGAATGTCGGACTAGTCATGCCGCCGAACATGCCACCGCGAGAGTTCTTCGACGGAGCGACCGGAAGCGAGTCTCGCGTATCTCGCCTCCCAGTCCTGCGCCCCGCCGCGCAGCGGAGGAGACTATTCGTTGTTCTCCATCCCGCTGATGTTGATGCCGAGATCTGGCAGAACATCGGAGCCGGAGTCTTCGACGAAGCGAATCTCCTGCTCCTCCTCGTTGAGCACCTCGACGTTGATGCCCAGGCTCTGGAGTTCCTTGACCAGCACCTTGAACGACTCCGGCACGCCCGGCTCCACGATGGGATCGCCCTTGACGATGGCCTCGTAGGTCTTGACGCGCCCGGTCACATCGTCCGACTTGACGGTCAGGATCTCCTGCAGGATGTTCGAGGCGCCATAGGCTTCGAGCGCCCACACCTCCATCTCGCCGAAACGCTGCCCGCCGAACTGCGCCTTGCCACCCAGCGGCTGCTGCGTGATCAGGCTGTACGGGCCGGTCGAGCGCGCATGCACCTTATCCTCGACGAGGTGCGCCAGCTTCAGCATATAGATGTAGCCGACCGTCACCGGCGTATCGAACGGATCGCCCGTGCGTCCGTCGAAGAGCTGCACCTTGCCGGAAACCGGCAGACTCGCGCGCTCCAGCCACTCCTCGATCTTAGCCTCCGGCGCGCCGTCGAAGACGGGAGATGCGACGCGGTAGCCCAGCGCCGCCGCCGCCCAGCCAAGATGCGTTTCCATGATCTGGCCGATGTTCATGCGATGTGGCACGCCCAGCGGATTCAGGATGATGTCCACCGGCGTCCCATCCGGCAGGAAGGGCATATCCTCCACCGGCAGCACGCGGCTGATGACGCCCTTGTTGCCGTGGCGTCCCGCCATCTTGTCGCCGGCTCCGATCTTGCGCTTCTGCGCGATCGAGACGCGCACCAACTGGTTCACGCCCGGAGATAGCTCGTCGTTGGCCTCGCGCGAGAAGACCTTGACCTCCACGACCTTGCCGCGCTCGCCGTGTGGCACGCGCAGCGACGTATCCTTGACCTCGCGCGCCTTCTCGCCGAAGATCGCGCGCAGCAGTTTTTCTTCCGCCGTCAGCTCAGTCTCGCCCTTTGGCGTAATCTTGCCGACGAGGATGTCGCCAGGGCCAACCTCGGCGCCGACGTAGACGATACCGTTCTCGTCCAGGTTGCGCAGGCCGTCCTCGCCGACATTCGGGATGTCGCGCGTGATCTCCTCTGGGCCGAGCTTCGTGTCGCGCGCCTCCACCTCGTGCTTCTCGATGTGGATGCTCGTGAAGAGATCCTCGCGCACGATACGCTCGCTGATGAGGATAGCGTCCTCGAAGTTGCCGCCCTCCCAGCTCATGAACGCGACAAGAATGTTCTGCCCCAGCGCCAGTTCGCCACCCTCGGTTGAGGAGCTATCGGCGATCGGCTGCCTCTTGTGAACACGGTCGCCCTTGTTCACAATTGGCCGCTGGTTGATGCACGTCCCCTGGTTCGAGCGCACGAACTTGCGCAGCTTGTGCGTATGCTCCACGCCCTCGTCGTCGACGATGACAATCGCCCGCGCGGTCGAGCTCACGACCTCACCATCCGCCTCGGCAAGCACAACCTGCCCGGAGTCGATGGCGACCTGCCGCTCGACGCCCGTCCCGACGACCGGCGCCTGCGGGCGCAACAGCGGCACCGCTTGGCGCTGCATGTTCGCGCCCATCAGCGCGCGGTTCACGTCGTCGTGCTCCAGGAACGGAATCAGCGCGGCAGCGACGCTTACCGTCTGCCGTGGCGAAACGTCCATGAAATCAATGCGCGAGCCCGGCTCCTGGACGAAGTTGCCCAGGTAGCGCGCCAGCACGCGCGTGTTGACGAAATGCCCCTCATCGTCGAGCGGCGCGTTGGCCTGCGCGATCACGAAGGACTCTTCCTCGTCGGCGGTCAGATAGCTGACGTCGTCCGAGACCCACGCCTTGATGGCAATCTCCCGGTCGCTCAGCTTGGCGAGTTTCGCGGCCAGCGCCTCGTCCACTACCGTTCCTGCCGGAGTGAGCGCCTTGCTGTCTTTGCCCGGCGTCTCGCGCAGCAGCGCGCGCCCGATCAGCCGGGGATCGTTCGCGGGCAGCTCGTGGTAGACCTTGCGGTACGGCGTCTCGACGAAGCCGTAGGGGTTGATCTGCGCGTAGGTCGCCATATTGCCGATCAGACCGATGTTCGGGCCTTCCGGCGTCTCGATCGGGCAGATGCGGCCATAATGCGAGTGGTGAACGTCGCGTACGTCGAACCCGGCGCGCTCGCGCGAGAGGCCACCAGGGCCAAGCGCGGAGAGGCGCCGCTTGTGGCCGATCTCGGCCAGCGGGTTCGTCTGGTCCATGAACTGTGAGAGCTGGCTGCCGCCAAAGAACTCCTTCATCGCGGCCACGACCGGCCGGATGTTGATGAGCTGGTTCGGCGAGGCCCCCTGCGGATCCTGCACGATGGCCATGCGCTCCTTGATAACACGCTCCATCCGCAGCAGGCCCACGCGGAACTGCTGCTGGATCAGCTCGCCGACGCTGCGCACGCGCCGGTTGCCCAGATGGTCGATGTCGTCTTCCACCCCCTGGCCGTGGTTGAGCCGCACCATGCCGCGAATGATCGCGATGGCGTCGTCCTGCGTCAGCGTGCGAATCGTCTGCGGGATCGTCAGATCCAGCTTGCGGTTCAGCTTATAGCGACCCACGTTGCCAAGGTCGTAGCGGCGTGGGTGATAGAACAGGTTGTAGATCAGCGTCTGCGCGTTGTCGCGCGTCGCCGGATCGCCGGGGCGCAGCTTGCGATAGACCTCCAGCACCGCCTCCTCCGGCGTCTTCGCGCTGTCCTTGTCCAGCGTGGACTGGATAAAGTGGTGATCGGAGCCGGTGTCCACACCTTCGAAGGCGGCGAGGATCGCCGCATCCTGGCGCAGGTCTGGCGTGAACTCCGTCTTGCCGGGATCGCGGTCGCCAATCGCCGCCATCGCGCGCAGCAGCGTCGTCACCGGGAGCTTGCGCTTGCGGTCAATCTTGACCGACATCAGGTCTTTATTGCTGGTCTCGAACTCCAGCCAGGCGCCGCGATTCGGGATCAGCTTCGCCGCAAACAGGGGGCGGCCCGTGCTGGGATCATTGTCCGAGGTGAAGTAGACTCCCGGCGAGCGCACGAGCTGGCTGACGACGACGCGCTCGGCGCCATTGATAATGAATGTGCCTTCCTTCGTCATCAGCGGGAAGTCGCCCATGAAGATGCGCTTCTCCTGGATGACGCCGGTCTCTTTATAGGTCAGCCGCACCGTCACGTAGAGTGGGGCGGCGTAGGTCGCGTCGCGTTCGCGGCACTGGTCTTCGGTATATTTTGGCTCCTCGAACGCATCGTCGGGGACGATGAACTCGAGCTTCAGATTCTTGCCGGTAAAATCTTCAATCGGCGAAATCTCAGCAAAGAGCTCCTTTAACCCCTCGCGCTTGAACCACTCGAATGAATCAATCTGGACCTGAATGAGGCTAGGCATCTCGCGGATATCAGGAATCCGCGCGAAGCTGACGCGCTCGGGAAGGGATGCTGGCGTGCTGACTGCCATGCGAACGGAACTCCTCTCACCAGTTGCCCTCGAACGCCCGCGCTCGCCGCGACCGTTTCCTGGTCTCCGCCGCATCGTAAGAATCGAACGAATGGCGGATCAAGACGACGGGAAGGATCGCTGGCGACAACGCGCCGCCGAGATGGTAGACTGTGAATGATGAGTACAGGCGCTACAGGGACATGAGGGACTCGCATGCATGCCGCGCGGCAGGGGGCGTGGCGTGACCTCGGCGTGAGGTCAGCGACACGGGCGCGTGCGCTCAATACATGCTGCGCTACAGGGGACTGACGGCCATCGCTTCTGACGCCGCTCCTGGCGTCAACTGCTGTGGGGAAATGCGCGCACTCAGACGCCATGGGCCAGCGACGGCATTCTCCCATTGAGACGCCGGCTGGCACAAAAGACTGGAAAACGATTCCGCAGCGCGCGACCAAACCATCGTTGATTATCACGGCTCCCGACCGGGAAAAGTATCGGCAGGGGACTTTCAGCCTATCAACTCACCACTCGCGCGCACGACAACTAGCCCGCCGTCATCACTGATGACACAGCAAGCTGGAAATGCGCTTGAGAAGGGAAGTGATGTGCGCAGACGGCCCCTCGCCTGTGCAGGAGAACCCTGACTTTTCGCGTCTCCGACGCGCTTCTCCCAATGTCTCTCGCCCCTGAGAGTGGAGAAACACATCGTCGCCTGGAGCGCGATGTACTCGCCGTCACGGACGGCGCGCAAAACCCCGCAAGTTGCAATTGTAACACGCCAATTGCAACTCGTCAAGGGTCAATATCAACCAATTTTGGTCATCTGTTTTGCACGACAAGACGGTATCCGCTGGACTTCGATCCTCTAATATATGTACGATTAATCTGTGTGAGCGGTTGTGATTTCCTGGCGTAGTCCTTACGGGCAGATCGCGCCCCGCCGATCACGACGAAATGCGGCTGAACGCGCAGGAAAGGGTCCCAGATTCCTATGGACGACGAGCGCATCGAGCGCGCCCTGGCCTTGCTGGACCATCACGTCGATCCAGACATCGAACGCGACTTCGCGACGATAGAAGAGCGAATTCTCGCCCAGGCGCTCGAAAACGTCGAGCGCGCCGAGCGCCGCCTGCGCGAGATTCAGGAATTGATGGGCGACCGCGCGCTCGTCACCGCCAACTAGCCCACTATCGCGTTGCCCCGCTGTTATGCGCGAGCTGGAGCCAGAATCCTACATGCCCGATGAAGATGAGCGCCTGACCAGGCTTGCGACGATTTGTGAAACCTTCCCCGAGGTCGAGCGCGAGTATATGGGCGTCCACGCGCGCTTCGTCGTGCGCAACAAGACCTTCGCCTACTTCCTCAATGACCACCACGGCGATGGCATCGTCTCGCTCTGCGTCAAAGTCGTTCCCGGCGAGAACGATGAGCTGATCGTCTCCGACCCTGAACGCTTCTATCGCCCGGCCTACCTCGGCGCGAACGGCTGGGTCGGTCTGCGCCTGGATGTGGATGAGATCGACTGGGACGAGGTCGCCGCCTTCGCCGTCAATAGCTACCGCCTCATTGCGCCCAAGCGTCTCGCCGCGCAACTTGATCCTGACATTTGACGGACTAGGGCTTTAGCTCGCCGCAAGCCACGTCGCTTGAGCGGCAGTGGTAAGGCGTGTGGGGCTTTAGCCAGAAATCTCGCTTTCCGTATTCTCGGCTCTGTGCGAGAAGAGATCCCTGTACGGCTCGATAAGTACCTGTTCCGTGGATCAGGAATCCGTGCAGTCGGCGGGGATACCGCCTTCAGGCGCTAACGTGAGCCGTTGGGCTGTGCGTAGCCTGAGAACCCGTCGGGCTTTAGCCCGCGCGGAGTGTCAGTCAGCCCTCCAGCAGCATGCGCTCGGCCCGGCGTACCATCTCCGCCTCGTTCTCGTGCGTCAGCCGCTGGATCGCCTCATCCAGCGGAACCCACTCGACGCGGTCGTACTCTTCGTCGTGGTCGGCGATATCGCCGCCAACGACTTCCATCAGGAAGTGCAGCACCTCTTTGCGGTAGCGCACACCCTTGCGCGAGAAGGTATACTCGATCCGCCCGATCTCGGCGACGATGCGCGTCAGCAGCCCAGTCTCCTCGCGCACCTCGCGCAACGCTGTCGCCTCCGGCGTCTCGCCCGCGAGTGGCGTCCCCTTGGGCAGCGCCCACAGATCGTGCTTGATGCGCCCGACGAGTGCGACCTCGTAGCTAGCGCCATTGGCTGCATGAGCCTGACGATAGACCACGCCGCCAGCGGAGAACGCCGCCACGACCCGTGATCTCGCCTTGTCGCTCATGGTCTCCGCACGCTAGCGCTGTGTGACGCAAAGAAAGTGGCGGCTGCGCGTTCTTTTCACAGCCGCCCGGATGAATGCCGCCTTAGCCGTTCGAGACGGCGGCGATGCGGTTCTTGTCGCGATTGACGCGCAGAATCTTGAGCAGGTACTGCTCGGAGTTGAGGTAGTAGGGGTTGCGCTTGATGAACTTGCCGACGACCGCGATGGGGTGGAGCTTGAGCAGTTCGACGACAAGCGCGCCGGGCAACTGGGCGTAGTCGTAGTGCATCAGCGCGATAATGGGGGCGTTCTGGAAGGTGAAGACGGCGTCTGATGCAGCCTCATACTTGAGGATCTGTTCGGGTGTGGCGACCTCTTTGGTGAGCCAGCTCATGTCCATTGAGATGCGGACGGCTTTCCAGCCCTCACGCAGCGCCTGGGCGATAAATGTCTGGTGAGTGGAGAGCAGGTGATAGGGATCAAACCGCCCGTTGACGAGCAGACTCTCGCGCTCGGTCAGCATGATCAACTGTCCGGCGTCTTTCGCCTCGGCGACGTCGATTTCCGCCTTTTCCAGCGCCGCCTCCATCTCCTGGACCGCAGCAGGAGAACCAGCGAAAAGGCACTTCTCGTGGGCTTGCAGGCCCATCTCTAGAAGACGCGCCGTGACGCCGGTGATCTCCGCGACCTTATTGTACAGTTGAACGATGTGTGACCCCGACGGTATACGCTCCGATTTCCCTTCGACGCTCAAATCCATTGCTGTGTCCTCCGCTGTTGCGAGGTGAGTGGCAATCCATAGCGCACGATCATTGGCTCAACTCCCTGCCAGCCCAACCACCACCGAAGCCAGGAAACGGGCATACACGATGGATCACGTGCGACGAGCGATGAATTGGCGATACCGCGTACCCGAAAAGTGCTGGGATGCGCGCTTTGCCCGTTTGCTCGTGTGCGCGAGATGGCGCCACATGCGTCTGCGGGGAGTATAAACAGCCTCCAGGGCAGTGTCAAGGGAAGCGCCGCCCAATTGCCCCCGCCTTCTGGCTCGCGAGGGCCGTTGAGATGCGCCTCTCTGGCGCTGGATGATCTGTTGTGACGAGCGATACGCGCTCGCCTTCATTCCTCGCCATACCTACGTTCACACCTGCTTTCTTGTTACGTTCTGCCAATCGCGCCGATTAATCCTGGCGCTGCTCGCGCAGCGTCGGGAACAAGATCACCTCGCGGATCGAGGACTGATCCGTCAGCAGCATCGTCAGCCGGTCAATCCCGCCACCGAAGCCGCCAGTCGGGGGCATGCCAACCTCCAATGCCTCGATGAAATCCTCGTCCAGCGCCTGCGTCTCCTCGTCGCCGCCCGCGTGCTGGCGCGCCTGATCCTCGAAGCGCGCGCGCTGGTCCAGCGGATCGTTGAGTTCGGTGAATGCCTTGCCCAACTCGATCCCGCCAGCATACGCCTGGAACGCCTCGACGATATCCGGCGAACCCGGCTTACGCTTCGCCAGCGGCAGCAGATCCACCGGGTAATCGTAGAGGAAGACGGGACCCTTGATCTTCGCGCCCTCGCCCTTAACGATCACCCCTTGCAGCGCGTCGATCAGCTTGCCACGTCCCAGCTTCGGGTCCACCTCATAACCCTTCGCGCGCATCGCCTTGGCCAACTCATCGCGCGTCGGATACTGCTCGAAGTCAATCCCCGCATGCTCGGCGATGGCCTCGCGCAAACTCAGGCGCTGCCAGGGCGGCGTCAAATCGAGATCGACGCCGAGATAGCTGAACTTCATCGAGCCGAGCGCCTTCATGGCGATATAGGAGTACAACTCCTCGACCAGGCGCATCATTTCCTCGTAGTCGGCGTACGCCTGGTACAACTCCATCATCGTGAACTCGGGATTATGGCTGCGATCAATGCCCTCGTTGCGGAAGTTGCGGCCGATCTCGTAGACGCGCTCGATCCCGCCGACGATCAGCCGCTTCAGGTACAGCTCGAGGGCGATACGCAGGTAGAGGTCGCGGTCGAGCGTGTTGTGGTGCGTCACGAATGGACGCGCTGCGGCGCCGCCAAACAGCGGCTGAAGAATTGGCGTCTCGACTTCCAGAAACCCGCGCGCATTGAGGAACTCGCGCATCGCCGCCAGTATCTTGCCTCGCGCGACGAAGATCGGCAGTTCCGTCTCGCGATTGGCGATCAGGTCCAGGTAGCGGCGGCGGTAGCGTGTCTCGTCGTCGTTCAGCTTCAGCGCGCCCTCCGCGCCCTTTGCTGGCAGCGGCGCGAGTGACTTGGCCAGCAGTCGGTAGCGCTCGACGTTGAGTGTCTTCTCGCCGGTGCGCGTGGTGAAGAGCGTCCCTGTCGCCTCGATGATGTCGCTCAAATCGAGCTTCTTGAGCAGCGCGAACGCCTCGTCACCGACGACATCGCGCTTGATGTAGATCTGGATGCGCCCCGAGCCGTCCTCGATATGCGCGAACGCCGCCTTCCCCATCTCGCGTAGTTGCATCAGCCGCCCTGCCAGCGTGATCGTCCTGTCCTGTAGCTCGTCGAAGCGGTCCAGCGCCTCCGCCGCCGTGGTGTCGCGCTCGCTGCGCGTGGGATAGGGCTCGATCCCGGCCGCGCGCAGCGCCTCCAGCTTCTCTATCCGGTACTCTCGCTCATCTGACATCTGTCTCTATCCCTCTCATCCTCTTACTCGTTTGTCTTCTTCGATACTCCGCCGTATCACGCCAGTGGCGCTGCTGGCTAGAACAACTCGATGCGGTCCACAAACGAGGAGCTATCGCGACAATACTGCTCCAATACCAGATAGGTGTCCGGCTTTGAGGGCTGTTGCTGGCCTACTGGTCGTGTGATGACACCGTAATGTGAGCCATGCCCCCAATTGCGCCATGCCTCAGTCAAAAGCGTATAATCCGTCGCGGTTCCACGTGAAGATGGTGAGCGCCCGTCTCTGCGCCTCTAGGAACACCAGCGCGTCCGAAGCTCCTTTGGGCAGAAATTCGAGCGTGTGAAACGCGCGAAGGCCTTGCGCCTGCAGCCGTTGCGTTAGATCCTGCCCGATTCCCTCATCTACCAGCAAGTCAGCCATTCTGGTCTGCGCCGTTAGCGTTTACTTTTGCACTGTTGCGCATCAGCCAGGCAAAGTAGTCCTCTGCCGTATGAAATGGCGGCGTATCGTCGTCGGCGAATGGCTGTGTATTGGCGATGATGCGGGCGTCAATGATTGGTTTATGGTCGAGATAATAGCGTTTAGCCGCCTCCCATTCCTCGGGAGGCATGTCACTGTACGCTTCAAACACTCCCTTGTCATCGTAGCCAGCTCCCATCCACTGGTCGATAAGATTCCAGATAGGGTAGCCTGTCTGCACGCGCACGTCGTCCACTGTCCCCTTCGAGCCGACGAAGAGGTGTGGGTCGAGTGGCTTCTTGCCTGGCGCGGACTGGGTAGTGTCGTTTGTGGTGTCCGTCATGGTCATCTCTCCTGCCATCCGCATTGGCGCGCCAGCGCGCTTCCAGTCTATCACGCCTGCCGGCACTACTTGCCCGAGACGCAATAAAAAGCGCCGGTACTAGACCCGGCGCTCTGTAATAAATACCAACTTGTCCGCGGGCTACACCACCGCCGGTTGCAGCCTGGCCCGCGCCGTTTTCAGGCGTTTGAGCGCGCGCGCTTTGCCGAGGACGGCCAGTGTCTCAGGCAACCCAGGGGTCTCCTTGCGTCCGCTGATCGCCACACGCACGAGCATGAAGATCGGCGTGCGGTCGGAAACCTGCGTCCCGTCGCCCTTCGTGCGGACGAAGCCAAGCTCCGCCACGACGCCATCCAGCGTGGCGAGCAGCGCCTCATGCGTCCAGTCCTCCAGCGCCTCGAAGCGGTCAATCAACACCTCCAACGCGACGCTCGCGCGCTCGGCGTCGAGTCCCTTTGTCAGTAGCAACGCCGGATCATACTCCGGCTGTTCCACGAAGAAGAATGACGTCAGGCGTGGCGCGTCGGCGAGCGTCTTCAACCGCTCCTGGTCCAGCGCGATCACCCGTGCAGCGTACTCGCGGTCGATCTCGCGCGCCTCCTCCGGCAGCCCCGCCAGCAGGAATGGCAGCGCCCGCTCCACTAATTCCTCAGGCTTCAGCGCGCGGATATAGACGCCGTTCATCCAGTCGAGCCGGCCCCGGTCGAAGACCGATGGCGAGACGCCGATGCGCTCCAGCGTAAACGCCTGCACGGCCTCGTCGAGCGAGAAGATCTCGGTCTGCCCGTCGTACGCCCAGCCGAGCGTCGCCAGGAAGTTGACCACCGCCTCCGGCAGGTAGCCCTCGTCGCGGTAGTCCAGCAGCGGCAGCGCGCCGTGGCGCTTCGAGAGCTTCTGGCGGTCAGGTGGAGAGGATCAGCCCGACGTGGACGAACTCCGGCTCATCCCAGCCAAAGGCGCGATAGACCTGCGCGTAGCGTGGCGCACTGGGGATATACTCCTCGCCGCGAATCACGTGCGAGATCGCCATCAGATGGTCGTCCACGATGTTGGCGAAGTTGTAGGTGGGGTAGCCGTCAGACTTGAGCAGCACCATGTCGTCGAGCGTACGATTCTGTACGGTGATCTCTCCACGCAGCGCGTCGCGCCAGACCGTCTCGCCTTCCAGCGGCGCGGCGAAGCGCACGACCGAGCGCAGTCCGTCGGCCTCACGCGCGGCGCGCTCCTCTGCGGTCAGGTGGCGGCAATGGCGGTCGTAGCCCGTCGGCTCCTTGCGCGCGGTCTGCTCGGCGCGCAACTGCTCCAGTCGCTCCTCCGTGCAGTAGCAGTAATAGGCATGTCCGTGCTCGACCAGCCACTCGGCGCGCTCGCGGTAGATGTCGAGCCGCTCGGACTGCGTGTAGGGACCATACGCGCCGCCGACATCGGGACCCTCGTCCCACGTCAGGCCGAGCCAGCGCAGTCCCTCCAGAATGGCCTCCAGCGAGCCGGGGACGAAGCGCTTCTGGTCAGTATCCTCGATGCGCAGAAGGAACTGGCCGCCGTGATGCCGCGCCAGAAGCCAGGCGTAGAGCGCGGTGCGATAGTTGCCGATATGTGGAAAGCCCGTCGGGCTGGGCGCGAAACGCGTGCGAACGGGATGCGTTGTATTCGTGGTATCAGGCGTGCTCATGCTATCCTTCTCATCGCTCATCGTCGCCCGCGCTGGTGAATAACCAACTTCACCGGCAATGCGTGTGCTGATCTATCAGATCATGCGCCTGGCAAGCGACTCATGGATGAGCATACCACATCGGCGCGTCAGCCTGATCTACCGAAGCCGCCGAACCTCGCGCATCCCGCCAGGCCATCCAGATCAGGCCCAATGTGCCAGCCACGACAAGAATTAGCCCTGCAAAGCTCACGCCAACGCCAGGTCCAGTGACCCATCGCTGGCCCGCCTCAGTGGTGAGTTGGAAGCCGTGTTTGTCAATCTCGCTTACACCACCCAGCGCGACAATGGAGAGTGCACTGGTGAGGAGGACCCAGAGCGCCATCCATCCGATGCGTTCTGGGGGCAGCGTGCGACGCCAGCTTGCGACGACGAAGAGGATGGCCCATCCCAAGAGGGTCCCGTACATGAACAGCAGCGGAAGTGGCTGCGCAAGGAACTCGAATATGCCTGGCTCCGTGTTGCGCATCTGCGCCAGCGCATCGCCGAAATCCACACCCGCGCACGCGCCATTGGCGAAGTGGTTGAACGAGATGGTGACCCCATCGCAGCCGTTCGTCATCGCCCAGGGCAGCGCATAGAAACCGAGCGCCTAGACGATCATGCCCAGCGTCACGACGATCACGGAAATGCGGGCAAACGTCGCCCACCCTCCCTGCCGCGCTGGCAGAGACACTGTCACTCCCTTCCGGTCCAACTGTGTGCGATAGAGCAGCATAAGCGTGACCGCGCAGAGCGCAAGTCCAAGCGGCGTGACTATGGCTCCTGGCAATAGGCCGGCAAACGTGACCGAGCGAATGGACCCAGCGCCGCTCGTTGTCGTCGTGGCTGTCCGCGCCAGTCCAAGCCCCGCGGCGAGCAGTACAAGGGTCGTCAGCGCGACCCAGGCGGTGTAGCTCCGGCGCGTCAGCGCCGTCCAGAAGCGCAGCCGCTGGCCAAGCAGCGGAATCAGCAGCAGTCCTCCCAACGCCGCCACAAGCCACGCAAGATCTGGCAGCGCAAAGAGTATCCATAGCGCTGAGCCGCGTGGCGCGCCAATGCTGAACCGCATGAGGACGTCGCTCATAGTCATCGTGTCAGTGAACGTATCAGGCGGAACCAGTTCAGATGGCCTCAGTAGTATTCTCTCCTGGGCGATCGGGAGAAAGAAACCGATGGTCGCAATCGTCACCCCCAGAAGACTCATGACCGGAAGAACAATACTTCTGACCCGTTCCGACACCGCGACCTCCACTCCACATTCCGCCACATCGCATCATCATAGCGCCGCTCCTGCTATCCTCCTGCGCCTGTCGCGCTCGTCTGTGTGCGGTGGAAGAGCAACGCGAACCACAGCAGCCCGACGCCGACGAGGGAAATCAGCAGCGCGCCGACAGTAAAGAGGATGCCCGACTCGCCGCGCCAGACACCGCCACTGGCCAGGGTAGGATCGTTGACCACCAGATTGACGCCATACCAGGCCAGCGCGGCGAATGCAGCGGCAGCCAGCAGCCAGATCGTCGTCCAGCCGCAGAGCGCGGTAGAGACGCCACGTCGCCAGACGGCCACGCCGATGAAGAGCGCGCCGACGGTGAGCAGGATACTCTATCGCATATTCTCCCAACCCGTGGGTCAGGAGCTATGAAACGTCATGGCCCCAATATGGAGCCAAGCGCGAGATGGCGTAGGTCATCGCGCCGTCGGCGCTGAGTCCCTGGCAGGTAGCGGAGACGAGCACGAACGAGGGGCAGCCGAGTGAGGCCCACGCCAGCCAGAGGAAGCCAATCGCCCACAGAACAAGGCCAAACGTGAGCGTCCCCGCGCCCGGCGTCTGCGCAGTTGGTCGCGCTAGAGCAGCCGATGGCTCGGTTGAAGCTCCATCCGTCTTGCGGCCGAGATCAACATCCATAGTCCCACGATGCAGATCAGCAGCGCTGATCCCGAGAGCCAGAGGCCAGATCTGCGGCTCGCGGCTGCTCGAACCATCAAGATAGAAACCGCACAGTAGTCGATTCAGTCACCCCTGCTAGTTGAAATTGAGATTTGTTGACTGAAGCAGGTACTGCGCCGAAGTGATCGAGAAGATCAGCGTCAGAAGAAGCCATAGGCCATAACCGCCAACGATCAGCCACGAGATCGGCTTGCTCACCCGCATCCAGCCCAGCGCCGCCAGCGGGATACCAAGAACGGTCAGCGCGCTCCAGACGAAACAGCGCTCCTGTGCCCAAGGAGCTCGAGTTCAAGCGGTGGCGCTCCCACGGTCCCTGGCGTGAGCGCCAAGCGCACGCTGGAACTGACGCCGCCGGAGGGCCGAGAGGAGCAGCAGTACACAATCACCCAGGGCAGCCAGGCCGCCAGCGCGAAAAGCGCCGCGCCGCCGAGCGCCACCAGCCGCGCGACGAGTGGAAACGCGACAACGCCAGATTTTGCATCAGTGGCCTGCTGGGTCTGACTCGTGGCTCGTCCGTCATGAGAACTCCTTGTACGTTTGTGGCGCTCAATGGCCGGCGAAGTTGCGCCAGAAGAGGAAGACGCGCTCGCGCAGCGCCGCATGCTCCAGCGCGCGCAGGTACGGGTCGCGCTTCCATAGCTCCTCGGCCTCGACGCGCGCCTCGACGAGCAGTTGCGTATCGGCCATCGTCGCCACCTTCAGCTCCGGCAGGCCGCTCTGGCGCGTGCCGAAGAAGTCGCCGGGGCCGCGCAGCCGCAGGTCCTCCTCCGCCAGCTTGAAGCCATCCGTCGTGCGCTCCAGCATGCCCAGGCGCTCGCTGGCGACCACACTGCTGCTCTTCGCTGAGCAGATAGCAATAGGATTGCAGTGCTCGCCGCGCCCGACACGCCCGCGGAACTGGTGCAGCTGCGAGAGGCCGAAGCGCTCGGCGTCCTCGATCAGCATCACCGTCGCGTTCGGCACGTCCACGCCGACCTCGACCACCGCCGTCGCCACCAGCACGTCAAGCTCGCCATCGCGGAAGGCGCGCATCACGCGCTCTTTCTCCGCCGGACGCAACTGCCCGTGCACCAGCCCCAGCCGCAGGTCGGGGAACACGTCGCGTCTTGAGCCGCTCGAACTCCTTGATCGCCGACTTCGCCTCCAGCGCCTCCGACTCCTCGACCAGCGGGCAGATGACGTACGCCTGGCGTCCCTGCGCGACCTCCTCGCGCACCAGCTCGTACGCCTCCTGCCGCTGGCTCCCGCCCGCCAGCGCGTGATGATCGGCAGGCGTCCGGCGGGGGCATCTCGTCGAGCACCGAGACATCCAGGTCGCCGTAGAGCGTCAGCGCCAGCGTGCGCGGGATCGGCGTCGCGGTCATCACGAGCATGTGCGGATTGATGACCCTTCTGGCGCAGGGCGTCGCGCTGCTCCACGCCGAAGCGGTGCTGCTCGTCCACCACAGCCAGCCCCAGCCGCTTGAACTCGACACCTTCCTGGATCAGCGCGTGCGTGCCGATGGCCACCGCCGCCTCGCCGTTCGCCAGCGCCGTGCGCGCGGCGGTGCGCTCCTTCGCCTTCTGGCTGCCGGTCAGCAGCACCACCTTCAGCCCAAACGGCGCCAGCAGCGCGCTCAACCCGCGATAGTGCTGCTCGGCCAGAATCTCGGTCGGAGCCAGCAACGCGCCCTGATAGCCGTTCGCGGCGGCGGCCAGCAGCGCGGCGGCGGCGACCACCGTCTTGCCAGAGCCGACATCGCCTTGCAGCAGGCGGCACATCGGCCTGCGTCTGTGCGCAGGTCGGCCAGAACCTCGCGGATCGCGCCGCCGCTGCGCTCCGGTGAAGCGGAACGGCAGCGACGCCTCGAAGCACTGAAGCCGTCAGCGGCCAGAGGCCCGGTCCCTCCAGCGCGGCGGCGTTCGCAGCGCTCATCATCTGGCGCGACATCGGCCACGAAGATCAGCGACTTCGGAACTGGGCAGCGGCCGCCTCGGGCCGTCGCGGAAGTTGGCGCGCCGTGTGAGCATGCCAAGCTGGATCAGGAACAACTCGTCGAAGGCCAGCCGCCGTCGCGCCGCCGCCAGCTGCGCGCTCGTTGTCGGGATAGTGCATCTGCGCGATGGCCTCCGGCGCGGTCATCAGCTTCGCGTGGGCGCGAATGCTCCCGGCACGACATCCGGCACGAACGGCGCGCAATGATCCACCGCCCATTTAGTGAAGCGGCGCATCGCCTTGGGATGCAGCCCCTCCGTCAGCGGATAGACCGGCACGAGCCGCCCCGTGTTGATGAGGTCGCCCTGCTCTGGCAGCTCGTGGCTCTTCGCGGAGAACTCGACGCAGTTGCCGAAGCGCTGCTTCACGCCGGTCACGACGATGTACGACGCCGCGCGGCAGTTGCTTCTGCAGGTAGGGCTGGTTGAACCAGGAGACGCGGATCGCGCCGGTCTCATCAGAGATGCGCGCGATGGTGCTTGGTGCGCCCGCCGCTGGTGCGCTTCGTCTCGACCTCCCAGATCAGCCCGAGGACGGTGCTGACCTCGTCGAACGGCAGGTCGCGAATCTTCTGGAGCTTGCTGTAGTCGCGGTGCTCGCGCGGGAAGGTGTAGAGCAGGTCGCGCACCGTCTGGATGCCGAGTTTGCCCAGCCGCTCGGCCTGCGTGGCGCCGACGCCGGGAATCGCGGTGACCGGCGCCTTGAGCAGATATTCGTCCTCTGGTCGTGGCGTCAGCGGCTTCCGCGCGCTGGGCATGGTCGCTGCGATGGCAGAACAGGCGGCTCCGGCGGCGGCGCGGCGAGCGGCCACGGCTCCTCGCGTCGCGGAGCTGGCTGCGGGCGGGTCTTCGCGCCGAAGACGGGCGGCTTGCGCGCTGGAGCCGCAGGGTGTGCAGCGGCAGGACGTTGCTGCGGAGTTGGAGCAGCGCTAGGGCGGGCAGAAGCTCCGCCGACAGATTCCAGCGCGGCGAGGGCCGAACGCACATGCGCCGCCCGCTGCATCGGGTCCAGTCCGGCGTAGCCCGCAACCTGCTGGCGCACTGCTTCCTCGAAGGATCGCTCGTCCAGTTCACCGCGACTCCGCGCTGCGCGCACATCCTCCACCCAGCGCGCGACGAAGGACTCCAGTCCGCCGGGCTTGACGGCGCTGTCCGTATGGCCGGTGCGCTGCTCGTGGCGCAGGATACGCATGGCGCGCTCGATCAGCGGGTGCGGCGCGCCCGTGGCGCCGGTTGGACGCGCTCCCGCCGCATGTGCTTCCTGCGCCATCTTGCCCTCGCTCACTACACTGATACCGCCAGATCAGTATAGCCCAGCCTGTGGCGCGGAAGACGAATCACTAGCCGCTTGGGGGAGGGTCAATAGCCGAAGCGCATCAGAATCATGGTGGTAAAGACGAGCAGGAACAGACCAAGCTCGATGATCGCGACGCGCCTCACAAGAGCCGACTGCGCGACATACTCCGGCCCAGGTTGTCCATCGGCTCCGACTGAGGTCGCGGCCAGCTTCTCAGCCTGGCGTCCGGTGACGAACTGGCCCCAGAGGATCGTGCCGACCGCGAGGAGCAGTGCGATCAGGAAGGTCCAGCCATAGGCCGAGCCGAAGAGGTAGCTGAAACTCTTGACCGGGCCGAACACCGTGCCGCGCAGGAGACCCAGAATCACCACGGCAAGCGCGGTCGGCGCGATGATGCGCACCATGTTCGGGATCAGCCTGGCGTTGAACTCCCGCTGCTGGGAGATGGGAAACGACGTCAATGTAGGAATGAGGATGAGATCGAGAAAGAGGGTCGTGCCGAACCACATCACCGCCGTGATGACATGCAGCCACTGGACAACGATCACGAGCACGTTCATAGCGAGTCTGCGCCGCCTTTCCAGATGAGGACATACGCCTTCCAATCCATCGCCCGCCATTCAGGCAAGCGTCAGGCGCCAGAACAGTATGCCTGACGGCGCAAGCGACGAGAAGGCCAGATGGCGCCCAATCTGCGCTCATTCGCTATCCAGCGTATTCCTACCAACGCAGTTGATACTGACAATTCATAATTGAGTGGATTAAACGCGCCATCGGTTGGGCGTCAGCCGTTGTCTTGCGTTTCGTCAGGCGTCGGAGACTCACTATCTTTCCCGGTTGTATCTAGCTTTGGCCCAAAGGCTGCGTTGCTAGAAGCCTGAGCGCCGTCAGCAGGGCGATGGGTCACGACCGCGCGCTGACTAGCGGGCACAAGCGCGACATTGGGCGTCATCTTCACCCACCCCAGCCCGGCGCCCTTGAACTCGAGCAGCCGTGTCTCGGCGAACTCCTCGGCGCGCCGCTCGGCCCAGAGGGCGTGGCGCACGTGCGCCTCGACGATGTCATGCAGCAGGCGTCTCAAGCCACTCTCGCTGTCCAGCGTCTGGAGGATCTCAGTCGCGCGCCGTCCGATCTCACGCTGGTGAATGGCGAAGGCGCGCAGCCGGTCGTCATAGTGTTCGCATTCGAGAATATCGAAGACGACGCGACTGATGTAGTGCGAGACCTCGTCCTCATCGCGTTGGAGACGCTCGCGCAGGGCGCAGCACGCCTCGATATCCTCGGCGCCCATCGCCGTGAAGGCCGCGCGCTCCTGGTATTCTGAGGCGGCGGAGGCCAGCGCCACCTCGACCTCGACGCTGGCGCGCTCAGCCTCCAACAGCGCCGTTAGCGCCTCATCCAACTCCTGCTCGCCTGCCATGTGTTTTCTCATTCGCTACACCCAGGTTTTCCTCTAGGGTAGCGCGCCGCCACGCGGATTGCAACAGGAGTGTACACAGAGGGCAGGCCAGCAGAAGCGCGGTGGCTTTTTATCGCGCGCCTATTCGTCTATCCAAGGACTGGCGAGCCCTCGGTCAGGTTGTCCGTCGTGAAGCTCCAGCCAAGCGCGCCGTCGCTGGCCCTTAGCGCATACACCGCGCCGGGTTGCGTCGTCACGAAGACGGCGCCACCCGCGACGGTGGGCGCATTGTCAACCGCCGCGCCAACATCACGCCGCCAGAGTTGCGTCCCATCCGCCGCCTTGAGCGCATAGACCGCTCCACCCTGCGCGCCGACGTAGAGCGTATCGCCATTCAGTGTCAGCGCGGCGCCAGTGGGCAGCGGCGGCTTGGCGGCCGTCCCCATCGTCTGGACCTTCCAGAGCAGCTTGCCATCCGCCGTGTTGAGCGCGTAGACATACTGATCGCGCGAGGCGACGTAGACGACGCCATTCCCTACTGCGGGGCGCGACCAGACGACGTCGCCAGTCATGAAGCGCCAGCGCACGGCGCCCGTCTTCGCATTGATCGCATAGAGGTTGTGGTCGGTAGCGCCGTCATAGACGGTATCCGCAGTGGCGAAGGGCCGCCCATCGAAGCCGCCGGGGGCCGTGGCCCTCCAGCGCACCGCGCCAGTGGTGGCGTCCAGCGCATAGACGGCGTTGCTCACGCCGGAGGAACTGACATACACCAGGCCATTGGCGACGGCGGGAGGCGCGTAGATATGGTCCCCAACGGTCTCCGGCTTGAACTGCCAGAGCAGCTTGCCATCGGCGGCGTTGAGCGCATAAACCGAGCCAGCGTCGCAGGCGGCGTAGACCGTCGAACCCACCACCGCCACGTAGCCGTCAAAGCCGACATTACTGCTGCCATCGGGCCGCTTGAACGCCCAACGTTTCGTCCCGCTCGCCGCGTCCAGCGCGATCACCTCGTCGCTCTGCGGCGCCACATAAATCGCGCCATCCGCCAGGACCGGTGTCCCGTACATACCGCCTGTCCCGAATTTCCAGCTTACTTTCCCAGTCTGAGCGTTGAGCGCGTAGACAGTTCCCGTGCTGGAGACAGTCGCGCCCGTGCTAGCGACATATATGGTTTTCTGCGCGAGCGCCGCATCGAGCGCGACAGTTGGGATGGCGGTCGTGGTTGGCGTACCCGAGGCTTGCGTCGAGCCGCCGCCACAGGCGGTGGTGGTCAGTATCATGACGACAAACAGTAATGAGAGCAGGGCGCGCGAACGGATCGCAGGAATGGTCATGGCGAACACGCGGGGCATGCGGCTCCTCCTTCACGGCGCAAGGGATGTGGTGGCGTTCGCGGTCAGAGGGAAACGCCGGAATCATCCTCTCCGGCCAGCGATAAGACGCCCGCCAGGCGGCTATTTTTCGCCCCATGACAATCAATGCGCGCCAGATGACGACGAGATCGCAGCTTCATCCTTGGCCTAATATGTTGCGCACTCGCTATGTTTTATGAAGTTGAGGATCGGACGGCCCCGGTTATTGGGGACGCTCCCAGGCAAAGGATGACTCTATGGACACGTTCGAGGCGATTCGCACACTGCGCGCTGTACGCGCTTTCCGCGACGAGCCAGTACCCGATGAGATCGTGCGGCGCATCGTCGAGGCGGGACGGCTCACCGCTAGCGCCGCGAACCGCCAGCCGTGGCATTTCATCGTCGTGCGCGACAAAGACATGCTGCGCCAGCTTGGCGCGCTCATGCCACCGGCCCCTATATCGCGCAGGCCCCGCTCGCCGTGGTCGTCGCAACTCCCAAGGGCGAGTTCCCGATCTCCGACGGCAGCCGCGCGATCCAGTCCATGCTCCTCGCCGCGTGGTCCGAAGGGGTCGGCTCGAACTGGGTCGGCTTCAACGTCGAGGCGGTGAAAGCGCCGCTCGGCATTCCCGACGATCTCACCGTGCTGGCGATTCTTCCCTTCGGCTCTCCAGCCGAGCCAATCACCGGAGAGAACAAGAAGCGCAAGCCCCTCGGCGAGATCGCCAGCAGCGAGCGCTTCGGCCAGCCCTTCGAGTGATTTCGTTCGATTCCCACACGCTGGACGGCAGATGAGATAATGAGAAGAAGCGCACAGGCCACTATGGCGCATGGCAATCATCCACCAGGGGAGGCGTCACATGCCCATCTACGAATACTACTGCAAAGACTGCCGCAACAAGTTCGAGCTGCTCACCACCTATACCGAGTCTGAGGTGAATATCGAATGCTCGAAGTGTCATGGCTCCAACGTGCGCAAGCTCTTCTCCGTCTTTGCCCGCACACGCGGCGGCGGAAGTGACTTCGGCGGTAGCGGCGACTTTGGCGACGGCGATGATTTCGGCGACGACGATGGCGAGTACATGAGCGGCGGAAGTTGCGCCTGCGGCGGCGGCGCCTGCGGCTGCAACGACTAACAGTACATCCTTGATGCGCTGTGCAAAGTCCTAAAAGAACGCGCCGCCCGAGGGCAGATAGCGCGTCGCGTCCACGCACGGCGGCGCGCTACAGAGAAACGTCTCGATGTACTCGATCACACCGCCTGCCGTGAGCAGCGGATGCAGCGCAGGATGTGGCCCTGGTACGAGCAGCCGCGCGCGTGGCACATGTTCCAACGCCCAGCCAACAGCAGCGAGAATACACGCCGCCGCATGTCTAGAATCGCGCACGCTGACCGGCCCAACGACGGCCATATCAGCGGGTTGCAGCGTCGTCTCTGGAGCCAGGCGCACATAGCCAAAACCGATGCGCTCTCCCGCGCGCTGGAACCAGAACGGCGTCCCCGCGCACTCATCCACCCAGTATTGATGCTCCTCTGGACGCGACCGCCCGCTGATCTCTGCGTCCCATGCCAGCAGGTCGGGGTCCAGCCGCGCCGCCTCGACCACCTGGAGGCCGCCGAGATCGAAATCCGCCGCGCGCCAGCGCTCACGCTCGACATGTATCTGGAAATCAGGCCACTCTGGCGCCATCCCAGCGCGAATGTAGAGCGCCAACGCGCGCGGATTGCTCGAGCTAATCGTGGCAAGTTTGCGCCCATCGCGCGGCAGTATCGCGTTGAGCAGCGCGCCGCCCACGCCATGGGATTGCGTCTCCGGCGCAACAAATAGATCAGTCAGGTAGACCAGTTCGCCACGCTCGATGATGCCTGCAAATCCGATGACCGCGCCGTCGCGCTCGGCCACCAGCAATGTCCCCGTGCGCAGGACATGGCCCAGCCAGGGGTGTGGCTCGCCGATTGGTGGTGGATTCGCCTCGCCAACCGTCTCCGTCGCATACCAGACGGCGTGAACCGCTGGAAGATCATCCAT
Organism: uncultured bacterium; assembly: GCA_963733745.1. Taxonomy (GTDB): domain Bacteria; phylum Chloroflexota; class Ktedonobacteria; order Ktedonobacterales; family JADMIN01; genus DASWAC01. Next base: position 110,578 of record CAVTFE010000089.1, read on the forward strand.
TGTCGCCGTTCGGATCAAGAAATCCGACATAGAAGCCTCCTTTGCGCCCTAGCGCGCCAGCGGAACGATGCTGGCGAGCGAGAGCAGGCCGAAGAGGAAGATCACCGCCCCCGAGATACGGTTCACCCACACCAGCGCCGCCGGACGGAAGCGCGAGCGCAGTAGCGTCACGCCACCGCTCAAGAGCAGCCACCACAGCGCCGACCCCAGGAAGACGCCGGCGACCAGCACAGCCGCTGAGAGTGTGGACCCACTGCTCGCTACCCCAAACCCCGCGAAGATCGCCGCGAAGGAGAGGATCGTTGTGGGGTTCGTCAGAGTAAGCAGGAACGTCGAAGTATACGCGCCCGCCAAGCTGTTCGCCGTGGCGCTCGCCGCGACTGTCGCGGGCTTGGCGAAGAACGTGCGCGCGCCCAGATACAGCAAAAAGAGACCACCGATCAGGCGCAGCCAGAATTGCTCGGCGATCAGCAGGTTGGAGAGCGCGGTCAGCCCAAAGGCGGCGATCGCGCCGTAGGTCGCGTCGGCGGTGGCGGCTCCCAGCCCGGTCAGGAAGCCGATGCGCCAGCCCTGCGTCAACGTGCGGCGAATGCAGAGCACGCCGATCGGGCCGACGGGCGCGGCGATGGAGAAGCCGAGCAGCAGTCCGCGCGCGAAGGTTGATGGGTCCATAGCAGTTCCTCCAGTGACATACCGCTGGAGAAAGCGCAATCGCCCGCCGGAATGCTGCTTTCTCCGGCGGGCGACGAATAAATGGGAGCGACGTCAGACTCCAGCCCACCGAGATGGCGGCTGGCGCTGCTGGGCGAATGTGTTGAGATCGTATCGAGTAGACATTCACGCGCTCCTCTGCGCGTCAGCATAGCAGGCGTCCGCGCGCCCTGTCAAACAGGCGATACCGCGCCACGCCTACAGATCCTTGTCATAGAGCGTCGGCGGCAATGGCGTATATCTAGCGAGCGCCTCTCGTCAACTGCCGTCCGGGAATCCACCCCGATGCAACACCATTGGCTGATACGGAAGCGTCTCAGGCCTCGAGACAGCCGCCCGCCAGCCATCTGGATACGGCGTCATCCCGCTGATCAGAAGCCGCGCGTCCACCGTCGGGAGCGCCCGCCAGCCGTTCGAGCGTTGCGCGGAGGTGGAGGAGCGCCTGCTCCCCGTAACGCGCCTTCCACCTATCCTCGATCTCTGGCGCCAGTTGATGATAGCTATCCAGCGCGACAAGACCCGTCGGCGTGAGACGCAGTATCTTGCTCCGACCAGCGCCCGCATCGGCCTCGACTACGGCATATTCGCGCTTCTCGAGGAACTTCACCGCCATGGCGATCGCTTCCTTAGATACTCCAGATCGGCGCGGCAGATCGCGCAGAGACATCCCTCCGCGCCCGGTAGGCCTCAGAACATCGGCGCAGATAGCGAGCGAGAGGCCAGTCTCGCGTTCAAAATCGCGCGTGAACGCCAGCAGCGTCTTGGCAAGCAACGCCGCTAGCGAAAGTGGAGCATCCTTAGACTTATCGTGTCCGGCGGGCGCTCTGCGCTTCGCACCGAGGATGTTGTCGCAGAGTAGCCCGTACCCGAGGATCGGGAGACAATCAGGAAGCTCCTCGTCGAGTTGGCTTACTACCGCCTGGAGCGCGTCCCGAAGCTGGCTGACCTCTGCCGCGCCAAAACGCGTGCGCCAGCGCTCCTCGATCTCGCCAAAGAGTGGTCGCCAGACCTCCTGCGCCCGCTGTCCTGCAGGGGTCGCGCGCACGATCCAGCCGACGGCAGGCGGTTTAGGCCGGCTGTCAGCAGGATCTGGCGCGACGACGATGTATCCCCATCGTTCCATGCCAGCCAGGTTCGTCTTTGTGCGCGCTAGTCGCTCCATCTCGCCCACCGCAACACCAGCAGCGCCAACATACCGCATACAGTTCGTCCACATGACGAGCGACACCAGCCAAGGCTTGGCCTCAGCGCCGGATGTCGAGCCAAAGTTTGTGGTCCGGTGCGGCGTCCGGCGCTCGAACTCGTTGTCAAATTCGATGGTGAACGCGACGAGCGCCCAGGAGAGCAGCGTCGAAAGCGATAAGCGCTCACTGGAGCGCGCAGCATCCCCATCCTCCAAAGCGGTCCTCCCATATCAGGTATGCGCCGTCTATTGTCGCGCTGCCGCAACTGACGTTTCTTCTGCGGCGGCGCGAGAAGAGACGATCAATTCGCGCCGTCGTCCAGTTCCAGCGCGAAAAATTCCTCGTCAATGTAGCGGTCGGGCAGCTTCAGCGCGTGACGCTCCAGCCCCCACGATGTGAAACCGAATGAGATGTACAGCCCGCGCGCTGCCGTATTGTGCGTCGCTACAGCCAGAACTCAGCCGCTCGACGCCTGGCGTCGCACGCGCACGAACAATCGCCGCCTCCATCAGCGCGCGACCCACGCCACGTCCACGCGCCTCCGGCGCCGCATACACACCCCAGATCATCGCCTTGTGGCGGTCCTTCGCGCCCTCTTCACGATGCAGCCCCGTCGAGCCGATCAACACGCCGTTCATAAACGCGCCAAAGAGGGCGTTGTCTGGAGGGGAGTTGCGCTCGCGCATCCGCCGCGCCACCTCCTCCAACGATTGCCGCTCGAACTCCTCCCAGGAGCTGCCAAACACATCAGGATGGTCACGCAACATACGCAGCCGCAGCTCACGCCAGGCTGGCGCGTCATCTTCGGTCAGCGGTCGAATCTCCAGACCGTCACCCACAAATACGCTCCATTTCAGAAATCATCGGAACCGACGGCGATGCGCGCTTCAGCGCGGCGCCCATCAGGGAATACTACTATCTGGCCCTTTGTATTTACTACCCATCGAACTATGTTACAATGGCCCATGTCGCGTCGGCGTTGTCAGATAAGGAGATGCTCCTCGAAGGAAGTTGTACGACATTCAAGGATGCGAATGTCGGGCACCGACGCCATCTGCTTGAAAGGACGCGGAAGATGGACCAACAAGGACGTGTTGACGTTGCGGATGCTTCGACAGGCGCGGGAAGCGCCAATTACCCTCCAGGCGCGCCGGTCTACGACGCCGACGGCGAGAAACTCGGCACGGTGAGCGACCAACAGGACAAGGACGACTTCCTCGTCGTCCACAAAGGGAGGCTCTTCGGCCACGACGCCTACATCCCACGCGCCGCAGTCAACCATAGCGACGTGAACGGCGTCCACCTGCGCGTGCGCAAAGACGACATCAAGGGCATGAATAAGACGCCGATGCCGGAGCCAACCGCGCCCATCAGGCACATCACCGGCGCGCCTGAGGCGTTTGCGGCCGACCAGCCGCCAACGATCCCAATGGCTCCGCCCGTCCCCATGCCAGACATGGGCGCGGCGGCGGTCGCCGCCACCGCCTTCTCAGATGACATCGCGCGTGAGCCTGCTCCGGCCAGTGGCTCGCCTGCGCAATCCGCCGTCGAGGCGGCGCGCCAGGGCGCTGGACAGGCGACAGATTTCGTACGCGAGGAGACCGCGCCAGCCATCGACACGATACGCGAGCAGGTTGGGCCGCTCGTCGACACCATGCGCGAGCGCGTCGGCCCTATCGCCGATCAGGTGAAGGATCAGGCGTCGGCGGTCGCGCAGCAGCAGATGACCTCCGCCGCCGAAGGACTCGATAGCGCGGCGGGCGTGGTCAACGCGGTCGGGGACCGGCTGCGCGAGAACAATCTGGGTGAGCTGTCACAGTATACCGGCATGGCTGCGGAGCAGATCGAGAAGCTGGCGACCTGGCTGCGCACGACGACGCCCGAAGAGATCGCGCACGACATCGAGGACTTCGCCAAGAAACAGCCGGCGGTCTTCGTCGCCGGAGCGCTCGCCCTCGGCCTGATTGGCGTACGCTTCCTGCGTAGCACGAGCCAGGACGCCGGCGAGAAGAAGAACGACTAAACGGCGGGCCGGATCGGCGCAGCACGACGCTGTCATTTATGGCGCCGATCCGGCCGCGCTCTCGAAGCTTCCTAGCAAGGATGTATGCGGCTATGGATACTTACCAGACACCTCCTGCGCCAGTTTCGCCGGAGGCATCGGCGGAAACCGACGCAATGCGCGCGCAGATCGAGCAGACGCGCGACGGCATGAGCCAGACCATCGACGAGATTCAGTCGCGCCTAACGCCCAGCCATCTGGTGGGGCAGGCGGTGGATGCCGCCAAATCCGCTGCCCAGGACGCTGCCAGCGGCGCAGCGGAGCATGTCGCGGGCGCAGCGCAGACGGCGACCAACGCGACGGTCGAGGCGCTGACCCAATTGCTTAACACGCTGCGCAACAGCCCGCAGTTCATGGCGGCGCTGCCCGGACTGATCGCGGCGCTGCTCAACTCAGGCCGTGTGGCGGTCGCAGGAGCCGAGCAGGGCGTACAGCACGGCGTCGAACGCGCAGGTGAGCAGGCGCGCAACGCCTCGACGGCCACGATGGAGGCGGCGAGCGCGCTGTGGGAGTCCATCCGGCAGAACCCTGCGCTGATGGGCGCGCTGGTCAGCGGATTGACCTGGCTGCTGGCGCAGGGAACCACCGCGATGACGAAGATGGGGCAGGCCAGGGAAAAGGCGGCGGATGTGGCCGGACAGGCGGGTGAGACGGCGGGCGCGCTGACCGAGCAGGCGCGTGAGAGCGCCGGAGATCTAGGCGCGCAGGCGCAACAGCAGGCCCAGCGGGCGGCGGGATGGCTCCAGCGCGCGGTGGAGCAGAATCCGCTGGTGGTCGCGCTGGCGGCAGTGGCAATTGGCGCGGTGATTGGGCTGAGCAGCAAGCCCACCCAACTGGAGCAGCAGGTGATGGGGCCTGCGCGCGACCGGATGCTGGAGCAGGCGCAGACGCTGGCGAAAGATGCAGCGAAGGGGCTGGCGACCACCGCCGCGGCGACGGCGGCCACCGCCATGGTCGCGCACGCCGCATCAAACGCCACCTCACAGGCGGCGCCACAGCAACCGGCGACAAACGACCCGTCAGCCGGCGAGTAGTATACCTGTTGGCCTGGCGTCGCGGCGAGATCTTCAGAAGAGCGAGGGCTGCTCAAAGCTTTCGCCGTCGTCGCTGTTCCCCTGGCCGAGCTTGCCCTCGGCGGCCAGGCGGTGCGCCTCGGCGATGGCGGCGGGCAGCGCATTGGTGAAATCGTCAATCACGGTCTGGCGTAGTTCCTCGCGGTGCAGCGCGGCGGCGGGATTATACATCGCCATGACGATGCGCCCATCCACCAGCTTCGCCTGCCCGTGGATCTCGGTGATGCGCGCGCGCGGGAAGAAGCGCTTTGCCGCGCCACGCCCCAGCGCCACGATCACTATCGGGTTGATCGCCGCGATCTGGCGTGTCAGATAGGGCGCGCAGGCCGTGACCTCCTGCGCCGTCAGCTCGCGGCTATCCGGAGAGCGGTGCTTGACGATATTGGTCAGAAACACCTCGGCGCGGCTCAGCCCGGCGCGCGTGAGCAACTCGTCTAGAAAGACGCCGGAGGGACCGGAGAAGGGCGTCCCACGCCGGTCGTCCACATAGCTTGGCGCCTCGCCGATCAGCATGATCTCGGCTCGCGCCGGACCGGCGCCAGGCACGGCGGAATGCGCACCCTCGTGCAATGGGCAAAGCGTGCAGACGCGCGTCTCCGCTACGACCTCTTCGAGCAGTTCTTCCGGCGTCATGGCTGATGTCCTTTCAGCGCAGAGCAGTAGACATTATCCGCCGATGGTCAACTCGCCGAAGCGGATCGCCGCCGGGCCGTCGTAGGTTCCATCCGAGAACAACTCCGACGAGAAGTAGGCGTCGCTGAACGCTGCGAAGAGATTGCCTGAGATCGAGCCACCCTTGATCGGCGCGCTACCGCGCTCGTCGTGACGATACCCTAGCTTGATCTCCGCTACGAAATTACCCGAGGCAGGATCAGGATTCATGAAAGAGAAGGCGACGATCTCGTAGATTGGGCGTGACCCCATCAGGCGCAGTTGTGGCAATGTTCGGCTCCCAGGTCGAGGCGGATATTGCCGAAACGCGCCGGTCGCCGGAACGCCGAGATAGGTCGCGTAGCGCGCGTCGGCCCAGGGCCGCTGGAAGACGCCATCCGCGACCAGTTGCGTCGTATTGGCCGGGAAGCCCTCGTCGTCGAGCGGCGCGGCGCGATTGCCGAACGGGCGCGCGCTGTCGCTCCAGAGCGAGAGCTTGTCGCCGCGCGCAGACTCCGGTGTGACGGACTGGCCCGCTGTGAAGCGGCTCACCCCCTGGAACGCCGCCTGCGCCGAGGTATGGAACGGATACGGGCCACGCTCGAAGACGAGCGGCGCATTGAAGAGATCGGCGACCGCCCTGCCGCTCAGAATCACCGGCCCGCGATGCGCCTCAGGCGGCGTCGCGTCCAGCGTGTGGCGCGCCAGCCGCACATACGCCTCGACCGTCTCCTCCAGCGCCAGATCCTCCACGCGCCGCCGCGAGAGCTCGCCGTGGAACTCGGCCTCGCGCGCGCCGTCGCTGGCGATCAGCACGAAATCCACGAAGAGCGATGTGGCGGGATAGCTGGCGCGGACGCCTGCGCTCGTGCGTATGGCATGCTGGCCGCGCGTGGCGAAGAACTCGGCGCTGCTGATGCGCACGTCGGGATGGCGCGCAACCTCGGTCTCCATACGGTTGCGCAGGTCGTCGAGAACGGCGCCCAGGTCGCTGGCGAGCGCGGGATCGCTCACCTCGACTGTTGGATAGCCAGCGGCTGTCGGCGCAGGCAGTTCATAGTGGCGGTTGTCGGTGAGGGCGGCCATGGCGACGGCCTCGCGCAGCCGCGTGGCGAGCCGCGTTGAATCGGCGATCTCTTCGGGCAGCAGCGTGATCGCCGCGCTGCCAGCCACAGATTCCGCGCTTTCTGGCTCAGGGTTGTGCGGCGCATGGCCATTGTGGACGACGACCCGCGTGCGTTCCGTCGTGACGTTCCGTCGCGCCTCGACCTTCTCGCCGATCAGGTAGAGTTGCGCCTCCTCCTCACGCCGCGCATGCGCCTGCCAGGCGTCCGCGCCGGAGGTAGCGGCGAGCGCCTCGGCCAACCGGCCAAGCGCCAGATCGCCAGTGGCGTCATTCTGTGTTGTCTCGTCACCTAACGCCATGCGCTCCGCCTTGCCCTTCCAGTTCAGGTTGTGTCCGTTCACGCGCCATACGCCGATTATATACCTATACAGCGTGGAAGGGGCGCGGCGCTTTCCATATCTGTCAAAGCAGACTCACCGCCTTTCGCTCACGCCGAGACCTATGCTATGCTGTAAGAACAGTGTGAAGTCAGGCCAGACAAGCGCTTGGAGCGAGCGAGGCGCGCATGCCAGTGGTGATCCTCTACGCCAAGGCGGGGTGCCATCTCTGCGACGAGGCGCGCGAGTATCTCGAAGATCTGGCGGCGTCCTACGCCTTCACGCTGGACGAGATCGACATTCGCCGCGACGAGGCGCTCTTCGAGCGCTACCGCTACCGCATTCCAGTCGTGACGGTGGATGGCGTCGAGCGGCTGGAGGGGCGCATCGCGGCGGAAGACGTGGTGGCGCTGGGACGCGAGTTTCCGCGCTACTAGCGGATAGTAACAAAATCAGAACTGTGAGGGCGACGGCGTGACCAGAGCAGAAGCGGTCGAGCGGTTGCGTGTCTGGGCGCAGCGCGCGCAGCACGAGGCGGCGCAGGCGGATACGCGCGCGAGTATGCTCCAGTGGCAGGCGCAGTCACAGGCGCTGTCGGCCGTGGCGAACTTCGTCGCCAGCCAGGACCCACAGACGCCGGATGATGTCGTCTACCGGCTGGTCGTGGCGGACCGCGCGCGCAGCCTGAGCGAGTGGGCAGCGCGCGAAGGTGGCGAGGCCGCCGACTTCTATGCTGGCGCCGTGGCTGGCTATGATCTGGCGATCACGACGATTCGGGATATGAGCGGGCGCGTCTGGCCGCGTGTCGACGCGCACTCCGGATAAGCGGACGCTCGCCTGCCTCAAAAACTATCGCCATTAGTCAGAAAACGAATCGCGTTAGTTTATAACCTAATGCCAGTAGTTTAAAAACTACTACGATTAGTTTTTGGGGTGAGTGCTGAGGTCAGCAAGTAGCGTCCGCCGGAACGGTGGAGGCGTTTCACCATCCATTGAGGCTTGCGCATGAAGATCATCCTCGCGCCGCAAGCGCTCAAGGGCAGCCTCGACGCAGAAGCGGTAGGCCAGGCGATGGCTGAGGGCGTGCGCATCGCCCTGCCCGACGCCGAGATCGCCATCATCCCGGTGGCGGACGGCGGTGAGGGTACGGTGCGCGCCCTGGTCGCCGCGACAGACGGGCAGTTGCTGCATACTCGCGTCACAGGGCCGCTGGGTGAGCCGGTCGAAGCGGAATGGGGCCTTCTCGGAACCGGCACGACGGTGTCAGGCGAAAAGACCGCCGTGATCGAGATGGCCGCCGCCGCTGGCCTCCCGCTCGTCCCGCAGGCGCGGCGCAATCCGCTTGTCACAACGACTCGTGGCGTCGGCGAGTTGCTGCGCGCGGCGCTGGACGCTGGCTGCAAGCGCATCCTCATTGGCATCGGCGGCAGCGCCACGAATGATGGCGGCGCGGGCATGGCCCAGGCGCTCGGCGCTCGGCTACTAGACGCTGACGGGCATATCCTGCCTCCCGGTGGCGCGGCGCTAGCACGGTTGGCGCGTATAGACGTGTCAAGCATGGACACGCGGCTGCCGCAGACGGCGGTGCGCGTCGCCAGCGACGTGACGAATCCGCTCACCGGGCCGGAAGGAGCCTCGGCGGTCTATGGTCCGCAGAAGGGCGCGACGCCAGAGATGGTCGCCGAACTGGACGCCGCGCTGGTCCACTATGCCGCTATCCTCAAGCGCGATCTGGGCGCGGATGTGGAGAATATTCCCGGCGCGGGGGCGGCGGGAGGACTGGGCGCGGGGCTGCTGGCGTTCGCGCGGGCCGAACTGGTTCCTGGCGCGCGGCTGGTCTTCGAGGCGCTGCGCTTCGACGAGCGCGTTGCCGGCGCGGACCTGATCTTCACCGCCGAGGGGCGGCTGGACGCACAGACAGCGTATGGCAAGGCGGTGGGCGCGGTGGCGGCGGCGGGCCAGCGGCTGGGCGTGCCGGTGGTGGCGCTGGCCGGCGCGGTGGCGCTGGACGACGCGGCGCTACTCGCGTTGGGACTTGCGGCGGCGCTGCCTCTTGCTGACGGCCCGCTGACGCTGGAGGAGAGTATGGCCCGCTCGGCGGACCTCACCCGCGACGCGACCCTTCGCGCCCTGCGGCTGATTCTGCTGATGAACTAGCATCCGAATTGGTGATCCCTTTAATCCCCATGGAGAGGTTTCGCTAATGGCTTCGGAATGCTCAACGACAGATATGGAGGCGATGTGTCGAACAATAGCCGCGTTATCTTGCTTCAAGATGAGCAGGTCGCGTTGATCTGGTGCGAGGAGGGCGGCGAGACCTTCTACTGCTTTCCCGGTGGACGGCTCGATCCGGGCGAGAGCTGGGAGGAGGCCGCGATCCGCGAGGCGCGCGAGGAATTGGGCGTTGAGGCGCGGCTGGAGAGGCTAGTGGCGACGTTTCACTTTACGCAGGCAGGAAACCTCGCGGATGGCGAGGGCCGCTACTATCTGGCGACGGCGGTGGGTGGCGTCTTCGGCACTGGTGACGGTCCTGAATATGTCCCTGGCCTCTATCCCGGCGTCGATGTTCCGCGCTGGGTCGCGCTCTTTGAGTTGCCGTCGCTTGACGTGCGTTCCCGGCAGATCGCGCGTGCGCTGGCGGCGCGAGAATTCACGCCAGAGGCCAAAGTGGCGCACTTCCATGAGAATCGCTCTTGATTTGGCGCATTGGCGGGCCAAGCGGGATTTCGGTATACAATAGGCGCACTATCGGTACACGTCCGACGCAAGGATGCGCGTCATATGCGATTGGGGCGATTCCCATGGTGACGGTGCGCGACTACCAGCCCGGCGATCTCGACGACTGTGTCGCCCTCTATACTCGCGTCTTCGGCGAGCCGCCATGGGAGGAGCATTGGGATCCCGCCGACGCGCGCGCCCACCTGGAACAGATTCTGTTGACGCCCGGCTCGCTGGGCCTGGTCGCGCTGGAAGATGATCAGATCATGGGCATGCTGATGGGCGTCGAGAAGCGTACCTCGACCGGCGGCGCGTTCATCGTGGATGATGTCTTCGTCGAGGGAGCGAAGCAACGCCATCGCGTCGGCTCCGAGCTGATGAATGCGCTCAAGGAGCGGCTGCGCGCGCGCGGCGTCACCACCGTCGGCCTCTTCACGAGCTGGACCGCGCCTGCTTCGGAGTTCTACCGCAGGCAGGGCTTCGTCGAGATACCTCAATTGCGCTTCCTGCGCTGCGATCTGGACGAGGAAGAGGCGCAGTAGAAAGGCGGCGCGCTCATGGCTAAAGGGCTGACCGACGCGGCAGGCAAGCGCGTCATGCTCAAAGATATCGACCCTGGCGACACGAACGGCATGAGCAAGGAGGAGGCCGAGAAGCGACTGCCAGCCATGCAGGAGAGCCTGGGAGAACTGCACAACCTGCTCTATGGCGCGGCGCATCAGAGTCTGCTCATCATCCTGCAAGGGCTGGATACAGCGGGCAAGGATGGCTCGGTCAAACACCTGGTGCAGGGGCTGAACCCAGTTGGCTGCGAGATCACCAGCTTCAAGCAGCCGACGGCGGAGGAACTGGCGCACGATTTCCTCTGGCGCATCCACCCCCACACGCCCGCGCTGGGGCAGGTGAGCATCTTCAACCGCTCGCACTATGAGGACGTGCTCGTTGTGCGCGTCCACAAGCTGGTTCCCAAGGCGGTCTGGGAGCAACGCTACGAGCAGATCAACGACTTCGAGCGGCTGCTGGCGCGGAACGGGACGATCATCGTCAAGTTTTACCTGCACATCTCGAAGAAAGAGCAACGCGAGCGGCTGCTGGAGCGCGAGCGCGAGCCAGCCAAGGCGTGGAAGCTCTCGGTGGGCGACTGGAAGGAGCGCGAGCGCTGGAAGGCGTACCGCGAGGCGTATGAGGACGCGATCAGCCGCTGCGGGACGAAGGATGCGCCGTGGATCATTGTCCCCGCCGACATGAAGTGGTACCGCAACTACGTCCTGACGCAGACGCTGATCGAGCGGCTGGAGCCGTACGCGAAAGCGTGGTCCGCCGAACTTGCCGAGCGCGGCGAGAAGGCGCTGGAAGAGATTCGCGCCTATCACGCCAACGAGAAGCAGGAAGAGGATGACGAGAACTGAGGTGGAATGTAGCCTTGTCGGCCTGTTCAGTCATATCCGCCAGCACATGCGAATGGCGTGCTTCGTCTCTACATGAAGACAACACTTGCTTGCGCGGATTGGCCCGCTAAACAATCCTCTGCTTCCTGAAAGGCGGCGCTCCACATGGCGATGGACCTCCTCATCCGCAACGGGCGGCTTCCCCAGCGGCAGGACCTCGTAGACATCGGCGTGGAGGATGGCGTCTTCGCGCGCATCGGGCCGCGGCTACGCGGCAACGCCGCACACGAAATCGATGTGGAGGGTCGGCTCGTCTCGCCGCCGCTGATTGACTCGCACGTCCATCTCGACGCCGTACTGACCGTCGGCCAGCCGCGCCACAACCAGACCGGCACGCTGATCGAAGGCATCCATATCTGGAGCGAACGCAAGCAGACGCTCACCCATGAGGACGTGAAGCGGCGCGCGACCGAGGCGATCAAGTGGGAGGTGGCGCAGGGGACGCTCTTTATCCGCTCGCACGTGGATATCTGCGATCCGAAACTCGTCGCGTTGCGCGCGCTGCTCGAAGTGCAGCAGGAGGTGCGCGACATCTGCGAGCTGCAGTTGGTCGCCTTCCCGCAGGACGGCATCGGCTCGTTCCCCGACGGCGCGAAACTGCTGGAGGAGTCGGTGCGGCTGGGCGCGAACGTCGTCGGCGGCATACCGCACTACGAGTGGACGCGCGAGATGGGGGTTGAGGACGTGCATACCGCGTTCGAGGTCGCGCGGCGGCACAACCGCGACATCGACTGCCACTGCGACGAGACCGACGATCCCAGCTCGCGCTTCACCGAGGTCATGGTCGCCGACACAATGAAATACGGCTGGGAGGGGCGCGTCACGGTGAGCCACTGCACGGCGATGCACTCGTGGGACAACGCCTTCGCCTTCAAGCTGATTCACCTGCTGGCGCGAGCGCGCATGAATGTGATCTGCAATCCCTTCGACAACGTCACGCTGCAAGGGCGCTTCGACACGTATCCCAAGCGACGTGGCATGGCGCGGCTCAAGGAGCTGGTGGAGGCGGGAGTGAACGTCTCGCTGGGGCACGACTCGATCATGGACCCGTGGTATCCGCTGGGTCGGGGCGATATGTTGAGCGCGGCGAGCCTGGCTCTGCACCTGGCGCAGATGAGCGGGCATGACGAGATCGCGGCGATGTATGACCTTGTGACGACGAAGGCGGCGCAGACACTGAATGTGGCCGACCGCTACGGCATCGAGGCGGGCAAGCCAGCCAACCTGATCGTGCTGGACGCCGCGACGCCACACGACGCGCTGCGGCTGATACCTGCGCGGCTGTATGTCATCAAGGATGGGCGCATCGTGGCGCAAACAACGCCGAGCCAGAGCCATATCCTGCACGAGGGGCGTACTGAGGAGATCTCGTTCACGCCGGAGATGGAGTGACCTAACCCCCAACCCCTTCCCTCGGAGGGAAGGGGAGCCAGAGCGCTGGCGATTGATACCAATTTCGTCTGGGATGTTGTGGTTTGGCACCGTGAGAAGTCCCGTAAAATCAGGGCTTCCGTACCATATACGACAACTACCGAGGCAGTTTTGGCATGAAAATCGCGCCTGTGGGCGTGCCGCCACGATGTCCGCCTGCGCGGACGCCAGGCCCAGGGCGCGACTTCATTCGCTGGCAGACATGAAGGACGGGAACCAGCGCCATCGCGCCGACCCTGATTCCCGCCATTCGCTAAGCGGAATACGCCTGCCTGATCGCTAGCGCTTGAAGCGCGCCAGCTCTATACGACGCAGGATGAAGTAGACGACGCCCGTCACGACGAGCGCCAAGGGGAAGCCGATATCGGCGCCGTAGAGGTCGCCGCCGAGCAACCGCGAGAGTGGCCCCTGGAAGCCAATCGTCGAGGCCTGGTTGATGCCAAGCACCGCGACGCCCAACCCAATCACCATCGAGGCAACGGCGGCGATGCCGGCGGGAAGTTCCTGCGCCTTGTCATAGACATCGACGGGATACGAGCCTCTGCGCATCCAGTGCTCAATCAAGACAATTGCGTTCCAGGCGCCGAGCCAGTACGCGATCAGCAGCAGGAAGCCCTCCAGATTCGCATTGAAGCTATACTGGATGTAGAGGGCGACGCCAATGTACAATACCGCGCCGACGATCGTGAGGATCCAGCGCCGGACGCCTTTGAGGCCGATGACCTGGGTCGAGAGCGCGAAGCTGTAGTCGTTCGGGACGTTGTTGGCGATGGTGCTGAAGGCGAGCAGCAGCAACACCAGGCTCGCGATGAAGCCTGTCCCGATATTCTGGGAGATGAGCTGCCCAGCGAGGGGCAACGACGCTCCCGCAGGAAGCGTTGTCGTCAGCAGGAGGCCCAAGCGTCTCCAACAAAACGCAGGGAACGACGACGCCCGCGAAGGCGTACCAGAAGACACGCGAGGCAGGCGTATCGGCTGGCTGGCGACGTGTGTAGTCGGCTGCGTAGGAGGACCAGCCGACGGCGTAGCCAAAGACGGCGCCGCCGAAGGTCGCGACGCTGGCAAAGAGCGCCATTCCCGTCACCGAGGCGGGAATGCTGACGTTGAAGTGTGAGGACGCGGCAAAGAAGACATAGCCGAAGAGGAGGAACATCGGTATCCAGGCGAAGCGCTCGTACCGATGGACGATAAAGTAGCCGAAGACGCTGACCAGCGTGGTGATCGCAGCAAGGAAAAGCAGCGCTGCCCAAAGTGGGATCGCGCCCGCGCTCCATGCGACGATCAGGCTGGAACCGATGACGACGTTGACGGCGCTCCAGCCGATGCACGCCAGCGCGTTAAAGACGGCGGGCAGCATGGCGCCATAGTAACCGAAGGAAAAGCGGGAGAGGGGCATCTGCGCCAGCCCGGTCTTCGGGCCGAGCGTACTGAGGAATGCGACGGGAAGGACACCAAGAACATTGAATGCGACGATGACGAGGACGGAACCCCAGAATCCCAGGCCGAAGAAGAAGCTCAGCGCGCCGAGGGCGACGGTGGCGACGACCGAGTTGGCCGACCACCAGAGCCACATCGTGTCCCACAGTTGCGTGTGGGCGCGCTCGTTCTCCGGAACACGCTCGATGCCGGTCGACTCAAAGCCGGTATCGGACTTCTCCTGTGTCGCGGTGGACATGCGGATCTCGCTTTCTTCGTGTCGCGGATCGTGATCTGACGCGAACCATCTGCAGCACGGCGCCGCAGATTTCGTGGGTCACGAGACATGCGCCATCCATGACGCATGAGCGCTGGCTGCTCTGGCGCGCTCAACCGCGCACGGCTCTCCACGCCATGCGGATTCGTGAGGGCGGAATGGGCAAGCCGGGCGCGAAGATATGGCGAAAGGGAGAGGGAGGAAGAAAGTGGAGGAGTTTGGAGGGTGCAAAAGGGGTAGGGTATTGAGGGGCAAATCGTCAGCGACGTGACGATGATGAGCGCCCTTTCCTCTAGTGCGCGCTGCCTTGGGCAGTCATGCAAGTCCGTGGTCGAGGCTGCTTCCTATATGGATAGTATATACAGCGCGTTAGGCTGAGCGCAACATGATCCTAACGTACTTTTTACATGGCCTTAAAGTACGGCTTTTGGAAATGTATGGTTGAGATGAGGCAAGCTCCCGGTGATCGCTTGCGCGCAAGCGATTCAAGAGATCAAGGTGACAACTCCCCCGGATAAATCTGGGGGCTTCTAGGCCGAAGCCAGCGCGTGTTGCCCCACGCGCACAATGTTTAGACTGGCGTTCAGGTCGCGGTCTAACACCGCACCACAACAGGAGCACGTATAGGTGCGATCAGCGAGGGTCAGGTCCGTCTTCCGATGTCCACACTGCGAGCAATCCTGACTGGTGTACGCGGGGTTCACCGCCACAAACTTCCGACCGGCCCATACTGCCTTGTACGAAAGGAGGCTGGCGAACTGGCTCCACGCCACGTCATGGATGCTCTTGGCGAGACAGCGGTTGTGGACCATGCGGTTGACCGACAAATCCTCGACAGCGATCAAGTCAAAGGCGTTGACGATGCGACGACCATGCTGATGCGTGAAGTCGCCCCGCCGCCAGGCAATGCGTTCATGCACCCGCGCCACGACCTTGCGACGTTGAGCGCGTTCCGGTGTATCCTTCTCCGCTTTGGAGAGACGCCGCTGCGCCTTGGCAAGGGCGTGTTCTTCGCATCGGAAGAAACGCGGGTTGGCGATTTCCTGCCCACTCGAAAGCGTGGCGAAGGTCTTCAGCCCTACATCAATGCCCACCTGGCGCCCGGTCGCTGGCAATGGCGCGGGTTGGGCACACTCGCACGAGAAACACACGTACCACTTGCCCGTGCTGCTCCGACTGATCGTCGCCGTCTTGAGCGCGCCATCCATTGGGCGATGCAGGAGAACCTTCACCTGTCCGACGCTGGCGATGCGAATGCGCTTCTCCTCGGCAGCAAGGCGGCAACCGACCGGCACTTGCGGGAAGGTGATGCTCTCGTAGCGTCCACGGCCACGGAAGCGGGGGTACCCAGGCGTCTCACCAGCTTTCACCCGGCGGAAGAACGCCTGAAACGCCAGATCAAGGCGTACAGCGACATTTTGCAATACCTGCGAATGGACCCCAGCCAATGCTGGACGTGTGGCCTTGAGCGCGGGCAAGGTCGCCTGCTGGTCATACAGACGCAGCGACTCTTGTCGCTGCTCCCACACTTCCCGGCGTTCAGCCAGCAAGTGATTGTACAGCCAGCGGCACTCCTCAAACTGCTGGTCAAGGAGACGCTGTTGCTGCTTGGTTGGGTACAGGCGGTACTTGAATGTCTTACGCACGTTGAAATTATTCGCTTAAGGCATACGCTCTGTCAAGCCAGATGGGCCATTCATCCCCCGCTTGAAAGCAGGGGCTTTCTGGCCCTTTTCTGTAAAGCGCCAGAACTCAGGCGCGCGATGATATTGCGACTCTGCTCGACGAACCAGAGCTGGTTGCCAGGGCCGCTCACTAGTGAACTGGTCATCAATCCGATTCGAGTGGCTCGAGTTCACAGCGCCGCTCACGCGACCGTCAGGCGAGCGTCAGGCGCGCGTCAGGCGCGCGACCTTATGCCCGGAGTTTTCAGTGAACCAGACGGTTCCATCTGGCTGAACGACAATCCCAGAGGGATTCGCGCCATCTGTAGGAAGTGGAAACTCCGCGATCTGCCCGCTGGAGGTCAGACGGGCAATCTTGTTGGCCTTTACATCGAACTCGGTGAACCAGATCGCGCCGTCGGGAGCCGCTGTGATGGCGAAAGGGGCGCTGTTTTGCGTGGGGACCGGTATCTCTGACATCGCGCCTGCGACGGTCACATGTCCAATCTTGTTGCCCGCGCCTTCCGTGAACCACAGCGCGCCATCTTTCCCCGCGGTGATCCCCGCTGGCTGGCTATCAGCGGTGGGAATGGCGAACTCGGTCACCTCGCCGGTGGTTGTGACCCGGCCAACCTTGTTCGCCAGGTTCTCGGTGAACCAGATCGCCCCATCTGGTCCGGCGGTAACGTATTCTGGCCCGCTCTGAGATTGTGGCAACGGAAACTCGGTGATGGTCCCTTGTGGGGTGATGCGGCCGATGAGGCTATTCTCGTATTCGGCGAACCAGAGATTGCCATCCGGTCCGCTGACGATATTGAAGACGCCGCTCGGATGCGGCAACGGGTAGAAGGTGAAGGCGCCTGAGACGGTGAGCCGGCCAATCTTATTGCCCGCGAACTCGCTAAACCACAATGCGCCATCCGGCCCGGCGGCAATGCCTGCGCGCTTGTCGCCAGTGACAGGCGTGGGAAATAGCTTCGTTTCACCGGACGGCGTGATGCGTCCGATGTAGTTCGGCTCGTGTCCCGTAAACCAGATATTGCCGTCCGGGCCAATGGTGAGGTCACTGGGGTTATCGGCGGGGAACTCAGCGATTGCTCCCGCTGGCGTTGCCGTCGAATGACTTCCAGTCCCCGACATTGTAGTGGAAGCGCACGCGACGCACACCAGCGCCAAGATCAAAATTAGGCATGTAGAGGCGCCACGAATGAGATGGTGAAGATGGGAGCGGCTATTGGCGGGTGGGGTGAATTTATTCACGGTTTCTCCTCGTATAGCTCGTATGGCCAACGTTGCCAGCGCATCGCGGCTCCGATTGGGATGATGCGCGCTCTCAACGGAGATATGCTCCTGAGGACGCGCATATGTACGCGGTTTTTCCAATCGGCCCTGCGGGCATGAGCCAGCGCGCGATGGGACCGCACGTGAAAGTCTGCGTGTCCGCGCCCAGCAGATTGCGGCTGTACGGCGAACGGCGTCTCTCTCCGGAGTGAGTGGAAAAGCGCGTAAAGTTTTCCTGTTCAGGCGCCATAGATACAGTGAGAAGTAATGTCAGCGCGCAAAAGCCGGAACAAATGCGAGGGAAGCAGTGGTGATCGAACCGGACACCTACGAGGAGCATCTCGCGGAATCGGCTCCGCTGGCGCAGGCCATGCGCGCGCAACGCGCCAACCTGTTGCGTTGGTGCATCTACCTGGTGGGAGACCCCGATCTAGCGGAGGACCTGGTCCAGGAGACGCTCGCAGCCGCGTGGCGGAGCAAGCGCCGGCCAGCTCATGCGGAGGAGTACCCAGCCTGGCTGGCGGGGATCGCGCGCAATGTCTGCTGGTCCTGGAAGCGACGGCAGCGCCGCGAGTCCCTGCGCCTGGTCCCGCTGGTAGATAGGGAGGCGCTATTCGACGCTACCAACGCTAGCTCGGCGGAGAGCAGTTACGATCTCGAAATCGACCTGGAACGCGAAGAGCTCGCGTTGTTGCTGGACCGAGCGCTGGCGCAGTTGCCTGCGGACACACGCGAGGCGCTCATCAGGAAGTACATTGACGAATCGCCGCTGGCGGAGATCGCGGCGCGCCTGGGATTGACCACTGGCGCCACCGCCGCCCGGCTCCATCGGGGCAAGCTCGCGTTGCGGCGGCTCTTCACGACCACCTTGCGCGCGGAAGCAGCAAGTTATGGGCTGGTCAGCCCCGAGGATGAGGAATGGCGGCAGACGCGCATCTGGTGCCCGTCCTGCGGCGCGCAACGACTCCTGGGTCGGTTGGCCTCAGATGAAGGGCTGCTCATGCTCCGTTGTCCCGCCTGCTTCGAGCGTAGTCAGACAAATCTTGCCAGTTGGACTGATCCCTCGCTTTTTCGCGGAATGAAAAGCTATCGTTCGTCGCTGTCGCGGCTCAGCCGCTATGCGCATGGGTATTATCGCCGGGGACTCGCTATTGGCATGGCGCGTTGTGTGAGTTGCGGCCACGAAGCGCCTGTGCGACGCGCGTACAAGGCAGAGTTGCCGCAAAAGGCCGGAGAGATCGCCGGTATCATCGTTTCCTGCCCGGCTTGCAA
Source organism: uncultured bacterium (assembly GCA_963733745.1). Lineage (GTDB taxonomy): Bacteria > Chloroflexota > Ktedonobacteria > Ktedonobacterales > JADMIN01 > DASWAC01. Next base: position 129,209 of record CAVTFE010000089.1, read on the forward strand.
GAGAACGGCGCTCGTAGGGCTAAACGGACTGCTCCTCTGCCATCCGCAGGCACAGCAGTTCTGGCGCGCGCATCCACGCATCTCCACGACGCAGGCGCAAAAGATCGCGGTGAACGGGCGAGCCGCGACGCTCACGCGTTTCGTCGCCAGGGCAGAAGCGGCGCGACTGGAGGTCGTTTCGGACTGGGAGACACTGGAAACGCTTAGGATTCAAGAGGTCCATGAGCGTGCCTGACACCACCTCCGACGCGCTCGTCAAGCCGCCATCCGCTCAACCATCTGGGCGCATGGGCATTTTGATCAATCGTGATTTCGCGCTGCTGTGGGTCGGGCAGATCGTCTCCAGCATCGGCGACTTCGCCTTGAGCGCAACGCTTGTCCTGTGGATCGTGACTCGTCTCGCCGTCAATGAGCCGTGGGCGCCACTGGCCGTCAGCGGTGAGTTCCTCGCGCTCACGATTCCCGTGGTTCTGTT
>CAVTFE010000090.1:0-35466 GCA_963733745.1 uncultured bacterium
TGGAAGATGTCGCTCGCCAGGACCGCGCGCGAAAAGTTCTCCAGAACCGAGATGACGTAGAAAGGCCCCGTGATCTCTGGGATCTGGTGCTGTTCGATGTAGCGAATATGGTGGCTAGGCAAGAGGGATTGCTCCCTCCTGCCCGCCTTCAGAACGGCTCGTGACAGTTTCCCGTCAAGCCGCTCCTCGCTACGATGGGTCGTTATCATGACGACCTCCGGCTGCCAACGCGGCATGCCGCTGGTCGTGGCAGTGGCGATGAAGTGCCATCAAGTTGCTAAGGTGATCGCTTCCGCCCAAGGTGCGCGGAAGGATGTGGTCGATTTCGATGACATCTTCATCACGAAAGCAGAGTCCACAGGATCGACACATCCCCTGCTGTGCACTCAGCAGCTTACCTAGCCGAGTGTTCACCAGCGGGTGACCGCATAACCGTTGCGCCCAATAGCGAAGGTCCCCGTCGTAGGGACTGGCAGTCGTCCGGACCAGGCGATGGCGTCGAATTTCAACGTCGGCATGGTTGATCAACCGCGGCCCATCAGTCGTCGCAAAGCACCACCGGTCACCCCCAATCGTTCGCCAATAGCGCTTGACCACCCAGGTCGCAGGCTTTCTGGGATGGCGGCGCTTGGCCCAGCGGAGCAGGAGGGGAAACAGATGATAGTCACAATCGTTGAGCACCACCTTGGCGACGACATGGCGATAATAGTTGGCCCATCCCCGAATCCGGGTATTGAGTTGGCCGATGAGCGTGCGCTGCGTCAGCCCTTTTCCATTGACCACGTATTCTCGCAATGCCTGTCGGTGCCGTTCAACGTTGGCTTTGCTTGGTTTGATGAGCGTCTTGAAGCCCAGGAGTTTCCCATTGTGTCGTCCCGACTGGTACTTCCCAACTCGGTATTGCCGCACGTTGAAGCCCAGGAAGTCAAACCCCGCTGGCTCGCCTCCCAGTGCCTCTAAGGTGTGACAGAGACGGGTCTTGCTCGGCTTCATTTCCAATCCCATCTCGGCAAGCCAGCTCTGTACTACCGCCTTGGCCTGCTCGATGCCTTCCCGCGTGGGGAAGAGTACGACCAGATCGTCGGCGTAGCGTATCAGCTTGGGCTTGGGGGTATCTTTCCCCCGTGCATATCCCGCCTTTACCGCCTGTTCCATGCCATGTAAGGCAATATTCGCTAATAACGGCGAAATACAGCCCCCTTGTGGCGTACCGGCATCGGTTGGAGCAAACACGCCCTCTTCCAACACCCCAGCCTTGAGCCAGCCTTTGACCGCCCGGCGCATGGCCGGGAAGGTCTGGAGTTTGGTCAAGAGTGGAGCATGCGCGATGTTATTGAAGCAACCAGCAATGTCCGCATCCAGCACATACTTGGGCTGTTTGCAAATGGCATTGAAGATGGCTCCAATCGCATCATGCGTAGAGCGCCCTGGGCGGAATCCGTAGCTATTGGGTTCAAATCGCGCTTCCCATTCTGGTTCGAGGGCGAATTTCGCCAGGGTCTGATGGGCGCGGTCCACCATGGTCGGAATACCGAGGGGACGTTGTTCATCTTTTCCAGGCTTGGGTATCCACACGCGACGAGTGGGGCGCGGCTTGATGGTCTGGTGGGTCCGTAGTCGTTGTACCAGGACAGGACGTGCCGCTGGCGCGACGGATTTGACCCCATCGACGCCGGCGGTGCGTTTGCCGTGATTATCCTGCGTGACCCGCCGAACGGCCAAGGTTCGTGCGGCTCGTGATTTCATCAAGAGTCGCTGAAGATTGTGGACCACTGAAACATCACCACGACTTGAGGCTTGGTAGATCCGCTTTTGCAGCCGGTACACAGACCGCTCCAGCTTGCGCCAGGGAATCTGTGCCCAGTCTTCGATTGGCGGCGTGGCCGCCATCGCTTCCGTTGTTTCGCTGTGACTCACCGCTCTACCGTCCATCGTTTCGTGTCAACGTCAGCATATCCGCTGGCTTTCCCAGCGGCATTGGCTTCTTTGACAATCCCCTCAGCGTGCCGCATGCGGTATGGCGACCTGCTTCTCGTATCGACCTCCAAGAAGAGTCAGCACGCTGGTTACTTCGTTCCCGCTGTTCGTTTTGCGCCGTGGTAGGTGCTCTCTATCCGCCGAACTCAAAGGGAGTGAAGTGAGAGGCCGCGTCGATGTCTCTCACCCCTGTGTGAGTCATGCCCTTTTTTGGGCAGAGCCTGCTACCTCGCGTAGGCTCTCCATCTGTGACGACGGTTCACATGAGAGTTTGCTTGCGCTCACCATAACGGCCTGCTAGCAGTTGCCGGAGTCGAGGTCTCCGTTGGCCGCGTTTTTCCCCGCTTCACGGATTGAGGGCCAGTCGCTACCGTGGGGGAAAGGCTGTTCCTCCTTCACCGAGAGGGTCAGGAATTGCGCCTGACATCGAACAACGAGTTGTCACTCCTGAAAGGAGTGCTCCCCATCCCCTGTCAACTGACAGTTTCGGGGAAACGAATCGCACCGAGGCTCCAGATCTCATGGCGCTGCGTCGCGTGAAACGGATGGGCCTTGGGCGCTCGCGTCTCACCCTGCGGTCGCTCCAGGCCATAGAGGCGTCGGTTCTCGGCCATGATGCGCCCACAGGCGCGGGGACTCACGTGGATGCCCAGCGTCTTGAGCGCCCCATGCATGCGGTACTCGCCAAGGCCTGGATTGGCCTGCAGTTTCCGGATGGTGTGGCGCGTGCGCAGGTCAATGGTGGGCGCTCGACGGGTATTGGCGCGTGACTTGTCGTCCAGGCCGCGCACACCCTCGTCGATCCAGCGTTTGAGGATCTGGTAGATGGTCTTGCGTGAGACCTCCAGGTAGGCCCCGATGCTGGTGACGCTCCAGCCCTGCGCATGGAGATGGATCACCGCCAGCCGCCGCTCGGCGGGATCAGCGATGGCGGCATACGTCGCGTACCGCCGACCCAATCGCGTGGCGCGGGTCGGTGGTGGCCCGTCGGCAAGGACCTGCTTAACCGTGTGGTGGCTGGGGCGGCGGCCAAATTGGATCGCGCAGATGGCCGCGATCTCGCCGAGCGCAAAGGCAGGATACTCTGCCCGCAAGTCCACAATCAGTTGGCGCATCGGGACAGGTAGAGACCGATGATGATCGGCGCGCTGGGCCTTGGTCGGGCGCAATAAGCTCATGACGCCATCGGCGTCGAACGCATCGGCAGCGCGCCGCAGCGTGCTCTCGGCGAGACCCGTCTCGTGGGCGCGTTCCGCTGGCGTTGCGCCGAAGAGGGTGATGGGGCGAATGCCCTCGTAGAGCCGCTGTCCAGGGGAGCGACACCAGTCTTGAATGAGGCTGTAGTTGTCGGTGCGCTCCCGTCGCTCACGCGTGGCATGTGGCATAGGATATGCCTTACCGATTGCCCTGCCCGGGCAGGAATGCAGGGGGACAACAGTCGCGCACATCGTAGCGCACATCTCGCTCGCATGCAAGGGAGGGCGTCACTGCGAGTGCAGAAGAAGAGACCCGGATACGCAGCCGGTGATCGGCGGTGATCAGTCGTCTGAGGGGAGCAGGGGGCAAGGGGAGACGGATCCTTCAGCGTCACTGCCCGCATCTGTCACCTATGCGCTGGCGGGGTTTCGAGGGGTACCAACAATGGCAAAACGTGGACATGGCGAAGGGTCTATTTATCGAGAGAAGGGATGGCACATGGCGGGCGGCGCTGTCTCTCAGCCCTGAGGAAGGTGGTAGTCGCCGATACTTTCGTGGCCAGACGCGCCAGGAAGTCCAACAGAAACTAGCAGCCGACCGGCGAGCGCAAGAAAATGGGCTGCCTCAGATCACGGGGCGTCAAACGGTCGAGCACTATCTCATCTCGTGGTTGGAGGCGATTAAGCCAACCATGGACTACAGCGCCTGGAAACGCCATAGCAAGTACGTTCGGCTGCACATCATCCCTGGTATTGGAGGCGCTCGCTTAACCGCGCTTACGCCACAGAACGTGCAAGCGCTTTACGCTGATCGACTCAGCAGTGGGCTCTCATCCTCGACGGTTCATCATTTGCATGCCACACTGCATAAGGCGCTCAAGGATGCTGAGCGGTTGCGGCTTGTTGCGCGAAATGTCACCACGCTGGTCAATGTCCCAAGGATGGCGGAGTCGGAAATCCATCCGCTCACCCGAGACGAGGCGCGCATCTTACTTGCCGTGGCAAGTGGACAGCGCATGTATGCGCTTTATGCGCTTGCGCTTGCAACCGGGTCAACTTCAATTAGCGCGTGAGTCGCTGATCTGCCGACTGCGCTCCCAGGGAGATGGTCTCCACAAAGCGCTCGCGGCGACTGGCACGCTGCTCGTTCGCAGTATCCTGGGACCAAGCGATCTCGAGCCACGTGCCCCGCTCCTCCACCAACTCGCCCAGGCGCGACCACTGGGTCAGCCAGGGAACGAGCGTCGCCGGCGAGAGGATGGTCGCGCTGAGCTCCTGATACCAGGGCTCAATTGTGATCCAGTCCAGGCGGTCAAGCGCCTCGCTCGACGACGGCACTCGACGACGGCAAAGGTGTATACATCGGCGAGTCCTACCTATGTCCATGCCCAAACTACTCGAGCCCGTCAACAGGAGGCGGAAGAGTCGAAGCTAGGGTAAGTATAGGCCAAGCGTGCCAGGAGCACGAGGGCGCAGCAAGATGCTGGTCCGCAGCGAGCGTTCACAGCAACCTCTGCTGACTGGTAAGCGGCAAGACAGCAATGCGCAAAGACGATGCCGTTGCGGTCAGGAGTGGTTACGAGGTCGAGCCGTATGCTATCTGTCACTAGGTAGCGAGGAGACGCCTGGCGGTCGGGCGCATCTCTCAGTCCGCGGAGGAGCATACCATGGGGTCACCACAGCCCACGCCCACCTTCGTCTCGGTCGCGCCGCGCTTTGTCGTCCCCGACCTTGGGCGGGCGTTGGCCTTCTACGAACAATTGGGCTTCCGTATCGACTATCGCGACGACGGTTTCGCTATCGTCAAACGCGATGGGGTGGAGTTGCACTTCAATCGCGATCCCGACCTCGCGCCGGGAAGGCACTCCGTCTGCTACATCACTGTGACCAACAGCGCAGCCCTCTACCAACACTTTCTCCCGCTCAGAGTCGTCCAAGGGTCGCTCTCAGTCCAGTCGTATGGTGTGCAGGAGTTCGTCGTCTGCGATCCGTTCAACAATCTGCTCATCTTTTCGGAGCCGATCGCCGCGCAAGACGGGGATGAGCACACACCGGGATGACGCGACGAGCGCAGCAGCGCCTTCGTGCTTGCGCGTCGGAATTAGGGGAGCGAGCAGCGTCCATTCTTCTTCGTTGAGATCACGGGGTACATTGGAACCGCCATGCCGAGGATGCCCTCCGAAACCCGCGTGAAATACGTGTTCCGGACAGGGTGTCCTCGGGTGGCTCTTGCTCGCTTGACTCATTTCGAACACTTGATCACGAGGTGTTTGACCTCGCACGGTGTGATAGCATCCTCATGGATGACATACTTTGAGGTTCTCAAGCAAGGTTTCAATGGGAACGCATTGAGAAATCTCGATCAACAGGCGGGTACGCTTGACCCCAGATTTGACCCCAGATTTGACCCCAACGCAGAGCGACAATCCTGGACAACGGCGGACAACCTTTCACCAAAAGTGCCGATTCCTTCGACAGCGGACACGCGAGTGGACACCTACGAACAACCGCTAATGTCGTCGAAGAAGATCATACGCTGCGATCCAGTCGTCTAATTCGTGACGGTGCAGCAATACCATGAAAACGGGACTAAACGGAACAGTACAGCAATGGAAGGCCTGGCTATTTCGGCATTGGTGAACTGAATGGAACAGTATGGAACACAGCGCCACTATGTTGCGGGCCTCGGCACTTCTTTATCGGTTCTGCCTGACGATCTTGTCCCCCCTGTGCGAGGCGACACCGCAGAGTTTGACAATGCGTGGCACGCAGTGATACTACCAAAGCAGAACAGTTCCGACGAGATTGACATTGTCGGAGTGCGATGCGCCATGGATGCGCTATGGAGAGGCGCTTTGGCGCTCCTGCAGGCGCCGGTGCGCCATGGTATGCGGCCGGTGTTGTCGCCAACCACCGCGCGACAACTGAGCGCAGCGAATATCCGCACGAGCAGGCCAAGGATGGGCCTATGTGGCTGGCGAGTCAATGCGCTGCTCCAGCGCCTCTGCAAACGCTACGAAGCGAAGGACGGAAGCTTACCGTCGGCAATGGAGCCCTCTCCGGCGCTGGTGAGCCGAGGCGCTCGTCTGCGAGGGTGCTCCTCAGGTGATCATTGGCTTCGCTAAGGGCGCGTCCGAGTGGCTGACGCGCCGGCGCCGGAACCACCATCGAGGTGGAGCTGCCCCTTTCGCCAGAGGGCGACGCCGACATGGCTGCGGACGCTGTGCGCAACGGGGACGAGGGTGAATCGCCATGACCGCCATAACCGCCATAACCGCCATAACCGCCATGGACGTGGGCGCCGACCTGTCTCGGTAGAAGGCATCGATCCCGCTGGGCATGCCGCTGCGATCGAGGGGAGGTATGGCCCGTCTGGCTCCGAAGGCGGGTGTGCACTCCAGCGGCAGCATCCCCTCGGCGGACAATATCCCAAACGCATCTGCGCCAGCTGCTCGAGTCGTTTCGCACAGGAGAAGCGCTGGCCCAATCTCAACCCCACTGAGCAGTACTGCGGCCTTTACCTTCGCCGCACGGTAGCAGGCGTTCCTTCTTCGGCAGGCCATCTCAGCAGCTATTTCCTGGTCCTGAGCGCCCCTTGTGGTAGGCCAGTCGGCGGGGCTAGCGCCTTCAGGCGCGAAGGTAGTGGGGCGCCATCGGCGTCGCCTGAGAACCCATTGCTTGAGCCAAGGAAGTGTCAGTGCTTCCGGCCCTCTGCCCCAACCATGCTCTCAAGGATGAGCCATGCGAACAGCTGTCGGTGGGCTCCCTCGTGTGGTTGTCCGCGCTTGCCGACGCCAGCACGATCGCACCGCTCCCCACCTCCCCCAACACGAGTCATTCCTGCGCCGCTGCGTCCCCAGGCGCCGCCAGGACAGCCTGGGTGAGGGGATGGCGCATGACCTGGGTGAAGCAATCGGGATGGTGGTCATAGGTGTAGCGATGGATCGCCGCCGCCTGCTGGGCCGTGAGCAGGCGTGGCGTCTCCAGGGAGCCCCCAATTACCTCGACCTTCTCGCCTGCAGGGCTTGCCTGCTCACCCTGCGCCATGAACTGCTCGGCGGCGGGATCGCCGGCGAGTCGGAGGCAGCGGACGAATTCCAACGCAATGGCGGTGCGTTGGTCCGGTCGCATCTGCTCGTAGATGCTCTGGGCGTCCGCTTGATCGAATGGCGCTTGCATGTTGTCACTCATAGTATCGCTCCTTCGTGGTCCGACACAGTCGTACACGGTCGTGATGGCGTACCGCTCCAGAACGCCTCCCGCGCCAGGGGAAGCTGGACGAAGCGTCGTTCGTTGCGCTGGTGGATGCGGAGCTGGAGGCGGTCGGCGCCATCAGAGCGCCATAGGCATCCTGTCCATCCTTTCCATCCCGTCCCTGGCGATGCCGTCGATTGTCGCTTGCCGCGCGCGTACCCATGACGGCGCAGTGTGTGCCTGGTGTGGTCAATGGCGCGTGTCCCTGTCCGACAGCGCATCATCAACCACCGTGACGCCTCCTCTTGTCGCCTCCCACCCACACACTGCGTGGCGATGGCCGATGGTGATGGGTTCACCATCGGTCACGACGGGCGGCGCTGTCTGATCACGGCCAAGCTGCCGCGAGCGCCACGCGCCGCTGGCTAGGCGCGCGCCGGCGCCCCCCTGCCGCTGCTCGAGGTGCGCGCGCGGATCAAGGCGTAGAACACGCCGACGATGATCGCCCCAATCAGCGCGGCGACGACCGCCACGTCCTCGATGGCGAAGTCCAGTGGCGCCGGCAGCCGCACGAACATCAGCACCAGCAGCGCCCCAAGGATGGTCACCACCATGCCGGCGAACAGGTTGCCAATCTTCCTCCCGGTAAGCCATTCCGTGATCGCCGTTACCGCGAAGGCGAGCACCCCCACGATGACCAGGTCGATGAGCGTGAGTTTGAACCCACCGGCGGGCTGCCCGAAGAGACTGAGCGAGACCCACGTGTCAACGAAGATCGTCTTGAGGATTCCCTCGTGGAATCCCGGCAAAATCACAGCCAACACCATGGTCTGCGTCACTCCTTTGCGCAGAATAGGTCAGCGCGCTCGTCACGCTGCCGTCGCGGCGCGGTCGCCTTCCGCGTGAGCGACCTCCTTGCCGCTGTGCAGCAGTATACCGCATCCTCGCCCAGTCCGCCAGGTTGAAACGCCGTTGGCAGGGAGGGAATAGGGACGGACGCATGTCTGAGGCGCGATTGAGCCAGTGGTGCGCTCCTTGGGCGCCGGATCGCGGTGAACCGCGCTGCTCAGCGCGCCAGTCTACCTGTGGACGGCGTGGCCGTCACGCTGCCCCCGGCCCATTTCCTCTTGCGCTGCCCATCACATGGCGATCAGGCGCATATAGCGCAGGCGTCCCAGGAGCCGCGCGATATCGTCGTCGACGTAGTTGTAGTCCAGGCCAAACGAGTCCCCTGCCTCACGTGCGGTCTGCAGCAGCGTTTTCGCTTGGGTCGCGACGCGCGGTAATGTGGCGATGACAGCGGAGACATGCAGCGCGACAACCTTCACGACGTTACGAGCGGAGGTGGGGCTGCATCTCCTCCTGCGGCGCACCAGCGGTGGGGCCAGCCGCACCACGTGTCGAGCGATGCGCCTGCACCGCATGCAGGATGCCGGGCACATCGCTCGCCGTTTCACGCTGTCCCGCCACCCACGAGTTGATCTCCGCGCCCAGCAACAGGATGAAGGCCAGATAGTAGAAGAAGACCAGGATCACCACCGCAAACCCGGCGATCGTGCCGTAGTTGCCCGGATTGAGGATGAAGGTGGTGTAGAGCGGGAAGAGCAGCTCATAGACCAGGAGCAACGCCGCCGCGACGACCGCGCCGCGCCAGTTCGGCCCCCACGCCCGCCAGAGCCGCTGGCGATAGGGAACCCGCGCATAGATCACGGTGAAGAGCACGGTCGCCGAGAGCAAGGCAATCAGCACGCCTGCCGCCGTCACGATCATCCTCCCCAGCGTGTCCCGACCAGAGGGGTCAAACAAGTGCTCGACGCCCGCAGGCAGGAGAAGGGTCCCCAGCAGCAGCGGCAGCAGCACGAGATAGACGAGCAGTAAAGCGAACGCCATGCGATTCTGCCCGATGGGATCGCGGCTGCGCAGGCGGAAGACAACGCCGAAGCAATTCTCCAGCGTGATAAAGAGCCGCGAGCCGGCGAAGATCGCGGTCACCAGACCCACGACCAGCAGCCAGCCCGCGCTTGCTTTGAGCCGCGCGCTGACGGCCTCCACGATCACTGAACCAATTCCTGCTGGGAGCGCCCGCACGATGTTGTCGGTGACCAGGGTTTCTGTGCCCGGAGCGAGATTGCCCAGAACGAAGCCGGTGATGGCAAGCACCAGGATGAGGATGGGAAAGATGGCAAAGAGGAAGTTATAGGCGAGCAGGCCGGAGAGGTTGAAGATCCAGTCGTTGTTGATTTTGACCCAGAACGCGGCGATGGTGGCGACACGGCGTGTGAGCGGATCGCCCTGTGCGATGGCTGCCTGCAGATCCGCCTGGCCGCGGATGCCCTGCTGAAACAGCTCGCGCAGGGTGTAGAGGCGCTGCATGCGCCGCTCACGCCAGTGTCGTACCTCTCCAAGACGCCACCAGGTCGCGCCGCGCCGCCCGGCAGGCATGGACCAACGCGCGAAGCGGCCGACGGGCGTCCCGGCGCGCGCTACAGAGCGCGCCACATACGTCATGCGCGCCACATGGCGCATGTGGCGTACCCGCGCCATGTGGCGGCGCGGCGTGGGGTCGAGGGGCGTGATCCCAACGCGCGGCTGGGGGTCGGCGCTGGGCGCTTCAGCATTACGTTCGTCTGAGCGCGACGCGCCTGGACGGAGCGAGCGCCACAGCGAACCCACGCGAAGTCGAAGTCGGCCCACCGCCTGCGCCCAGCTCAGCACGCGCCGTGTGGCCACTGATTCGTGTGATTCATGTGATTCATGCACTGGCGCGGAAGGGCTGGCAGTGCGCTCGTCCAAATCGTCGCTGCTCTGGCTGCTCTGGCCGCTATCATCCATGGTGATCCCCTGATAGCCGTCCCAAGCCTCTCCTCGGCGCGACGGTGCGGCATGGACCTCTGATCTCTGTCTGGTCCCTGTGTGGTCCCTGTCTGGTTCAGGCACGGCGTGTATCGGCGGTCTGGTCATTGCGCGCGTGGCGCGTTGCTTTCGACCGCTTTCGACCGCTTTCGACCTATGCGCACGCCTGCGCGCGGGTCATAAAGGTTCTTCATGACGATACAACACTTCACGCACATTTTGATGCAGACGTGGCGCGAAGGTGTCTGCCATGCGGTCGATGAACGAGTGCGCAAAGGCGCTGGGAACCGGGCGGACGGTTCGGCGTCCCGCTCGACATGAACGGGTTCCTTCGTCTAAGGCGTTCAGAAGGACGACGTGAGGAGCATCGAGCGGGAAAGGGAACGCGGAACACAGCGGAACACAGCGGAGTCGACGCCAAACAAGGGGCAACCCGCCCGCGCAGCGCCGATACAGATACAGCGACACCGTTGTCAAGCATCCACACGCCGTACGCGACCGGGTTGCTCGGCGCCCCCGATAGCGAGCATGATGAGCAGGACGCGTCCCTGCATGTCGCTCATCACACCGTCTCGTACGCAGAGGGTCCCGCGGATGAAAACGGTCGCTCCCCTGTTCCCCAGTCACAGCGCCCAGACAGCTTCCCCTGCATGGAGATCGGAGAAGTCTGTCGGTGGCCTTCCGTGCCACGCGCTGCGGCCCAGAGGAGCGCGCTCGCCTGCCATATCCCCTCTCGATCAGCGGGTCCTTCCCCCTCATCGACAAGCAGCGCCGAGATCAACTCTCATGTTGCTTGTACAGCAAGCATGCCCAAGCGCGCGCTGCGGCGCAAGAGCGAAACGTCGGATTTGCCGAACGCACGTTAAATCGCCATACGCTGACCGCTTGGGAGCGCGCGACGAGGCAGTTAGGGATGATGTCCCGACCACCGATCGCGGGCATTGAGAAGCAATACGCCTACACTGCCGAGCAGCAGACCAGCGAGGAGACCAAGGAGCCCGTAGAGGCGGAATCCCACGAGCGCTGCCACAAACCCGGCGGTGATCAAGGCGCCACCCAGCACAGTGCTCAGGACATAGATCGTGACAATGCTCACTCCCCGACGTAGGTGTGTCCTCTTCATGCGACGCCTCATTTCATCTTAGCGCTGGACCAGCATGCCAGCCAACTTGTCAGCGCGTCAGGGAGAGGAGGTGTGACAGCGTTGCAGGCGCACCTCCTCACCGCATGCAGCTCGTCCACAGCTCGTCAGCTCGTCACCTGTCATGGATGCGGCCTGCGTGCGTATGGCGCTTCGGCGCCAGCCGTTTCCTCTTGTCAGGCGCATAACCATACACGACATAGCTGGCTCAGCGGAGTCTCAGCGCTTCTGTGAACGCTGTGGCGACGCTGGTTGTGTGGCATGCTGGTGGGCGACCAGCTCCATGTAGCGCGCCAGACCAATCAGGTGAGCGATGTCCTCATCGAGGTAATCGTAGGTGAGCCCAAATGAGAGCCGTTGCGCTCGTGCCTCCCTGAGCGCCTGTTTGGCCTGTGTCTCCGCCTGTTGCAGCGAGCACATCACCCCATGCATCTGCGCCGTCAGATCCATCTCCGTACGACTCCTTCCGTGTGTCGTGGTTAGGCTCGGTGGCGGAGGCCCGCCACCCTCCGCGCGAGCATCCGTGCTCGCGCCTCTCCTCGCGCCTGCGCTTCTCCGAGCGTCCGTACACTCGCTTCCTACGCTCGCTTCCCACGCTCGCTTCCTGCCATGGCTCACGCAGCGCTGCACTCGTTCGGCGTCACCGTCATTTACAGGCAGGATACCAGTAGTGAGTATGCTCTCCGAGGCGTCTCCACGCTACCAGTGTGTCGTCACTCAGCATCGGGACGCTCAACAGTCTTCTCATCAAGCAGCTCGGACACCTCGTCACTGACGATCAATACGCCCGCTGGACCAGGCGCGCGCGGCGCCGCCGTCTCCGCGAGCGAGGCAGGCAGCAGTCGCTGACGGCGCGCGATGGAGAGCACACGTCGGCCGAGCGCCGCCTCCGCATGTTCACGCCGCATCGCCGGGATGGAGTAGGTCAACTCCACGAAGAGGCGCCAGAGCAGCACAACGACGAGGACACAAAGACCGACCGCGGCCAGCACGCTGCCGTAGGGCGTCCGCTCCAGCAGCCGGGTGAAAGCGTCCGGCTGCAGCAAGACGATGACGAACACGAGGGGGAGGGGAAGCGTCTGCAGGATGGCGCCAAACGCGCCCCAACTCGTTGCACGCCGTGATCCGCACGCCGCCCGTGGCGCGCGCGCCCAGTGAATCCAGGCCGTGACCGCGTTTAACGCCAAAGCGCACAGCAAGCCGGCTAAGAGGAGTTGTCCGTTCATGGGGGACTTCCTTTCACACCACGGGCGACCACAAAGCCTGCGATCGCGCGCAGGCGGCGGCAGACTAGGGTCAAGACAACGCTGCTTAGCCCAGCGCTCGAAGGCGCCATTGGGGCGACCACCGGTGTCACCCTCGCGCACGCCAGGCTATCCTCGCAAGAAACGCCTGCCTCGTCAAGTCCACCGCCATCTGTGGCTATGCTTCTCTGGATGCAGATGGAGGTATCGCCTGCGATGCGCTGTTCGATGCGGTGTGCGCTACCAAAGCCGTGGCCGCCGTCGCCGCGGCGGTGGTCGCCAGCCCCTGCGCTGCATCTTTCGCCAGCGTCTGCGCCTGCTCCAGCATCCGGTCGCGCGTGGGTCCCATCACCTGCTGCTCCAACTGCGTGGGCTTGCTGCTCAGCCCAATCACCGCGCCGATCGCCACTGCCGCCAGCGCGACCACCAGCGGGTTCTGCTCCACCGCGCGCTGGAGCCATCCCGCCGCGCGCTGGCCTGCTCGGCCTGTTGCGCCTGCGCGCCTAGATCTCCGGCGCTCTCACGCGCCTGCTCGGTCAGCGCGCCCGCTGTCTCCGCCCGCCTGTCCCGCCACATCCGCCGCCTTTCCCCTGGCCTGCCCCATCTTCGTCATCACGGTGGTTCCCTGCGCCAGCGGCCAAGTACAATCCGCTGACCAGCGCGCCCATAGCGCAGGGTTCTGCCGGATGGACTCCCACACGCGCTCGCCGCCTCTATCGTGGCCGTCGAGGCGTTGCGCGCCTGCTCGCCTGCGCGTTTGACGCCGTGTTGTACGCCGTGCTCGGCTCCTGCGACCGCCGCACGCGGCCTGAGTTGAGCAGCGCCGCGGTCAGTCCGGGCACGCCGCCATGAACTGCGGCTGTTGCGCCAGCGTGTAAGCGATTCGGTCAGCGCCTCGAGCCGTCGCGTTGTCGCCGTCTGCGAGAGAAGGTTGGCCAGGGAAGCTGGTGATTGCAGAGCCCGCCAACTCCCAGCCTATGTATGAGCTGTTGGACTAGGGGAAGCTGATCCACTCATTGTTGGTGCATTCCCCAGCGAGCATTTCCCACCGCTGGGAACCATCGCCGCACACGTAAACGAGGTGGAGGAGGTCACGCTCCCGTTGGTTGCAAACTTCGTTTCGTCCACGGCTGCGACCTCGCAGTCTCCATGGGGAGGCGGAGTCCGCAGACCGTCCGCAATCTTGCCAGTGCTATCGATAAAGGTGATAGCAAGTGTGGCCGATTGGCATTTCATGAACGCATTGGTGAAGCAGTCTTCAAGCGGTTGGGGATTACTGGGGACGTCGTTGTGGTGCTCCCCGAGGTCGTCGCGGTGATCAGTCCACAATTCTTGGTCGTCGAGGCAGGTGTCGGAGTACGTGTCGGTGAATGCCCCGAGGGCGTTGTCTGTGGCTGGATGTGAGGATGGCGATGATGTCATAGTGGCGTCTGTCATCGCCACCCCAGTGGCGGTCGGAAGATTTGGAGTTGCTGTGGTGACGCTGGAGGTGGCGCCACATCCAGTGAGCGTGAGTATCATGAGCAGTCCAATGAAGAGCAAGCTGTCGACACGACGCATGAGCGTCCCCTCTCTTTCTCAAGATTCGTCTGGTAGAGGCAAAGATGGAGGTGACGAAGGTGACGGACGCCAGCGGGCGGCATCGACCTCCGCACGTTAGCCGCGAGGCGCTCACCGGAGATCGCAAGAAATGCGGCAAGCTGGACATGACCGCCTGCTCCATTCGACGACTCCTTGCTATGGTGGACGTGGATATGAGTACGTCCATCGCGCCATGGACACATCCGCTCCAAAACGGAGCATCAGCGAACAGAGCATCAGCGCTCGCTCCGGCGCACGCACTCTGGAACATCGAGCGGCTCTTCGTCTGACTTGGCAGTTTCCTTCGCCTGGTCGTCCGCCACGAACACCTTGCGTGTCACCACCTTGCCGTCGTCCAACTCGACTGCCTCCTCCGTCAGGGTGCGTGAGATGACCAGGAGAAATATGCCCGAGAGTAAACGCTATTGAAACGCCGATTGTCAAGTTCACCCGCGCCCGCCGGGATGGTTTGTAGTGCAGCGGTTTGTTCCCCTGTTGTAGCAGGTAGAGCTCGTCGGATGTCGCTCGGCTCGCTCAGGTCTGACACACACTGAGCGGGAGCCTCCACCCTCAGGCCCTTGCGCTCGGTGGATCGGGCGACGCGAGCTTAGCGTACTGTAATTTCCCTTTCGTCGATTAACCCCTATGGGAGCTACCTTAAGCACCGCATGTTGGCTGCCGCAGCCGCTCAAGCGTCGCAAGGATCAATTGCACATTGAGTATCTGATTGCCCCCAGCGCGTAGAAGGCTCAATCAGGCATGTCAACCCAACGGCAAACGGCACCCGCGGCTCACCGCCAAAGTAGGTGGACGATGAAGCAGTGAGGTAGTAGACTTTTCTTCACGAGCGGGAGGGAAGCCAATGCCTCGGACCTTGACCGCCGAGCATCGGGCGGCGCTACGAGCCGCGCAAGCGCACAGCCGCGGCGCTGGCGGCGCTAGCGGCGCTTTCGGGCCGTTCAGCTACGAGCTGACAGCGTCGCCGTCGCGACCATCGCTCGGAGCCTGGATTATACGGAGACGAGCGCCTGCAACTGGCTAGCGGCATGGCGAGCGGATGGGTTCGCGGGCGTTGCCGAGGGCGTTTTCATCCAGGCAAGGCGCGTCGGCTCGATTGGGCGGCAGAGGCGACGCTCCCGACGCTGCTGGCCGAAGGCGATCCCGCAGATCTACGGCTTTTGGGCGACTGGCTGGACCGTGCCGGTTGGCAAAGCACGAAGCGATTGCGGGCGCCCGACTATGTCCACTTGCTGTTCCTCCCGGCCTATACCCCGAGCTCCAGCCCGCCGAACCTCTCTGGCCGCTGACCACCACGGCGCTCATGAACCGCCACTTCGTCGATCTCGAGGAACTGGAAGACGCGCAGGCCCGCCGCTGCGTCGCCCTGCAGCAGCGCCGCGACCTCATCCCGTTCAGCCACCCGCTTTCACTGGTGGCCGCTGCGCATTAAAGAACGCCAAGGCCCGAGGACAGCGTGATATGAGGGGCCATCGGAGCCTACCGCCTCCGCACAAAAGGGAAGTCCCGCCAACCATCACGCCCGTCCCTACCGCTCGGGGGCACGACGATCGTGCGCTCCTATGCGTGCTAGCCGATGCGCACGGCACAGTCCGTGCACCTACAAGCGACCGAGCACCTGTTGGCATACTTGCGTCAAAGGCGCCTGCAGTGACGCTACCGGCGGCGCGCCCGCGCCCGCCAAGTTGCACGAGATGTAGATCGAGCCGAAGGTGGTGTCGAGCAGGTCTTCCCAGATGCCCGCGCCGATCTGGGCGGACGCGCTGATGTAGAGAGCCCGATCGCCCACGCCGGTGACCGTCGTCTTCGTGGACTTCGCGCCTGGGGCCTTCTGCAATGCCGTGAGCCCCTGCGTGGCGACGGCGTCGAGCGAGGCGCCTTGCGGGAAGGGCTCGAAGAGCACCGAGACCACCGGCTTGAACTGGGCATACTCCCAGTTGCACGAGCCACCGGTCCCGCCGTGGTCCACGCGGATGTTGTTCGGCGCGGTCGCCGGCTGCATGATCTGGTTGGCCTCGGCGAGGGTCATCAGGCCCTGGCAGTAGGCGACGGAGAGCGTCGGTACCCCCGTCGGCTTGGCCTTCGACGCGGTCGTCGCCGACGCACCCGGGAGCGGCGTGCCGTTCCCGCCCTGCCCGGTGCTCGTCCCCCCGCACGCCGCCAGCGCTCCTGCCAGCGCGAGCAGGCCCACCAGTGCCAGCGTGCGTAGTGCGTGCTGTCGTCGGAACATTCCCATCCTCACGATCTGCTCGCGGCCGAAGCGGCGTGACGCCTTGCCCGTCACCAGAGCCGCTCCCACTCGCTGGACATGAGTTCGGCTCCCTCGAAATTGGCGGCCCATCACCAGGTCACTGTCCGGCTTCCACGAGAAAAAGTATGCTCTGACCGATCTTTATGGGGCAAGCGAGAATCCGTAGAGTAGTCGTAATAAGGACGTAAGAATGCCACGCGGCAATGGTAGAATGGGGTGGCAATCAACCTAGGCTCGCGGCCGTGGAGTATCTTATGCCAACGACGGATATCCCCGACTTCGCCTCCCTGCTTCGCCATTACCGCCGCCGCAACGGCCTTACGCAAGAGAAGCTGGCCGAACGTGCGGGTCTCAGCCCAGCGGCGATTGGTCTGCTCGAGCGTGGTGTTACCCACGCCCCACAACACGCAACCGCGCGCATGCTCAGCATCGCTCTAGCGCTTGCGCCAGACGAAGCCACGAGTTTCATGGAATCGGCTCTTGAGGCCGACCGGTCGAACCGCGAGCGCGGTTCCTCACTGGACTCGCAGATCACCAGCGATGGCGCCCTGCCCGTTCCGTTGACCGCATTGATTGGGCGAGCACACGAACTGGCTACGCTCCTGGAACTGCTCGGGCGCGAGACAACACGACTGCTCACCCTGACTGGTCCAGCAGGTGTAGGCAAAACCCGTCTGGCGCTTGAGGTTGCCGCGACCCTGCGCCGCGAACGGCGCCAGGAAGTCGTCTTCGTCGAGCTCGTACCTGTCCAGGAGCCCGAGCGAGTACTCTCAGCCATTGCTCAGGCGCTTGGCGTTCGTGAAAGCAATAGCCCGCCGCTGCGTGAGGCGATTCTTCGCGCCTTGGGGGATCGGCCAGTCGTGCTCGTGCTGGATAATTTCGAGCAGGTGCTTTCGGCAGCTCGGGCCGTGCTGGATCTACTGATCGCCTGTCCGCAGATCAAGGCAGTCGCCACGAGTCGCTCTCCGCTCAACGTACGCGGAGAGCAGCGCTTTCCGATCTTGCCACTCGCGCTGCCAGATCTATCGCACCTGCACTCACTCGACGCATTGGTCCAGACGCCGACGGTGGCGCTGTTCTTGGATCGTGTTCGCACTGTCTCGCCAGGCTTCAGCATCACGACGATTGCAGATGGGCAACTGGTGGCAGCCATCTGTGCTCGCCTCGATGGGCTGCCACTGGCTATCGAGTTGGCAGCGGCGCGTGTCAGGGAGATTGGGCTGCGTCAACTCCACGACCGACTAGCCGACTCGACATTCCTAGGCGTGCTTGTGGAGGGACCCCAAGACCTGCCAGATCACCAGCGAACCATGGAATCGACGATCGCCTGGAGCTATAAGTTGCTTGGCTTTGCCGAGCAGCGGCTGTTTCGCTGGCTAGGAGTTTTCGTCGGTGACGCTACTGCAGACGGACTTAAAGCGGTTACTGGTATGTTGGACAATACTCTGTTGGCTGGTCTCGCCACGCTAGTAAACGCCAGCCTGCTTCAGTGGGCAGACGTGGCGGGGACGCGACGCTACAGGCAACTCGTGACGCTCCGGGCATACGCGGAAGCGCGCCTGTGCGCCAATGGCGAATGGGATGAGGCGCGGCGGCGACACGCTACGTACTTCCTAGATCTCGCGGAACTCACCTTCCAAGAGGTCGGCGACAACCCCGCCAGCCTTATAGCGCGGCTTGAGGCTGCGAGTACGACAACATCCGCGCTGCGCTCGTATGGGCGTGGGAGACGGGTGAGACGATGCACGGATTGCGTATGGTTGGCGCACTGCGACGGGTATGGGCTTCACATGCCTATTTTCTGGAAAGTCTCGATTGGCTCGAACGCTTCATCGCGCGGACTGGAGCGCCAGCAAGCCGTAAGGAACAGGCCACATTGGCTGAGGCCTGGACTGGGGTGCTGGCGATCTCCCACCGGCTCGATCGATTCGAGCGCGCCCGCGAAGCCGGTGAGAGGGCCCTTTCGCTGCGGCGTGAACTCGAGGACAAGACGCAGATCGCCCACGCGATGATGAACCTGGCCAATCCCCTCACCGAGCTCCGTGACTACGACCGCGCGCGGGCCCTCTACGAAGAGTGTCTCGAGCTGCATCGCGAGGCCGGGAATCGCAAGGGGCAGATCCTTCCCTTGTTGAACCTGGGCGTTCTGCACTACGAGATGGGCAAGCCACGACAGGCGCTGGGGTGCTATGAAGAATCACTCGCCATCAGCGGCGAAGTGGGCGAGAGCGATTGGGCGCGAGCGCTAACATGGAACAATGTCGGCGAGGTGTACATCTCGCTCGACGACCCTGCTCGCGCAATTGAGATCACCGAGCCAATCTATCAGCTCTTCACCAGGGAATCCGTCATGTTTGGGGTGGCTACATGTGCTTTCACACTGGCGCGTGCCCACTGGCGACTGGGCGACCTGGCGGTTGCGCGCGCCTTTTTCGATGAGGCCGAACGGCTCTTCCGCAATCTGGGCAATCTCTGTATCGTGGCGCGCATCCTCTATTTTCGCGCCAGCGTCGCTCTGCAACAGGGGAAGCAGATGGCGGCGCGTCACGATCTGGCGCAGGCGCTCAAGGATCTGTCTGGCCAGCCACGCGAGCGTGAAGACATCTGGTGGTTGGTCGAACGCGCGGGTACGCTTGCCGTGGAGCAAGGAGCGCTGGAGCAAGCGGTGAGTCTGTACGCTGCCGCGATGCGATACCGTAGTGCGATGCCCGGATTCATAGAACCTGCCGAGCGCGATCTGCGCGAGCGCGATCTGGAGAAACTGCGCTCCATACTAGGAGTGGGCAGGCTGGAGCGCGCCCAGGCGGCAGACAAAGCTCTTTCATTGGACGAAGCGCGCGCCGTACTCAAAGACATGCTACAAGAGCAAGGTTGAAACGCGAGCTCTTCCAGTCATAGCCAACGGCGCTTCGAGTGCGAAGAGACTCGTTGTTCCTATCGCTTGCTTGATTCTGCTCTCGACGTGTCGCTCGTACAACTTTCAACTTCGCCCGGGTCTTTGTCGTTTCTTGCGCCGCTGGGGCGTCAAGGGAAGTGCATAGTCGAGCAGTAAAGATCGTGACGGACGTAGATGGGAGGTTCCCGCCGCTTGGGCATCTTCCAGCTCGTCGATAGAGGCTACATTGTAATTGAAGAATGCCAAATTGGTGAGCTGCCAGAGATTCTTGGCGGCTGGAGTGCTGGGATTTGGTCACGGTAATGTGCTGGGGAGTCGCGCGGATATGTCCTGGAGGCGTTGGCAGCAAAAATGGCAGCAAGGCGATGGAACGTAACGGGACCCAATGGAACTGAACAGAACGAGAAGCCCTGAATCGGCGAGTATAACGGAACAGTCTGGAACTCCACCGAACACATCGCTCCGGTTTCAGGAATCCATCGTACACCAGGCGCCCAGTCGCGCTCGAGAGCGCTTTCCGCTCCGGCCACGATGAAACGCGCCTCTACGCGGCACTACGCGGCCTGCCACCTGGTTACAACCGTGCTTCCCACTCCTCGATGGCCAGCATGAGCGTCTGCATCGACGATTGCAGCGTTTGCTCGTCGAATGCGAAGACCGCACCGGCTGCCGCGAACAGCTCCGAGAGCGTCTTGGTAGCCCCCAGCGCGAGCGCATCACGATAGCGTTGCACGGCGGCGCGCGGATCACGTCGATAATTCGCCCAGATCTGCAATGCGCCGAGCGCCGCGATGGCGTACTCGATGTAATAGAAGGGGAAGCAGAAGATGTGTTGCACCTGCTGCCAGCCGCTGCCCAGCGCCTCGTCCACGCCGCTCCAATCGACCCACGGCAGATAGCGCCGTGTGAGATTTGCCCAGGCGCCGTCACAAGCACGCGGGTCGATGGCTAGCTCGGGATGCTCGTATGCCCAGTGCTGGAACGCGTCGATCCTGGCGCTATAGGGCAGCCAGTGCATGGCGATACGCTCCAATCGGCGCACGCAGAACTGGGCTTCCTCGCGTGGGCCGCACAGCCCTGCCTGCACTAGATGCATCGGCCCAATGAGCTCCATGCTGGTCGAGGCCACCTCGGCGAACTCGAGGGGGAGAAAGCCATCTTCGCGCTGGTGCAGGTAGGGCAGGTCGCCCATCTCAAACTCGTGGAACGCGTGCCCCAGCTCATGCAGGAGCACGAACACGTCGCGAGGCGAGCCTGCCAGCAAGAATACGTGCGCCTCTTGCTCTCGGGCGCGACAGACGCGCTCACAAAGGACCCAGGCTGGGCGGCCATTCGCGAGCGATTACAAGCGTGGCTGCATGAAGTCGATGCGGACGTCGAACTGTTTAGCAGCGTGATGACGGACGAAGCGGTGATGGCCACCCTCGCCGAGGCTCGGTCAGAGACCGAAGCTGAGGATGCTGCTCCTCATGGGATGGCAGCGGCATCAGCGCTTTCACCTCTTTCTACGCTCGTGCAGCTTGTGGTATTCCACGCCATGCTGGATGTTCCAATTGGCTCTCCCAACGTGGTGCTTTTTGCGCTGGAGGAGAATGACCCGTTTATTCGGGCCACGGCCATCGCCGCAGCCGCGTTGCTGGGTCGAGATGAGGCGCTGGCGCTCATGGATGTCTTTGCGCTTGAGGATGCGCATCCACTGGTGCGAGCCAATGCGGTGTATCAGCGCCTGCGCTGGCCAGATCAGGCGAACCTCGAACCCGTCGTAACTGCGCTGAGTGACAGCGATCGCCACTTGGACCGCTCATTCAGGCGTTAGATGACAAGGGCGAAGGGGTACGTGCAAAGGCAGTCTGGGCGCTTGCCCAACGAGACGATGTTCCTCTGAGCGCATGGCTGACTGCGCTCCATGATTCCTCTAGCACGGTTCACCAGACTGCCGCTCAGTTGTATCGTCGGCGTGCCAGCACATCCTCACTCACCGATCTGCTCCGGGCAGCTGAACAGCGGGCCGCAGGCGAGGGAACCCTCCGCATTCTCGCATATAAGCTGGTATTGGCGACTGGTCAGCCTGCTGGGGAAGAACTGCTGCTGGCCGGACTCCGTGACCCTGACTCCGCGCAGAGCGTACCTGCTATGAAGTGTCTTACGGATATCCTGGAGAACCCAGCGCGCTATCCTTGGCGCGCACACGCAGATTTTTCCCTCGAGGAGCGACTGGCGATCACGGCGCTCACCAAGAGTCCCGAAAAAGGGGTACATGCAACGGCGATCTCTCTGCTACTGGAGGGGGCAGCCTGCAGATGAAGCGGTGAGGTTCTTCCTGAGTCCCGAAGAGCCAGAGGTGCTTCGAAACGTGATTGCCGCTGCCGTAGATGAGTCAAGACCATTCAAGAATCCAGCCGCCGCGCTAGAGCGCTTGCTCGGTGAGCCGAGCCTTGGCCACTGGGGTCAGCAAATTACCTTCCGCGTGATACGCGCGGTGCCAGACACCTGGCCCCCAGCACCCGCTCTTCTACGTGCGCTGGACTATGGGGATCCCGCTCTCAATGACGCGAGCAACGCTGTCCGCGAGGCGGCGGCCCAACGCGTTGGAGCGCTCGGCGCGCGTCTCGACGGAGATGCGATCGACCGTCTCCTGTCGAGTGAAACGCTGCTTGAGCGACTTGCCGCCGCTGCTGTGATTGAATACCAGTTTATGGAGGACACACTCGCGGTTCCCACTGTGTCACGCGCTGTTCTTGAGCAGGCCATGCGCGACCCCGATCTGCGCGTTCGCAGGGCTGCTGGGCTCGCCTCTGCGACAGGCGGCAGGAATGAGGAACGGGCTGACGCCGATCGGCTCCTCGACTTGCTACGCGATCCTGCAATGCAGGTGCGCACGGCCGCAAGTCAAGCCTTGACGGTGTTGCTTGAGCGAGCGCCAGACGTGGCGCACGACAGCGGCGATACCATGGCGCGAGTGCTCCGAGAAGCATTCATGGTCACGGATACACTCATCAGCGAGGTAGCAGCACAGCGTTGGGCGGAGATCGAGCGTCACATCACCCGTGACGGCAATTCGACGTCGATAGTCAATAGGCTCTCACCGGTGGATGCCGGCTTTGGCGACTATTTTTTCAAGAACATTTTCACCAGGGAAGACGGCCAAATTCGTCCGGAGTTGAAACCTGTCTGGCAGCGCAGAGATGATGTATTGGTCGCCATCGTGCAGGCGCTTGCTGCGCTTGCTCGGCATGATGTTGACGTTGTCGATGCACTTACACATGCTGCAACTCAGCCAGAGTCCGCTGTATGTAACGCGGCGCTCAAGGCGCTGGGAAATGTGCAAGGCGCTCAGGCGCGCGAAAAAGCAGTGAATTGCATTCGGGCGGTGATGGCGCGAGAAGATCATGGTAGTGAGGCTTATGAGGCGGCGCTGGATGCACTCCGCTCTCTCGGTGCACCACCGCTCGAGGAGTGGCTCACCAGCTCGTCTTGGAAGTTACGATCTGCCGCACTAGTGCACTATGGCGGAAAACTCTCTACCGAGACGCTGCTTGAAAAACTGGTCTCCCCAGACAACTATGGTTCAGACACAAAGGCCATTGTGCAGGTGTTGTCAGTGCGACGAACCGAAGCTCCGCCAGGGCGCATCGCTGCAGCCTTGCTGGCCATGCGAGACACGGGCGATGACGACTGGCGGGTGAAGAGTGGGATACTGGATGCTCTGCATGAGCTTGCGGCCTTAGTACCTCAAGCGAGCGCATGGGGTCGCCAAGCTATAGTCGGTTGCCTAGCATACCTCTGTTCTGCCGAGGCCGGTGAGGAAAACCACGATGCAGGAGGGGAGACCAGTGCGCTCAACAGCGCTGAGGTGAATGGCGTCCTTGATATGCTTGAGAAGGCCGCGAATGACGACGCCGCTGAAGTCCGTGTTGCAGCGATGGGAGCCCTTAGGGCGATGCGGACGTCTGTCAGGTACGTCTCCAAGAACATCAGTGTTGCCCAGCGGGTGACTGCGGTGCTTCTTCATGGACTAGATGACGCGAATACGCAGGTACGTCAAGGTGCGCTTGAGGCGCTCGCTGTGAGCGAAACCGGACTGGAGCGAAGCGACCTTGTGCGAATTGCAGCACTTGTTATGGACCCAAACGCGGATATCCAAACACGCGCCGTCGATACGGTAGCGGCGCTTGCGATGATTGATCGCGATCTTGTTGAAGACACGCTCCTCAGCATCTTGCGCCTGGAAGGCGCCGGCTTTGAGGAGTCCGCAAGATCAGGCATTCCCTTGCGCGAGGGCTTGAGTAGCGTTTTGGGGCTGGGAGGCGCGGGCCCTGTTCAGCCTGCTATTAAGGCGCTGGTAGCGCTTGCGCCGGTCAAGAATCGACAAGGGCTTATCCAGGGGCTGATGGCCCATTTCGGCGACGGAGCGGGCGGGGTACGGCGTGACGCGCTGGAAGCCGCTGGTAAGGTGGGTGACTCCAGTGCAATTTCTGCTGTACAGCGAGCATTGGGGGATTCATGGGGTCTCGTTGTGGACGCCGCAGAGGAGACCTTGAGAGCGCCTCATTCAGGTCTCCTCTGCGGCGCTTCTTGCGCAGGCGCAAGAAGCGCAGTCGCTGTTAGAGCATGGAGTGCTTGGGCCACTGTTCAGTTCGCAGATCCATGTGTGGCTCGTGGGGACTCTGCAAGACATGGCGCTGCTTGAACCTGACCAGCTCCGCGCGCTCACTCAATTGCTCGATTGGCCTTACTGGGAGGTTCGCGCCTCGGCAATCAGAGGCTTGCGGTCGCTGCGACCAACGTTGCCGGACGCGGTTCTTGAGCGACTCATGGCGCTACGTCACGATGGAGAATCGCTGGACGTGCGCCGGGCAGCGGATGATACATTGGGCGAACTCCTGTCGTTGGAGACCGGCATCGAGGACGCATAGCAACTGGACACACCGTCGCCGAAGTAGGCGACATGTGCCCATCAATGGCGTGGCATAATGCCAGGTCTGCTCCTGAATCCGATATGTGTCCGCAACCCAGCAATAGAAGCGAGGCCAGCGCGTGGGAGCGCCGCCCCACGAAACGCTCTTCGTCGGGCCGGTCTACCTCGCCCGGCGCCTGCGCCTCATCGGCGGCCGTAATGTCGTTGAACGACAGTGCGCCGATCCTGGCCAGGAGCCATGGCGATCGCGACGCGGCCGGTAGGCCAGCCCCATACCACCATGCGAGCCCGCTCTTGCTTGGCCACAGCGTGTGAAGCAAGATCACAGCGGGTAACAGGTCAGGCGAACTCGGGATAGAGAAGTCGTCCGGCGAAGTCTGCCTGGACGGCGGGCAAGCCCATGTGGCACACTATCGGCGGCCCCTTCCAGGTACCCCAAACCAGGACCAAACGAGGAGATGAGCACATGGCCGAAGACAACTTCACCCTTGCGACGTTCTACACGCAATGGAAAGCGTACCAGGAGCACATCAAAGAGTCGATCGCGCCGCTCACCGCCGAGCAGCTTGCGCTGCGTGCCGCGCCGAACCTGCGCTCCATCGGCGAGAACGCCACGCACATCGTCGGCTGCCGTGCCGGCTGGTTCACGTTCACCCTGGGCGAAGACAGCGACGCGGACGTGAAGGCGATCGCGAGCTGGGACGAGCCGGACGCGCCCGCGCGATCAGCCGCCGAGCTGGTGCAGGCCCTCGACAAGACCTGGCAGCTTATGGCCGATTGCCTGGCCCGCTGGAGTCCCGCCGAAATGCAACAGACCTTCGTAAGCCCGGCCCGATGACTGGGATGGTGAACAACCCTCCCTGTCGCGCGCCTGGATCGTCTGGCATGTGCTTGAACACGACCTGCACCACGGCGGCGAGCTCTCATTCACCCTCGGCATACACGGGCTGCCGGCAGGATTCACCAGTTGAAGCAACCAGCAACTCATCGTGAAGGCGCGAAGCGGCCGCGTGCCAGCCGCGCCTTCACGCCTGCTCAGCAGGAGGGTATTCCTGCGCTCTAGACACGACGCTGGCAGAGATGGATCATCTGGCGAGAAGCGGCGGTCAGCGGTTCTTGCTGCCAGCTCTCGTAGCACACGCGATAGAGTAGGTCAGACAAAGGCGGGATAGAGAAGCTGGCCAGCAAAGACCGTCCGGAGGGCGTCCAGTAAGAGGTGGCCCTGTTTGCGCAACGTCGAGAGATAGCTTCTCAGACGCATGACCGCCTCGGCTCCGGCCTCGCTGCGGAAGCAACCGGAGACCTTTTGTTGGACTTTGAGCGTGCGCAGATCCCGCTCGGCCTGATTATTGTCGAAGGGAATCGTGAGATCCTCGAGGAAGGCCAAGACCTCTTCGTGCCTCAGGAGGAGGCGCTCGAGCAGGTTGCGCGCCGGCGATTGCTGGAGTCGTCCACGTTGGCCTGGGCGACGAACCGGTGGGGGATTGGCGGCCAAGCCGGAAGCGAGCAGCGTGTGGTAGCGCCGTTGGGTCAGGAAGGGCCCTGGAGCACGCGCCTGCTCGACGATGTGTTTCATCTCCCGCAGCAGTCGCTTCAGTTTGGCGGCCCAGAGCTGCTGATACTCTTCCTCGAGGAAGGTCAACTCGCGCAGATGGTGGATGTTGCACAGCGCATGCCGGCAGGTCGTGTAGCTGCGATAGGGAGCCCAGCCATCATGCACACTCACGCCGGTGGAGCCGGGCAGAATGCCAATGGCGTCGGTCGCTTCTCGGCCCCGTTTGGCGTGCATCGCGTAGTGGGTGAGGCGAGGAGTGCTGGCCACATGCGCCCAGGCCAATTGCCCACCACGCCGCACACCGGTCTCGTCGTGGTGCAGCGCACGCCCAGGAGGTGATAGATTAAGCGGGGACGAATCGCATTGGTATGCCCAGCAGGAAGGCGTGAGGAATCCGGCAGCGGCGCACCGTAGCGCCAGGAGGATCGATGTGATGGAGGACACCTGCGCAGCGTGCAAGGGATCAGGCGTCGTGAGCGATTCCATCATCTGTTCGGCGTGCCTCGGGAGTGGCTCCGCTGATGACTGGGAGACGCGCCGTCCACCAGAAGCGCACGAGCGGACCAGCATGGCGGTGTGCGAGCAGTGTCGCGGGACAGGGTCTCTCGAGGCCATCACGAGCTGTCCAGTCTGTGGAGGCACTGGGCAAGGGGCAAGGCAGAACTGAACACATGCCCCACAAGTCTACGGTCATCCGTGGCGCGCCTCGCAGCAGAATCTAGGACTCCCACTCCGCTACCTGGCGGCTGAGCAGTTCTAGCGTCAGGGTATCCTCTGCGCTCAGCGGCGAGTCGTCAGCCTGATCCTCATCCAGCAGATACATGAACTGCCCTCGCAGCGCTCCCGCGCACGTGCCGATGGTCGCGAGCAGCCCATCGTCGAGTAGAGCCTCGGTGTGCCACTTGACGACTGCGCCTCGTGTGAGAGTCCGATCGGGATCTGCGTCGAAAACGTAGCCATACTCGTGGTGGCGCGTCGTGAAGCGCGCTCTCAGCGCTCGTGGCTCGACGCGCAGGACAGCGCCCGCCATCTGATCCAGGAGCACGGGCGCATAACGACACCAGGCCTCCGACAACGCGCCGCTGAACTCGGTGACGGGGGGCGTCCTCCCACTCCTTACCACGTACAAAGCAGGCGGTGTCTCCATGGTCATGGGGCACTGCGCGCATGAGACTGAGCGGAGCCAGCCATCCTCCCCACGTCGCCAGTCTGGGAGCGCAAGGCCCACGATCGCGCGCAATTCGGGGTATGGCCGAACGCCGCCGAACGCCGCCGTCGTGCTCCCCAGCCGTAAGATGAACGCAGTGGTCATGCTTCCTTGCGAATACGATTCTCTGCTAATGTGAGGCGTACCGTTGAAACAGTTGAGCCGGTGGTGCGTCTCACCATGTAGGATAAGAGTGGACAGTGTGGTGCGCATGCCAGCAGTAATCCCTGCTGCGCGCAGTGATCTGGAAGAGCGGTGCCGCGTATGAACAAGGAAGCTGACGTCACCGAGACCTTCGAGACCATCGAGACCATCGGAAGCATTGATACGATTGAGACGATTGAGACGATTGAGACGGCAGTTGACGGCCCCTCGTTTGGGGGCTATCTCACCACCTTGCTGAGCGAGCGCAATCTGACACCGCGCGATCTCGCGGGCCTGCTGGAGTTGGATCTCTCGCTCGTGTATAAGTGGTTGCGCGGCGAACGCACGCCGCGCTTCAACTCCGAACACGCCGACAGCATCGCCGCGGCGCTCCACCTTCTTCCGAGCGAGCGCCACACCCTGTTCCAGAGCCAGGTGCGCTCCTTGCGCGAACGACCCGCGTTTCGGTCTCGTCCCGCGCCACGTAGCCGCTTCATGAGCACGCCCGTTGACGCCTTAATTGACTATCGGACGAAGGCGCTGCCTGGACGCGCTCCAACGCCCCGCGGTGTGAAAAGCTCCACGACGACGCCAGTTGAGGGAGCGATGCGTGGCCCTCGCGCCGCCCTGGAGGCCGCCACCGAGATACTGGCGACCGCGCCGCCTCCGCGCTCGCTGGATCAGACCATTCACCTGACCTGGCAGGGCGAGGGCGCGCTTGACCCCTTCAACCCGCCCTTCGGTACCGACTGGGTGTATGAAATGCGTGGCGCGCTCGCACGCGGCTGGAAGGTGAAGCAGATCTGGCGCTTGAATCGCGACATCCGCCGCTCGGTCACGCTGGTGCAGACGATGCTCGATCTGGTCGGCGCAGGGGCATATGAGTCGTTCTACATCCCCAAGCATGAGACGCTCCAGACGCCCTTTGACCTGCTCATCGTTCCGGACCACGCAGCCGCGCTCTTCTTCGCTACCGCTGATGGCTCCACCGTCGACTCGGCGGTGGTGACGCGCGATCTAGCGCAGATCGCGCTCTTCAGCGCCCATTTCGACTTGCTCGCCAAGAGCGCGCAGCCCTTGATGGAGACCTACCCGCATCGATTGGTGGGGCTTTTCGACAAGGTGCAAGCAGAATCAGAATTGCGGTCGCCGGGCCGACTCTTCGTGAAATACTCCCCGAGCGTGATGACCGAGCCTGCCCACTTTAACACCGAAACCTCGTTCATGGCGGAGCGCTTGCGTGAGATGGGGTTCTCCGGCGCGGCGCTGACCCACCGGCTCGAGCGCCGCAGCGAGCGCCTGATGGCATTGCTCGCCCACGCGGAGACGACGGATTGCCGCGATATTTGCACCATGCAATCGATCGAGGATATCGTCAGTCACGGCTGGTATCTAGAACGCCCAGATCCGTCCGACCAAAGGCGCGCCAGTGGCGGAGCGCAGGCAGCATCTGCAAAACATGATTGCCGTGTTGGAGCGCTATCCGCACTTTCAACTGGCATTGCTGGATGCGGACGAGGCCCGCGACCTCAAGGTCACACGCGAGACGATGTGGGAGATCTTGGGCGGGCAGCGCGTCCTCATCAACGCCTGTTCCATCGACAGTGACGATCAGCCCGTGTACCTGGACATCACGCTGGACGAGCCAAGCATTGTCGCTGCGTTCGTCACTTATTACGAGTCGCTTTGGCGGCGCATCGCGCCGGAGCACCGTGACAAGCAGTGGGTCATCGCCTGGCTCAAAAAGCGGTTGCGCGACATACCTCGCGACATTCCTGACGCGGACTAGCCGTCCTTGAACGCCGCAGCGGTGACCAGTCGAGATGAGCAGTTCACCGCGCCAGTGTTCGCACGCGGCGGTGGCGAACTTGCTTTGCTCGAGAACGAGACCCAGCGCAGTTCGACGGAGCGCCGCTGGCGCATGTGAGTGTCCGACGCGAGATGTCTCTCGCGGGCGTCCTGCCGAGGATAGTGCACGCGCTAAAGCGGCGTGGACACCGAAAACCTATTCAATGTCGGGTGTTGTTGGATGCCGCGCTGCCAGCGGCCGGAGCAGGCTACGCTCTCACGCGCGCAGTGTCGACCTCACGAACCGGCGTGATCGGTATCCTCCGTATCCCCGGTATCCTCATCAGTCGCTTCCGTGTTCCCCTGACCGTCGTCGGGCCACTCGCTGGCGCGCCCGTCGCTGGCGGCGTCCATCACCTCGTGCGCCAGGCGGGCGCCGAGAAAGCGCTCGAGCGCGGGCAAAGCGGCGCGCTCCGCCTGCTCCGCCTTGCCTAACGCGCTTGGATGGGGCATGTCGACGTGGTGGCGCGTTCTCCCGAGCCCCGTCGACGCAGTGCGCGCCGGAGTGTCAATCGCGTCCGGATCCTGTTCTTCCCTTCCGCAGTCGCGGCCGCTGTATGGAGCCCTCGAGGCGCGCCACGTGCGGCGCGCTGGAGCGATCGCGAAGCCAACCGCCCGAACTGGTGGTGACAGCAATAGTAAGGAACGAGGGAAGACCTCGAGCGCGAATGCGCGCGCATGACATCGTAGTTCATCTGCGGGTCGGGGAAAAAGTCGCCCGCCACCATGCGCCCCGATGGGTGATGCAGGTGAACGTCGACGCGCATTCCGAGCGCTGTCCGCGCGCGGCGGCTGGCGAGGAGAGCAACGGGAACCCGTGCCCCTCAGATCAACCGACCTACCAGCGCTCGAAGCGGATGACCTCGTCGAAGGGCTGGCGGCCCTGGCCCGGTGGCGCAGCCGGACGCGTGGCCGCCGGGTCTGGGTAGCCCAGGGAGAGGGCGATGTCGAAGGAGTAGGTGTCGGGGACGCCGAGGATCTCGCGGGCGCGCTCGGGCTCGTAGATGGACGCGATACAGGAGCCGATCCCCAAGTCCCAGGCCGCTAACTGCAAGTAGGCCGCCGCCTGACCGAGATCGAATCCGGTCGGGCCCTCCGAGACCAACGCCACCCCCACGGCGGCGCCCGCGAGGTGTCCAGCGTAGGCGCCGCATTCTGAGAGGCGCTGCAACGTCTGGCGGTCGTGCACAGCGATGAAGGTCCACGGCTGGGTATTCTTGGAACTTTGCGCACGCCGACCGGCGTTGAGGATCGCGCGCAGGTCCGCGTCGGTGATGGGCTGGTCGGTGAAGTGGCGTACCGCGCGCTTGGAAGCGATCGCTGCGAGGACATCCATGCGCTGCTCCTCCCTGGTCTCCTGCACTGGCGGGCCGACAGCTCCAGCTACTCCAGCTACTCCACTGTACCACAGCCCTTCCTCGGGGAGAGCTGTGGAGCGCTCTGTGTGGACCACTCTCTTCTGCCAGGCGCAGCAGCTGCTGGACATATGACAGGCTTGCACAATGCGCTGCGAGTCAACGTAGATCCGGCCAGATCCGGCCAGATCCGGCCAGTTGGATCAGCGTCTGGCGCCGTAGCCACGAGATGAGATTCCTCATGTGGCTCGCTCCTTGTCGTATCCAGCCGATCTATGCCCTTGGAGCCAGCAGTCGGAGAAGGAACCGGGTGCGCAGTGGTACCACCGCCCTGCCACTCCCGGGATGAGTGAGGGTCCAGCAGCTGGCGCGGGGCGCATGTAAATCGGCTGATCGAACGCGCGTCTGTGGACTGAACCCAACGCTACGCGGTGCACCGAGCGAGGGACCTCAAGGTACCGCGCCGAGGCGACGAGAGGAAACGTGCGACGAGCGTGCAGTGAGGGCGTGTCAACGACGACACCAAAGGAGCGCGGCAGGACCGGCTCGTTCCTTCCAGCGCCTCGGAGCGCCACCGCGCGGCAACGACCGCCGACGCGCCGCACAGGAAGACCCCATGCTCTGGCGGTTTTATCCCCCCACTCCGCGGCTCGCCGCGTTCGTGTCGTCGATTTGGCTCTGCCGTAGTAACCAGCCGGAACGCTTACGTCTCCTTCCCAGCGGCACGGCACAGCTCGTCATTGATCTGAGTGGCGCCGGACTTCCTCGTCCTGGTCTTGGTCTTGGTCTTGGTCTTGGTCTTGGTCCTGGTCCACTTTCTAGGACCCGCTCGCGCGACGCCTACTCGGCGCTGCTGTATGGTGTGGACTCCGCCGCGTTTTCCCTCGAGAACGACCTTCCGGTCTACGAGTTCGGCGTGGACTTCCAACCCGGTGGCCTCTATCCCTTCTTTGCGCCACCCGCCAGCGAGCTTCACAATCTGCAGGTGTCGCTGGATGCGCTGTGGAGCGGTCAGGTGGTCAGGGAACTGTGCGAACGGGTAGCCGAGGCCGACACGCTGGAGGCACGCGCCGGGGTCCTCGAGGAGCTGTTGGTGCGGCAGCTGGTCCGCCCCCTGGCCCACCATCCCGCCGTGACCGCTGCCCTGCGCGCCTTTTCCGTGCCCAGCACGCCGAGCGGCTGGCACGCAGACACCCAGCATGCGCCCATGACGCACATGGCGCGCATCGCGTGGGTCGCGGAGGAAACTGGGCTCAGTCGAGGACACTTCGCCCGCCTCTTCCAGCAGGAAGTGGGACTCAGCCCCAAGCACTACGCCCGTGTCCGCCGCTTCCTGAGGACTGTGCGGCGCATCGGCTCCGTCGGCTCCGAGCGACGTGTCCATTGGGCGTGCCTTGCGCTGGAGTGTGGCTACTACGATCAGGCGCACCTCATCAACGAGTTCCAGGCGTTCGCAGGCGTCTGTCCCAGCGCCTACCTGCGCGCCCGCCATGTGGCTCCTCCTTCCACCCGGCAGCAGACGGACTGACTCCCCTCTCCAGACGAAGCAGACGCATATACGTTTTTTCCAAGACAGGCGCCCTTGGCTTCCCCTAGGCTAGACGCAGCGCACGCTCGCCGCAGGCGCTGCCCGCGTTCTGAAGAGCAGACCGGTCGAACCTGGCCTCGTCCTGCTCCGGAGCATGCGGGGCGAGTGGCGAGCAACAGGCGCTGAACGTGTCGAAGTCCTGCATATCGAGGAGGGAGGCGATATCGTAGTCGATCGCTGACCAGCCCACTGCATAGGCAGGCAACGGACACACTGGCAGTGTAGGAGACGCTTCGACGCGCCATCGCGCGCAGCGCCTCGCAGCTTCACGAAGGAGATCCCGCCATGACGAGACGACTTCACTTTCCCGGACGACGCGCGCTCGTGGTCCACGCTCTCGTAGCGATGCTGATTGCCGCTCTGCTCATGACCCTTGTCCACCTCTCCACAAGGCAAGCCTCGGCGAGTTCCAGCCTGGGCAGTGTCATTCCGCGCTCAGAGGTCATCGCCCGCGCGCAAAACTGGTATGGCCGCAGTCTGACCTATTGCTGCAACGATGGGTCGCGCCCGGCTTCGAAGTTTGTCACCGATGTCGACGGCGCGCACAAATATGGCCCCGACTGCTCGGGGATGATTTCGATGGCCTGGCATGTGGATCCAGGAAGTAGTGGCGGATACAACACCAGTACTCTGCCAGACATCTCCACCCAGATCACGGACAGAACCCATATCAAGCAAGGGGATATACTCCTTGACGTGTATGGGAGCGAACATCACGTGATCCTGTTCGACCAGTGGCAACCCGATCACGTGCATTTCTCGTACTACAGCTTCGGGTCGACCCCCATGCGCCACTATGATGGTGGTAGTGGCAGCACGGAAGGACCCTTCGGCTCCTTCACCTCTGGCGCGAAGCTCGCCAGCTTTGACCAGTCCCACTATGTGGCGTACCAATACAACAAGATTATGGACGACCCCCATCCCGGACAGCTCGCCGACGTCAATAGCGACGGCCGCCCTGACATTGTCGCCAGAGATGCGAACGGGGCTCGTGGGTCTACCCTCACGCCGCTACCACGTCCATCATGATTGGCACGTGGCAGCCGCGGATTCAGGTCGGATCTGGATGGAACATCTACACCTGGTTTGCACTCGCCGATGTCAACGGCGATGGCTACACCGACATCGTCGCGCGTGACTACAGCGGCAAACTCTTCGTGTACCAGCATGCCGTCACCACCAACATCTTCATCGGCATGTGGGCTCCCGCGGTGCAGGTGGGCGCCGGCTGGAACGTCTACACGTCGATTGTGTTGGGGCATGTCAGCGATGGCCCGTATCCCGACATCCTGGCGCGCGACGCCTCTGGCAGGCTAGTCGCCTATCTGCACAACGCCACTACGGCCATCATGATCGGCACCTGGGCGGCGGGGGTCCAGATCGGCTCTGGCTGGGACGAGTATGCCCAGATTGCCTTGGATAACGTGGGCAAGAACAACAGCCGCACGACGGGCGACGGTCCTGAGCTTATCGGGCTGGATTATACCGGCCACCTGTACGCCTACCCGAACAATGACTTCGGGGCGCTCAACACATCGACCTTCGGGAGCAGGATCCTCGTCGGGAGCGGCTGGAACATATACAAGACGTTCCTGACTGGTGATGTCAACGGCGATGGGTACACGGATCTGCTCGGCCTGGACATCTACGGGGGGTTCTACGCCTACCCGAACAACCACGTCAGCACGATTGGCTCGGGCATGTGGGGATCTCGGATCCAGGTAGGGTCGGGGTGGAATATCTACACCCAGGTCGACTGAATTGGATGGGACGCCGTCCAGCTATCTGGTGGCGCCAGGCGCCGTAGGACGGGTCAGGTGACATGGCGGAGCTGGCGGAGGTGGTTCCGGCTAGAGCAAGACACCTTAGCAGGGGAATCTCCGCCAGCGCGCCTCGGGCATGTGCCAACAATGGGCAGAGATACGGGGAGCGCTGGGCAGCGCATATCTCTCCATGCTCCACACTACCGGCCACCACCCCAGTGAGCGTGTCAAGGATCAGCGCAGCGCCAAACGCCCTGCGCCTCATGGATTACCACGCCTTGCGCGCCGCCCACACCTCAGATGCGCCTGGCGTCGCCGCGATGGCGAGCAGATTGCTCGTCCCGAGCATGCAGGTATGCGTGTCACTCAGCGACGTGACGCCCGCGCCGCTACACCGCCAACTCGCCAGCGCGAGTGTCACCGCAGCGACGAATACGCGTCCCCTCCGCAGGGCCGTCCACGCTGGCTTGGATGTGCGCTCGATCATGTCGTGCTCTGTCTCTGTTGTGGTCGAATAAAGTCTCTCCGCAGCCGGAAGGCAGGCGGCGCCTGGCCTCCGGCTGCCAAGCGGCATAGCGTGGGACAACATAGTCTGTCATGGCCTGCGCCCAGGTCTCGCCTCGGCGTAGGCCTCCACGAGACGGAGAGAGACTTTATTCGACCGTGACAGTCTGCCTGTCCTGGGCGCTGTCGGCTTGTGTCGCGGACCACACAGTGGCCACCGCATTTCCCGCGCAGCGCATCGTCCATCCTGGCATTCCCACTCCACGCCGCAGGCGCGCCACCGCGCGGCAATCTCACACACGCGCGGCTGGAGATCGAGCGTGGCGGGGTGGACCTGACGCTGAACGCTGATCCGACGCTGGCGACGCTCTATCAGATGACCGTTGAGGGGCGCGCGCCAGAGATAATGATGGAGGGCGGAGTTGTACACGTCTTCCGGCGGTATGGGCCACGCGGCGCGCTGAATCTGACGCTGGCGGGCGCCGTGCGCTGGGAGATTGTGATAAGAGGTGGCGTGTCGCGGCTGTCCGCTAACCTGCGTGGGTGACGTCTGACGTCACTTGATATTGGGGGGCTGGATCATGCGGTCATCCAGCTTGCGCAACCAGATGGCGTTGTCCCTATCCGTGTCAGCGCCGATACGAACAGACCGAGCGTTGAGCGTCCGCCCACCGCAGCGATCCGCGCGCGAGTGAATCGCGGTGGAAGCCAGGTGGCGCTGGATGGGGTGCATCTTGGTTCCGTCGGCAATGGGACCGAACTGGAGAGTCCCAACTACGGCGCCGCCAGAGATCACTATGACGTCGTGATTGGTGGCGCTTAAGCGCACCTGACGCTGGTAGCGGCGGCTCCTGAGCCAGTGAACCCTGCGCCGAACTCCACCGCGATGCGGCCGCTGATAGATAGTTGGTTGTCTGCTGACATATCGCCGGACGATCATCCCAACCTGTTCGCGCTGGCGCCTCAGATGGCGCATCCTGATACCGACCGCAGCTTCGAGGTCGGCATGCAAGTCCTCCTTTATGGCCTGGAAGGGCGGCTTAAGGGCATGTCTACGCCTCCCAAGCAGACGAGAACGGACGAGTAAGCTGGAGCAAGCGTGCTACAAAACCGCAGGGTACCGGTGAGATTCGTGTCCCACCTGCCAGATAATCCTGAATTCATGCGGAGTAGCTGTCTCGTGGGCCTAGCTTAAATGTGTGCGCTTTGACCCCGGTGTGATACCCGGTTGTA
>CAVTFE010000091.1:0-35505 GCA_963733745.1 uncultured bacterium
TCTGATGGCGGATCTGACCTCTCCCCCTTAGCCCCCTTCCCTGGGAGGGAAGGGGGTCAGGGGGTTAGGTTTCCGCAAACGTTACATGGGCAGACGCCGGCTGTGGCGCGTCAGGTTGATGCTGGCGTAGAGCGTAATGCCGAAGGCGACGAGCGCGAGCCAGTAGTCGATTTGACTCAGGATGATCGACGTGATGGTCGTGCCGTTCGACAGGATGACGAAGATAATGGCCAGCAGCGCAAAGAAGAGCGTCGCGAAGGCCGGAGAGCGCTGGTAGAAACGCCGTACGAAGCGCTGGAGCCGGATTAGCACGAAGACGAGCGCGATCGTAAGCAGGGCGATCAAGAACCCCTGCCCGTTCTTCTGGTTGGCGACCGTCGCCAGGAAGAGGAACGCCGAGCCAGCCAGGCCGATCACTGAGGCGACGACGCTCAGGGTGGCGAGGATGGTGATGCCGGGACGCGCGCGCAAGATCATGCCGAAGAGGATAATCGCGCCGATGGCGAAGGGCAGCGCGATGACGGTCGCCGTCACGATTGGAGCGTAGGTTCCACCAAAGTCGCCGAGCTTGGGATTGAGCAGACCATTGTCAATTTCGACGCCCGGCGCCGGCCAGATCTTGGTCGAGACAATAAAATCCACGAACTTGCGCACGCCGCCCAGATAGGCGAGCAACGCGACCAGGCCCCACGCGATGAGGAGCGAGGCCATCTTGAGCGCGGAGACGCGAGAGTCACCTTTCCTGCTGCTCATGAGAACTCCTTGTGGATGCAGCGATCCGCCCCGCGCACCGGCGCGCAGGGATGGACGCACGGACAACTGCTGACTGCTCTATGGTAGCAGGCCGTGTCTAGTGGGGAGAAAGCAGGCGATAGAGCGAAGGGCGGGACATGGCGCCCTGCACATAGCCATGGAAGGGTGATGCCTCCCCTGCCAGGAACGAGACTCGGGACTACGTCAGCACAAGGTCGCGCTTGGTGACCATCTGCAGCCAGTAGCGCGGCACGCTCGTCACGCCCAGTTCCGCGCCAGCCTCGCCCGCCGCGTACTCCAACGCGTCCGCGCCGATGTCGATGGGCACACCTGGCAACGCGCCGTCAATGAAGAGCCAGTAGCGGGCCATATCCTGGAGCGCGCGTATCGGTATCTCGGCGGCCTCCAGCGTGCGATCCACCACACGCATCCCGGCCTCGGCGGCGAGCTGTGTGTATTGGTCCTCATTCAGCCACTGCATCGCCAGCGCCTTCTCGCTGCGGTTAGGGCGCACCTCGGGATAGCGCTCGCGTATCCAGCCGAGCGCGCGCCGCACCCACAGGCGATAGAAACGCTCGCTGCCGGGCGCGTAGGCGCCGTCGAAGAACGACGAGTTGAAGGCGAACAGTCCGCCCGAAGCCAGCGCCGCCGCCACCTTGCGGATCGCGTCCGCTTTGTCGGGGACCAGGTGAATCGCATTGCAGAAGAAGGCGGCGTCCGCGTTCGAAACAAGCCGCGCCAGATCGTTCGCATCACCCTGGATGAAGCTGACCTCGCGGCCACGCAGCCGCTCGCGCGCGACGTCGTTTGCCTCGAAGGAGGGTTCGACGCCGGTAACGCTCGCGGGGCGACCAAGCCGTTCCAATTCGTTCAGGATCAGCTCGGTGACCGCGCCGGTGCCGGAAGCGACCTCGACTACCTGGACACGCTCCCCCTTGGGGTGTTCTCTATCCAGCCGGCCAATCGCCATACGCACCAGTGACGCGTTGATCTCTTCGTAAAACGGGTGGCTCGCGAAGGCCTCGTAGGTATAGGCGCCTGCGAAGGATGGAGTCTCTGTCATAGAGGAGCCTGCCTTTTGTTCAGGGACGGCAAGTCAACTCGGAGCCGAGGGCGCGCGCTCTGTATTGACATTAGAGCGACGCTGTTCGTCCGAAGTTTCATTGGAAGTTCCACAGGATGGCGAGCCGTAGGCGCGCTGGTAGTCGGGCGCGATATAATCTGCACTGGCAAGCGGCTGTTTGTCCGTTCTCTGTGAGGACTACGCATCATGCGTCCGGCAGGATGACGAGCATGAGGCGAATGGCGGAAAACAGAGGGCCAGGAGGTTTGGCGATGAGGGGCTATGCAGGTTGAGACACAGACTGGTCAGACGCCGACGGGCAAGGCGATAGGGAAAGCACGGCTCCTGCTCGACTCGATCAAGTTTGAGCACACCATCTTCGCGCTGCCCTTCGCCTACCTCGGCATGGCGCTGGCGGCGCGCGGGACGCATGGCTGGCCGGGGTGGGATAAGCTGCTCTGGGTGACGCTGGCGATGGTCGGCGCGCGCACCGTGGCGATGTCGCTCAACCGCCTGATTGACGCGCAACTCGACGCGCGCAATCCCCGCACAGCCAACCGCGCGCTACCGAAGAAGCAGATCCGCCCGGTGGAGATGCTGGCGCTGGCGATTGGCTCCGGCGCGCTGCTGGCCTTCTCGGCGTACCAGCTCAACCCCGTCTGCTTCGCGCTACTGCCAGTGGCGGCGCTCTTCCTCGTTGGCTACTCCTATACCAAGCGCTTCACCTGGCTCTGCCATCTCTTCCTCGGCCTGACGGACGGCATCGCGCCGATCGGCGGGTGGCTCGCGGTGAACCCGACGCTGAGTGTGGAGAACCTGCTGCCGCCGCTGCTGCTGGGGCTGGCAGTCGCGGCATGGGTCGGCGGCTTCGACATCCTCTACGCCTGCCAGGATATCGAGTTCGACCGCGCGAATGGCTTATACTCAATCCCGGCGCGGTTCGGCGCTCCACGCGCATTACAGATATCGGAGATGGCGCATGGCGCCTCGATTGGCTTCCTGGCTGCGGTCGGCGCGCTGCTGGGATTGCCGTGGCCCTTCTGGATCGGCGTCGGCGTCGCGACCTGGCTGCTGATGTGGGAGCACCGGCTCGTGCGCCCGGACGACCTGACGCACATCGACCTGGCGTTCTTTACGATCAACAGCTACCTCTCGCTCTCGGTCTTCGGCTTCACGCTGCTGGCGACGATCCTGCTGCCGGGCGCCGCCTAGCGCATGATGACGCGAAAACAAAAGAAGGTAAGAGAAGTGAACCGGGCCTATCGCCCGGACGTAGTAGAATTGAGTATCCTGACAGCTTTTCGTGTGCGCCGTATGCGCCATACGTGACTCAATCACGATCAAGCCGTTTACGATAACCAGATGAGAATGACAACCGTCGAGGTGAGAGGATAGAGGCTGGATCATGGAGCAACAGACGGACGTGCGGGCGCTGATCGAGCGCGGCAATGAGCTGCTGAAGGATGAGCGCATCCCCGAGGCGGCGGCGGAGTTCGCGCGCGTCGCGCAGGTCGCGCCGCAGGACCCCAGCGGGCATCTGGGTCTGGCGCAGACGAACCTCGCGCTGGGTCAGTATCAGATCGCCAGCATGGCGGTCCAGCAGGTGCGCCAGCTCGCCCCCGATTCCGCTGACGCCGCCTTGGCCGACGCCATCGGCGCGGTGATCGATCGGCGCTACGAGGCGGCGCTGGACGCGGTGGACCGCGAGATCGCGCTCGACCCGACCCGCGCCTACAGCCACGCCCTGCGCGCCTACATCTTCCGCCGCCTGGGGCGCAATTACGACGCCGCTCTGGCCGAGGCCCGCGCCGCTCGTCTCTCCGGCAAGCGCGACTGGGATAAGCTCTTCCCGCCGACGGACCGCGCCCCGCTGCCTTTCGTGCCGATGCCTACGCCAGTCCCCCCGTCCCCTGGCGGTGGAGCGCAGGCGTACGCCGCGCCGCGACCGTGGGATCAGCGCAGCACGGTGGAACGGCAGATGACGCGCATCCGCTTCATGACGCGCGGGCTACCCATCGCCACGTTCAGCCTGATCATCGCCAACATCATTGTGTTCGGCCTGAGCCTCCTGTTTCCTGTCATCGTCAATTGGGGCGCGATGGTTGACAGCGCAGTGCTCAATAATCCGCTGCAGAGCTATCGCTTCCTCACCGCGATGTTCCTGCATGCGAACCTGCTGCACATCGGGCTGAACATGCTCTCGCTCTACTTCATCGGCGTGATCACCGAGCGCGTCTTCGGCACAGGGCGCTTCCTGATCATCTACTTTCTCTCTGGGATCGTCGGCGGGCTGGCGCAGTTCGGCCTTGACATCTACATGAACACCCCTGGAGCAGCGGTCGGCGCCTCGGGCGCGATCTTTGGCGTCTTCGGCGCGCTGGGCGCGTTCTTCCTGCTGCGGCGGCGCGCGCTCGGCCCAGCGGGGAACTCGCTGATCGGCCAGTGGTTCTTCTGGCTGCTCATCAACCTGGTCTTCAGCTTCAGCGTGCCGGGCATCGCGGCGTTCGACCACATTGGCGGGCTGGCCGCGGGGCTGGTTCTTGGCGCGCTGCTGTTGCCACGCGGGCGCTGACGCTACGGACCTAACCCCTGACCCCTTCCCTCAAGAGAAGGGGAATTACGCATACAACTGGTGGCGTCAGGGGAGAGCAGGCGAATGAATTCGTGCCTGGGAGCTTCGGCCACAAGACCTGCCTACGCAGGTCTCAGATTCTCGGCGGTGATGCTGGGTGTCCACGTAGGTGGACATCGTGGCGGCACGCCCGCAGGCGCGGTTTCAACCGCCAGCTCGCTCTCAGATGGCATTCGGCAGCGGAAGAAAAAGAAGAAACAAATCGCCCGCCGGGGAGAAGACTCCTCAGCAGGCGACATCATTATCATGCGCTGCCTATTGGGCGACGGCCTGCTCTTTGGCCTGCTCTTTGGCCTGTTCCTTGACGCGCTCTGGCGACGCGGGCACATCGCCGGGCTGGCCGCGAATCACCCAGACGCGCGAGGGCGCGTTCTTCAGCAGGTAATCGGCGGTCTCGCCCAGGGCGAACTCGCCGTTCAGGTCCAGCTTGTAGGGCACGCCGATGATGACCAGGGCGCACCCATGGGCGCCGCTGGCGTCGACGAGGCTCTGCCCCAGATGACGCGACTGCAGCACATCCTGCCCGATGGTGACGTCGTACTTGTGGGCGATTGCGGCGGCGTTCTTGAGCGCCTCCTCGGCCAGGTGGGTCTTCTCCGGCATCTCCGCGTTTACGGGCAGTGTGCGTGGCACCTCGATGCCATAGATCGCGCGCACCTCGACGTTTGGCTTGGTCTTGGCGACCGAACACGCGACCGCCATCAACTGGTTATCCAGGGCCGCGCCCGTCAGCGAGACCAGCACGAGATACTTCTCGCAGTGGCCATCCACCGCGGCGCTCAAGGGCAACATGTCCATCTTTGGCTCTTGCGCCCCGTCCTCCGCGTCGTGGCTGGCGTCGTGGCCATTTATCCTGGCGGTGCGCCCGTTCTGCGAGAGCAGCCGCTCAAGAATACTCACCGATCTATCCTCCTAGACCAGGTGGCGACCTCGCCTCACCTGATCGTTGCGCGCATCGCCGCGCAGCAAAAAGAGCGCTGGGACTTCGCTCGGTCAGGCAAGCGTACGCCTACCCGATCAGTCGCATTACGCGCTGTTTGCGTCTTCCCTGCGCCCCCGCCCAACCGTGACCATACACCCTGCCTCAGCCACGTCCGCACCGAGGCGAACCTGACTGCTGGCGTGCGGCGAGACGTCCAGCGCCCCACTCGCAACTCACACCCCCAGTATAGCCCATGATGCAAGAGCTTCGCTATAGGTCTTTCGACTATGGGCCTTTCAGGCAAGCCAGACTGGCGCTCGGTGGCGCATCCTTATGGAGCCTTATGGAGCCTTATGGACTCATGGAGCGTTGCGCGCGCCAGCTTCCCTCTATTCCCTTCGACATAAGATATACGAGTATTCATGGCGGTTCGTTGCGCGCAAACAGCCACAACAGGCGGATAGCCTAAGCGGTCTGCTCGTTTGCCGCTCCCCTGCGTCGCTGCTACAATGAGCAGGATCGCGGTTGCGAAGCGTGACGCCAGTCTACACAAGGGTTCGTACGACATTTTCAGTGCATCTGGCGCGCGAGACCAGATAGGGCGGATTTGAGACGATGGCGGCGGAAGCGACAGGCGCGGAAGGCTTCGGAGCAGCGGCTGGCGGCGACTCCACGACGCTGGAGTGGGCCAGCCCTGGCGTGAGCTTGCGCAAACGCATCCTGACTGGCGTGGGCGTCGCGCTTGTCGCCGCGCTCTTCCTCTTCATCGCCTGGTACGAGAACGCCTCGATGCTCGTCAGCACACTGATCGGGCTGGTCTTCATCGGCTGCTTCATCTGGTACCTGCGCATCGTCGCCCCCATGCCCTACACGATCAGGCTCGACGACAACGGTATCGCGCGGACGGAGCGTGGCGCGGAAGCCCAGACGATCCCCTGGACCAGCATAGCGCGCATCAAAGAAGAAGTCTTCAAGAACGGAACCTCCGTCAGCTTCGCGCTCTACAAACGCGTCGGCGAGCGCAACGTCGCGCGCTCCTTCGTCATCTACCGCGACGACATTCCGCGCTTCGACGAGTTTCTGGCCGCCGTGCGCGCCCATTTGCCGGAGAGCGTGGAGTGGCGACGCGAGACGGTTCACGAGTAGTCAGACCACAATTGGACCTCAATCAGACCTCAATCAGATCATGAGAGGAGACCAGCATGGGCATTCGTGACCTGCCGTTCTGGGGACGGATGGCGGCGGAGGTCGCCGATATGGGGCTGGATAAGTTGGGCGAGAAGAAGTGCGCGGTCAAGGGCCACAAATGGCGCGACGTGAAGGCCATCGTGCTGCGCGAGGATGGCGGCGTCGAGGAACTGCCCAAGGGCGCGGCGCAACGCTGCTCCCGCTGTGGCGCGGAACGCTCGATGATCGGCGAGTAGACCGCATGGCGACGCGGAGCGTGGTTGAGTTGATCCGCCACAAGCGCGAGGGTGGCGCCTTCAGCGAGGACGAGATCGGCGAACTTGTCACCAGCTACACCAGCGGCAAGATTCCCGACTACCAGATGTCGGCGCTGCTGATGGCGATTCTCTGGCGCGGCATGTCGCGCGCAGAGACCGTCGCGCTGACGCTGGCGATGGCCGCCTCCGGCGAGCAACTGCGCATCCGCGAGCGCGTCAGTCCCGTCGCCGATAAGCACAGCACCGGTGGCGTGGGCGATAAGGTGACGCTGGCGGTGGCGCCTTTGGTGGCGGCGTGCGGGCTGCCGGTGGCGAAGATGTCTGGCCGGGGGCTGGGCCACACCGGCGGGACGGTGGACAAGCTCGAATCCATCAGCGGCTTCCGCACCGAATTGACACAGGATGAGTTCGCCGCGCTGCTGGAGCGCCACGGGCTGGTGATCGCCGGACAATCCAGCGCGCTCGCCCCCGCCGACGGCAAGATGTACGCGCTGCGCGACGTGACAGGCACCGTGGAGAGCATCCCACTGATCGCTGCCAGTATCATGAGCAAGAAGCTGGCCATCGGTCCCTCGCACCTGCTGCTGGATGTCAAGGTCGGCGCGGGCGCGTTCATGAAGACGCAAGCCGACGCGCGGCTGCTGGCGGAGACGATGGCGCGCATCGGCGAGGACGCGGGCGTGTACACGGTGGCGCTGCTGAGCGCGATGGAGCAGCCACTGGGGCGCGCGGTGGGCAACGCGCTGGAGATCGTCGAGACGGTAGCCATTTTGCGCGGCGAAGGGCCGGAAGACGTGACTGAACTGTGCGTCCACGAGGTAGCGACGCTGCTGGCGATGGCTGGACTGGCGAAGAACGAGCACGAGGGCGAGCGGCGCGCACAGAAGGCGATCAAGGACGGCGCGGGGCTGGCGAAGCTGCGCGAGGTGGTCGTGGCGCAAGGTGGCGATCCGGCGCAGATAGATGATCCGACAAAACTGCCACAGGCGCGCTGGGTCGGGATGCTGGAAGCGCCACGGTCGGGCTACATCGCCGCCATCCACGCGGAGAAAGTGGGGATGGCCTCGGTCCGGCTTGGGGGCTGGGCGCGCGCGCAAGGGCGACCCGATTGATCCCGCCGTCGGCTTCGTGCTGCAAGCGAAGGTGGGCGACCATGTGGAGAAGGGCCAGCCGCTCATCGAGGTCCACGCGCGCACGGCGGCGGCGGGTAAAGGCGTCCGTTCTGCGCTGCTCGCCGCGTATACCTGGAGCGACAAGCGAGTTCCTGCTCCTCCCCTCCTGCTCGGCTCCGTTTCAGGAAGTAGCTCTGGTTCATCGGACGCGGAATAACGGACGCGGAAGAAGAAGGAACCTCTTCCCCGTCCCCTCCCCTCGCAGGGGAGGCAGATTGACGACGAGTGGCATACGCGCGCAATTCCCCCTTCCTTCTTAGGGAAGGGAGCTAGAGGGTTAGGTCCTCCGCCTCCACAGACTTCGCTTTCTTCTTCCACCGGACCTTTCCCCCAGCCCCCCAGCTTCCTCCCCCGAAACAGAGGGGGAACCAAAGACGTGTTGACCTCTCCCCACGGCTCAAGCCGAGGGATTCTTGGGCTGAC
Organism: uncultured bacterium; assembly: GCA_963733745.1. Taxonomy (GTDB): domain Bacteria; phylum Chloroflexota; class Ktedonobacteria; order Ktedonobacterales; family JADMIN01; genus DASWAC01. The sequence goes on from CAVTFE010000091.1 coordinate 8,411, forward strand.
GACTGCTCATCCAGCAAGCTGGGCAAGTCTGACACCGTCATGTCGTGGCCCGAAGCCACCTCCTATCCGATACAAGCGTCAATTTCCGCAGGCCCTGCGGTATGTGGACAGGATCGCACATGACAGGCAACACGGCGAGCCACGAGCGCCATTCATCCCCAGCCCTGACGGTACACCTGAAGGGCGGGGTCTTCTGGCGCAGATTGATAAACAGTCCGCGTGCAAGTTCCCCTTCCCTCAAGGGAAGGGGGTCAAAGGATGAGGTCAATCACGGCACGCCGCCCAGACCCTCAAGCTCGTGCTTGGGGTCGCGCAACATCAGCGATTGCACCGCCTCGCGCACGTCCTTGCCCTCGTAGAGTACCTGGAAGATCTGCTCGGTGATCGGCATCTCGACACCCAGATCGCGCGCCAGTTCCAGCGCCGCGCGGGCTGTCGGCGCGCCCTCCGCGACAGTGTTGCGCTCGGCCAGCACGTCGTCTAGGCTGCGCCCCTTCGCCAGCTCCAGCCCCAGCGTGCGGTTGCGGCTCAGCGGGCTGCTACAGGTGGCGATCAGGTCGCCCAGCCCGGCAAGGCCCGCCAGCGTCAGCGGATTCGCGCCAACCGCCAGCGCCAGCCGCGCGATCTCCGCCAGTCCGCGTGTCATGAACGAGGCCTTAGCGTTGTCGCCATACCCCAGCCCGTCGCTCACGCCGATGCCAATCGCGATGACGTTCTTCAGCGCGCCTCCTAGCTCCACGCCCACGACATCGTCGCTGGAGTAGACGCGGAAACGCGAGCTATTGAGCGCGGCGCGGGCCATCTCGGCGGCGGCGCGGTCGGCTGAGGCGACGACGGCGGCGGCGGGTAATCCGCGCGCCACCTCGGCGGCGAGGTTCGGCCCACTCAGCGCCCCAATGCGTATCTCCGCAGGCAATTCTTCGCGCAGCGCCTGGCTCATGCGCAGCTTCGTACCAAGCTCCAGTCCCTTGCTGCAACAGATCACCGCCGTCCCCGGCGGCAGCAGCGGCGCGAGGGCGCGGGCGTGTTCGCGCACACGCTGCGACGGCGTGACCAGTAGCACGAGGTCGCAACCGGCGATGGCCTCAGCTAAATCGCTCGTGACGCGCAGGTTCGCCGGGAAGGGGTAGCCCGGCAGGTAGGTCGCGTTTTCGCGCTCGCGCTCCATCGCTTCAGCGCGCTCTGGGCGGTGCTCCCAGAGGCAAACCCGCTGCGGCGCGGGCTTTTGTTTGCTGTGCGACTCCTGCGCCTGCCGCTCGCGTTCGCGCGCGACGAGGATGGCCAGCGTCGTCCCCCACGCGCCAGTGCCCAGGACCGCCACGCCGCCCATCGCTCCGCCTCCTTCGCCATGCTATTGCCAGTTGCGGTACCACATTACAGCGTCGAGCTTCATTCCCGCAAGCTAGCGCGCCAGCAAGACACCGTGCTATCCTTACCCTTGCCGGCGTGGTGCTGCTCCATGCGGGCGAAACAGGAGGCGATGGGTGATCGAGCGGCAGGCCGAGCGGTGCGAGTATCTGCAATTCGAGGGGCTGCGCGCCTGGCCGGAGGTGGCGCACGCCGTCTTTACCCGGCGCGGTGGCCATAGCGCCGCTCCCTATGATGGCCTGAATCTCAGTATCTCGACCGGCGACGATCTCAGTGTTGTCCGCCGTAACCGCCAAATCGTGAGCGATGCGCTGGCCCTGCCGCTGGTCAGCGCGTTCCCCATACATGGCGCGGCGGTCACAGTCCTCGACCGCGAGATGGCCACCGAGGCGCGACTGCATGGCGATGACTGGCCCAGGCGTCTGCAGGAGCAGATGCGCACGATGCACGCCGATGCGATGCTCACCGATGTTCCAGGAGTCGCGCTCTTCTGGGCGTATGGCGACTGCGCGCCGGTCCTGCTCTATGACGCGCGCCAGCGGGTCGTAGGGCTGGTTCACGCCGGGTGGCGTGGCACGGCGCAGGCCATCACGGCGCGAACCATCGCGGCAATGCGGGAGCGCTTCGATTCCCGGCTCGACGACATCCACGCGGCGGTCGGGCCAGCCATCGGCGCCTGCTGCTATGAAGTGAACGACGCCGTGCGCCAGTCCTTCGCCGCCGAGCCGCTCGCCCAGAAGGCTGCCATATTCGTCGAGCGCACCCTGTCTGATGATCCAGATGATATGCGCCTCTATCTTGATGTCGGCGCTTCGAACGAACGCCAGTTGCTGCTGGCCGGTCTCGCGCCCGATCACGTAGAGACCTCCGGCTACTGCACTGGCTGCGAGTCCGATCTCTTCTACTCGAACCGGCGTGGCCCACGTCACGGTGGCCGCTTCGGCGTCGCCATCGGCCTGCGCGACGAGGTTGCATAGAGAGGCTGGCGCGCGATGACGGAGCGGGTGGACTCTGATAACGCGACAACCACGCTTGAAACCCGCCTGCACGCGATCCGTGAGCGCATCGGCGAGGTGGCGTCGCGGGCGAACCGCACGCCAGATGAGATACACCTCGTCGCGGTCAGCAAGACCGTCCCTGTCGAGGTCCTGCGCGACGCCTACGCGCTCGGCCTGCGCGTCTTCGGCGAGAACCGGGTGCAGGAGGCGCAGGAGAAGATCACCGCGCTGGCGCTGCCAGAGATCCGCTGGGAACTGATCGGCCACTTGCAGACGAACAAAGCCAATCGCGCCGCGGGGCTTTTCGCGCGCGTGCAGAGCGTCGATAGCGTGCGGCTGGCCGAGGCGCTCTCGGCGCGCGCGCTTGCGCTTGGCAAGACACAGCCCGTCCTGCTGGAGGTGAATGTCGCTGGCGAGGAGAGCAAGTCGGGCTTCGCGCTGGAAGAGACGCTGGCGGCGGCGCGCGTGATCGCCAACCTGCCTGGGCTGCGTCCAGAAGGGCTGATGACCATCGCGCCGCTGGTGGACGATCCTGAGGATGTGCGCCCAGTCTTCCGTGCGCTGCGTGAGCTACGCGACCAGTTGCGCGAGGCGGTTCCACTGGGCGACGATGGTGGCTGGCCCGAGCTTTCGATGGGCATGAGCGACGACTTCGCGGTCGCTATCGAGGAGGGCGCAACGCTGATCCGGCTGGGACGCGTGTTGTTCGGCGCGCGTTCGGCGGCGCCTGGGGTACAATAGGATGGCTGTGCGGAGGGAGACGTGCAACTCATCCGCAAGGAAGGCGCTGGCAGAGGGAGCGAACGATGGAGCTTGGCGATCTGCTGATGGGGCGTCGCATCCGGCAGAACCACGCGCTGGAACACGCCACTGTCTCGATCCTGTCCGCGCATACGCCCGGCCTGGCGGTCAGCGCGCGGGCGAATTACCACGGCTTCACGATCTTCGCCGACCTCGACCTGGACTCCGTGCGGAGGGCGAGCGCCGAGGCGCTGGCGCGGCTGCGCGCAGGCGAGCGGGAACTGGCGATCCACCCGAACTGCGGCACCAACCTCGCCGTGGGGACATCGGTGATGCTGGCGGGCTGGCTCTTCGCGCTAATGACGTTGCGTCCACGCGCGCGCGTCGCCTCGGCGGCGATTGGATCGGTCGCGGGCTTCGCATCGGCGCGCCCATTGGGAAGCGTGGTACAGCGCCATATCACGACACTCCCTGAGGTAGATGACCTGCGCATCATGGTTGTCCGCCGCCGTCAGGTCTGTGGCCGCCGCTTCGTGGATGTGCTGACCGCGACCGAACGCTAGCGAGCAGGGAAAGGGAGGCGCGATATGGAAGAATTGCTCAAGTTGAATATTCTGCACACGCTCGTCTACCTGACATGTGGCGCACTGGCCATCTTGCTCTTCGTGCGTGTGATTCTCTCGTGGCTGCCGTTTCTGGGGCCAGGAAATCCCGTCGTGCGCTTCGTCAACGACCTGACCGACCCCCTCCTGAATCCTATCCGCAAGCGCATCTCCGCGACATCGGCGGGCATGTTCGATATTCCTATGACCGTGGCCCTTGTCTTCGTCTTCTGGGCGCTGTTCATGTTCTCGGCCTTGATCCAGCTCGCGCTTCCCGCTCTGTGGTAGGCCGCGCCACGCAAGCGGCGTCATCTCTGTGTCCATAGAAGATCGTGGAGCGTATGGCGTCGCCAACTACAGGGCCGGCGCGGTTCCCGGTGATACGAGGGCGAACGATACCAATGCGGCGACGAAGCCCGGTGAAAGGATAACGCGCATGACGACCACCTCGGGGAAATCCACAGAATCCAAGGCCCGCGCGACGAACGGAAAAACGACTGGACATGTCGCCAGCGCCTCCGCATCCAGCGCCGACTTTTACCTCACCGACGAATTGCTCACGTCCGAGGAGCGCGCGATCCGCGACAAGGTGCGCGCCTTCTGCGACCGCGAGGTGATCCCGATCATCAATGATTACTGGGAGCGCGCCGAGTTTCCTTTCGAGTTGATCCCGAAACTGGCGAAGCTCAACATCGCTGGCGGCAGCCTGCAAGGCTATGGCTGTCCCGGGATGAGCCAGACCGCCGCTGGGCTCGTCGCCCTGGAATTGGCGCGCGGCGACGCGAGCGTCTGCACCTTCTTCGGCGTCCATTCCGGCCTGGCGATGTCGTCCATCGCGATGCTTGGCTCCGAGGAGCAGAAGCAGCAATGGCTCCCGGCGATGGCGAAGATGGAGAAGATCGGCGCCTTCGCACTCACCGAGCCGAAGCATGGCTCCGACGCCGTCATGCTGGAGACGCAGGCGCGGCGCGAGGGCGACGAGTATGTGCTGGATGGAGAAAAACGCTGGATCGGCAACGCCTCCTTCGCCGATGTCACCGTCGTCTGGGCGCGCGACGACGACGGCAATGTGGGCGGCTTCCTGGTCGAGAAAGGAACGCCCGGATTCGAGACGGAGATCATGACTGGCAAGGTGGCCAAGCGCGCCGTCTGGCAGACCGATATTCAGTTGAAGGGTGTGCGCGTGCCTGCGGCGAACCGGCTGGAACGCTCGCGCACGTTCCGCGACACCTCGACGGTGCTGACGGCGACGCGCTCCGGCGTCGCCTGGGAGGCGATTGGTCACGCCGTCGCGGCGTATGAGATCGCATCGAAGTACGCGCAGGAGCGCAAACAGTTCGGCAAGCCCCTGGCCAGCTTCCAGATCATCCAGCAGAAGCTGGCGACGATGCTGGCGAACGTCACGACGATGCAACTGCTCTGTCTGCGGCTGGCGCAACTTCAGACCGAGGGCAAGATGACCGAGGGCATGGCCTCGCTCGCCAAGATGCACAACGCGCGCATGGCGCGTGAGGTGGTGGCCGAGGCGCGCGAGATGCTCGGCGGCAACGGCATCTTGCTGGAGTATCACATCGCGCGCCACCACGCCGACATCGAGGCAGTCTTCACCTACGAAGGCACCGACACGATCCAGTCGCTGATCGTCGGGCGCGAGATCACCGGGCAGCGCGCCTTCTCATAGGTGGCGGACCTCACCCCCCAGCCCCCTGAAAGGGAGAGGGGGTCAGGGAGTGAGGTAGAACGCAAGCGAGGAAGACGGCGATGCTAGACGATCCTGGCGGGTCAGCGCCCGTGTGGCCAGCGCAACCACACCGACCAGAGCTTTATGACGCTCCTGTCTACATCGCCCCGCCAGTGGAGATGCCGTCCCTCGTGCCGCGCCAGCGCCTTTGGCCGGCGATCCTGACTTTGCTGCTGCTCGGCGGCCTCATACCAGAAACCATCGCCACCTCGAACACGCCGCTGGTCGCGTACCTTGCCAATCCAGCGTTGCTTCTCTTCCTCTGCGCCTTCTATGGCTGCGCGGCGCTGCTCCTGCGCGCCGCCTGGCGCGCGCGCAACCTCGGCTGGGCCAGCGTGATCCTGTTGGGCGTCTCGTTCGGCGCGATGAACGAGGGCGTGATTGCCGGCACGTGGTGGAAGATTCCGGCGAAGGGCTACACGCTCACCGGCGGTGTCAACTGGGGCTGGGCCACCGCGCTCACTATCTTCCACGTCGTCTACAGCATGGTGATCTCGATTCTGGTCGTCGAACTACTCTTTCCGCGCATCGCCGCTCAGCCCTGGCTGCGCCGTCGCGGGACCATCATCGCCGCGACCGTGCTTGGCCTGACACAACTGCTGGGCCTTTTCGCACGGGACTTCCAGCCCTACCGGACGCTGGCGCTCACCTTCGCGCTGGCCCTCATCCCCATCTCGTTCCTGCTGCCCCGCGCACGACCATGTCCCTTTGACCCGCGACCGGCACCGGGGCTGTGGCGGCTGCGCGTCACGGGCTTCTTCGCCGCATTGTTCTACTTCATCCTGATCTATTTCGTGCCGGGCGCGTGGTCACCGCCGACGCTGGTGATCGTCGGACTGCTCGTCGCATTCTTCGCGCTGTGTCTCTGGCGGCTGCGTGTATGGACCGGACGCGCGGGCTGGGGGCGCCGCCAGGAACTGGCGCTCATCACCGGCGCGCTGACCCTGAACCTCATTATCGTCTCTCTCCAGCCGGGCGGCGAGATCTTCATGACGATCCCCTTCTTCATACTACTCGTCTGGCTCGCTTTCCGTGAACGCCGCCTTGAAGCGCGCGAGCCAGTCCCCGCCTTCTAAAAGCGCTCCTGAAGCGCTCCTGCGTTACTTTTCTCTCTCCGTGCGGTGTTTCCCAGTAGCCGGATATGCGCTACAGACGGTGTGGAGAAAAGGCGGACCCCTATGCAACTGCGCGCGAATATACTTACGAAACAGCATCATGCGCGCTGGACGCTGATCGGCACACTTCTCCTGGCCCTGACCGCCTGCGCCAACCAGACCAGCGGAGCTCACAGTCCAACTTCCTCTTCTTCGCCAACCACCTACCCCACACTTGCGCCGTGGATTCCAACGCTCACGCCAACCAACGTGCCGTACTCCACCGCTGTTCCAGGCACGATGCCGCACGTGGACGGCCTGCTGTACGTGACGACCTTCGATGGCTCCGTGCTTGCGATCAATCCGGCGACGGGCGCGACGAAATGGAGCGTCAGCGCGGGAACCGGCGCTGGCCTGCTGGCGACGGACCATGCGCTCTATGTAAGCTACGGCGATCATCTGGATGCGCTGCGCCTGGGCGATGGCGTACGGCTCTGGAGCGCGTCAGGTAGCCGCGCCATTATCGATCAAGGTGGCGTTCTCTACATGGAGCAGAACGAGGGAATCAGGGCCATCAACGATCTTACCGGCGCGACTCGCTGGACTTGGGCGCCACCAGACAGCGAGTATGAAGCTGGCCTCATTCCCACCGCCGACACCTTAGTCATAGGGACGAGAGTTCCAGGACAGGGCGCGCCCGGCGATAACGCGATTTATGGTCTGGACACGCGTACAGGGGCGTTGCGCTGGAGCAGGCCGCGTGGCGACGTCATCTATGGCGTTCCGTTCGTCTCCGGTAGCCGAGTGCTCTACTGCTCTTCGAGCAGCGCCAGCAGCAAGATGGGAGCCTACGCGCTCTCGAACGGCGCGCGGATCTGGGAGCGGGATTGGGCAAGCTTCAACGCGCGTGATGGAGCCGACCTCAAGGCTGCGGACAGCGAGCTGGCGTATCTGGGCGTCGGCGAGTTCGGCCTCGCGGCGTTGCGCATCAGCGACGGCGACACGGCGTGGTCATATGACAACTACCTCTCAGCCCAGAGCGAAGTCTATCCGTTCAAGTTCGACAGCGGCAATGTTTATGCATGGTCGGCTGGAGTGGTATCGCGGTTCGACACCAGCACAGCAAAAGTTCGCTGGAGCCAGCAGGTGGGTGGTGGCGCTCCTGTCTACATCGACGGGGGCATCTACCTCTCACGACGATCGCCCGACGTGGCATACGCGCTGGACGCCGCTACTGGCGCGATTCGCTGGCGCTTCCCGGCCGCGCTCTCAGACTACGTCGTTCGCAATGGCGTCCTCTTCGCACGCGTCGCGTATGATCCGAACGCGCAGCCGCCAGCGACGACCGGCGCGATCTATGCGCTCAACCCATCGATGGGCGCGCTCTACTGGCGGCGCAGCCTGCCCAGCCCTGTCGCCTCTGGCCCGTTCCTTGAGCCGTGACTACTTCGAGACGTTGAAGCGGAATTCGATGATGTCGCCGTCTTTGACGACGTACTCCTTGCCCTCCAGGCGGACGTGACCATGCTCCTTCGCCGTCTTCATCGAGCCGCTATCGGCCATCAGGTCGTCGTAATGCACGACCTCGGCGCGAATGAACCCGCGCTCGATATCGGTGTGAATCTTGCCCGCCGCAACTGGAGCTTTCGTCCCGCGTGTGATGGTCCAGGCGCGGCACTCATCCTCGCCCGCCGTCAGGAACGAGATCAGGTTCAGTTCGCGGTATCCTGCCTGCACGACACGGTCCGCCCCCAGCGTCGGCAAGCCCAGCGCCGCCAGATATTCTGCCGCATCTTCAGGAGAAAGCTCGCCCAACTCCGCCTCCAGCCGCGCCGAGACCGCAATGACCTCCGCGCTCTCCGCCCGCGCGCGATCGCGCACGACCGCCGCGCACGCCAACTCGCCCTCTCCGCCTCCGCTGCCCGCGACTAACTCGGAGGCTGCCGCCAGCGCATCCTCGCCGACATTCGCCACGTAGAGGCGCGGCTTCATCGTCAGCAGGAACAACTCACCCAGGATCGCGCGCTCCGGCTGTGAGTACTCAAGCTCCGAGGCGGGACGCCCCTCGTTCAATGGCTCGCGCAGCCGGTTGAGGAACGCCAGCTCTTCGCCGAATTTCTTGTCGCCGGACTTCGCCTTGCGCGCCGTCGCCTCGATGCGCTTATCGACGGTGGCGAGATCGGTCAGCGCCAGTTCGGTCAGCAGATCGTCGAGGTCGCGCCCGGCGTCCAGGCTCCCGGCGGGATGCGGCGCCTGCGGGTTCTCGAAGCAGCGGACGACGATGGCGAGCGCGTCGGCGTTGCGGATGTGTCCCAGGAACTCGGCGCTCAAGCCTTCGCGTTTGGCCGTCTCGCTCGCCTGCCCAAGCCCCGCCACGTCCACAAACTCGATGCTGGTGGGGACGATCTTGCGCGGATGAAAGATCTCGGCGAGACGGTCCAGTCGCTCGTCTGGCACCTGGACGACGGCGCGATTGGCCTGCACCGTGCTGGTGGGGTAGCCGCTGATCTCGGCTCCGGCGCGGGTGAGCGCGTTGAAGAGAGTGGTCTTGCCGGAAAGGGGCAGGCCGATGATGCCAACCGTCAGCGCCATGGGTACGCTCGCAATCTCGTATTACAACTGCTGTGGTGATCGTGTGCCAAACTGTAGGAGTATATCATGCGCCTATACCTGGCAATTGGCGCGCGAGTTGGTCGCAAGGCAAGCGCAAATCTACCTACCCGCCATACCCGTGCCCGCCATACCCGTGCCCGCCATACCCGTGCCCGTCATGCTCGTGTGCCGAAGTCCTGCGTCCAATAGGTGTGCGCCGTGACATTTCCGGGGTCGTTGGCGAGGTAGTAGTAGCCGACGCCGATCTCACGCAGCCCACAGTTGAGAATGTTCTTGCGATGCGCGTCATTGGGCGGTGACTCGAAAAACCAGGCGTCAACCACCTGCTCCGGTGAGGTCGCGCCCCAGGCGATGTTCTCCGCCACCAGCCGGTAGGTGTATCCCGCCGCCTTGATGCGATCCCATGGGCTGGTCCCGTCGGCGCTGGTGTGCGCTACATAGTCGCGCAGCGCCATCTCCTGACTGTGGCCCTGCGCCGTGCCCATCAGGATGGCGTTCACCGTCAGCGCGGGGCAGCCATTGGCGACGCGATAGGCGTTCGTTCGCGCGATCACCCGCGAGACGACATCGGCGGATGGCGTCGCGGTAGCGACAGATGGTCCGGTGGTTGGCGTGACGCCTGGCGTGCCAGACGCGACGATGCTCGTCTCCGTCACCGTGACGCCAGTGGCAGTTCCTGTTTGTGTCGAGATCGGCGTCATCGCATCCTGCGCGCTGGACGCAGGAGAGGGCAAGTAGCCGGGATGCGCTGAAGAATATATCACCAGCATCTCGGCGGTGAGCAGAACTAGCGCTATGACAAACCCAATTGCCATGAAACGGCGCATTTCGCGCAGTCCTCCTTGCCATCGCGCAATAGACATCGTTGGTACTACGGCTAGCACACACTATATGTTTCAAAAATCGGGGCGACCAATGAGCTTGCATTTGATGCTGTCAATGCCGAAAAGGATGATCTGTGAGGCAGATCACAGTCTGGCAGGAACCCACGCGGTATCCAGGACGTCACCACTGAAACGCTCGACATCATGTGCGAGAAGGAGATGGGGACATGCCATCGAGAATACGCCTGGCGATCTTTTGTGCGATGGCTATTGTCTTCATGAGCGCCTGCGCGCTCAGCATACCAGCGGCAGAACAGGCGATGTGGACGCCAGAGTCGGTCGCCAGCGCGATCACGACACGCAGCGCCGAGGCGCAGGTGGCGTCCGGGTCGCAGAGCTATAAACTCACGGTAACGGCGAGTTGCCACGCCGACGAGCAGTTGGTGGGCGGCGGGTTCGACGCGAGCAGCGTTTTCGAGTACGCGCTGGTTCAAAGCAACAGCTATCCGGCGAACAACGCGTGCAGGGGCCACTCAATCCTGAATCCGCGCGAGAATCCACAAGCCATCCTTGGCGGCGTCGCGGTAAAGCTCGAATATTTGGTGATCTTGCGTCTCCAGCCGGTAGTACGTCCTGTCGCTGTAGCGGTCGGCATCCCACCACTTGTCGCTGAGCTTCCACCACGAGAGGACTCGCCCGCTGTACGTCGTCTCGCGCCAGATGAACCGCTTGGGCCGTCCGTTCGCGTCCGTCCAGACCCGGACGGGACGTAGTATCTGCCTCGACATACAGCACCTCCCGCATACAGCGTCGCACGCGAGGGGTACTAGGACCTGACTCTTGGGTACGGACAAATGCCGACATTCACGGACACAAGTTTGGCGCCGTCAGTCCGTCGTCACATCGCCAGGCGGCGGCGGAAGTGCTCTCTGGCGAAGATAGGCCCTGACACGGAGGACATTTCGCGCGCGCCCTACGATGACGTCTGGGTGGTGGTCGCGCTTGCGGGAATTACAAGGCCGGCAGGCAGGTACGCAATTGTCTACGGTTGTCCCGCCTCCCTTGGTGAGCGGGATGAGATGTTCCATCACCTCGTATGGGCCGGTTCCGCAGTAGGCACAGCGCCAGTTACAGTCGTCGAGCGTCTGGAGCCATTCAGGCAGAATGAGCGTCGCCGCGCGCCCATTCTCCATCGCCCGCTTGAGTTGTTGCTGGAGAATACGGTGCTCGTGCGTCTCAACAATCTCGCGCTTCCGTTCGGCTTTCAAGGTCGCCAGACACTCCGCGCAGACAAGGTCGGGGAAGCCCTTGGACGTGAAGTACCAATGGTGCATGTAGCGGCGCTGGAATTTGCGTCGGCAACGCCGACAGGGGTGTTCCATCTCCGCCCACGCCTGAATCATGAGCAGGGTTATTTCCCCGGCGCGCGAGGTTGCTCGCTTCAACCAGTCACCGGCCCGCGCTAACGCGGGGCGTATCCCGTCGCCGCTGGGCGGTTCAGGTTCCTCCGTCTCGTTCGGTTGATCTGTATTCTCCATGGTAGACCTCTGAATTATGGAAATAGACCAGCGCCAGATCGCGGCTCTTGCGATGCCGTGGTGCGGGGCGTGGTGGTGGTGGAAGATGGGGTGTGAGGGTGAGGTGGGAAGGCGCCAATCCAGCGGCGGTATCTTCCTCACGATACGCGACGCGAGCAGGCAGCCGCAAGCAAGGATGCCGCCCTCTAGCACCTTTGTTCGCCCGCTCCTTAAAACCGCGCCTCTAAGGGCAGATTCTGCGGGCGCGAGGTTTCGGGTTACCTCGGATACGGAAAGCCGGAGCGAAGTACCGTCTCGCTCGCCTCAGAGGCATGCAGCCCCCATCCCTCTCTCTCTCTCTCCCTCGATTCTAGGCGCGCGTTTCTCCCCGCGACTCCGGGAGTTCCGCGAGTTTCAGCGAACTCGCGAAAACTCGCCGAAAAGTGGTTTACTTTATGTCAAGTGGAACGTATACTTGTTGTGGGAGTAGAAAATATCGACTCCAGACGCAGGAAGAGGAAGATAAGTGGCTACCAAGACGCAGACCCCGACAGAGAGAATCTTGACCCTCCAGGCCGAACAGAAGCGCATCGCCGCCGAACTTCGCGAGGCAGAATCGGGTATCTCACCGCTGGACAAAGTTATCGCCCGCCAAGGCGCTCCGACCGCGCGAACCGTCAACAAGCTCGCCGCGCGGGTACGCGCGCGAATCGACGCGGGCCAGGAGCGAGACGAAGCGCTAGACGCCGTATTGGCGACGTACCGCGTGGCCATCGAGACCGCGCTAGAGACTGAGGCGGAGTCATGAAGCGTATCAACCTCGCGGTGCTGGACGAGAATATCGCCGACATGACGCGTACCGCCGTTCGGATAGCCGAGCGCGACGGCTGGAACTCGGAGCTTTATCTAGCGATTAGCAAGGATACAGCGAAGTGGCGCGCGGTTCGGGCGCGAGTACTGGCGCGACGCGGGCGCTAGAGATGAACGGACGGGATAGCCCCCTCGGCTATCCGGTCCCGTGTTGTATTTTGAAAGACAAGGAGACTGAGCCATGCCACGTAATTCCGAACGCACCCCATACGTACCAATTGATGAACGAGACCCTGCTACTGTACGTGCGGTCATTCTGGCGCGCAAAAGTGGTCCGAGTACTCGCCGAGACAGCGATTCCCCCATCGACCCGGATGTTCAGACGCAAGTAGAAAGGTGCCAAAGGTTCATAGAGCGCATTAGATGGAACTTGGTAGCCGACCCTTACGCTTACACCGAAAAGAACAAGTCTGGCTACTATCGTGTTGAGCGTCCGGTACTCGACGCGGTGCTCCAACTGGCGCAGCGCGGCGAAGTAGACGTGATCGTTGCGAGCGAATTCGAACGGGTGGACCGCACCAAGACAGGCCGATACCTTGCCATGGGGACAGCGGAAAAGTATGGGGTAGAGTTTCGCTTTGAGAACCAACCACCTAATGGCAAGCTACCGGACACTCTAGAGGGCAAAATCTATCGCAGTATACAAGACGACCTTGGCGAGATAGAACGAGACCGCATCGTGGAACGCACTACGCCGGGCCGCGAGCGGCGTTACGCCGAGGGCAAGCCAGCAGGAGGACGCGCTGGCCCACCATACGGCTATACCTGGCCAGACAAGAAGAAACGGAAGACCTACGACGCGTTCATTGAGGACCCCACCGAGTATCCCATCTTGCGCGAAATGTTTGAGCGCGTTGCCAATGATGAGCGCGTCAGTACACGGAGCCTAGCAATGGAGTTTGACGCGCGCGGCATTCCTACACCTACTGGCAAAGGCGCGTGGTCAGCCAGCACGATCAGTCGCATCATCCGCAATCCCATCTATTGTGGGCGAGGACGCACCAAGCGATGGCGAGTTGAGATGGAGCCGCAGAGGCGTGGTGACAATAGGCAAGTACACGACTATCGGAAGGTGTATAGCCGTCAAGGCACAGACACCTACTTGGACGAGACCTTCCCTCTCGCAGCGGGCGCAGTGCCGGTCTTGATAGAGCCGGAGCTTTGGGACCAGGCGCAGAAGGCTCTTACAAACCATAGGACGTTCAATGGCAAACTGGAACGCGCCAACAGCACGCGCCCTGCGGAGGCGACGCTGCTCCATGGCGGCCTCGTGCGGTGCGCGAACTGTGGCAGTTGGATGATCCGCATGTGGCCAAAGGATAGCACTAAGGTCCAGTACCGCTGTAATTCCCGCGCAAGCAACCCGAATCAGGACTGCCCGATGCACCAGATTCCTGCATCGGCCGTTGACGCTATTACGTTGCGCAAGGTTGCGACCGTTCTGAGTGATCCAGAGCAGATCGTGGCGTTGGCCGATGCGGCGGAGGCGCAGGCCGAGCAAGCAGCGGCAGCCGTAGACTTAGCGGACACCAAGTTGGCAGTTATGAGCGAGTTGGTAGCGCAGACGGAGCAAGAGCGCGAGGGCTATCTTTCAGCCATCAAATCTCTGAGCGCTATACCCGGCAACGAGAACACGATCACCGACTTACGCGCCAAACTGGCCCGCCTCGACCTCGCCATTGCACAAGCCAGGGAATCCGCCACGCGTGCGCTTCCCGAATATGAGCGGGCGCAGCGCCGCCAGCAGATGCTTGACCGCATCTCGCGTTTCCGCAACGAGGACACTATCATCGACCTGCTAGACATTGAAGTAGGAGGGGAGATAAGAACGATAGTCCAGAAGGTGACGCATATCAAGGGGAGCGGCGAGCGCAAATTAAACATGTCAGTGCAGGTTGAAGACGCCGCCGAGCTACTGGGGATGAGCGAAGCCACCATTCGGGCGATGGGCACCGATGGAGGCGTGAGGTTGGTGGAGAACCCGGAGGCTGACCCTGAGGGTGCCTGGATCGAGAGTATCGAGACATGGAAGGTGATCTACCTCTTGCTTCAGAAAGCTCCACACGCGCGGGTGCGACAGTTACTGAGGGACTTAGGGGTGCAGGTACTCATCAAGCATCCGTGGCCGAAAGAAGAGCGCGCCGTGCGTGGTCGCACTCCACCCGCCGAACGTGTTATAGTGAAGTTCCTGGCGGACCCGCAGGACGCGGATCAATTACGTCCTAGTCAAGCGAACTCGTTCACATTTGCGTAGCGGGAACCTGCTGCTTCCAGGCGAGTATCAGTACCCGGTTCAAAACCGCCGCAATCAGGAATATCCACGCGAGCGCCGTCTGACCGGTCACAAAGAGCGCGACAAATGCAGCGCTGAACACGACCAGCGCCAGCAGCGACCGCCAGAGTGGCGCTAGCGTGAAGACCGCGCGCGGCGCGACGAAGAGACCCCAGAACACGGCGACGACAAGCGGCGCGCCAACCGCGAGCGCGATCTTCGCCAGCGTCCCTTGTCCAGTTTGATAGCCCCACCAGGCAAACGCGGCCAGGGCGCACAATTCCAGCAGGAATGCCAGCGCCAGGTTCGCCATCTTCAGAGCGTTCATGTGCGTCTCCTATCTCACGCCGCCGCGCAGAACAGATGTGCTACTCTGGTAGGGTAGAGTTGTCACACAGACAGATCGGGCATGCAGGAGCAAGGATACATCATGAGCGAGATGAACATGCGCGAATACAACGTGCGATTGATCGAAGAATACCGCGCCAATGGTGGCAAGCTCAGCGGCCAGCTCGCCAATACCCAGGGCCTTTTACTTACCACGATCGGCGCGAAGTCAGGTAAGGAGCATGTGACTCCACTCGGCTACCGACTGGATGGCGACCGAATCGTCGTCATCGCCGCCAACGCGGGCGCACACAAGCATCCCGACTGGTATTACAACCTCGTCGCGCATCCTGAGGTGATAGTAGAACTAGGCGCCGAGCGTTTCGCGGCGCGCGCCGCCATCGCCAACGCCGCCGAGCGCGAGCGGCTGATCGTGGCGAACGTCGTGCCGTACTTCCCTGCTCAGCAAGAGAAGACCAGCCGCGAGATTCCCTTCATATTCCTTGATCGCACTACGGAAGCCGACGGCTGAGCGAAACATGTTATCGCCGAGCGTTACTCCTCGAAGTTGGAGAAGAGGTTGTTGAGCGACTCGGAGAGCGTGGGATGCGCGAAGACCGCCTCGCGGAGCGTTGTGTAAGGAAGCTTGCCCAGCATCGCGATCTCGATCATCGCCATCAGCTCGCCGCCCTCGATGCCCAGGATCGCGCAGCCGAGGATATGCCCGCTCTCCACGTCCACCACCGCCTTCATGAAGCCGCGTGTCTCGTCCACCTCATCGGCGCGGGCGACATAGCTCATCGGCATCTTCGCCACTTTGATGTTCTTCCCAGCCGCGCGCGCCGCCTCCTCGCCTAGCCCAACGCGCCCCAACTGCGGGTCAATGAAGACTGTGTAGGGAACAGGGCGGTCGTTGGTCGTGCGCGAGCCGCCCTCCAGCAGGTTCGCGCGGATGATGCGGTAGTCGTCGTAGGAAATGTGCGTGAAGGCAGGGCCACCCTTGACGTCACCGAGCGCCCAGACGCCTGGCGCGCTCGTCTCCAGCCGCTCGTTGACGGCGATGTAGCCGCCTTTCTCCGTGCGCACGCCCGCCGCCTCCAGATTCAGCGTCTCGGTGTTGGGCGAGCGTCCCGCCGCCGCGAGGATATGTGAGCCGTCGATGACCCGCTCGCCGCTGGGCGTGTTGACCGTCACATCAAAGCCAGCGCCGTTCGCCGCAACGCGCGTGGGAGTGCTCTCCAGTAGCACGTCAATGCCATCCTCGCGCAGAATCTTCGCCACCTCGTCTGCGACATCACCGTCCTCGCGCGAGAGCAGCCGCGCGCCGCGCTGGATAATCGTCACCCGCGCGCCGAAGCGGCGGAACATCTGGCCGAACTCCAGCCCGACGTAGCCGCCACCCAGCACGATCAGATGCTCCGGCACAACGTCCAGTTCCATGATCGTCGTCGAGTTCAGCGTGCGCGCCGGGTCGAGTCCATCAATCGCTGGGATGCTGGGTCGCGCACCCGTGTTGATGAAGATGCGCTCGGCAGCCAGCTCACGCTCGGTCCCGTCGTTCATTCGGACATGCATGGTCTTTGGCCCGGTGAAGGACGCCTCGCCGAACAGCACGTCCAGGTTGGCGACACCCTGGAGCCGCCGCTCGCTGCTGCCGCGAAAGCTGTCGACAATATCGCGCTTGCGCTGGCGCACCTTCACCATATCCACCGTGGCCGGGCCGGTATTCACGCCATAATCGGCGCTGCGGCGGGCCAGGTAGGCAACGCGAGCGCTGGCGACCATCGTCTTGGTCGGAGTGCAGCCCTCGTTGATGCACGTCCCGCCGATGTGCTCCCGCTCGACCAGCGCAGTGCGGTAGCCGGCGTTCGCCAGCGCAGTAGAAAGCGGTCCGCCGGCCTGGCCGGAGCCGATCACGACACAGTCATAGCGTTCTACTCCCACGCGAGAGTCCTTTCGTGGAGATGCGAGATACGCTGAAAGATTACTGGCCCGATTGCGCGCGCCACTGGTCGAGCAATTGCCCCATCTGGACGGTATGCTCGTCGTAGTGATCGGTCAGCCAGCCGAGAATGTCTTGCGCGGAGGTCGGGTAGGGATCTGGACTGCCAGGGTAGATGACCGGCCCCTGGCGTGTAAAGGTCGTGGCGTCGAGCGCGGAGAAGCGATCCACCACGCGTTGGTGCGCGGCAGCGAGATCGCGCAGCATTCCGGCCCGCTCAGCGCCGGTGGGGCGTGTCGCGACGCTATGCGCGTGGCGCTCGGCCTCCCAGGCCAGGGCGGCGGGATCGCCAGCGCGGTCCACCAACTTGTAGTCGTTCGCCGTGATCTGGTCGAAGACGGTCATGTAGCGCGTGATCGGATCAAGCAGGTGGATCGGCAGCACGCCAATGGCGTACTCATCGCCGGGCGGGACGAAGGGTAACGCCTCGTCTGGCGCCTGGGCAAAGGCGGCGAGAAAGTGGTCGCGCGCCTCGTCGAACGTTGTGAGTTGCTGGGTTACGCTCACACTGGAGCCGGTCACGTCGCTCATCTTAATCCTCCCTATGTCGCGCGACTGGAGCCAGAAAAAGGAATGGTGGCCAGTCGCCTGACCACCATTCTATCGTGTCACATCATGTCATTGCTTGAAGGGTGCAAGATGTGATCAGGAGGGCAGAAGACCCTTCTGCTGTAAGTAGGCCTTCGCGACCTCGTGGACGGTCTTCTTGTCCAAACTGACCTGCTTGATGAGCGCCACCTGGTCCGCTGTCGTCAGCTTTGAGGCCAGCGGGTTGAGTGTGTCTTTCACCGCAGGCGACTTCGAGAGCAGGTCGTCGCGCACCACCGGCGCCGGGTTGTAGTTCGGGAAGACGCCCATTGGATCGGTCAGCACGACGAAGTTGTTGGTGACGATGCCTGGATCAGTCGTATAGCAGACCATCAGGTCAACATCGCCGTTCTTCACCGCCGCGAACGAGAGCTGCTCGGCCAGCGAGACAACTTCCTTGAAGGTAACGCTGTAGCCCTGCTTTACCGGGTCTACCGCCGCAGTCACACCGTCGTCCTGGCTAGCAATCTTGAGGTTGCCGTTCTGCGCCGCGAGGTCGGCGTTGGAGTGAAGGTTGAATTTACTCGCGTTTTCCTGCGAGGTGCAGATGGCGTAGCTATCGTTCAGATTGTACGCCGCGTCCAGCCACGTCAGCTTAAGATTCTTGGAGTAGTAGTCCGCGACCGTGTTGTACGCAGCCTTGGGGTCCTGGCTGACGCTCAACTTGTAGGTGCTCGACGCAGTACCCGTAAACTCCGGATAAATGTCGACAGCGCCACTTTTGATCGCCGAATCCAGGAACGGCGTATCACCGACGCCCAACTTGCGGTTCACGGTGTAGCCTGCGTTCTCCAACAGGAGAGCATACATCTCGCCGAGCAGTTGCCCATCAGCGTCCTTTTTGCTGCCGACCGTCAGACTCACGCCAGAGCCAGGTTTGCCTGTACCGCTGCCACCACCGCCGCAGCCGGCCATGGTCAGAACGGACATCAATACGACGACACCCAGAAGCTTCGCAAAGTTCGCGTGCGAAAACAAACGCATCTGTCTTGCTCCTCAAGGGTCGCTCAGGCGACCCGCTCATCAGTCCTTCGTTAGGTCCTCGCTGCCGCGTCGCGAGTGGCTCTCCAGGTCAAATTCCCGGCGAGCGGCGATCCTTTCCAGTGGACCCACATCTAGCTCTCCTCAAGCTCGACGTGTTCAAGCGGCTACTTGTCCTTCGGCGAGCGCCTCCTCAGCCTGGCCCGCGTTGCCCGCAGGTGGCTCGGCGCGCACGCCGGCTGGCGTGACCGCACGTTGCACGGCGGCCAGCGCGAACTCGGTTCCCAGCGCCAGCAGCGCCACGCTCGTCCCCCCAACCAGCAGTTCGGTGGGGTCGGCGAGGTTGCTGAGGCCCTGGACAATGTAGTGGCCATATCCGCCCGCGCCGATGATCGCGGCGAGAGGGGATGTGGCGACTATCTGCACCGCGGCGGTTCGCACGCCTGCCGCGAGAACAGGCAACATGAGGGGAAACTGGATACGACCCAGGATCTGAAGCTTGGTCATGCCCATACCCCGTCCAGCATCGACTATGGCCGGATCGATGCCACGAATGCCCTCAACGGTGTTCAGCAGGATGGGTGGAATGCCGAGCAGCGTCAACGCGATGGCGGCCGGCTTGAGGCCAATGCCGACGCCGATGACCACCATCACGACAAGGAGCACGAGGACAGGGATGGCCCGCCCCAGACCGCTGAGCATGGAGGCGATGAACGCTGGAATTGGCCGTCGCGCGACGAGGATACCAAGAGGCACGGCGATGAGTATCGAGCAGATAATTGGTATGATACAGATCAAGAGCGTTTCCCGCGTAGTCGCCGCAAACTCGTTTTCAGGGTCCTGCACGAAGCGCAGCATCTCCATGAGTTGATTGATCACGCCACGCCTCCTCTCGCTAACTGGACTACCTGGAGCAGGTTTTCCGCTGGTTTAACTGAGCGCCACCTGGCCCCCACGATTTAGCAGACGCTGAGCGCCTAGCAGGAGCAAATCAACGGCGACCGCGAGCGCCGTGATAAGGATCGCCCCAGCGACGATTTCGTCGTTGATCGCGAAGTTGATGCCGTTGTAGATCAAGGTCCCCAGATTTGGCGTGCCCACATACGGTCCGAGTGTCGCGATGCCGATAGTCGTCACGGCAACCACGCGGATACCCGCCACGATGATCGGTAATGAGAGCGGCAACACGACGCGCCGCTGTAACTGGATGCGACTCATGCCCATCGCGCGCCCCACCTCGACTAGTGTAGGGTCCACCGCGCGAATGGCGGCAACGATGTTGCGGATGAGCACGACCTGGGCATAGGCGATGAGCGGCACGAGGAGCGTGGCGAGCGTGAGTTTTGTAATGCTGATCATGTAGGCCAGAAAGGCGAAACTTGGAATCGTGTAGAGGATACTGGCAGCGGTCTGCACCGGCAGATTGAGCCGCGTGTAGCGCACGAGCAGGAAGGCGATGGGAAATGCGATCAGCAGGCTAATCAGCAAGGTCAGCCCGGTGATATAGAGATGATCCAGAAAGAGATAGGGAATGCTGCTGGGATCAGTCAGATCCCAGTTCGCAGGATGAAGCAGATAATCCATGCTGTGTCTCTCCCCGGTAGCGCCTTTTGGTCGTGCTCAGGCACGACTGGCGACGCCCGCCTCCGCGCTGGTCTTGTCAGCGGGGCTATCCTTGCGGATCACTCGTGCGATGCTGGCCAGCGTCACCTGCCCGACCGGCGCGCCATCGCGCACGACGACAAGCTCACTGGCACCCGATTGCACCAGCCGCAGCAATGCGCTGAGCAGCATCGCCTCCGCGCCAATGGTCGCGCCCTGCGGGTTCGTAACTGGCTCCAGCGCCGTCGTCACCGGCACATACTCAAACTGGCGCAGCGCGCTATCGGCGCCGACCAACTCGCGCACGAAGTCGTTCGCTGGCGAGATCAGCAACTCCATCGGTTTGCCCATCTGGATGAGGTGGCCCTCGGAGAGGACGACGACCTGATCGCCGAGCTTGAACGCCTCGTCTACATCATGCGTGACAAAGAGGATCGTCTTCTTCACACCAGACTGAATGCGCAGCAACTCCTCTTGCATGCGTCCGCGCGTGATCGCGTCCAGCGCGCCGAACGGCTCATCCATCAACAGGACGGTGGGATCGGCGGCGAGCGCGCGCGCCAGGCCGACACGCTGCTGCTGTCCACCGCTGAGCTGGCGAGGATAGCGCGAACGGAACTCGGCGGGCGGCAGGCCGACTAGCTCCAGCAACTCGTCCACGCGGCCCTGCGTCTCTTTCGCACTCTGCCCCATGATCGAGGGAACAACGCGCACGTTCTCCTCGATGGTGAGATGCGGGAAGAGGCCAACCTGCTGAATCACATAACCGATGCTGCGGCGCAGCTCGATGGGATCGCGTGCCGTGATTGGCCGCCCGTCGATCAAGATGGAGCCAGAGGTCGGCTCAATCAGGCGGTTGACCATACGCAGAAGCGTCGTCTTGCCGGAGCCGGAGGTTCCCACCAGCATGCAGACATCACCAGAGGGCACAGTGAAGCTGACGTGCTCGACCGCGCCTTTGTTTGCCCCTGGATAGGTTTTCGTGACGTCAACAAATTCGATGGTGGCCACTATTTCATTCCTTTGGATGCGCCACGCGCGCCAGTACAGCCATTACACAATAGGATGGCGGCTCTACTTGAGTCAACCCATCGCTGCTGCATCTAGTTGCGCCAACCGCCCGGCGAGTATCGCACACACTCGCCGCCCACGCAAGTACATTTGTTCGCATCATTTTGTATCCAACACAGCGTATGCAGGAATGGTTGCACGCTCGTCACTCGCTGGGCGCCATGGCGCATAATGCGGTATCTCTAAGGTAGGACGACAACAACAGAGAGCTACCGATGAGAAGGATATGACTATGACGACACCAACTAATAGCTCACCGACCTGGCTCGACCTGTACGACTACCGCCGTCGTGTAACCGCGCTCTATCAGAAGCGGGAACTACGCGAGGCGACAGGAGACAATCCCGCTGCCATCTGGGACAACTGGCGCGAGGAGCGCGATCTCCTTTTCAAGGAACATCCGCAGTCCGCGCTCAGCGCCGAGGAGCGCGCAACCTTCACTGGCCTGCGCTACTTTCCCTATGACCACGCGCTGCGCATTGAGGCGACGCTGACACCACAGCCAGCGCAGGGAACTGAAGAATTGCCGAGCAGTGGCTCTCATCCGGTCCAGTATCCACGCGCTGGAACAATCTCCTTCGCGCTCGACGGCGCGCCGATGTCGCTCGCCATCTACTGGATAGACGTCTACGGCGGCGGACTTTTTCTGCCCTTTCGCGACGCGACGAGCGGGACAGAAACCTACGGCGCAGGCCGCTACCTCTTCGATACAGTGAAGGGTAGCGATTTCGAGCGGATGGCAAGCGACGATGATGCTGCCGCTATGGGCTACGACGGTGGACGCATCCTACTTGACTTCAATTATAGTTACAATCCTTCTTGCGCCTATGACGCACGTTGGGTCTGCCCCCTCGCTCCACGTGAGAACGTGCTTGCGATGCCTATCCGCGCTGGCGAGCGCAACTACCACGAAGATCACTGAGTGCGCGGCCTATGCCACGGGCCCTACCACTTGGCACACTTCAGAGTAAGAGAATCGGAGGGCAGGCATCTTTTTGAGTTGCGCACGAACCCTCGTGTTCATACGATCCGCGCTGGGCGTGTCCCCTTGCGCCACGCGAGAACACCCTGCCGGTCGCCATTCGGGCGGGCGAGCAGGTCTATCACGAGTGATGAACACAGAAACGAAAGGTGCGATCTATGGCGCATCCGCAGCGCATCGAGCCCCAGCCGGGTCAGGAATCGGTCTGGGATTATCCACGCCCGCCGCGCCTAGAAGATTCCACACAGCATGTCCGTGTCGTCTACAACGGCGTTACCGTTGCCGATACCCAGCGCGCCAAGCGCATCCTGGAGACAAGTCACCCGCCGGTCTACTACATCCCATCGGAAGACGTGCGAATTGACTTGCTGACGCCTGCGCGGCGCACGACGTTCTGCGAGTGGAAGGGCGCGGCCAGCTACTACACGCTTAGCGTAGATGGCAAGTCCGTCGAGCAGGCCGCGTGGTACTATCCGCAGCCGAATGCGCAATACGTCGCGATCAAGGACTACATCGCCTTCTATCCCGGCAAGATGGACGCCTGCTATGTGGACGATGAGCGCGTGACGCCACAGCCAGGTGACTTCTACGGCGGCTGGATCACCAGCGCGATCATTGGTCCCTTCAAGGGTGAACCAGGCACGATGGGCTGGTAGTCAACCTCGTGCATACCACATAGACGCCTCTCCGCGACTGATCTTCCGCTGCGTGACATTCGGCTCAGCCAGCCCGGTTCCATGCGTCTCAGCGCTCCAGGCTCCATCGGGTGAAAGCGCCCCGTCTCTGCCGAGGTTTAGCCACAGCGCAGGCAGAAGGCATAAGTCTTGATCTGGCTAGGCAACCTTGCCAACGATGGGAGATCGCGAGTGTACTCGCGGGTGTCGAGTCGTCGCTCGAGGCGTAAGAGGTGAGCATGCTGCGGACAGAGCGGTTTGCCACAGCGCATGCAGACACACTCAGCCAGCGCTTCGCAGTCTTTGGTATAACACTGACGCTCCCGAGGCGTGGCGGCCATGGGGATCTCTCTCATCACCGAGCACATGACGGGCGAGCGACGCTCATCCGGTCGCCCGCCACAAGATATTGCTGTTAGGGCAGGCGCTACCGATAGTCGCGCCGGGGGGTGCGCTCAGCCTGTGGACGCGCCTCATTGACGGTCAGCGTGCGGTCGCCGGCCTGCATACCGTTGAGATCGGCGATGGCCCTGCGCGCCGCCTCGTCACTAGCTAACTCCACAAAGCCAAACCCCTTACTCTGGCGTGTGTCGCGGTCGGTGATCAGGCGTACCTCGTAGACTTCACCATAGGGGGCAAACAGTTGGGCGATCTCCTCCTCACGATACGTGTAGGGGAGGTTGCCGACATAGATACGGATACTCATAGCAGTCAATGCTCCTTGGCTGGATGGCAAATGACACGCGAGGTGGGACGAGGTCCAACCAATACGTCCGCGCATGACCCACTGTCAGCGCTGGTGGCGCGCAACCCAGGAGGAGTATGGGAAGGGTGAGCGCAAGAAGGGGGACTAGGCCATCTCAGGCTAAAGAAGCAGCCATACGGCTAAGGAGAGACGCAATCACTTGCGTTGAGAGTGTACCACACAAAAATGTGCGCCGTTTCTCCGAGCCATGAGTTGACTGCCTCTATGCACGGCCATTGGCCCATGAGTTGACGGGCGTACTTGACGCGCTTGCGTTCGTTCAGCCGCAATGGACTACTGCGTCATCTCTGCGTCTGCGCTCAAGCCATGATCATTGCCTCTGGCAAGCTCATGCCGCGAGAAACTGTTGCACGAGCGCCATGTAGCGTTGGGGATCATGCCCGTACGAGCCGCAATGGATCGGGGAGGGAGTGTAATACGCTTGCACTGGGGTTCCCACCAGGCGCGCAACCGCCACGAGACGGTGGGCATGACGCACGGCGATCAAGGGATCGCGCTCGGCGTGGATCAAAAGCATCGGTGGCGCCTCGGTATGTGACTCGCGTGTCTTCGCCCATGGGCGCCGCTGGATCGCTCGCTCTGGGCGCGCAACGAGCTGGCGATGATACCGCGCGCGGAACAGGATCCGTCCGCTGGTGAGGGTCAGATACGCCAGCAGAGGAATTAGCCTGCGCACGACGCGCGCCGGGCCTCGAAGTTGCGCCGTCTCCTGGTCGAAGATCTGTGCGATGACCAGCAGGATCATCTCATCCAGGCGCGCGTACGGACTATCAGCGATGATGCCCGCCACGGCAGGCTGCGGCGGCATCAGCAGGGCGACGGCGGCTCCCATCGAGAATCCGTGGATGTAGACGGCGTTGGATTGGGTTTCCGCTTGTCCTGCCGCCAGTTGGACCGCAGCGATCAGGTCATTGACCTCCGCTGCGCCACAGGTCGTGCGTATCTGCGCGCTCTCACCATGTCCCCGATAGTCGAACAGCAGGATATTGGCCCCATGGGCATACTCGAGTGCGGCGACTGAACGGAAATGGACGGAGGGCAGGTGAAACCCGTGGCTGATGATAATCGTCGGCGCCGCCTGTGGTTGCGCCCAGAACTCGCCGCGTAGAAGCGCGCCATCTGCTGATACAAAGCGTACGCTGCGTTGTCGTTCGCGAGACGGCTCCTCAACGGCTTGAGGAAATGTCCAGCCGCCCCAGAGAGCGCCGTGGGGATCGAGACTTACCCCTGGGCGCGTGAATTCGCTAATAAAGCGGTGGCCAAGGGCAAATAAGACGCCACCGGCACAGAGTACACCTGCGGCGCCACTCGCCGCCGCTCCTGTAGCCAATAGCTTCATATTGGGCATGGACACCTCTTACCTAGCACACGCATGGCAAACTATTTCATCACCTGGATTCGATAGCTCTGATGAATTTGAGAGGAATAGAGAATGGAATGTTTCAGGGTATATTCCTGTCATGGGCGACGATGGCGAGCGCGCTGTTGCCGCCTACGCGGCTGCGCTGCGATCAAAGGTTGCGGTAAGTGATCGCGCGCCATTGTTCGAGGTTGTCTTCCTGCGATAGGAACCAGTGTAGGGCCAGAATGAGTCCGCCATGAACTCACGCTGAAACATAATGGATGGCCGCGCTCTCTAACCCGCCGGGATCGCAGGATGGGCAGTCCGCCTGCTGTACGGAGTGTAGAGAGTAGCAGTTCATGGTGGCGCAAGCCAGGGCAACACAGATAGAGGTTGTCAGACAGGACACGGATGGGGCGTCGTACGCCGAGTTGAAACGACTGGTAAAGGAGCAAGGATTGCTCGAGAAGCGACCAGGGAGAGCGCTGGCGCGCATCCTGATTGTAGATAGCCTGGTCGTCGTGGCCATCGTGGCCTTCATCGCCGCGCGCGAGACCTTCTGGCTGGAATGTCTGGTCGCACTGTTCTTTGCGTTCGTGACGACACAACTTGGCTTCGTCGGGCACGACACCGGCCACCGCCAGCCCTTCGGCTCGACCCGGCTGAACGACCTCAGCGGCCTGTTTCATGGCAACCTGCTCGTCGGCATGAGCTTTTCCTGGTGGCTAGGTAAACACAATGCTCACCACGCCAAGCCCAACGAGGTGGATAGCGATCCCGACATCGACATTCCGATGCTCGCATTCTCACGCGAGCAGGCGCTGAACAAGGCGGGCGCCTACCGCTTCATTGGCGCGCATCAGGCGTTCTTCTTCTTTCCGCTGCTGACGCTGGTGGCGATGGACTTGCAAAAGGCAAGCGTGATCTTCCTCGCGCGGGGCAAGGCGCGCTACCAGAAGACGGAGGTCGCGCTGTTGCTGCTCCACTACATCGCCTACTTCGGGCTGATCTTCGCCGTGCTCCCGCTTTGGCAGGGGATCATCTTCGTGCTCATCCACCAGTTGGCGAGCGGGCTGTACCTCGGCTCGGTCTTCGCGCCGAATCACAAGGGCATGCTCATCACCGAGCACAACAGCAAGATCGACTTCCTACGCCGCCAGGTGCTGACCGCGCGCAACGTCTATGCCGGCTACCTCACCGACGAGTGGTACGGCGGGTTGAACTACCAGATCGAGCATCATCTCTTTCCGGCGATGCCACGTGGCAATCTGGCGCAGGCGCAGCGCATCATCCGCGCGTACTGCGAGGAGCGCGGCGTCTCGTATCATGAGACGAGCATGCTTCAGTCCTACCGCGAGATTCTCTCGTTCCTGCATGAGATGGGCGAGCCATTGCGCGCCTCCGCCGCATAACCCGTCGCGCCATCCAGGGTGGTCGTTCAATGCGCCTGCTCTTCTGCTGCGAGCCATTCAAGCCAAGCCAGCCTGATCCCGACTACGTGCGCGAGGTCGCTGCGGCGGTAGACGCTGGCTTTGGCTGGAGCCTTATCGACTTCGAGGCGCTGGTCGAAGGGAACGTCGGACGGGCGCTACGCCGTGTCGATCCTGCTGAGGCGCCAGATTTGGCGTTGTATCGCGGCTGGATGCTGCGCCCGGGCCAGTATGGCGCCCTCTACGATGGACTGGCCGAGCGCGGGCTGCGTCTGATCAACACGCCGGAGGAGTACCGGCGCTGCCACTATCTGCCCGACTACTATCCCCTCATCGAGGGGCGCACACCGCGATCCGTCTGGACCGCCGATCCGTCGCTCCCAATAGCGCAGGTCATGGCGCTGCTGGAGCCGTTTGGCTCCTCGCCGGTGATCCTCAAAGACTATGTAAGCTATTAGGGTCTGTCTGACGGATCAGGAGTCGAGCCAGAGGACGATCGAGGCGAGGACCACCAGCGCCCGGTAGTTGACGGCGCGCTTTTCGTAGCGGGTGGCCAGTCCGCGCCACTGTTTGAGCCGATTGATGCACCGCTCGACCACATTGCGCCGTTTGTAGGTGGCTTGGTCGAACGTCAGCGGGCGGCCCGGTCGCTTGGCTCTGCGAGCGCGCTGATCGCGGCGCTCGGGGATC
>CAVTFE010000092.1:0-66738 GCA_963733745.1 uncultured bacterium
GTTTGCCCTTGGTGACGCTGATCAGTACAGCGATGTCGATTTCTTGGTCGTGACGCACGCGCCGGTGAGCGAGGCGCAGCATGTCGACCTTGGAACCTTGCACCGTTGGCTGTATGCCCTCAAGATCCCATGGGCGCAGCATCTGGAAGGCTCGTATACCCCTCTCGCGCTCATCAGGCGTCTGGACCCAGAACGAGCGCCCTTTCTTATATGTGGACAACGGCAGCATGGAGCTAGCCTGGTCGAACCACGACAATACCGCGGTGGCGCGCTGGACACTGCGTGAGCATGGCGTCGTGCTGCTCGGACCCGCCCCCAGCGAGTTCATCGAACTGGTAACGCCGTGACCGAGTTGCGCCAGGAAATGCGACGAGTCCTGACTGAGTGGGCGGACTATCTCCTGGCTGAGCCGGAGCAACTCCGCAATGCCTGGTTACAGCCCCACGCCGTGCTGAGCCACTGTCTGTATCCTCTATACCTTGGATCATGGCGTGGTTGCCTCGAAGCGTGCGGCAGGTTTGTGGGCGCGAGACACATTGGATGCGGAGTGGTCGGGTCTTATTCAGCGCGCCTTGGATGATCGACCTGACCCGTGGGGACGAGTCCATCGCGCAGCTGATCCTGCCGCTGCTCAAGCAACGGCGCGCTTCGTCGCCTATGTGCGGGACTCATAGCGGCTCATAGCGGCTCATAGCGGCTCATAGCGGCTCATAGCGGCTCATAACACTGCGGTCAGCTAGCGCTCTAGGCGGTGCTGTGGCAGTGCGTGCCGATGACTGCTAGAAGAAAGGGAAGAGACCTGTGAATCAGGAAGCCATCTCGAGCGCGGCAGCATCCTGGGCGACAGGAGGTACCTGGGCAGGCGCATATATCCGCTTGCGTGCTGTCGAGCCAGCTGATTGGGAGACGCACTTCCTGTGGGACCAGGACAGCGAGACCGCCCGCAGCTTGGACCGTGTGCATTTTCCCCACTCACAGGAAGCGGCCAAACGCTGGGCGGAACGCACATCGCAGCAGGAGGGTAAGACCTCCGATGACTTCGACTTCGAGATCGAAACACACGCTGGGCAGCAGGTCGGCGCCATCGGGACACATCACTGCGAGCGGCGCGCTGGGACATTTAGTTATGGCGTCGCCATCCGCGCCGAGCACATGCGTAAGGGCTATGCCTCAGAGGCCATCCTCCGGTGTTGCGCTATTTCTTCCACGAGTTGCGCTACCAGAAAGTGACCGCGCAGGTGTATAGCTTCAATGCTCCCTCTATTGCGCTACATGAGCGGCTTGGCTTTCAGGTCGAAGGCCGCCTGCGTCGCATGATCTTTACGCACGGGCGACACTTTGACGAGCTGCTCTATGGGATGACCGTGAGGAATTTGAGGCACAGCACCTGCCGGAGTTGCGCAAACGTTCCGATAGGTGACATGCCCGCTGTCAATCTGAGGGTGCCCGTTTCTGAGGGTGCCTGTTAGTGGTTCCGCACCCTCAGAACGTGGTCGCCGCTGGCGAGATTGTTGCTGAGGGCAGACAATGCCGGGCGCGCCGCGTCGTGCCGCGCGCCCGGCAGGGAAACCGTAGGGCAACGCTGCAGGTCTCCGTTGAGGGGATCAACGCCGCACCCACCAGGGGAGGGAAAGGACCGTGCAATGCGACGAGTCCTCTCCCCCCCCTGGACCCCCTGAGTGCTCCTCACTCTCCGCGCCAGGCTCGGTATCTGCTCGCAGCGCGCCGGGGCGTTGCCCCTGACCCCCACCAAGGGCTCCGCCCCTGGACCCCGCTTAGGGTTACTACCCTAAAGGCGCCTATCAAAACCCTATGTCGGGTGGTTGGTTGGCAGCATGGGTACGTTCCTAGTTCCTGACACATGCTGCGCGATTATCACACTGCTACTACCCACCGAACCAGCGCCTCACCCTTCACCCCGCCTCGCCACGTGCGCCTGACCAGATACCAGTGCACAGCACCTCATGACAGACGCTGAAGCTTTCTTGACTCCATCATTCCGGGTCGCCGGGCGCCGCCGACCGGCGCACTGGCGCTTTCTCCCAGCGCTATCGCTTGTCAGGCATAGCTACAAATGGGCGGACGCTCTCACATCATCTGGACGCGCAACGGCAGAGGCCGTTCGAGGATCGTGGCAAGCCGCGCAACCTCTTCTGCCAGCGCTTCGTGGGCGGGCGAGCTTGCTTCAGTGAACCATGCAGCGACGAGGTGGTCGTCGGAAAGCGTCCACGTGGCGGACACGACTCCACCAACGATCACAAGGTTGGCCTGACGGCTGACCAGATGCCGCCGAGCCGGTGGCACGACGTGGACATCAGCTGTGCCTGGACCAAGGACCCATTGGTCACGTCCCGGCAGGAGCCGCACGGCAGTCGACGCGCGCGTCGCGGCCAACTCGTCGAGATCCTCGCGCAAGACGTAGGCGGTGTCCCCATCAATATTGACCGCCGCCAGACGCTCACCTAGGGCCGCGATCCAGGACTGAATCCGTTTGCGCCCCGCGCCCAAGCCCTCGCCAAGCCAATACTGCACGTGAGCAGGCGTCGCTGGCCCATAGGCCCGGAAGTACGCCTCGACCGCGTGCATGCCAGCTTGGTCGAGATCGGGCAGGCCCGTCCAACGCGGGTTGAGATCAAGCCGCTGGAAGGTCGCATGTCCCTCGCGCGGAGGACCGAAGCTCATATCTCCCTGCCACGCGAGCGGCTTGAGCAAGGTATCGGACTCGCTTTTGAAGGCAGGGCCAAGATGCTGGAACTGGGGCCGGGTGGTGACCGCCGCGCTGAGCTCGTCTCGCGTCATCGGCCCCTCGGCCAGCGCCTCGCGCACAACCTCCCGTAGCGATGGCCAGTCAGATGGCGTCAGACCATAGAAGCTCTGCCAGCTGGGCAGCTCCCACATGCGACTGGCAGCACGCAAGGCCAGGTAGGCGCTACCCTCCTCGGGTGTCAACAAGTGCGTGGCGCCGCGAAACGCATACGCCTTGATAATCTGGCCGTCAGCCAGGGCGCGAGCGACCTCGCCCGATCGAGACTGTGCGCGCCTCGTGCGGACGGCTAGCTCGGCTGCGGCGTCGGGCTGGGCTGGGATGGCGCACAGACGGCGCACGACGCCTGCGACCGATTCGGCGCCGACCGGGTCGAGCAGCAGCTGCCGCAGACGCCATGCGAGGGCCTGAGACCAGCCGAGTGACACCGCCGTAGACTCTCCCATGGAAGCTCCTTGATCACCAGACACGAGGACATGTACACAGCCCCAAGAATATTCCACATCACGATCATCGGTTGAGCGCCTGTCGGCAAATGAGCGAGCAGCCCAGAGAGAGAAACGCCTGATGGATATCGGCGCGGCGCTCATAGCGCACCTTGAGCCGGCGGAAGCGGTTGAGCCAGGAGAGTGTCCGCTCGACCACCCACCGATAGCGCCCTAACCGTTCACGCGACTCGATGCCGCGCCGAGCGATGCGCGGAGTGATGCCTCGTCTGCGCAACGCCTGCCGACAGCGCGGATAATCATAACCCTTGTCCGCATGCAGTTTGACCGGGCGCTGGCGCGGCCGCCCACGGCGCTTGCCCGGCAGACGCAGCGGCGCTATGGCGTCGACCGTCGCTTCGAGCTGCTTGGAGTCGTGGACATTCGAGCCCGAGATGGTCAGTGCGAGTGGCACGCCATGGCGGTCCACCACGATGTGACGCTTCGTGCCCAATTTGCCGCGATTCGTCGGATCCTTGCCGGTCTGCTCGCCCCCCCGGGAGCGGGCACACTTGCGCTGTCGAGTGAGGCTCGTGTCCAGTCAATGCGCCTTGCGTCTTGCAGTCGTTGCAGGAGCGCGCGATGCAGGCGTCTCCACACACCGGCTTGCTGCCAATCACGCAAGCGCCGCCAGCATGTCATACCACTGCCGCAGCCTAACTCCTGGGGCAGCATCTCCCAGGGAATGCCACTCTTCAGGACAAAGAGATGCCCATGAGGGCGGCTCGATCGGAAATGCTGCGTGGCCGTCCACCCTTGGGCTTAGGTGGCTCCGCTGGTAAGAGCGGCGCGACGATCTCCCACAGACCGTCGCTGATTAATGGCGTCCTCATGCCGCTAATCTACCACGAGCCTGAGGTTGTGTTAGGCGCACTTAAGCCCTTTGCGCGCCTAGAACTAGAGGTAGAGGACAATCTTCGCGAAGCAGCCGGTTGACAGCAATTCTGACAGCAACGCCGGTGAACGTCAGCGAACAACCACGAACAAACGTTGAAAACAAAGCCGCAATTCACATGACGGGGCGGACGCTGGTGAACTGAACAGAACACATGGCGGGGTGTTCGACTCTCCCCTATCAGGTCAAGGGCTTGACTATACTGGAATGGACCTAATGGTGAGGAGAGGAAAGACCAGATGCGCATAGATGCGCGCGTGATTGAACTCAGTCTGTTTGCCTATGTGCCGCTTCTCTTACTAACTCTCTATCCCTCGTTTCACTCTTAGGCCCTCGTTGCCCTCCTGACACTTGTCAGCATCTGCCTGCTTGGCGCAGCCTATATTACCCTCCGACCCTCGTATGATCCAACCTTTGGGGTGCTCAAAGGGGTACGCTCTCCCCGTTCGACAGGCGCCTATGCGCTCTATGTCGGGCTGAGTGTTCTCTTGCTTGAGGCGAACGTTCTCTGGCTCTCTGATCAACTGCCCCTCTCCAGCTTCAATTTGAGTCTGCTCTCGCTACTTGGAGCAGGCATGATCCTGGTCGTCATGACCCTGCCTCTGCCAGGTGGTGAGCGGTAGTTGAAGCCAACAGAGCGAAGTTAGGAGTCATTCTTCCAGTGACACCTGACACCAAATTTGACACCAACGCCAACGAACAGTGGTGAACGTCAGCGAACAATAGAAGTGCCAAAATAGAGAAAATTGCGACATACACGAACAATGACGAACAGTGATGAACACAGCCGAGCGGTTTGCTAAACCGCCGCTGTTATAGGATATTGATTGCTTCTTTTTCCGAGGAGCGCATACTCGCACTCTGCCCTTGTAAGATCATGCTGCAGCTCTGTGAGGATTGCGAAGAAGAACGCAGGCAAAGCCAGCTAGATACCCACTGAGAGAGTACATTGAGAGATTCCGCTGCCACCGCCGACAGGGTGTTCGTAGACAATGCTGATCGTGCCGTCTGCGGTATACCATGGCGATGCTCGGGCAAACGACTCATGGGCTTTGAGACTGACATACACGTCTTCTGGATTACCGTCGCTTGTGGTTATGGACCGGTTGAAGTCGGCGTCAGGCGACAAAAACGCCGTACAGATCGGTATTGCCTGCGCTACTGTCCATTGGTGAGCGTCACTTGCGTGGACCAGCATCTCGAAGACGTGTGGCATGCCATCCGCGCCCGTATCGTCAATGAGGCTGAACGTCACGCCGTTCGAGCTGAAGAGGTTATCCGCCTCAACGCCGTACTTCGTGTAGAAGGCTTGGACTGGCCCGCCAAGGGCGGCGGTGACCACTCCCGGCACTGGCTGTGGCCCATCGATTGAGTGTGGCGTTGGAGTTGGAAGAACGGCGGTTGCCGTGGCGGCCAGCGACGAGGGCGTCGCCTGAGACAGTGTGTCATGCGCTGGCGCTGTGGAGATGGAAACCGGCGCCCATATGCCGCCAAGCGCTGCCAGAGACGCCACGCTGATACAGGCGCACAGGCCGCAGGAGAAGACAACCACGCCTGCGACAATGCCGACCTTGGCGGCTGTGGAGGTGTGCAGGAGGCGCTGCCACCAACTGCCACGCGGTGTCTCACGCATACCGCCCCCTATCACTGATCGGTAGAATCAGTATAGGAAGCCTGTCAAGCGGTGATATTGGAGCTCGCCTGCCATGGGTACGTCACGTCGAAAGTCGCCAACGAAAATCTTCACACTGGTGACCACGGCATCAACAAGATTTAGACGTAATGAAGAGCGGAACCAATATGACAGATAACACGTGATTTGGGTCGTTCGTCGTTCATCTGACACCAGTTTTGACACCAGTGCTGGCGAACTGAGACGAACTCTGACAGCAGTATTAGTGAAAGGAGTGCCGAATTTCTCGAAACAGGCGGACAACCACGAACGCAGACGAACAGACGGCGGATAGTTCAACTCTCCCCGATCGCCGGTTCGACTTGACACTCTGGTGCTAGCAATGCTATCATGGCTTGGATTGATAGCGTTGCTAGCACTTGGAGGAATAAGATGCCGACCATAGTGATCCGAGACGTACCAAAGTCTGTTGTCGCGGGCTTAGAGGTGCGAGCCGCAGCTGCTGGGATGAGCCGCGAAGCGTGGCTGCGCACCGAACTCGAGCACCTTTCACTCAGCCCACGGGTACTGCCTACCTACACCATTTGGGCGCAAGGGCCAGGGGAAGCATTTGCTGTCATCCGCCGTCTTGAGGACAGTCCGGAGGGGGTGATTCCGGCTGGTGTCGCCCTCAGCGAGCTGCAGCAAAAGACGTGGGAAGCGGCTACAGATCTGGTGCGCCGGAACAGACCAGGGGATCGTGAGCGCGCAATCGGCGCCCTTGTTCCAGCATTCGCTGAGGTGGGCGAACAACCGCTTTAACGAGTTCCGCCGACATAGAGCAAGAGTTCGCCCTCGTTCGCTGACATCATCTGTGTGTAAAGAGCTGGGTCGAACTCGTAGAACATGTCGTTTCCCGCGTCACGTTCCGGCAGGCGGTATCAAACGAGCGCAGCACCCGCCTGCTTAGAAGGTGAGTTGAATCACCGTCACTTGGTGCCATGGACTGTTCTCGTCGCCAATGATGAGCGGAGTGGGCCAACTCCCTTCGGTGATGCCCAGACGCGGCAGCGGCGATTGCTGCGCAAGATCCGCAGGCGCGTCGAAGATGAGCGTCCGCGGCTGCGTCTCGCCTGGTTGGAGGCGTGCGTCCCAGACCGGCTGTTGGCCGAGAGTCTGTTGCGCCGCCTGCGATGGGAGGTAGTGACGCCCTCGCCCGTCATCAAGGAAGAAGGCGGGATGATCCGGCTTCTGCGCAGTGCGCTGGCTGGCATTGCGGAGCTGTACGGTCACCACATAGTACAGCCCCTGCGCGGCCCGCGTCCGCTCGCCATCGCCAACCGTTGGCTGGGTCGTCGCCTGGAGCACGGAGAAGCACATCTCGTCGAAGCAACGTTCCTGGTGTGCCTCAAGCACCTGTTGCGGGGTGAGGAGTGAGGCGCCGATCAACAGGACGCTGTACCCCACAAGCCAGACCGCAGCGCTGATGAGTAGGACACTGATGAGCCGACGCCGTCGTGTGAGCGCGCCATAGAGAAGGGCTATCACGAACGCCAAGCGCGCCCAAGACACTGGCGAGAAAGAGCACTGTCCCCACAAGTTCGATCAGCATGGTCAGCCTCCCGACACACAGGCGCTCTCGTTGTGTGCGCTCTCTCTACCTGATACCGGTGGAGGCATCCACCATACGCCTAGCAGTCCGTAGCGCCACGCACTCACGACAAGCATCCGCCGCACGTGTGTGCAGTCAGAGCGGCATCGGCTTGATAATGTTGGATGCAAACCACCAATCGATGAGGAGAGGATGGACGTGATGCGCCCAATTGGTCTGGCGTTGGGTCTGCTGGGGATGGTGATTGGCTGTTACTCCACCTGGTTCGAGCTCACCAAGGGCGCTGAGTCGCCGACCAGTGGCTATGTGGCGCTGGGCGTCGCCGCAGTTGTGCTGGCAATAGGCGCTGGAGTGGCGCCTCTTGTGTTGCGTCGCCAGTCGGCGCGAGCCGGGATGGTTATGATTACGCTCGGGGCGCTCGGGTATCTCGCCAGCGCGCTGGATTCGACGCGCACACTGTATTTTGTAGCACTTGCCTGCTGGGTGCTCGGTAGTGGCGCACTGCTGCTGGCGGGCCGAAGAGGCGCCTCTTCTACTCAATAACGGGCCTAACCAGCAACTGATGGCTGGTACGAAACATTTCTTGACACCAGCTTCAGCGAATGGGGGCGCTCTCACTGATCACTGCGCAGGCGCCCACCGCTTTCTTCCCCAAAGTTGCCTGGGTGCTGCCTCAACGCTGCTCCCACTTCCCCTGGCGCAGCGCCTTCGCTCGAAAAACCGCCCATATCCCGCCATGCGATGAGCGGGACACGGGCATCGGAGGCTCACGCGATGAAGGCGCTACGCGGCAGTCTCATCGCGGGTGTAGAGGGCGAGGGTATTGCCAGACGAGTCAGCGAAGATCGCCCACCACCCGACATGAGGAATCGCGGTTCGTGGCATAAGGGTCTTGCCGCCATGGGCCTCGACCGCCGCCAGACTGTCATTGATGTCGTCGGCGCCAATGAAGAGCAAAGGCTTGCCCACTGTATGGCCGATGTCGTCTACATGGACAAATCCACCACCAGGGCCACCTTCGGCGGCGAACATCGGATAGTCCTCCATCGTGGCTTCATCAATCTGCCAGCCGAACACGTCGGCGTAGAACCGGCTGACCTCCTTGAGATCGCTCGCGGGAAGCTCGATGTGGACGATTGGATGGCTGCTCACCGACTCGCTCCTTCACTCCTGCTGAGGACGGGACATGCCAAGCGGCAATCCCTGTTCTCAGTAGAGAACATGGGTTCTATCGCGTCAAGGAGGCAGCCTGAAGGTACGTAGGTGGCTACCACCGCTTGAGAGAGCTTGTCTGAACAAGGCCATTTCAGGATACAGGAGGTCGCAATGCGCCTATGGACATCCCGGCCGAGGGAGGGGTTCTTCGGATGGTAGCAATGGGCATAAGGCCAGAGAGTGGGTGGACCACGAAACTCATAGAATTTCGTCGCCATAGCCCTGTAGAGACGCCCGAGGACAAGGAAGCGAGCCACGCAGACTAGCATACTAGATGGTGGACAAATGGGCGCGCTCGAATTGTGTAGGTTCCCTCTACACCACAGACTTGACCCCAACCCTGACCCCAACCCAGGCAACCTCTGACATCCAACGACGGACATGAGAGGACATTCACACCAGAGAAATAGCGCACGGCGGACGACCGCGGACGGCCACGGACAGGCGGCGCGGAGTTCCTAAACCCTAGGTCGGAGGTTCGAATCCTCTCAGCCCCACCCTGAATTCAAGAGGCTTTGTAACAACCAGTTGATGTTGCAAGAGTGACTGTGCCCCCGCTTGGCCCCCCAATTGATCCACAACATGGTCTATTCTCCTAGGCTTGCGACAAGCGAGCCGTGATTGCCAAAAAGGCGTTCCATGGCGTCACGAGCGGGCACCCGCATCCCTTCGCCTGCTGTTGGAAGGCCACCGCCGCGGAAGCGCCAAGAGGCGGCTTAGCAAGGCGCTTGGCGCACTCATCCCGGCATACTCGCCACTGAAGTAGAGCGAGCCTTGCACGATGAGCCGGCGGACGCCCTGATCCCTCATGGCGGCGATAATCCGGCGAATTCCCATCGTCAAGATCGGGCTGGCAGAGCCGAGAACCGAAATGACCGCGTCGGCGCCCGTGACAGCGTGCGCTACCGCGGCCTCGTCGCGTACATCTCCCTGCACCATGCGGATGCGAGCGTCTTGCGTCCGAAGCTTGGCCGTATCGCGCGCCAGCACCGTGAGGGCGTCCCCTCGCGCCAGCGCCTGGGGAACGAGAACCTGTCCTGTGGCGCTAGTGGCCCCAAAGCTGGTGAGCCGCATCTGGATCCTTCCTCGCTTTCCGTCTGTCCTCACTCCTGCCTCCGAGCCGACAGAGCAGGTCCTTCAGAGGTTCGCTGCCTGCTGAGCGTCTACCTCAATTCCTATTGCTCGTAGACGGTAGGCGCATGAAGACGACACCGCTATGATCCACGTTGATGGTTAGATGCTGCCAACTGTCAAGGCCACGTCGTCCTTGCTGAGCCGCTTTGTCCCCACCCATTTCTCCGTTTACGCGCCTGTCTGGTTCAACGACGTGAGGAAGCGTGAAAGAGGGACTGGAGGAACCGCATCGGCCCGCTCCCTCGTCCCTCACTCGTCTCGGGCGCATGGCCTGCTCCATAATCACCTACTCGGCGCAGGCGCAGGGTGGCACGTGTCGGGCGATCGTCGCTCATACTGTAGTAGAGCCAGGCGGACCGTCCTCGCTGCAGCGCTGACGCCGCGAAGACGAGATTCGTCTCGTCGCCGCGCGGAGGAGGCGGGACAAAGATGGGGCTTGCACTGCGCGCGGTGACTCGGGTGAATCCTTCGTCGAACGCCACCCAGCCGATGCGCCAGTGGGCGCCTTTGGATGCCCCATTGTAAAACATTACAGGCTGCTCGCCAGGAAAGTGTATTACTGGCCCTGGGCTGAGATGCCAGGAGTCGAAATGACCCGCACGCGCGGCGAACGGGTCAGCGTCAGACTGCCACGGGCCATCGAGGGTTGCTGCGGAGGCCAGGCCAATCTTTGAGCGTCCTTTGCTCGCGTATTCAAAGAACATGCGCCAGCCGCCAAGCGGGCATGGGACGACCTCCGCCTCTTTGGCATTGCGGGAACGCATGTCTTGGGGCAGGACACGCCCGTATTTCTCTAACTGTGTCACCTGCGCGCCAACTGCTTGGAGCAGTTGCCCGGTCTTTGTTGTCTGGTTCCATCCCGTGTACCACACGTGATAGCGTCCATCCTCGCGCACCACAGAAGGGTCCTCGCACCCACCCGCGTCGTCGGCGTGGGGATCGGATGCGGGCGCAAGCACCGGCTCGGCGTCCATCACGAACCGTAGGCCATCATCCCCCCATCCGTGATAGATGCGTGCCACCTTGCGTGTGGGGTCATCGGCGCGGTTGACAGCCCGCAGGAGCAGGTGGTAGCCGTCATCTTCCTGCCAGACAGAGGGACTAAGGACGAACATCTCGCTGAGCGGCGGCGCGCGCTCGAGGACCAGAGGTGTCGTGGACTCGAGGCTGATATCGATCATATGATCGATCCCGGAGTCACGTCGGGGTATGTGTCTGGAGACGGTCATGCGCCTTGCCCCTGATTCTGCATCAGCCCGCCATCGATGACGTAAGTTGAGCCGGTAATATAGTCGGCGTCACGCGACGCCAAGAAGACGGCCAGTTGCGCGACCTCCTCTGGCCGGGCGGCGCGTTTGAGTGGGATGCTTTGCTCATCTTTCTTCAGCAGCTTCGGGTCGTCGATGGCAGCCTGATTGAATGGGGTGAGCACCATGCCCGGCGCGATATTGTTGACGGTGATGTCGTCTTGCGCCAGCTCCAAGGCGAGCGTGCGGGTCAGGTTGCGCACAGCGCCCTTTGAGCAGGTGTATTCGGCAGCCCCAGCCCGCGGAATCTCTTCATGCACCGACGTGACATTCAGAATCCTGCCGCCGCCCCCTGCCTGTTTGCGGATGTTGATAAAGCGGCGGCAGCAGAAAAAATAGCCGTAGAGGTTGGTCTTGATGGCCCGATCCCAGACCTCGGTGGCCAGGTCTGCCACCGGCGTCCCCGAGGCATCGACCCCGGCATTGTTCATTAAGATGTCGAGCGTGCCGAGCGTTGCGAGCGCCTGGTCAAAGGCCCGCTCAACCTGGCGCTCATCGGTCGTGTCGACTTGGAGCGTCAGGGCGCGTTGTCCAGTCGCTTCCACCGCTTGGTGCGTCGTATTGGCGCCCTGTTGGTCATGCAAATACGTGATGACCACATGAGCGCCTTCTTTAGCAAAAGCGATCGCAGTCGCTTGTCCAATGCCAGAGTCAGATCCCGTGATGAGAGCGACCATGCCCTCCAAGCGCCCGTTTGTCATTCCCGAGGACATGGGTGTCACCTCCTTGCGTGGGGCAAGCGCCTCCCTATAGCTGGAGCCATGGGAAGAAGCTCGGCCCAATGTTGTTCAGGATTCTGGTTCCGCGCCTCATCGCGTGCGCCTCCTTGTGCATACATACCCTGATCCTCAGGGCTACGGAGTTTTGAAGACGCAAGGACGGTATATCTTGCCATTCCCTGCGCGGGTCCAGGTGGTCTGCGCATCCAGGCGTCAGCGTGCAGGCCAACCTGCACACCCGCCTGGGATTGCGCGCTCATGTTCGCAGCTTCCAGGCGGAGAGTGGTCCCCATCCAACCTGAAACACGGTCACGAGCATGCCAGCATGCAGGTGAGCATAATCGTCCCGCGAGACCGTGATGGCGATGTCGCTAGGCATGGCGGATGATCGCACGACAATGCGGAACTGCCCCGCCGGACCCTCACCCGTTTTTCGTACAATCGTCGCCACGACGCTGGTCCCCATCGTCTCTTCTGGTCCCTTCCTACGGAGTTGCGCCGCCCCGTCATGCCGCACATAGTCAAGGAGATGGTCACCTGCTCCTCGTAGGCTTCACCTGAGTGGCAAAGCAGCCAGGGCGCTTCCGCGGCGGTGGCCTTCCAACAGCAGGCGAACAACTGAGCCGTCGGTGGTTTTGACGGCAAACCACAACACGCTCATCTGCTCGTCCCTTCGTACACTCCGACAGAGCGAACCCTCCGCCACGCCTCCTTGCGCATTACCACCTCAACAGCCTGCCCCAGCCTGTCGCTGTCTGTCACCGCCTGGCATGAGCCACGTCATGCGATACCCATCTAGGCGATGGCTTCCCCTACAAGTTGACGCAGCCGCTTTGCGCAGGACGCCCGCAGCAGCACCCGTGGCTGCAAGAGAATCTCCCCTCCCGTGCATAGTTCCGTGATGAGGCGCATGAGGGCGATCCCAGGGCAGTAGTAGGCGTCGAGCAGATCATGCAACGTGGCGCACGGTTCAAGAAACTCCAAGATCAGGGCCGCCATGCAGTCGTAAATCTCTGCCTCGACGCTGGCGTCGGCAGTAGCCAGGGCGGTATGCCACTCGTGCAGCGCCGCCGCGATGTCGCCACGTGACGACACGAGTCCGTATCCGTGTGTCTGCACCGCGCTCTCCTTCTCAAGTGCAAAGCCAAGCATGCAAGCGTCTCCGGCAAGAGCCACGCTGTGGATGGCTACCGTCTCATCATCGCCGCTCAGGATGATCGCTGAATGTCGAAAGAGGCCGCGACATCCCTGTCGCATCGCAACATCCCTGTCGCGGCCTCTTTCGCCTCACCGCGTATACATTCCTGCCA
The DNA here is from genome assembly GCA_963733745.1 of uncultured bacterium. GTDB lineage: Bacteria > Chloroflexota > Ktedonobacteria > Ktedonobacterales > JADMIN01 > DASWAC01. The sequence continues at coordinate 13,054 of CAVTFE010000092.1, forward strand.
GAGCGCCTATGAGACAGCACGACGAACATTGAAGAATTTGACGACTGAGAGCAGGATCACCGTTTCGAAGAAGGCCACGACCAGGCTCCCGAAATTGAATCCGGTGAAGCCGCACGTGCCCGGTAAAAGCACCGAGAGCACAAACCCGCCAATCAGCGCGCCGATGATACCGACGATGATGTCGCCGACGATGCCCATGCCGGTGCCCTGCACCACCACACTGGCGAGCCAGCCTGCGATTCCACCCATAATCACCCGGGTCAGAATGTTGACCACGGCCACGAGAGGACTCCCGCCCCTCTCCGGCGCCTGCGGCCCACTTGTCCTACTAACGTGCATCCCGAGAAGGCGCGGTATGCGCCTTACTAGGAGAGTGGTGGGCAGTTATTCGCTCGCCTCTTCCACGGCAGCCAGTGTGAATGCCGCGACCGAGCGTGTATCGTCGGCAGGCCATGGCCGTAACGCACCATCCGCTAGTGACTATATTTCAGAAGACTGACGGTCTACTAGTCTCTATCTCGACAAATGTCTGGACAAACCATTTCACGAATGTGTTATTCTGGGCTCTTGGAGAGACAAATAATGATGGCACAAATTTGAATTGCGTGCGATCGTTTGTCTGCCCTTGTACAGCGGTATTGAGGCACCCCTTCTGTTCTTGCTGGTGACTCTCGAGCCATCCGTAAAGTACGAGAGTGAACGGGAAGCGAGGTCATAGGTGCATCCGTACCAGTACCCAAGGTTGGGAGAGGCGTCACTCTATCACATTGGTGATGTGTCCACACTCACGGGCATTATGCCTGACGCCTTACGGGCATGGGAGCGGGTCGGTCTGATCTCACCTCGTCGCTCGCTCGGTGGGGTGCGCCAATTCACAGAGGATGACATCGCTCGCATTCGTCTCATTGCCCGTACACTGCAGCAACAGAAGTTATCACGGCGAACCATCACTCAACTCCTTCATTCTGGCGATCTCCGTCCTGACGCCGCTGACTACGCGCCGGGTATAGTTCCTCGGCGGAGTCGTGCCCGTGCCAAATCTCATCTTGGAGTGGGACGAGATCTCGAGGAGGCCCGCGGCGAACGCCTCGTGCTACGAGCCGTAGCGCGAGTCAATGAAGCCCTTGCTTCAGGTCGTAGTTTGCATGACGTTTTGCAGGTTATCTGTCACGAGGCTTGCACTGCCTTTGGTGTTGCAGATACCGTTCTGTGGTTGGTAGATCCGCCACCCACGTCGCTTGGCAATTGGGTCGCATGGCGGCGCCAGGAACGAAGTCACTCCCAGGGCCTTGTCGCCGCAGCAGCTACCGGGTCCCACATGACGCACATAGGAACCCAGGACGCGCCAGCTCACATCTCATTTGCTGATGAGTTTTCGCCGGTGATTCGCGCAATCCGCGAGCGGCGTGGGGTGATTATTAACACCATGAGCGACGCATCGCGGGCCGCTATATATTCACAGATGCCCCAGCCTGCGGCCATGCTGGTAACGCCGCTTTTTGCCTCAGGAGGCGCCCCATTGGGAGCGCTGACATTGGGCGAGGCGCTAGATCCTGAGCGGTTCGATGATGATGACCTCGAGCACGCGCGATTGTTCGCGGTGCAAGCGGCTATTGCGATCGAGACAGGCAACCTCCATGCCCACATCCGTACTGCTCGTACTCAGGCAGAGGCCCAGAGGGCCCGCTGGAAAGCGGCTATAGATGACTTGCCAGCGCTTGTATGTATCTCTGATACCGAGTTGCGCATGACGTATGTCAGCCCGGCCTGCGCTCAAGTGCTGGGATGGCCCGCCAGTGGCGACGAGGCGGCACTACTGAGCCCTGAGGATATCAGGGATAACGTTGCGACACTTGCAGCTCAGACTGCTCGTCAACCAGAAGAGCCAATGGGCGGCATCGTTGTGATTCCGTCTGCACAATTGCCGCTCGCGCAGACGATGGCCGAGAATCGCACTGTGCATGGCAAGATGCTCATACACCGTTGCCCAGATGGTATCATGCGCCTTGTTTCCTGGGACGCCGCTCCCATTTCTATCCCAACGCTAGGGATCACCGGCGCCGTGGCGGTCGGGCGTGATGTGACCGAAGAGCACCGCCGGCGCGAGCGTGAGATGAGCCTCGCAGCGGTGACCCGCGCCTCTGCCGGAGCACCGAATTCTACGGGCGGCACGGACCGAGCCACCCGCGTTATGCACGCTCTTGCTGAGGCGACTTCGAAGCCTGTGGTTGCGGCGACGCTGTATCTGCTCGATGCTGAAGAGGATACCTTACAGCGCGTAGGGTCCTTCGGTGGCGACCGAACCCGTACTCATGCCCCCGCTATTCCCTTGAATCGCCATCACCCCTGGTGGCGCGTGCTCATCGCGGGGCCGCTCTACTCAACTCCAGATGACGCCGGGCCCCGCTGGCTTCGCGAGATTGGCTTGGGTATATGGGCGAAGAGTAACATGCGAGCCTGGGCTACCATTCCGCTGCGTGTAGGCAGCAATTTCGTAGGCGCTCTCTCAGTCGGACTTGATGTCCCACTCGTGTGGGATGCGGCTGAGCGGGCATGGATCGAGGCGTGTGCTGATGCCGTGGCGGTTGGCGTCGAGATTGATCGCCTGTTCGCAGCCGAGCGCAGGCATGTGGGCGAATTGGAAAGGGCGCTGATCGAGGTCTCGCGCACGAGCCAGCTCGACGACCCTGCACATTCGCCAGCAACGGAACTGCAGAAATTGGGAGCAATGCCGTAAGAGCTCCTTTTTGCGTGTGCGAAACGACAAGGGCGTGCAGTGTAACACATAGATAGAGCGACCTAATTTGAGGGAGCCTCATGCGGCTGGAGATGAGTAGCACGCTCAGTGATTTCGCGGATGGTAACTACTCCTCCTAGGTCGGTCTCCTTTTCACTTCGGACCGGCTCACCCCGCGCCTCGAAATGGCGACGGACGCTATGTGAAAGCAGCGTAAACTCAAGTGTGAACACCTCACCCATTGCTGCACGGTATTGAGGCGTCGCCTCGCGGGGCAGTGGATGCCCATCGACGTCATCCGCTACAAGGGTCGCCGTCGCACTCCCAAAATACTGCGCGTATGCTTGATTGGTCAGCACTGGCTTGCCGGTTGAGTCCACGACAAGAACCGCGTCGCCCACGCTCAACAAGATCGCTTCCAGTCGCGCACGTCTGGCTTCACTGTCCTGGCGTAATGCGGCTTCTGAGGAGGCCATCTGCTCAAGTTCGCGCGTGCGCACTAGCAGATCGTCATTGGAGGCATGCAGCTCTTCGACGGTGGCCTCCATCTCCTCATTCAACGTGACAAGCTCTTCGTTCGTCGCCTGCAGCTCTTCATTCAGCGCTTTGACTTCCTCAGCGCTGGCCTCCGCGTCCGCGTGCTCTGCGAGCAGCTCTTCGTTGGCATGCTGTAGAGCCAAATTGGTGACAGCGAACTCCTGGTTCGCCTCAAGGAGTGTCTGATTGACGGCGCTGACCTGTTCCAGGCGCGTACTCAGTTCCTCCACCTTTGCACGTGTAGGTGATGGGCGGTCGTGTGGGATCGAGGATGCATCTAGGGGACCTAGATGCGCAGCATGCACCGCCGTTTTAGCTGGGCCATGACTCTCATCAGTCATCTCACTGATCAGCAGCAGTGCCCCGTGGATACGCTTCGCTGGGGAGGGGAGGCCCCTCGCCAGTTGTGCGTCGGGCGCTCTGCTCGTTCCCGGGACATCTCCAATAGCATAGCCAGAAATCTGGAGCCGCCGGCGATCGCGCAGGCCGCTATCGGCGGTAACGGTCTCGCTGGCCATGTGCGAGGGCTCATGCGCCCGAAATGTCGCGTCTATGACGGTGCGTAGGGCAGCCGTTGGGATGCTCGTCGTTAAATGGATGAGGTCTTTACCCAGAGCCGGCTTGTAGATGCCAAGTAACTGCAGGGCGGAGCGATTGATGAACTGAACATCATAATTAGCGTCCACGACGGCCACGCCAAGAGTGAGATCCAAAAGAACGGTATCAAGTCTTTCGCTCATGGTAGGCGCTCGCTGTTCCGGAAAAGGAGATTCAACTTGTGATGCGATGAGTGACTTACGGAATGGAGGTACTTGCCGCGAGGATGACAGGGATCGCGCAGCTCGTAAGGGAACATCCTGACGGTCATTCCTATCTCCTCGATGCTGACGCAAAACGGGAGCGAGCACCCGAGGTCCATGGCGACGAAAGAGGGTCACGCGCGGGTGCGCAGGTGCGTAATAGGTAGCCAGTGGCTGTACGCTTTCCGCCTTCCCCAGGGCAAGATACCCACCATCACGTAAGGCGAACGCAAAAAGCTGTAAGGCGCGGCGCTGCAACTCAGTCGTAAAGTAGATCAACACATTGCGACACAGGACGAGGTCTATGCGGGGAAAAGGTGGTCGCTGACCGAGGTCATGCTGCCCAAAGGTGACCTTCCCGCGCAGGGACTTGGTCACTTCATACGTGCCGTCCAGACGGGTGAAATAGCGGATGAGGACGTCGGCGGGCAAACCAGCGACGCTGGCGGATGAGTAGACGCCCCGACGCGCGAATGCGATGGCTTCCTCATCAAGATCGGTCGCGAAGATCTGGACGTTAAAACGACTGAGCTCATCTCCGAGGGCCTCATCCACGAGAATGGCGAGCGAATAGGCCTCCTCACCAGTTGCGCAGCCTGCCGACCAGAGACGTAGTTCGTTGCCATGGTTGCGTGCGTGAGCAATGATCTCTGGCATCACCTGGGTGCGCAGTGCCGTGAAGAGATCCGCATCGCGGAAAAACTCGGTCACTTTAATCAAGAAAGCGGTAATGAGATGCCCATACTCATCGGGATGACCTTGGAGGAAGCGGAGATAGTCATCCAGGGTAGCTACGCCCGTTGCGACGAATCGGCGTTGTAAGCGCCTTTCCATGGTTGGTCGCTTATAGTGGGAAAAGTCAATGCCGGAGTGCTCGCGCACCTGATCAAGTAGCATGTCAAGCTTGGCGCTTTCATTGGCCCACTGGGGGACGTGGACACCAACCAAGAGATCATACAGCAACGGGCCGATCCGCTCGAGATCAGCCACAATATCTACCGTCGTGGGCGCGAGTGAAGCAGGCATGCCCGGATAGGCGGCGGTCGCTGGATTCTGGATGATGACCATCCCGCCAGCCGCTTTGACCGCATGGGCTCCAGCGGCGCCGTCTGACCCAGTGCCAGTGAGAATGACGGCGATGAGTCGCTCACCAAAGACCGCAGCGGCTGTGCTCAAGAGGTGGTCCACAGAGGGCTTTGGGCGCTTGCTCCCTTGCTGCTTCACGCGCACGTTGTGGGCAGTGATCTCGACATGTTTATCGGCGGGAACGACGTAGACGATACCAGATTGCAGTTGTTCTTCATTTGCGACACTGCGCACTTGCAGCGTGCTGTGCGAGGCCAGAATCTCCTGAAGGTGACTGTGACGCTGCGGGTCTAGGTGTTGGGCAATCACGATCGGCGCCGGGAATCCTTCTGGCAGCGAGGCGACGAGTGTCAAAAGCGCCTCGATTCCTCCCGCTGACGAGCCCACAACGACTAAGCTCTCGACAGCTGGCGACTGAAGAGGGTCAGGCGTCTCATCGCGCTGGGTTTTCATAGGGGGTGTGCCCCTTTTCTTAGGTGGCTGCACGTACCACAGAAGCCACTACCCATGCGTGGCAAGTCCCTAAGAATGTACCACGTCGGGCACATACCAGCGCAGCTGGATCGTCGCAGTGCACGCAGCAGGAATGACGACATACCCTCCCCACATCGCGCGACCAGGCAGATCACTTACTCTATTTGGTGGCTGCCCAAGGGTATCGAGCACGGGGACTGTCGTGGTCCCGTGTCCAAGCACCGTGTAGGCTGCGCCGTAGGGCGCCCGTAGGGTGCGCTATACGCTTGGGCTGGGCAAGACCGTTCCCCATTCGCATAGGGGGTAGCCGAGCAGAGCGGCAGGCCAGCATATTGCGGCGGCGGAGTAGGCGTCGGTATGGGTGTCGGGTTGGGTGTGGGTGTCGCCGTGGGAGGCGGTGACGCCTCCGGCGACGGCGAGGCCACTGGTGTGGGAGATGCTACCGGCGTGGGAGATGGCGGCATGGGCGGTGTCGGCGGCACTGGAGGAGGCGTATAACACAAGGGTTTCAAGAGGTCGAAGCCCCCACCATTAATGTAGCGCGCCTGTGGCGGGACATAGATGCGGACATAGTCACGGTAGGTGGGGTAGCCATAGATCGGCTGCCCATGCGGATCATTGCGCAACGTGATGGTCAGCTGGTGTAGGGCGCCGCCTTGCGCATCGAGCGTGATGTCATCGCGCTGGGTAACCGCGACATAGGGGGTAGACTTCGCTGCGCTGACATTTGCCTGCACGAACGCATAACTGTCTATCTTGGCCGTGGTGTCCATTTGCCCGGCCGCGCGACGCTTCAGCAGCAGGTCCTCGATCTGCTGGTTGGTCACATACAGTTGGAGATCCTTGTCGCTGATATCTTTCCAGATCTGCTTGAGCACAAGCATGAGCTGGCTCAAAGGCAGGCGCTTCACCTTGTCCTGCAGGAGCTGAGCCAAAAGCTGCGTAAAGCGCTTGCGTAGGCTGTGCGTGTGATCATTGGGATTGAGCTGCTGCTGTTTCGCGATGCCAGCAGGATCTTGCTGGTAGTAGTGGATCTTCGCTTCGAGGTTGTCGGCGGTGATCGTCTCGTTATACTCCGGCACACTAATGGGTCCGGTGACCGTGAGCACGTGTGCGATGGCAACCGGGGAAACCTGGAGTACCCCATCCACCGCGCCGCCGCCTTCGTTCTGGAAGACTTGCATGACAAGACGCGCGGTGGTGGGGAAGTCAGCGGAGAGGTTCGCGTCACGCAACCCCCAGTTGGCGAAGGGCCACCAGGAATACTGTGCGGGTGGGCGCTTGCCAAGGTTCCAACCATTCGTCTTCAGACCGTAGTCGATGTCGTTGACGTTGTAGAGCGAGAACGGTTGGATCTTGCCGTCAGCGACAGTGAGCACCCCGTAGTCGCCGGTAAACCCACCACTCGGCCGCAGCTCGGCGCGGTCGAGGGTTTGCACCAAGAAGTGACGCGGCTGCCCCACTCCCAGCATCCAGGCGATAGTCGGCAACCACGGATTGGCCTGGCGCAGGAGGTCCCGGATATGTGGCAGCTGCTCTCGCAAGGCGTTGAAGGTCGTCATCTGCGCGCTTGTAAGTGAGAGTTGGCTGAGGTCCAGCCCGCCGAGTCGTTGATCAATGTCGGCAAGAAGTCCATCGGCGTGGGTGAGCGCCTGTTGCAGGTGATCGAGATCTGTTTGCGTAAGCAGCGAGTCGCTGCTGGCCAGGGGACCAGCCCGCACACGCTGCAGTACGGGAAGCGCGGCTGCAGTCAGCTCGAGCCCCATAGCAGTGACGTCGAGACCTACGGCCGCGAGGGCATTCGCTGTGGCGAACTTCTTATCGACTCCCGGAAGCCCAGCGATCATTCCGAGCAGCCCTGTGCCGGAATGAAGCCGCGAATAGAGGGCATGGAAGTCCCGCTGCGCGGCTTGGAGCTCAGCTTGCGCTACCTCAACCACAGCGAGATCAGGAATCAAGTTCGAAGCTGCTGTGTTAGGAGTCGTCGCTGTGGGAGGCGCGCTGGGAGTGGCCACTGCGACTGGCCCCATGCCGAGGACAGTGTTCGCAGCAATGAGTGGTGTGAGCTGCGCTGTGCCAATACCCTGACTTGTAAGGGAAGGCGATGGGTGGATGGTCACATTCATCGTATAGGCCGTACCGGACTGACGCTGCACCAGCAACGTATACGGCATCACAGGCGACGGATCAGCTTGCGTCTGGAATGCTTGAAGCGCTGTTGGCGTCCCCGCGAGAGGGGCCAGCGCAGCTTTCGCCGCGAGCAGATGATGGAGTCCAGACTCTCCGAGAGCCTTGAGTTGCGTGTAATCTTGGCTGGCGCCTGCAATGGCGCGCAGTGGCGCCACGATAATCCCGAGCAACACGAGCACTATCATGGTCACAATGAGGGCGGTTCGCACCTTGCCACGCTGCAGCAGTCCTGAGCGTACACGCGCATGGTTGATCGCCGCCGCAGCAGCACGACGGGATGTGCGGAGCAGAGCGATCAGCCGTTCCGAGATGAAGGTGAGGCTAGTGCGTAGCTTTTCTTGCATACATGGGTACCTCCACGTGCCAGGTATTTTGGGCAACAAATAACTCATTGGCTTTGTCAGGTCACTAAGCCTCAAGTTACTACGGCTCGGGTGTGCAAGCAACAGAGGGCTACAGGGCAAGGCACACAAGTAAAGCAGAGGCTGGCTTAGCTGCCAGCCCACTTGTAGCCCTCAGCGTTGCCCGTATGAGCGAAAGCACAAGCTCCGTGCTCATGCCTCCTGCTCCATAGCTCGCTTACTTCACGGTCCGCTTACTCCACGGCTCGTGCGGTGCGGCGGGAGGTGAACAGGTGCACAATCACCACCAACACAATGGCCCCAATGATCGAGATGATCAGCTCACCTATGAGGCCAAACTGCGTGAGATTGAACAGGTTGAAGAAGCCAATGACAAAGTTGGCCCCCACTGCCCCAAGAATGCCAATAATCAAATCCCCTATCAGGCCAAAGCCCCCACCGCGGAAGGCCCGACCGGTCAAGGCCGCGGCGAGTGCGCCCGCGACTATTTGCAACGCTAGGTCGCTAAAGGTCACCGTAAATGACGAGAGCACCATCGTACACACTCCTCTCGAGCAGCGAGAACTGAAAACACTTGAAACACGCGCGATTGCGACCCGCCAGCGCGAGCTGACGATTGTGTGAGAACGAGGAACTGCAGCCTGTCGTGAGTCCTCGGTGTTGACCTCTTGCGAGGTGCCCTCACGCTCCCTGTCTCCTCATGGCTCCCTAGAGGGCGTTGCACCCTCTCTTAGGGCGGGTGAGGAGGCAAGGGCGAGAGCACCTCGTTGCCCACCTGCGATGCCGACGACCATCCAGGGTTGTCACTGACGACCGGCGCACCTTATGCAGCCGCACGGCGACCAGTAAAGAGACGCACGACAAAGAGCAGGATCACCGCGCCGATGAAGGCGACCATCAGGCTGCCCAGGTTAAACCCAGAGATCCCAAACGTGCCCGGCAGCAGCAGCGAGAGCACGAAGCCGCCGATGAAGGCGCCGACGATGCCAACGATGATGTCGCCGACGATCCCCATGCCCCCGCCACGAACCAGCAGACTCGCAAGCCAGCCGGCGATACCGCCGACGATCACCCACACTAAGAGATTGATCAACATTGCCAGGACTCCTTTCCGTGGCCTGGCGCACACGCACTATCCTCAACGCAGTATGCGTGTGGCCCCCGCCGTTCATGACTGTGCGCGTCACACGCGTGAGCGCATTCCCTGACCCACCCTGGAGCACGAGACGAACTCCGCAGACTGCAGCGAGCGTTCTTCGCGGCATGCTTGCGGATCTGGCTCCGCGGCTTGCCACGCTAGGAGACGTGCTCGACCCCCAGTGGCTTGGATGGTTCTCTCGCCTCCCTTCACCACCAGGCGCTCTGATGTTTCGCCTGGACATCCGCCTGGATATCCTCAAGGCTGGTGGGAGCCGCGCAGATCAGACAGCGTTGTCTGATCTGCATTCCTAAAAGCGCCGGCGCCACATCCCTGTGGGGCTCCCAGGTCCTCCAGGGGTTTTGCTGGTGACTCGTGGTAGCGGGCGCACGCCCGTTGGAGCGAGCGCCATGACGCACCACATTACAGCGTTGCGAACAGGGTAGAACAGGGTAGAACAGGCACATCACAAGGTCGTCTCACGTGGGTGATCCACTGTCACAGCGCCTGCTCAGTTCGCGTGAGGGGGAGTGAGCCGAGCGGCCGCATCCCTGCGCCCGTGAGGACGAGCGGCGGGCACTAACCGACCCGCGGCGTCAACTCTCTCGCGAATCCGCACAGTGACCGCCGATTCAGTGGTGGAACCCACTGATTGGGTGTACGGGAGAGAGGCCGCTGCTCCTGGGTGGAGCAGCTCGAGCATCGCATGGAGATGTTCCTTGGCGTCTTCTCTGCCAAAGGCGTGTCGCCACCGCAATTCAAGCCAGTCGACTCGGTCGGAGATCTCCTGTCCCAGCATCTTAATGAATTGGAATAGCAAGCTGTGTGCACGGGGGGAGCACTGCAGATTCTGACGGACCCCGTCGCCACGCTCTACACAGCGCCAGCGCCCAACGTCTGAGTCGCAGTGACTCGAGGAGTGGGAAAGCGTGTGCTCGATGATCACGCAATCGCTTCTTCCATCAGTTGGCGCAACTGGAGGGCGCAGGCAGCGCCCATCAACACCCATGGCTCCAAGCGACTCTCTCCCTCGCCACATAACGCGAGCACACGGGCTTTCAACGCAGCGTCAGGTGAACGGTACGCGTTGAAGAGGTCTGAGACGGTCGTGTAGTGCTCGAGAGATTCCATCACGAGCACAGCCACGCACGCGTACAGCTCCGCTTCTTCGCTCGCTCGCGCGGCCCCCAGCGCCGTCCGCCATTCGTGGAGGACTGTGGCGATCTCACTGCTCATCGGCGCGGAGGTCTGATACGGCTGCTGCATGGTGGGTCTATCCAATCATGTGAAAACAGGGTCGCTCCAGGAGAAGGAGGCCGCGACATCCTTATCGCATCGCGACATCCCTATCGCAGCCTCCCCCACGGCTCACGCAGTTCACGCTCCTGTCACAGCGACTACGAAACCGCGCGACGGCCCCTGAAGAGTTTGACGACGAAGAGCAGGATCACCGCGCCGATGAAGGCGATGACCAGGCTTCCGAAATTGAAGCCGGTGAACCCAAACGTGCCGGGCAAGAGCAGTGAAAGCACGAACCCACCGATCAGCGCGCCGACGATCCCGACGATGACGTCGCCGATGATGCCCAATCCCGTGCCCTGCACCACGAGTCCGGCAAGCCAGCCCGCGATCCCACCGACAATCACCCAGGCCAGAATGTTGACCACTGCCATGTTGAGAATTCCCTTCCCTTTACCTCGTCTGCCGCCCCACTCGTCCAACTAAGGCGCATCCTGAGAAGACGCGGCGTGCGCCTTAGTTGGACAGTGGTGGGCGGTCCTTCGCTCACCGATTCCACGACCACGATTCCATGACGGCCAACGTGAAGACCGCGACCGAGCGCGTACCAGCCGGCAGCCCATGGCCGCGACGCACCGTCCGCTATTGACTATATTTCAGAAGACTGGTGGCCTACTAGTCCCTACCTTGACAAATGTCTCGACAACTTACCGAAGATGAGTCACCTCGCGTCACGGTGGGAGCAGAACAGCACTGGCACCCCCATATGCTTACATGGCCATGGAAGGCATGGAAAGCGCTCGCGTCCGGATCCCATCCTGCCGTGCGCCTGCTCGGGCGACGTCAACTGGGTTGTCACTGTGGATCCTTCCACACGCGAAGCGTCGTTCGACCGGGCAAGAATGTATCTCGCCGACATCCTTTGTCCTAGTTGGCTAGGCTGCTCAGCCAAGCTGACGTGTCGCGCGAGAAGAGGCGCGACGGCCTTGTATCAACCGGCGTTGGTGGGTGGTTGCGTCCTAGCCTGGCCCATCAGCTCCGTGGCCATTGTCTGCACCTGCTCCAGCAGGCGATCGCGGGTAGGTCCCATCACCCGATGCTCCAGCTGGGTTGGCTCGCTGCTCAGCCCAATCGCCGCGCCGATCACCACCACCGCGAGTGCGACAACTAGCGGATTCTGCTCCACCATATGCTGGAGCCAGCCAGCCGCCCGCTGGGCCTCCTGTTGGGCCTGTGCGCCAAGATGGCCAGCAGTCTCGCGCCCTTGACCCGCCAGGCCAGTAACCGTTTCGGATGCCTGATCCGCCGCATCCTTCAACCCCTGCCTCGCCTGCCCAGCCGTCGCTATCGCGTTGGTTCCCTGCGCGAGCGCCCAAGTCGCCCCGCTGACGAGCGCGCCCTTCAGCGCAGGGTTCTGCTGGATCGACTTCCACAGCGCCATCGCAGCGTCTATCGCCACGGTGCGCGTCTGCTCACCTGCCTGCTCAACGGTTTCCTCCGCGCGCGCCGCCGTCGAGCGACCCGAGGCCAGCAGAGTCGCGATGAGGCCGGGCAGAGCCGCCATGAGCGCTGGACTGCTGCGCAGCATGTCCAGTAGGTGCGTCACTGCGTCGACCATCGTGTTGGTCGCCGTATGCGCCGTCTCGGCAACGGTGTCCACCGCGCCGCTGGTGGCATCCTGCGCGGCTGACGTCGCAGGATTGACGGCCAGCTCCGCCAGGTCGCTCAGCTGCCGATGCGCCGGGATCTCGCCGATCGTCGCGCTCATATCACCACGCATCTGCTCGATCTGCGTGAGCATCTCCTCAGGCTGGGGTGTAACTCCCGATGCCAGTGGTTCAGGTGTGGTTTGAATGGTCTCCATGAAAACACATCCTTGCTAGCGACTGTCTACGCAGACGCACAACGCCATCTCGGCCACGTACGCTGGAACGTCATGTAATCACCGCAGTGCGGCTCATTCACACGACTTCTCTCCGATGTGGCCTGCCGGCTACTTCTTGTCTTCAGTGTCCTGTCCCGCGCTGCGCAGGAATCGCACACCCAGCAGCCCTAGCGCAAGCGCGCCAGCGACGAAGATCGTCGGCTGTCGCTTGGCAAAGTCCTCGACCTCGTGGGCGATCTCCTGCGGCGTCGTCGCCCGCAGCCAGGTCGCCGCCTTCTCGATCTGTTCGGCCGCTCGATCGGTGTAGTGTGAGAGGTCGGCCAGGTTGTGTTCGCGCAGCTGCTCACCGACCGAGTTGACCGCGCCCGCCGCGCCGTCAAGCCCTTCGGCGGCGGAGGTCATCTGCTGCTGCGCTGCCGCTGAGGCGCGCTCTTTCACCTGATCTACCACCGGGCCAACGCGCTCACGCACCTGATCGACGACCGGACCTATATGGTCGCGCATCGCGTCTAGCGCAGGGGCGCTCTGCTCGTGCACGACGTCTGCCGCCTGTCCTGCTTCCTGGCTTACCGTGTCTACCATCTGTCCAGCCGTATCCTGCGCGGCGCCGATCGCCGAATGCTGAGCCGAGCCGTTGGCGTTCAACGCCGCGAGCGTTGCCGTTCCTCTGCCAAGATCAGGTGCAGGAATACTGGATGTCAGGGGAACGGTCAGCGGCTGATCCGTCGCGACTGCATCCATTGTCGCGCTGGTGTTTGGCGCTGGTGGCGCAGGCAGTGCTGTCTGTTTCATGCCCTTGAGCTCGTCCTTGTGCATGACGAGGTAGATGCCCTTGCTATCACTCTTGTCGATGGCCGCGCGGGGAATAGCGGTGTCATGGCCGAACAAACCCCCTTTGTGCACGACAAGAAAATCGTCCTTGTCCTGCCGCTCACTCACCGTACCAAGCTTCTCGCCCCCTGCGTCATAGACGGAGACACCCTGCAGGTAGGTCGCGTTCCCTGCGCCTGTTGAGTACTCGCGACGTCCTTGTTGGTCCATGTTGTGTATCCTTTCTCACCATGTCTGTCCATGTCTGTCCATGTCTGTCCATGTCTGTCTTGCCGACTTCATCGAGAGATGGGTGCGCTGCTGACGCTCGTCGCACGTCGTCTTGTTCTCCGACGGATCGCCAGCCCCCCTCCATGGAGCGTGATCACCTGCGCCATACCCACGAATGGAACGGCAAGCAGTGCGTCGTATTTGGAGGCTGCGACATCTCTGTCACAACCGACTGGTAGGCCTGCCAGTATTTGAGAGACCTACGAAACAGCGCGACGGCCCCTGAAGAGCTTGAGCACAAAGAACAAGAGCACGGCGCCGATGAAGGCAATGTTCAGGCTGGTCACGTTGAAACTGATCAAGGCAAATGCGCCTGGCACCAGGAGTGAGAGGACAAAGCCCCCAAACAGCACGCCGACAATGCCGACGATGATGTCACCAATCACCCCCATGCCGACGCCCTGCGCCACCCTGCGGGCCAGTCACCCAGCCACAGCACCAACGGTGAGCCATGCGAGCAGATTGATCACCATGTCGTGCGTCGTTTCCTTCTCGTCGTTGTGTGCGATGAATCCCATCGATCCATCGCCTTCTCGCTTGGGCGCATCCGCCTCGCCCCCCCGCACCCCGTACTCCACTAGCGGGCGGTTATTCGCTCGCTACACCACGACGGCCGGCGCGCTGCGCGCTCATGTGCTGTACCGCGTGGTGGATCCCGTCGAGATGGCTCAGGTGATAGATGAGCGCCACTGCCGCGCCGAGCACTCCGGCTAGCAGCGCAATCACGAGGGCGAAGGCGGTCGAGGTGTCGAGCGTCACCTGATGGCCTGGCGCCATGACGAACAACACGACCGCACAGACGATCGCTGCGGCGACGCCAGTAAAGAAGAAGCCTTTGAACATGGCTCCAATGAGATGCTTGGTGAAACTCAGGATGCTGCTCATCGCGTATTCCTCCTTGTGCCTCCATGTGCCTCCATGCCCTGATCCTCAGGGTGAAGGGGGGTGAAGGCGGCAAGGCGGTAGACCTCGCTATGCCTTATTCCCCACGCCGGTCATCGTCACTCATCCGTGTGGCGTAGTGGCGATGACCGGAGAGCCTTTCTCGCTGACCGTGTTCGCACTGGCGGGGAGGGCGGAGCCGACCTGCTCGGGCTGAGTCCTCACGCGCACGAGGCTGCGCAGCGTGGCGCGCAGCAAGATGAAGAGACTCACCATCGCCGCCACGATGACACCGATCGCCACCATCGCCACATAGGTCAACTGGCTGGGTGGCCACTCCCCCGTGCCCTCGGAGGCCACCAACAACGTCATACCTGCGGCCAGCAGACCGCCGAAGGTGGCGCCCAACAGCAGGCGAACCACTAAGCCGTCGGTGGTGTTGACGACAAACCGCAATACTTTCATCTGCTCGTTCCCTTCTTGGACGCCGACAGAGCGGCGCCCTTCGCCACGCATCCTTGCGTCTTGCTTCGCTGCCTTGCGTGTTCCCACCTCAGCAGCCTGCCCAGCGTGTCATCGTCTGGCAGGGAGCCTACTGCTACCACCTCTGACCTACTCCCCACGCGAGGAGTTCCTCGCGCTAGGACGCTGTGTTGCTCGATAGTCGCGGTCCCAGGATGGCGATGAGACGCACGATGCCCCAGGCGATGAGCGCATAGGCCGCGATGGCGACGACCGAGGAGAGTTCTAGCACGCTGTTCTGGGTCGCGGGGGTCGGAAAGATCCCCTGGAAGGGCGCTACGAGTGGGGCGGAGAGGTTGTAGACGAAGCGCACGATGTCGGAGGCGGGGTTGGCGGCGAGGAGCTTGAGGATCACCCGGGCAATGATCAGCGTCTCGACGACGCCCAGGATCAGATAGATGATCATCGCGGCCCGTTCGGCGAACGAGACCCCTGCCGATCTCTGGAGTGGCGCCTGGACGGAGGTCTGGACGGACGTCTGGAGGGGTTCGACGGGTTGGTAGGTCAGCGCCTGCGGGCGGATGGGCGCCGTCGGCTGGAGGGGTTCATTGGGTGGCGCTGTAGGCGCGGGCGACTGGTTGGATAGCATGGGAGATCTCCTTCGAGATGGCTGACGTCGATGTGGTCAACGCCTCCTGAGACACTGCCGAGAACTGGCGGAGCGGTGGCTGCGGTCGGCCAGGAGCAGCCGAGAGAGCGTCTGGGGGTGACCGCAGCAGTAGGAGTGGAGCGCAGTCGAGCGGAGCGCAGGGGCGCGCGCTGCTACTTCTACGCTGTCGTGTGTGCCCGCCGGCCGGTGAACAGCGTGGTGATGAGCAGCAGGACCACCGCGCCAATAAAGGCGACGATGAGGCTGCCAATGCTGAAGCCGGTGAAGCCACCGGTGAAGGCATACAGGCTGGGGAAGACCTGCGAGAGCAGGAATCCGCCCAGGAAGGCGCCGATGACACCGACGAGAACATCGCCGACCAGCCCCAGACCACCGCCACGCACAACGAGGCTCGCCAGCCAACCCGCCAGCCCACCGACGAGAATCCACATCAGCAGGTTCGCAAACGAAATGCTCACATTCAACATCCTTGACGCTCCTCTTCTTCCTTGAGGCTTCTTCCTTGATCCGCATCTATGAGATCACACCGACCTCACCAAACTGCTCCCGTGGCCGCACGATCGGCGATTCGAGCGCAGCGCGTGGTCCATGGCGAGTGGTCTACCACTAGAGTGGGCGTCCCATCTCACACAGCCTCTCGCGCCTTCCTTCACGTGTCGGTGGTGCGCCGGTGCGCTCGTAGAAGAGGGAGCGCGTCGCGGGACGCCAGAGATTGAATTCTGTTCGATAAGTCGAGTATATGACGCATTTGAACGAAAGTCAATAGCATATTGAATATCAGTCAATGGTGTGCTAGTATCTGCGTATCTCCTGCGCACACGGCATGCACTTTAGCACCCTCTTCGCGCGTGTCAGATGTTCTCAGATGCAGGAGTAGCAGAGGGCTAGCAGAGCGACTTCATTGAGACTCCCTAGAGCGGCAGGAAGGAACAACGCGTGCTACCGGACGACCAGAACTCCCAACACGATGAGGACCTACCGAGCGATCAGGTTGAAGCGCCCTCCCCGGTCAGCGATGCGGCACAAACGCCATCCGCGAAACGGCTGCGGCTGCAGCGAGCGCGGCGCATCGAGCGCATCCTCACCGCGAGCCAAACTCTCTTCTCCACCCAGGCCTATGACGAGATCGCCATCGAGGACCTCGCTGCTGCCGCAGGGATGTCGAAAGGGCTGCTCTATCACTACTTCGCCAGCAAACGCGATCTGTATGTCGCCACGGTGGCGCACGTGCTGACGCAGATGGCGCACTTCACGGACCTCAGCCCAGATCTGCACGCTGGGTTGTCGCAGATGTTGTCCCTGTTTGAGCAGTCTCCCGGGCTGGCGAAGATGGTGCTGCGTGGGGGCATCGGCGTGGATCCTGAAGTGGAAAGCCTCCTCAACGCCTATCGTCAGCACCAACTGGAGCGTCTCTACCAGGGCTTGGGCTTATTGGGCAAGTTCCCTGCTGATGCGTCGACAGACACCTCTGCCGAGGCGCACGCGCTCGTCTTGCTGGGATTTGTAGGTGACGTCGCTGCCGTGTCGACAGACGCGTCGATTGGTTCGCAGGCGCTCGTCGTGCTGGGGCTGCGGGGCTGGTTGGGCTTCCTCGATGAGGTGTGTCTGCAATGGGTTCAGCAGCCCGACGTGACGCGCGAGCAGGTGGTGCGCTTGCTCGAACAGAGCTTACAAGCTATCGTTGCGGCAACGACCTCACCACTGGTATCAGACGGCGCGCGGGAGCCATGACCCCGGGGGGCAAGAGGCGCTAGAGGCGCTATGTGGTCTACCTAGCATGCGAAAGTGGGCAGAGCAGGTCGATACGATTTATCAACGCCTGTAGGACATGGCGTGTGCGACCGGCTGATCATGACGTCTCGCCCGACGCCACAGCGGAACGTGATAGACTGAGCGCGATCATGAAGCGCCGCGTGTGACGCCCCTTGGCGGCGATGATCTGATGGAGGGACCGCGATGCCAGATCTCACGAACCCCTGGGAGTGGCTGCAACTGATCTTTACCGCGCTCGGCCTGAGCACGACCGCTGGTCTGCGCGCCTACCTCCCGCTCCTCGCGGTCGCGCTGGGCAGCAACGATCCCAGTCTCACCCACATTGAACTCTCGCCTGGGTTCCAATGGATGGGCACAAACTGGTTCATTGTGCTCATCGGCGCGCTGGCGCTCGTCGAGTTCGGCGTCGACAAGGTGCCTGGCCTCGACCACGTCAACGACCTCGTTCACACCGTCATCCGCCCCGCCTCCGGCGCCATCATCATGGCGGGCATTGAGAACCCTATCAGTCACTGGAATCCCTGGGTGGCTGGCGTGATCGGCGCTGTGCTCGCGCTGACGATGCACGTGGCGAAATCGGCGACCCGTCCTGTCGTCACCGCAACGACCGTCGGCGTCGGCAACCCGCTGGTGAGCGTCGGTGAAGATATCACGGCGCTCGGTACCACGCTGCTGGCGATCTTCCTGCCGATCATCAGCGTCATCGTGCTGGCGCTCGGGTTGCTGCTCTTCGCCAAGCCCATCAGTCGCGGCTTACGCGGGTTGTTCGGTTGGGATCGCAGACCTGCCACAGCGGTCGGACCCGGCGCCGACCCTGACCAGACCATGCCGGGCGTCTAACGTCACGCGCCACTCCTTGAATTAGCTGAACAGCGTCTCATGGGCGCCGGCAAAGCCTCCTGGCACGAGACGCTAGCCTCACGCGCCAGTGGGCGACTGCCGATCAACGAGGAGCGCCGCTTCGACCACGAGCTGCAAGAGGATGGGAGCTTCGTTCTGAAGGCGCGGAGCGCGTCGCGTCATGCGACGTGGACAGGTCACTCTGGCCCACGTCCGCCTGGGCGCGTTCGTTGTGTTTTGCATGTCTTGCATGTCTTGCATGGCTCGCGCTGGCTCCTTCTCAAGAAGGAGCCGATCAATCTCGCTGTCAGGGATGCCATAGAGCAGACAGGCCTGGGCGTAGCGATCGCCACGTTTCTCCGGTTGCCTGTCCGAGATGTCTATGCCGCCGCCCTGCACGACACTCAACGCCTCAATATTATAGTTCTGGGCGAGCCAGGAGCTGATCCTGCTCCTGAATCGTGTGTAGTCATGGCTGCGCACCGGCATGGGCACAAGGTAGCTCACATAGACAGGCAGACGACTTAACTCAAGCCGATAGGCCGTGGAGGAGCCAAGTCCACCCTCGATCATCGACTGCGTGAGATCCTCCGCGCGTTTGAGGGCATCCGGCCAAAGTATGTCTCCAGGCTCCTCTGGCCGCCACCAGCTCAGGAATCCGCGCTGCGGACGCGCCGCGACGAGCCCCGTCGAATCGACCGCCAGCGCGGCGAAATGGTAGCCAGCGGTGTTGAGGTTCTGGATGATGGTCAGGAAGGACTGATTGGCCGCGTTGTGGATCGGCGCCAGCGTCATGCCGGCAAGGCCACGCGCCAGGACCTTGCCATGATGGAGGTCGCCGTGTGTGTGGTAGAGCGGCGAACTGCGGTCGATTAACACCGTCAGCGTAATCGGTGGAGTGTCCGTAGGGTGATCGGGTGACGGCGAAGAGAGCCTCAGCAGTTCACGGTAGGGTTGGCGGTCGCGGACGTTCTGCGGCATGAAGCACACGACAGTGATATTGACACGTCCTAACGTGCGCTTGAGATCGGGGAAGACAGTCAGGCACTCGCCGAGCTTCTCACCGTCCACTACCCACAGCAGCGTCGTCTGCACATCGCCGCGCTTATGATAGGCGCGCACGATGTTATCGCGGAGCGTATGCAGCGGCGATCCCTCATGCCCCGAGGTCGTGATGTTGTTGATGGCGAGCCGGTTCAGGCGACGGCGCACGTCGTCCACCGTGTGGTAGTCATCGGCGTAGGCGCCTGCGGCGATCAGGCTGGAACGCGTGTAGAGCTGCGTGACGTCGGCGCAGAGCTGCGCCATGAAGTCGCTGCTCGTGTTGCCGTAGCCGACAACGGAGAGCACATTGGAGGTTGTCGGCGCTGGGCGGGGCGCATGCTCCGGATTGGGGCGGAAGATCCCGGCGACGCCAAAGATCAGATCAGGCACCAGATGCTCGCCGACGGTGCGTAGCGCCTCATGGATCCAGGTGAAGATCAGCGCGAGGAACTCGAAGACAATGCCGACCAGGCCGAGCGAGAGCGCGAGGAGCGCGCTCAAGCCGCGGATCGCGCCCCAGGCCGCCAGGAACATCACCAGCACCTGCAGGACGCCGATCAGCGTCGCGATGATGAGTGAGCCAAGTGGCCAGGTGGAGGCGTACGAGATCAGCGTCTGGCCCGCGAAGAACAGGATCCCGACGACCGCCATGTTGAGCAGGAAGGCGCCGAGGGAGAGCGCGAGAAACATCCGGCGCTTGTTGTCGTCCATCGTCGGGAAGAGGCGCGCTGGTGGCGGCAAAACGCCGAGGAAGTCGAGCGTGAGCGCGCCAGTCAGGAACACCATCGAGACAAAGAGGGCGCCGGAGAGGTCGCTCAGATTCGCCAACTCTGGGTTGATAGGGAGATCGGGGAAGAGCACCGCCTGCAGGCGCAGGACGGTGAAGACGAAGTCAGAGACGACGATGATCACGCCAGCGACGAGGTAGAGCACGTGGGAGATGATGACCTCTCCCACCCAGGTGGCGTGGATCTCCGGCTCTTCGGGCTTCGCTGGCTCAACTGGCGCGCTCACAGCAGTGGACGCCCTCCCCGACGAAACGCCATGGTAGGAGCCGTTGGCGGAGACACCGTTCGACGAAGCGGGCTGCATGGCTCGCGATGACGAACCGTTCCCGTTCGTTCCGTTCGCGGCGTAGCCATTGCCATTGCCATTGCCATTATAGGAAGGATCGCTATAGGTCCGGTCGCCATTGTGCGAGGGCGCGCCGGAATACGACCCAGAATAGGACCCAGAGTAGGACGAGCCGCCATTGCGGTCGGGATAGGGCGCCACTGAAGGTGATGTCTCCGGCTCGTAGGGCGCGAGTTGGTCACTTGGGGATGAGGACGAGTTCAAACTCACGCCACCAGTGGACGCCACACCATCATTTGGCGCGGGATGTTCCCGAATTGTCGCCTGGTAGTTCGACGCCAGCGCTGGAGCCTGATATGCTGACGTCGGCGTCGTATTTGCGGTTGCCGACTCTTTTACAACAGGGTGGCCGATCAGGAAGACGCTTCTTACGAGAGCGAAGAGCTTGTCTGCCCCCTTCTCCAGCCAGTCCGCGATGGCCCCCAGCAGCCGTCCGAAGAGGGTGAACGGCTCGCCAAGTATGTTCGACATGGCTTGGGGGGCAAAGATCGTCAGCAGCAGGGCCAGGGCGGCGAGCACGACGACGATCAGCGTGCGGTTATCGAGAGGGATTGCGAGCATCTAGGCGCCTCCAAACAGGGTCGTCAACGGCTTCGGTTGCGCAGGGTCAGTGAATTTCACTGACGCTGCTCCGGACCTGGCAAAGATGCTCTGCCATTGAGCCGTTTTGTTCTGACACCTGTTAGCGTTGGCGCAGGAGTAAGAGACCATCGCGACATGGACCTCATCAGGCACGCGCGTCCCCTGGAAATCGGCGGTGTAATCAACCGAGGCGGTATTCTCCAGATCAGACGCGATCACCAGGTACTGCGTCCCAGGATTTTGCTGGATGCGGGCGCGTGAGCTGGAGGCAGCCCTGCACGGTAGATACGTTGCGATCTACTAACGGGTTGAGGTTTATGAAACGATTGGCGTTAGTGCTGGCTTGCTGCTACACGTCGTCCAGCCGCTTCCTTACAGCTGCCACCTGGTTATTGTAGTCCGTGAGTTACGGGACATCTCGAGTAACGTAGGAGCAGCCGTCGTCATGAGCACCTCCTCTGATGCTCATGAACTTACTATCGCTGTCAATTCCCTTCTGGACTGAGTACTAGTTTCATGCGAGGAAATATGGCGTTGTTCTGCCCCCAGTTTCCGCCCCCAGCACCGACGAAGAAACACGATGACCAGCGACACGCGGCGACACTCAGCGGCAGAAGACGATAGAGGGCGTGGGGCAGAGTGGTATCCATCGACATCGCCCGTCACCACCGGACACACCGGGTTGGGTCTCCAAAACCGCAGGTTGAGTGTTCGAGTCACATCCCACCTGAACTGGCGTGACCCTCTATTCTGACCCATTGACCCACAACACTGGGCGATAGATGGCGACATAGGGCGCATAAGAAAGAGCAGGCGCCCCCGAAAAGGAGACACCTGCCCGCTACTTGGCGAACGTCCACGAATGGTGCGAAAGGGGACTCATAAGCCCTTGGTCACTGGTTCCAATCCAGTCACCACCACCTAAAATTCAAGGGACCTCACGGCCACACCCAAGGGCCGTGAGTTTTCATTTGCCCGCTTCATTGCCCCTAACCGCCCTAGAATGATGTCGATTCGCACTGTCCAGTGTGACGCTGGCCTAGGAGAGCTGACCTTGGCGGTGTGATTTACAGGCCGGGGAACCAATACTCAGCATCAGGCGAAGCAGACATGGCGCCTGAGGAAGATGAAGCAAGCGGAAGCAAGGTGACCACGCCTCATTCAGCGGAACGACGGCGGCCCTGCAGATCTTGCGCGACATCGCCTAACCGAATGCTGCCCTGCGCGGCGCCAACGACGATCCAGCCAACGATCCCCAGCACAACGCACAGCGCGACAGCGCCAAAGCCCAGCGTGATCCAGACCACGCCGAGCGCGATCCCAATAAAGATCCCCGCTACCTGTCCTGACATCGCTCTCCCTCGCTCTCCTGCTTTCTCTCATCCCACATCCAGACGCGCCAGGCGGTGACGGCTAGCGGACACGACGACGTGTGTCCAGCGCCTCAACCTGCGTGTGGACCTGGACTTCGGCCACGGGCAGGCCGAGATGCCGCTGCACCGCCTCCTTGATGGTCACTTGTAACTGCTCGCCCACCGTTGGCGCCTCCGCATCGGGGGCGAGCGAGGCGTGCGCGACGATATGGAGGCCATCAGCGCCGTTGCTGACCTCGGGACGCACCTCCCGCACCCCCTCGATCTGCGTGGCTTCATACTGCACGACCTGCCGCACACTCTTGCGCGCCACCGTCACCGTGCCCAAGCCATCCTTGCGCACCACATAGGTCTGCTCTTCGCGTGGCGCCGGGAGGAGTTCAACTATGATCAATGCAAGACCAATCAGCGCCAGCAGAATCGCGCCGATCACCGCGGCAGTGGCTGCGGCGCCGGCGAGATTGGCGATCCCCTGCCAGAAATCTTTGAGGAATCCTCCAGGACTGACGTCCGTCGGGTGGATCACCGGCAGCAGCAGCAGCAGTGCGATGACGCCGGCAACGAGCGCCAGCGCCCCCAACAGCAGGAGCAGGATGCGATTGAACACATGAATCGGATTCACCGTCGCCATCTGCTTCCTCCCATCCGCTGGTGCGCGGTTGCGACGCTTCACTCCTTAGGTCACTCCTCAGGTCAAGCGACGCCGTACCTGCGCGAGTTGACAGACCAAGGCCAGCTGCGCGCGATCACTGTACGCGCGACGCGTCGCGTGCGTCGGAATCGCGCAACTCGTCGATGGTGATGTCGATCTGCCACGTCTCGCCTGGCCGCAACCGCCGCAGGGTAGCGGCAAGCGCACGACGCGCCTCATCGGCGATGCGCAAGAGGACAGGCGCTCGCGGCGCACCAGGCATCTCGCGCGTAGAAGACGTCTGTTGACGCAGCCTTTTCTCCCGCGACGTTTTGGGAGCCGCGAGGGGGGAAGCGGCGTGGACGGTGACCGCGGCTGTGGCGACCACAAGATGCGCCTCGACGACGAACGACGGCGCCGCGCTTGTCCCTGATGGCGCCGATCGGCGCACCACGATGCCGGTCACGCGCTGTCCTGGACCATAGGTAGCGGCGGTGCCATAGCGCCCCGCGCTCACATCTACTACCTGCTCGACCGCGCGCGCCGCCGCACAGCGCTAGTGCAAGCGCCACATCATTGTGGTCGTTCACGCGAGACGACCGCAGGCTCCTCCGGCGCGTCCAGCGCGCTGGCGTCCTGCGCCGGTTGGGACGACCCTGCGGATGACACTGCGCCTTGCATCATGTGCCACCTTTCTCTCCCTTCTTCCTCAACACGCCTCAAGCCAGCGCTTCCTGATGAGGAATCTGGCTGGTCAAGAAGCGCATCGTGATCTCAGAGCTCGTGATGGGAGCGTGTGCGTCGCTACTGGACCTGCGTCTTGCCCTGCGTCTCCATGTTGGGGAAGTAGAGATCGGTCACATCAATGTTGACCTCTTTGACGATCAACCCCGTCATCGCCTGCACCCGTCCGACGATATTGCTCCGCACGGCGTCGGCGACCTGGGGAATATTCACCCCGTAGTCCACGCTCATCCCCAGATCGACGGCCGCCTCGATCTCCCCCACGACGACATCGACCACCTGCGTGGCCCTGCGCTGCCACTCCCGGTCACGCGCGACGCCAGGCCCGAGGCCATGCCCGAGAGCATCTTGCTCGTGCTCAACGGCGTCAGGTCATGCACACCGGGAATCTCGCGCGCCGCCAGGTCGGCGATCTTGGCGACCACCGCATCCTCGATCTTGGTCTTTCCTTGCGCGGTCGTGACGTCCGTGCCGCGCCTCGACGAAGCGCTAGATGACGCCTGATTAGATGACTGGTTTGTGTCCTGCTCGGTCCGTGTTTCTGACATACTCCTTGCCATCCCTTCGTCGCGCTCTCGCATTCCTGGAGACTACCGGCGCCTGTGCGCCTGACATATCAGCTACAGCAGACAACAATTATGTGTGATGCGCAAGGCGCATGCGCGCCAAGCTAGTCAGAACTATTCAGTGGCGGTCCGATTACTGGGTAACCACCACAGGCCCGCAGGCGATGGGCGACGCGTCGATAAAGCTGCTCAGGTTCGTCCCGCGCGTGACGACGACATACCAGGCGGTGCTTGGCGCCGACGATACATTGCCGATCGTCGTCGTGCTCGACGCGTTGCCAGAGTTGTCGCCGGTGAGCGGGCTCAGCCCGTGGACAGAATTCGGGGCGGATTGATTCTGGCACGTTCCTTGGCTCACGAACGCCGCATGTTGTGACCCTGGCTCGAGGCCGCTCACGGTCAGGGCCACGGTGAGCTGTGTATTGGCGAGGGTGAAGGTGGCGTTGCCGCTCGCGTTCATGCTCGGCCCGACACCCTGGGTGAACTGCACATTGCTGTTCTGTGGCTGGCCGGCGCCCCCTGCACCGCGGTGATGTTGGCGCAGACGAGATTGAGCGTGTCATACGAGCTGGAGCCGATGCCGTTGGTCACCTCGATGTACCAGCCGCTGCTCGGTTGTGTCGCCGGCTGGACCATCTGGCTCGAGGACGTGTTGACGTTGCCGACGGCGTCGGCGGTCACGTTCGGCAGAGTCACGATTATAGGACCGGTGCTGATGCAGTTGCCCGTGCGAATGTTCATCAAATGCGGGCTATTGGGCGCGAGCGTCGTGAGCGTGGTCTGGATGCTCAAATTCTGGGTGTTGGGGTCATACGTGAGATGCGCCTGACCGGTGGGCGCCTTCGTCAGTTTCGCCGAGCCTTTCGGGCCGGTAGCGGGCGTCGGCGTCGGGCCAGACGGCGTCGGCGACGGCGTCCCTGGTCCTGTGGTGGGCGCCACCGTCGGCGTCCCTGGTCCTGTGGTGGGCGCCACCGTCGGCGTCCGCGTCGCGACGGTCGGCCCCCCGATGATGATGGCGGTGCAGCCGCTAGTGAGGACGGCGATCGCGCCGATTAACGCGACAAGAGGGAGAAATCGTCGACTCATGGTATCCCCTCCCAGGGCTTTCTTTCGCCAGGCGCTACAACGTTGACCAGTCCTTGACTCGTCGGTGGCCCGTCACACGCGCCAGAAGCGCTCGCTAAGTGGCTATTCTTCGGCGCGCGAGGCCTCCGAGTAGCATACATCATCTCACCAAAGGATGACCTATCCACATCCGCACAACACGCCATGGCCAGTAAGGCCCGTCTCTCCAGCGTAGCGCCCCAGTAATGCTTCAACATGATTCTCCAGAGGCGCGCCGGACCGCTCTCTGTTCATGGCGACACGGCGTCTCCAATGGAGACTCGCGTAGCAGAACGAGAGAGCGACACGAGCTCCCCGGTTTGGCGCAGGCGCCTGGCTGGCAGGCGCCTTGCCAGCGGCGCTCAGCCGTTGGTGAAGTAGTCCTCGTTGCTCACCAGTCCATAGATGATGAGCAAGCTGATGCCGATGATGATCACCGAGGCCCAGGGAACATACCAGAGATAGAAGAACCAGCGGATCGCGGCGAACACCGCGACGATCAAGGCGACCAGCCGCCCGACCGCTTGCCCCTGCAGCAGCGCATAGCCTGCGTACAGCAGCACCAGCGCGTACAGCACGTCGAGGATGCCCCACAAGATGCTGTAGTTCACAAGCGGCGGCAGCGTGCCAAAGGCGTATTGGAAGAACTCAGTGATGGCGAGCACCAGCTCGAAACCGCCGAGCATAAACAACAGAATTGCCGCGAAGGTCACCAACGCCGGGCGCCGGCCCGCAGGTCTGGTCTGACTCACAAAGCGCCTCGTTTCGTGTCGTCCATAGCTGGACATACTTGGGACGTACTCCGGCGGCGGCGCTATGCGCAGAGGACTGGCGCATCAGACACTTGGCCCACCGGTGGCGGCAATCCCGCGCCGTTGCACAGGACGCTTGTATCCGCCTGAACTTGGTATGCCACATACACGGCCCGATGTCAACTGCACAAGAAATATTCTAGTCTCGCTGCCTCTCATGGCGATATGCGTCGAGGTTCTGGCGTGTGGCGTCCCGCTACAGCGGTTGCGGGGATTTCACCTCCGCCAACGCCTCGATCTCGCCAGCGGCGCGCATGTGGCCTCCGGCGGCTCGGAGCGTCTCGCCGATGCGCCGCGCATTGTCGCGATAGATCGTCTTGCTCAAGACCGTATCCAACGCGGCGCGCAACTGCCCGGCGGTCACGCGTCCATAGGGAGGACGAGCGCCTAGCAACACGCCCGCGCGGGTCTCCGCCACCCGCTTCCCATTCAGCGCTTGTTCGAGCTGATGCGGAATGACAATCTCCGGGACACCGTAATACAGCCCCTCGTGGGCGCTATTCAAGCCGCCATGCGTGATGAACACGTGCGCGCGCTGCAGGATCGCCAGTTGTGGCGCGTAGCGGCACACGACGAAATTCGTCGGGATGGGTCCCAGGTCGGCCAGGTCAATCTGCCGTCCCACCGCGAGGATGAAGCGCGCGGGACAGCCGCCGAACGCCTCGAACGCCTCGAACGCCGTCCGATAAAACAGTGGGTTCACGTTGCTAATCGTGCCAAGGGAGATATAGACCAGCAGGCCATCGTCTATCCCGTCTATCCCGTCTATCCCGTCTATCCCGTGTCTATCCCGTCGAAAGCGAAGTCGAGCGGGTCATCGCCAGCGCGCATCGCTGGATCGATGCTCGGCCCGACGAAGCGGAAACGCTCGTCAACGAAGCGGTTAGGTGGATGGAACTCGCGCGAGGTGAAGACGAGATTGAGGTCGCCATATTCGGTGATTCCTCCCACGATATCTTTCCCATAGCGCCGCGCCATGCGCCGGAATCCCGATGTAGACGGTCTTCATGGCGTCATCCTTCACTCGACAGCATGTTTTATCAAGGTGATACCAGAATTTTAGTACTATTGAAAACAGGAGCGTCACGAGATGACTTAATAGCGCTGGGGATAGGACATCGACCTCGGCGAGACCTTCAACGACGCGCCCGCGCTGGATGGCGCCCTCAATCCGGCCAGCGCCGCCTGATGGAGGCGATGCCGGAGGCGATATAGCATGTGGGCGCTTTCATCCTTCTTGATCGCCGCTGCCTGGTTCGTGATCGCGCTATGATAATGCGCTCACCGTATGTGAGCAGGTCGCGATCTGTCTTCAGTATGGTTGGGGTAACGAGCAGGAAGAAGCGTTTCGCGCTCGTTCGTAGCAAGTTCCCCATCATAAAAGGAAGACATGATACCATGAGCGGTTCCATAGACCAGGACACGCCACTCGCGCAGGCGAGCGAGGAATCACCCGTCAGTGAGCAGGCGCCCAGCGCTCCACCAACGGCTCCAGTTTCTCCCACCTCGCCGGCGAGCCAGTCCGGCCCATTCAAAGGCCTGGACAGCACATGGGTCTTCGGCATCATCGGCCTCGCGCTGATCGGCGCGCTGGTCATCGAGCTGTTCAGCGGCGCGCTCAGCGGACGCTCCGCCTCCAATTCATCCAGTTCCTCGTCTGCGAGCACCGCCCCCAAGACTGGCATCGACACACCACACAAGCCCTACAATGCGGCTGCACCAACCGCACAAGATGGTGACACTTTGACACTCCGCACGGGCTAAAGCCCGGCGGATTCTCAGGCTACGCACAGCCCAACGGCTCACGTTAGCGCCCGAAGGTTCTGCCCGAACCCACTGGAGGTTGACTCCATCGCGGCGTGGCGTGGTGAGCTCAACGACCGCCGCTCAAGCGGAGCGCACCTCGTCCAAGACGGGTTACGGCTTTTACCCGTGGGAACGACATTCCACGGAACCCCGTAAGAGGAGGTGCTTGGTGCGGTGCAAAATGTCCTGCCCACCTCTTCTCGCACAACGGGGAGGACACGGCAATGGACGCAGGACGCATGGCGAACGCCCCCAACCGCCTCACCGCACGGGTTGAAATCCCGGCGGCTTGCGGCGGGCGAACGCCCAATAAGGTCACCATCACCCTCGATGTCAACGAGGGCCGCATCGGTATCGCGCCCAACGTCACCTATGAGGCGTGGATGTATGGTGGCTCTGTCCCCGGACCAGTGTTGCGCGTCAAGCAAGGCCAGACGATCAACTTCACGCTGCTCATTTGCGGGATCGCGCCGCGCATGCTGACCGGATTCTTCGGCGCCAATATCAGATCCGCTGGACTGGTGACAGCCACCCTCTAGCTCGGCAACGCCGCCGCGCTTCTCCGCCTGAGCGCCTACTGGCTCCCGCCGCTGGTAGGCGATGGCACGGCGCTCCAGGCCGCGCTCTTTGGCCTTTCCGGCCCTCTAGGTCTCGCGCTCATCACCTGCCTGGCGATCAACCTCTGGCCCGTCACCCGAACCAGGTCCACTCCGCCAGATCCAGCTCGTTAGCGCGGTTTGGCCCTTTCTCGCAGCCGAGTAGCGGCCTACTCCCTTCCCGCAAGTGGGGGAAAGCTGGGGCGGGGTTCTCAAGCGCGGTTTTAACCAATAGCCAAATTTGCGCACGAGATTCCCCCTTCCCTGCGAGGGAAGGGGGTCAGGGGGTTAGGTTCCCTATAGCAAAATATCGTCAACCAGCGAGAGGTTGATAAACAGATCGCAGCTCTGGCGCAGGATCGCGGCGGCAGAGTCGTCGAACGCGGCCACCTCCACACGCACGCCCTTGTCCGAGCAATATTCCAACAACGGCAGGAAGTCGCTATCCCCGCTCACCAGCACCACCGTCTCCACCGCGCCGGAATCCACCAGCCGCACGATGTCCATGCACAGATCCAGGTCGAGGTCGGCCTTCTTCGCCCCGCTGGAGAACGTCTTGTAGTTCTTCGTCGTGACGCGATAGCCCACGCCCTTCACTGGCGAGAGGAACTCCTGAGTGGCCTGTGGCTCTGGGCTGGTCGGCGCGTAGGCGTGCGCGCGAATCAGCCGCCGGTTCCCGCGCAGGAAGTCGAGCAGCCGCCCGAAATCCACATGTATCCGCAGGTTGCGCGATGAGTACACGATGTTCGCCACATCCACGAAGACGCCCACGCGCTCAGTCGAAGGGAACGGCGGCATCGAGATCGTCATGTTCGCCGGCGGCGCCTGGCGGCGCAGCTCGGTCAGGAGGCGGTCTGTCTGCTGTTGGATCGCGCTGTTGAGCACATTCGCAAGCTGGTTTGTCGAGATCGGCGTCTCCGCGCCACGCTGCCCGGTGCGTGGGGTGTATGGCTCGCGCGCGGGGCCTGCGACGCCGCGAGGCTGCGGCCCAAAGCCGCGCGGATACGCTGGCTCTGGTGAGGCGTATGGGCTGTCCGGCTCGCCAATCTCCTGCGACGCATCACCCGTGTTCCAGGCTGGCGCCTGCGTGGATGTCCGCCGTGCATGGCGGTCGCGCACGCCTTGCATACCACCCGGCGTGTACGGCGCGGAAAGCGGCGCATAGGGCGTCTCGGCCGGCTGTGTCTGGTGGCCGCTCTGGCGGCGCTCGACAGCGGGCGGCGCGCCGAAATCCACTACCGAGAGGCCACCCGTACGTGTCGTGGGCTGTTCGGCGGATTCCTCGCCCTCAGCCTCGCTCGTGTGGGGACTCGTCCGGCGGCGACGGCGACGGCGGCGCGTGGCCGTTCCCTCCTCGTGCTCCTCGTGCTCCTCGCCAGCTTCGACAGATCCATCCTCGGCCAGCGGCTCGACCTCCGGCTCCAGCAGCGGCGGCTCCGCTGGCGCGCCCTCCTCGATCACGATTGGCTCGCCTATGAACGCCGTATCTGCCGCGCCCAACCCTGCCAGCAGGCTCTCCAGCGATTCTTCTTCTAGCTCCGCGCTCTCCGTCGTCTCCGGCGCTGGTTCAGCCTCAACTGGCGCGGACTGCGCTATCCGGCCACTCAGCCGCTCCGGGCGTAGCATCGCCGCAGGCGCGGCTCCGGCTTGCGTAGCTACACGCGCGGGCCGCTGAAAGCGATAGCGTCGCGTCGGGGCCGCCTCGGCTGGAGGCTGCGCGACTTCATCCACGACATCCGCAGCGCTCTCCACAGGCGCCTCGGCGGACGCAGTTACGGTCTCCTCAGCCTGCTCAGACGCGGGCGGGCGCACAAGTTCGACGGCGGGACGGCGGCTCTTGGTATTGCGCGCGCGCCGTGGGCGCGGCGTCTTGCGCTCGGCCTGCTCGCCAGCAGCCTCGGTTGCGCCGTTCGCGGCTGGCTGCGCCTCGCTCGAAGCCACTGGAGCAAGCTCTACATGCGGTTCGGCGTGCGCCTCAGCGGGCGATTCCGTCTGTGTCTCGGCGGCTGGTGGAGCGTTCTCCGCCTTCGTGCGGCGGTTCGGCGCGCGACGCCTGCGGGCGGGCGGCTTGGCTGCGGAATTTGTGGAATTTGACGCGCCATTCGTCGGCGCGCCTGGCGCCATCTGGGCGCCGTCTTCACTCGTATTCATGTTTCTCCTGCCTCTCCCTCATGGAGAGTATGCGGAGAAGCGCGGGGATACAAGCGGCAGGGAGGAGATTCTGTCTGCGTCGCGGCTGCGCTGTGTCGCGCTACGTCAGGAGGAGAGGCGTCTTGCCAGGCGTGTCCATCATATGACCCTTGTCGAGAATGCGTCTCGCATCCCCATCCGCCAGAAACAATCGCTCGTCTTCACTCCACGGCATCGTCACACATCACAGGCGCTGCGATTCGCTGCGTCATCACCGTCGTACCCGCTCGCTCTTTCCCTTTCGACAAATCCGCCAGTGGCGGATGCGCTCTCCGTCCAACTAAGTTCTTGGCGCCGCCAGCCACGTCGGCGTAACTTGCGGCAGTGAATGATACCCTTCGGACGAGAGTTCCTGAACCGGGACAAAACCGGGACAAAACCGGGACAACTCATCGCTCCTACTGGTATAGACGAAGTTCAACGCCGTGTGGCGCGTCCAGATGTCACCGATGACCCAGACGAGTCGCCAGGCGTGCGGCGGTGGCGTCCGCTGGAGAAGAACGGCAGACTCCATCCACCCTCCGGACGCCACGCGCCATTCCTGGAAGCGCTGGATGGAGCGGCCTCGGCGCTGGGCGCGCTCTCATCCGCATGCAGCGCCACTCGCCGCACCGCCACGATCCGCTGGATCGAGGTCAGCACACTCGCCGCCGCCAGGATCAGCAGCGTCCAGAGCAGCCAGTCCTGCCCGCCGATGAGCAGTCCCGCCGCCAGCAAGATCACACGCTCCGGTCGCGCGAGCAACCCGCTCTTCGCATCCAGCCCCAATCCTTCGGCACGCGCCCGTGTATAGCTGACCATCAGCGAGCCAATGCCCGCGACGTAGGCCAGCGCCACGATCCAGTTGCGCTGCGGTAGGGCAGGCGCGGTGAGCGCGAAGACGATCAGTCCGAGCAGGACCACCGCCTCGGAGTAGCGGTCGAGGGTGGAATCGAAGAACGCGCCGAAGGTCGTCTTCTGGTTGCGAACACGCGCCAGCGCGCCATCAACCATGTCGAACGCGCCGGAGAGCAAGACCATCAGCGCACCGATGCGCAGGTTCCCCATCGCCAGCACGACGGCCGTCACACAGCTAAAAAGGAAGCCAAGGAACGTCGCCATGTTCGCCGTCAGACCAAGCGCAGCTAGTGGCCGAACAAGTCGCTCGGCGAACTGTCGCGCGCGCTTCTGGAGATCTGGCCCGAACATGATAACTCCCTATGCCATCCTTTCGCCTATTCTACCATCATCACACCAGAGGACACTATCACATCCTGTACAACGAAGCATGTCTTGTGATCGGCGCGCTTCGCCTGTTTGGCTCATCATCCGCTCACCTGGCTCGCGCCGCGACACGGCCTGGCGGCGCGATATGACGCGTCGTGGGCGAGACATAGCGCGCCCACAACTCCTCGTAGTACGCCTCCACCTCGAGGCTGACACGCTCCCAGCCGAAGCTTTCGCGCGCGCTCTCGCGCCGCCACCCCAAGTTTGGCTCGCGCCGCCTGATCTCCCAGCAACCGGCAGATTGCCCAGGCCAGATGCTCCGCGTCGCGTGGACGCGCCAGCAAGCCATCCGCTCCATCGTGAACGACCGAGCGATAGCCGGGAATATCCGAGGCGACGACCGCACGCCCCGACGCCATCGCCTCCAGCAGCACGATGCCCTGGCTCTCGCCGCCGACGCTCGGCGCACAGAAGACATCCGCCGTGGCGTAGAGCGCGGGCAGATCTTCCGTGGGCACACGCCCCAGGAACACCACATCGCGCCAGCCCTGCTTCTGGGCCCACGCCTGGATACGCGCGCGATGCGCCCCATCACCGCCTATGAGAATACGCGTATTCGGAAAGCGCTCGCGTATCGTGGCACGCGCGCAGCAAGTACTTCAGCCCCTTGCGCGGCTCCAGCCGCCCCAGGAAGACGATGTTGAGCTTGCCGTCGCGATACTGCGGCAGGATTGGGCGCCACGCCGGAATGGAAGCGGTGGATATCCACGCCGTTGGGAATGATGCGGTAGTCGCCGGGAAAGAAGCGCGAGACGAACTCCTCCGCCGCTGGCGAGACCGCGATGCGCCCGTGCAGCCGCCGCACATAGCGCCCCAGGAACGGCTTGGCCGAGGCGTACGCCCAGTCCGGCGTCGAGGTCAGCCCGCGCCGCGCCCAGGCGTGAAATGTGGCGACGTAGAGCGCGCTGCTCATCGGCGCGAGGCGCAACGTAGCAAAGGTCAGCGCGGAGGCGAATGGCTCGTGGATGTGGATGATGTCGAAGCGCTCGACCTCCAGCACGTTGCGAATGCGCCCGTTGACATCAGGCGTGATCGAGATGCGCGCGACCGAGCCGTTCATGCGCAGCGGCGCCGCCCAGGCCAGCTTGAAGACGCCATACTCCACCTGCCGGCCACGTGGCCCCGTCGCCGGCGTCAGGATGCGCACCGCATGGCCGCGCGCGCGCAGCGCCGCCGCCAGACGGCGGATATGATCCTGCACGCCGCCAGGATAGCTCCAGTCATACGGCGAGACGAGACCAATCTTCACAGGCGCATCCAGACCGTAGGGAGAAGGAGCGTCAGGCGGAGACACGCTCCCTCACCGGAATTACTCGTCGCTCGACATACCGTTCCGCCGCACGCGCGCTCCAGCCAAACGCCAGCGAGCGCAGCCCCGCCGCGCGCACAGCCGGTCGCTCCTGCGTGGCGTACATGCGCCCACGACCAAACGCCGCATGATGCGACACGATGACCAGATACTCGCGCGAGCGCCAGAAGCTTCCCGCTGGCGCCGTCTCCCCGAGCAGGATCGCTTCGCGCAAGCCCGCCGCGCCGCTGCCGACGAAGCGCGTGTGCGCGCAGCCAATCGCGCTCGGCGTGTGCGCGTCGCTGCCACCGACCTCCGTCCAGCCATACCGCGTCCGCGCCAGGCGCATTGCAATCTGCGAGGAGCCGATCCCGGCGAAGCTGCCGTTGAGCGTCTCCACGCCATCGGGATGCAGATCCGGCTGACGCAACAGCCGGTCCATCACCGGCTTCTGTACACTATACCGGAAAATGCGGTTGAACGGATGCGCGACAATCGCCAGACCACCTTGCTCGTGAACCAGCTCGATGCTGCGCTCGATGCTCAAGCCCGGCGGGACGCGCTTCTCGATGAAGAGCGCGAGCATGTGTCCCTCGCGGGTGCTGATTTCCTCGCCCACAACCAACTCGAAGCGATAGTTGCGTTTCGCCACGAGATCACGCGCGCGCAAAGCGCCGGTGATCGTATCGTGGTCGGTAATCGCAATCACGTCGAGCGGCGTCGCGTTCTGCACATGCTTCAGCACCTCCTCAACCGATCCAGTGCCATCGCTGTAGTTCGTGTGCATATGCGTGTCGGCCAGGCTGAAGCGCTCCCACGGAATCGTGACGCCCGCCTGGCGGTTGAGCGGATGCGCGTCGATCAGCGCCCGCTGGCGCGCCATTGGCCCGCGGTCTATGCTCATTGAATCCACAATAGCCGTCGAATCTACCGACGGTGCCGATTTTTTCAAGTCCATCCGGGTATGCGCCTCCCAATATGTGCCGATACGTGTCGCGTCAGGATGATGGTTGTGGGGAGGACGCCAGGCCAGCGTTCGTGGGAACGTTTGTGGCTGCGGCGCGACTCCCATTGTATGCCGATACACTCGTTCTGTCACCTCCCTGCCTGACCAGGTTGGCGCCAGCGATCTCCTCTTCTGATGTGGCGCCCACAGGCCCTGGCTCAGGCCAGACCCGCGCCAGCGCCGAGACCCACTGCCCCGGCCGCGCCAGGATGAATTGCTCGAACTGCTCCAGGAACAGCCGTTGCGCCTCCATCGGCGCACGCTGCTTGAGTTCCGCGACGCTCGACGCGCCATAGCGCTTGGCTTCCTCCGCTGTCCTGACATGCGCCTGCTCGTAGAGCGTCCCCAGGTCGAGCCTGCGGATCACGCCATGATAGCGGTTCCTTCCCAGGTGCCAGCCCACCGCGAGAATGACCGGGACGCGCAGATGAAGCGCGAGCGCCATCGGCGTCACCGCCATCTTCGCTGGCTCCCCAAAGAACGGAATCTCCGCCGTTGATGCGCCCGCTACATAACGATCTACGCCAAACGCCACGATCTCGTTGCAGGCGAGCGCCTGCTTGAGATGCACTACCGTCTCGCGCTCGTCGGCGGGCAGAAAGTGAAAGTGATTGTTCTCGCGGAACGAACACATGAACCGATACAGCCGTTCCGGCTTCAGCCGCTCGGCGGGCGCGACGACGGAATAGCCAATCGCGCCGAGCCGCGCGATGCTTATCTCGAAGGTTCCATAGTGGCCAGAGACGAGGATGACCCCACGCCCTTCGCCTAGCGCGTCCTCCAGAACCTCCTGCCCCTCGACCGGATAGCTGGCGATCACTTCCGCGTCCGTACGCGACGGTCCGCGCAGGAACTCGATGTAGTTGAGAACCGACGTACGGAAGACCTGGCGCGTCGCCTCATGCAACCTGCCCAAATCCTCGGCGAGGCCCGGCACATGGCGCAAATTGAACTCCACACGTCGCCGCTGCCCACTCGCGCTCACCCACAGCAGCCACGCCAACGGCCCTACAAGCGCGTAGAGCAGGTTGTAGGGAATGCGTGGGACGACCACTGCGGCGAGGCGAAAGAGCCAATATTTGGTCACGCCTGGCTCCTTCCCGCCGCCTGGGGCGTTACGCCTATCGCTGGCGAGCGATTGAATGCGGCGGCTGGCTTCGCTGGCCAGAACGGGCGGAACATCGCCCACTGCGCCGGACGCGGGCGGATCACCGCTTCCAGCGCGCCGTAGATGCGTTGCGTCGTCGCGACGACATCGGCCTCGCGGTCGCCGGTTCGCTCGGCGAAGAAGTGCGGCAGGACCTTCGTATAATAGGTAGATGAGAACTTCTTATCGTAGTAGGCAAAGCCAGGGAAGATCGCCGCGCCGGAGAGCAGTGCGAGCTGCGCCACGCCGCCGGGCACATAGCAGCGCCGCCCGAAGAACTCGACCGGGACGCCCTCGCCCTCCGCCATCGGTCTATCCACCAGAATCGCCACCATGCCGCCCTGCTGGAGGACGCGCAGAATCTGGCGCGGCGATTTTTCGAGCCAGAGCACCTGCATGCCCATCGCATTGCGCTGCGCCTCCACCATCGCGTCGATACGCGGATCGTCGAAGCGTTCGGCGACGACATGCAGTGGGGCGCGCGACGCCGTAATCAGCCCCGCGATGTCCCACGCGCCAAAGTGGCAGGTGACGATCAGGACGCCCTTGCCTTCCGCGCGCGCCAGATCGAGCAGGCCCAGGCTGCCCGGCGACGGCTCATCACGCCAGTGCGCCAGCACGTACTCGCGCGTACGCTCCGGGCGCGCGGAAAACGCCAGGAAGTCTGAGATGTAGCGTCCGTGATCGCGCCACGAGTCGCGCGCCAGCCGGAAAGCGTAGGGATCGCGCTCGCCCGCGCCGAGAATCTGCGCCATATTGGCGACGGTGGCGCGCTGTTTGGAGCGCCAGAGGTAAAAGACGAGCGTCGTCGCCGCTCCGGCGATACCAATACGCGCGCCCCGTGGGACACGAGCCGCGAGCCAGGTCGCCGCGCGCAGCAGCCAATATCGCATCGCTCTTCCCTGCTGTTGGCGTACACACCACGTGTAGGAGGGTATTGTACACCACCCGCGCCTCACCGAGATACGAACAAGCTTAGGGAACAGCATAGCGCGATTGTGTTATGGCTGGCTTATCAGCGCATTAAAAGCAGCCAGGAAAAGCAGGCGCGCCTGGATGGTATACTTGCGGCGCGCCTACTCTGGTGGGCTGGCTGGATCTGGGCAACTACGCACGCTGGCGAGTCTGGCGGCGCTGCTCCGATCATGAGAAGGTGGCACGCCGGTGACACGCCCCTATACGCGCATATCGCCGCGCTGGCGCCTGCTCGCGAGTCTCTTCATGGGCGCGCTCCTGCTCCTGAACGCCTGTGACCTGCCGCCAACACCGCCCAAACCCGTTCCCGGCGCCCTGCGCTGGCGCATCCAGATCGCCGATACGCAACGAGCTACACCGGTCTTCGTGGCGAATGACCTCGTCTATCTCGCCGGAGCTGACCATGCCGTCTACGCGCTCGACGCCGCGACCGGCAAGCAACACTGGCGAACGCAACTCGGCGCGGCGGCGGCCTTCGTCTCAGCGGTGGCGGACGGCGCTGTCTACGTCATGGCGCTTGACCAGGCGCCCTACGCCTACGCGATCTACGCGCTGGACGCGGCGACCGGCGCCAAGCGCTGGCACATCCAGACACGTCAGAGTCCCTCCGTTGACGCGACGGTGGCGAACGGCCTGGTTTACTTCGGCGACTGGTCTGGTCCGGTCTTCGCCCTGGATGCGGCCACAGGCGCGCACCGCTGGCAAGGCGATGGCGCTAACCAATACGCTGCGCCCGCAGTGGCGAATGGGACGATCTATGATGTCAGCAAGATAAACAATGGCGCCGTCGTGGCGCTCGACGCGGCTACAGGTGTTCAGCGCTGGCAGGTCCAGGCGGGCGCGAACTGCTGCTCCATGCCTGCTGTGGCGGACGGCGTGGTGTACGTTGGCGCATTTGACCACACCGTCTATGCCCTGGATGCGGCGACGGGCGCGTTCCGGTGGAGCGTCGCGATTGGCGATGAGATGTTCACCACGCCAGTGGTGGCGAACGGGATGGTCTATCTCGGTTCCTACGATCAGTACATCTACGCCCTGGACGTCACAACAGGCGCGCTTCGCTGGCGCTTCCAGACCGGCGATAGGATCGTCTCAGCGCCGACGGTGGCCAATGGGGTCGTCTATGTCGCCTCCACCGAACTTGACCAATTCGTCTACGCGCTGGACGCGAAAACGGGAGCTGTGCGCTGGAAGTATCAGACCAGCTGGGGATACTTCCCGCCGGTGGTAGCGAACGGGCTGGCGTATGTCGCCTCAAACGATGGCTACCTCTACGCGCTCAACGCCTGAAACGGCTGACTTTGACATCGCGAAATAGTATTCACGATACTGATTTCGCAGGTATTGAGGTCTCAAGACCCAGTACCGAGGCGCGTCGGCGGCGCGAAGGAACGCCCATGGAACCCCCATGGAACCCTGAAGGATGCACAGGATTGCCGACTGCGGCGGGCGCACACCTGTCGAGCAGATGTGGCGTCCAGGATACGAGCGCTATGCGTCTCAAGGCGGCGATTTAGGCGCGGTTGCCTCGGAAGCGATGGCGCGCCGGCGCCAGCGGCGCTGCTAGGCGCCCACATCAACAGGCCCGAACAGGCCCGAGGACGTCGCGAAGGCCCTCAACTCGCTGTGCGCCGCGACCGTCGTCGCGCACTGAGTACGCCTGGAAGTCCTGAAGAGGAAGAGAAAGAAGGGGATGGCGACGATGGCGACGATGGCGACGATGGCGACTTTGCCAAACATTGTGTTGGTCCACGGCGCGTGGGCCGACGGCTCCAGTTGGAGCGCTGTTGTGGAGCGCTTGCAGGCCGATGGCTACACCGTGACCGCCCCACAGTTTCCTTTGACCTCGCTGGCGGATAACGTCGCCCGGCTGCGCCAGGTCCTGGCGCGCCAGCATGGCCCGACCCTCGTCGCCGGCCACTCGTACGGGGGCCAGATCATCACCGCGCTCGGCACCGACGCGCCAAACGTCATCGGTCTCGTCTACATCGCGGGCTTCGGGCTCGACGAGGGTGAGTCGATTGGCGCGCTGCTGGCGCAGGGAGCGCCGACTCCAGCCCTCGCGCATCTCGACATCGACAAGCAGGGCTTCGCCTGGCTCCCAGAGGACGACTTCGTGGGCCACTTCGCGGCCGACGTTGATCCGGTGAAGGCCAGAGGTCATGTTCGCCGTGCAGCAGCCGCTGACCTGGCGCGCGCTCGACGACGTGATGGGCGTCCCTGCCTGGAAGTCGCTGCCAACCTGGTTCATGGTGGCCGACGGCGACCAGACGATCCCGCCCGACGCCGAGCGGCTGTTTGCCAAGCGGATGGGGGCGACCACGGTCGAAATCGCCTCGAACCACGTGGCGATGGTTTCCCACCCGGAGGACGTGTTGCAGCTCATCAAGACGGCGATCCAGGCCGTGCAGGTCCCTGCGTAGCCTCACCTAGCCTATCGAGGGGCTGCGATTCGACATCAGCCGAGATGTTGACTTGAGCCTGATGCGCTTCGTAGCTCCTCAGTTCGCATATAGGAATCTTTTGCAATAACTGAAAAGGGAGACGTCATGAGGATCGTTGTGCTCGGCGGGAGTGG
The DNA here is from genome assembly GCA_963733745.1 of uncultured bacterium. GTDB lineage: Bacteria > Chloroflexota > Ktedonobacteria > Ktedonobacterales > JADMIN01 > DASWAC01. The sequence continues at coordinate 52,072 of CAVTFE010000092.1, forward strand.
GCTTATCGGCTCGAAACTCGTCAATCTGCTCCGTCAGGAGGGCCAAGACGTTGTGTCGGCCTCACACTCGTCCGGGCTGAACACCGTCACCGGGGAAGGCTTAGACGAAGCGCTGGCGGGCGCCCAGATCGTTGTCGACGTGACAAACTCGCCTTCATTTGAGGACAAGGCGGCTCTGAACTTCTTTGAAAACTCAGGGCGTCATATTGTTGCCGCTGAAGTGAAGGCTGGCGTCACACATCACGTCGCCTTGTCGGTCGTTGGGACAGACCGTCTCCAGGAGAACGGCTATTTCCGTGCGAAGATGGCGCAGGAACACCTGATCGAGGAATCGCCCATTCCCTACACGATTCTCCATTCAACCCAGTTTTTCGAGTTTTTGCGCAGCATTGCGGATGAAGACACAGTCAGACAAACCGTGCGCGTGTCGCCCGCGCTGTTCCAACCGATTGCGGCCGATGACGTGGCGGCGACCCTGGCGACCATCGCCGTGAGTCCTCCGGTGAACGGCATCAGTCGAAGTCGCCGGTCCTGACCGTGTCAGCATGGCTGACCTGGTGCAACGGTACCTAAGCAAAACGGGCGACTCACGGCAGGCGCTGGCGGATAGCAATGCGCGCTACTATGGCCTCATTTTGAACGATGAGTCGCTCACTCCCGGAGCGAACCCCCGCATTGGTTCCACCACCTTCGAAGAGTGGTTCAGCACATCCCACCCGAAAGCATAACTGGCCAACGCAGCAGACATAACCTGGCCAGCGACTTCGCGCCATCTACGAGGTATATGTCACTCAGCCCATATTCTGGAGCGGGCGCTGAGCGGTTGAAGCAGCTTCGCCAGCAGACCACGATGCGCCAGCGAAGCTGCGCTCATATGTGGTGACTAGTGTGGTGACTAGTGTGGTGACTAGTGTGGTGACTATCTGCCCAATGGGAGACGCATCACTGCGGTGTGTTTGCTGTCTCTGGCGAGATATTAACGAGCCACTCGACGCCAAACTTGTCGGCGCACATGCCGAAGGTGTCGCCCCACATGGCCTTCTCCAGCGGCATGGTGATCGTGCCGCCTTCAGCCAGCTTCTCGAAATAGCCGCGCAGGGCCGCTTCGTCCGTGCCGGTGAGGGACAGGCTGCAGTTCGCGCCGGGGTCGTCCTTCATGCGAGCAGGTGGGTCGGACGCCATCAAGACGAGGCCGTTGTCGCCGTCGAGTTGTGCGTGCATGACAAGGTCGTCGTCGCTGGGATCCTGCGAGGCGTGGGCGTCCTTGAAGGTCTGCACGTTCAACTTGCCGCCAAAGACGGAGTGATAGAACTCCATGGCTTCGCGCGTGTTGCCCCGGAAGTGGAGATACGGAGTGAGGGTGACTGGCATGCTTTGCTCCTTGTAACACATCTCGCTGTAACACATCTCGCTGTCACGGCAGGTCACAGCTGCGCGGCGACACGATCGTCGCCCCAGTCCCGTTCTGCGCATCGTGCCACAGATCGGAAAACCGCTCATTACCACCCACGTCGCGACGACTGGTCTCAAGGACTCATGCGCACACACCGGCCTGGACACGCACGGGCCCGCACGAGACTCAGGACGCGCGACGCAGGTGGCTCAGCGGAACCCAGCCGGAACGATTCGTGTCCACCACGCACCACGCCCAGCCGCACATCTCGCGCAAAACGGCAACCCGCTCGCCCGATGCGACACTCAACTCGTGCGCATCGTAGTCTTCCAGCGCGAGGCCTGTTTTTGCGCCCCGAGCGCCTTCAATATGCAATAGCTTCCGGGGAATCCAGCCGCTCTTCCCCGCCGCATCCTTACCCCACACCCAGACCCAGTCGGGATTCTCCTCCCACGCCTCCCCGCGCCCGTCGAGCGTCGCCGCCTCGCCCGCCGCCAGCGTGATCGGGTCGGGATATTGCGCGGCGTAGTCCTTCGTCACAATTGCGTCGTAGCTTGCCCCGTCGGCATGTTCCGCCATAGACGCCTCCTTTTGGGAGACAACGTACACGCCGATACCTGACACCTACTGTCAGGTATTACTAAGGTCGGCAGAGAGAACTCAAGTTGCCAGATGCGCCACTCAGTGCTTCAAAACGAGAGCAGTCGTACGGCAGCCATCATGGGGGTTGTGACCTGTAGTGGAGCGCCCGCAGTCGATTCAGTGGTTGGGCGTAGCGCGCTTGCGCCGCTTCTGTACCTTGACGGTTACGTAACCACTGTGGTACATTCATGGCATGGAAGCTGTTCTGCGCGCACTGGCGGACGAGAGCCGACGGACGGTGCTGGAGACCTTGAGCGGCGGTCCGGCCACCGCGGGTGAGCTGGCGGCGCTCCTGCCGATTGCTCGCCCGGGGGTGTCGCGGCACCTGCGGGTGCTGCGGGAGGCGGGGCTGGTCGAGGTCCGCCAGGAGGCGCAGCGGCGGATCTACAGTCTTCGCCTCGAGCCGCTCGCCGAGGTCGATGAATGGCTGGGCCGGTACCGGGCCTTGTGGCAGCAGCGGCTGGATGCCCTGCACACCGAGGTGGCTCGGGGCAAACGCGAACGAAGGAGCACGAGATGACCGGCAATGCCGATATGCAGATGCGGCAACCGCATCCTGGGCAGCCTGCGAGCAGCAGATGGGAAGGGCGTCGTGCGCATCGAGGACCGCTTCGACACCGATATCGACGACCTGTGGTCGGCGCTCACCGATCCTCGCCGGCTCGCCCGCTGGTAGGGCGAGGTAGAGGGCGACCTCCGCCTCGGCGGCGAGTTCCGCGCTGTTCTTCGAAGCTGATGGCATCGAGAGTATCGGACGGATAGAAGCCTGCGAACCCCCACAGCGGCTACTGGTGACGACCAGGGAAACGGACAAGTCCTATCGCAAAGGGCAGGGGAGCCACCGTTCGACGCGGTCATCGAGGTCACGCTGACCGCCGACGGCGACCAGACCCTCTTGGCCATCGAGTCCAGGGCATGCCCTCGACAAGATCGCCTTCTACGGAGCAGGGAATCCAGATCCACGTCGAGAATCTCGCCGCCTATCTCGCCGGGCGTGAGCGCGGCGACACCGAGGCACGCTGGAACGAACTCGTCCCGCCCTATCAGGACCTGGCGGCCAACCTCGGCTAGGCAGCGGGTCAGCTCAGCGCCAGTCGGCCTGCTTCGGCGCTGTCGTGCCGCACGCTCATCGCCACGTTAGTTCTCTCCGCCGATCTCAGTAGTACATGCCAGCGACACGGCCAAGAGATGGCGCTACGATCACGACGCGGGCGGAGGGCGATTGGCAGCGCGCGCGGCGAAGAGCGCGATTACGCTGACGATGACCGAGAGGATGCCCGCCACCATCGCGATGATCGAGACGCCGAACTCCGCCAACGTGAAGTCAACAGGAGCGGATATTGCGCCAGCCCAGGAGTGGGTGTCGCCTCCGTACCTGGCGAGCCAGTAGGCGTCACACCCGCCCCTGGATTCACGGTAGCAGTGGGCGCCGACGCCTCTTGCAGGACCGGCAGACCACTGAAGAGAATCCCGCCGGCGACAACGCCAAGCAGGATCAACGTCCCGACAACTGCAAGCGCCTTTCCGCCAGCCCCGCGCGCCCGGATCGTGAAGATGATTCCCAGCGCCAGGATGAACGTCAGGATCAGCGCGGCGAAGAATTGCTCGACGGTGAGCAGTTGAAAGAAGAGCAGGCCACCGAGGATAAGTGCGATGAGGCCAAGAATCAACACGGCGACGGCGAATCCCGGCCGCCTGCCACTCCGGCTGGCGCGTGGCGCCTCCATAGAAATTGGACGGCGGGGACCGTCTGCTTGAGCTGACGGGGGATGCCGCCCTCTCCTTTCAATAATACCACTAACTTTTATGATTGCTTGTTAGTGGTATGCTGTCTCTATGGACATCAAACGCTCCGCAACAATTCTGCTGCCCGATTACCCCGACCTCCGCGCGACGGTGGCCGCGTTTCAGCGTGTGCAACAGGAACTGTCGGAGCCGTGCTACAACAACGGCGCGCCGCTCAGTGCGCTGGCGTTGCATCATGCGATGTACGTTCGTGTGGCAGGTACGCTGAATAGCCAGATGACCTGTTCGGCCATCCGGCTCACGGCAGGGGCGTACGCCAGCGCCAAGGGGAACCGGCATGAGATCGAGCGCCCCTTCGCCTTCCGTCGCGCCCGCGCTCTCTTTCTGATCGGCAAGCGTGGCCGTGACGCCGACTTCCGCGCTGATGGTTCTCTTTCTCTCTGGACAGTGGCAGGCCGCAAGCATATATCCTATGTCGTACCGGATGTCTTCAAGGCTACGTTCGCACATGCAAGGGAGGTTGATAGCCTGACCGTCATCGAGCGTGACGTCCGGTTGCTCGGCAGGGTCACGCTGACGCTGGACGCACCCGAACCTCAGGGCGTGCATCCGGTGGGTGTTGACCTCAACGAGACGAACGCTCTTGTCGCGGTAGACCCTGATGGCAATACCTTCTTCGTGAGCGGGAAAGCCATCAAGGTTGCCAACAAACGAGACTACAAGACGCGCAAGCGCCTCCAACGCAAACTTGCGGCGCATAAGGCAGAGCACAAGGACACGCGCAGTGTCCGCCGGGTGCTCAAACGGCTCGGTCGCAAGCGGAGCAACCGCACACGCACCTTCGCCCAATCAGCGGCGAAGCGTCTTGCCGTCTTTGCGCCAGAGCACGCCGTCCTCGTCTTTGAGGCGTTGACCGTTCCACAACCTCGCAAAGGAACGGTGGGCGGCAAGGCAACACGCCGGCGCCTGTCGCTCTGGCAACGGCTCCTGATTCGGCAAGCGGCGGAGAACAAGGCGCAAGAGGCTGGCATGGTGGTAGCGGAAGTCAATCCCGCCTACACCAGTCAGACCTGCTCTCGCTGCGGGCTACGTGGTGTGCGCAAGCGTCACGCCTTTACCTGTCCTTCCTGTGGACATACCGCGCACGCGGATGTCAACGCGGCGGTGAACATCAGAAACCGCTATACCGTGTCTCGGCACGGTGGGCTGCCTGTCAGTCAGCCCCGAAGCCCGGACTCGCAAGAGTTGCGGGCAAGCCGCTCACTTTAGGGGGCGATCACTGACGCGATACCTCCCAACGATCCAGCGTACGCGCATCTGCGCGAACACATCCGCGCGCCAATCCGCGCATCAAGAGGATGCGATCAAGCACACCCGTCAAGGGGATACGCTGGGAGTATACACAGCACGCTCGCGTCCGACAACGCCCCATCGCTCGATCCGCCGGAACTCCCGCATAAACACAGCCGCCTCTCCCTTTGCCAGGAAGAGACGGCCGTACAATTGAGCGAAGGTGGGTTTCCGCGCTACTCGGCGGGCGTGTGTTCGGCGGCGTGCTGCGCGCGCAGCACCTTCTTGTCGAACTTGCCCACGCTCGTCTTCGGCACCGCGTCGATCATAATGACCTCTTCTGGCAGCCACCACTTGGCGATCTTCGGCTCCAGATACGCGATGATGTCTTCCTTCGTCAGCGTGTCCTTGAAGTCCGGCTTCGGCACGACATACGCCACCGGGCGCTCCTGCCACTTCGGGTCCGGCACGCCGATCACCGCCGCCTCCAGCACCTGTGGATGCCCCATGATCAGCCCCTCAAGGTTCACCGACGAGATCCACTCGCCGCCGCTCTTGATGACATCCTTGGTGCGGTCCACGATGCCGATATAGCCGTACGGGTCCAGCGTCACCACGTCGCCGGTGCGCAACCAGCCGTCGCTGAACTTGTTCACGTTGTCGTCGCCACCGTGGTAATAGGAAGACGTCACCCACGGCCCGCGCACCTGCAGCTCGCCGAAGGTCACGCCGTCCCAGGGAATCTCCTTGCCGGTCTCATCCAGCACACGGAAGTCCACCAGCGGGACCGGGACGCCCGCCTTGGCGCGCGCAGCGTTCTGGTCCTCGACCGACATCTCCGTAACCTCGCTGCGCAGCCGGCCAAACGAGCCGACCGGCGACATCTCGGTCATGCCCCACGCCTGGATGATATTCAGGTTGTGCCGCTGCAAGCCCTCGATCAGCGCCAGCGGCACCGCCGAGCCGCCGCAGACGATACGGTTGCACGCCGAGAGATCGTACGCGCCTGGGTCCTTATCCAGCAGTTGTAGCATGCCGATCCAGATCGTCGGCACACCCGCCGCCATCGTCACCTTCTCGGACGCGATCAGGTTGGTTACGCTCACCGGGTCCATCAGCCGTCCGGGGAAGATCAGCGTCGCGCCCACCAGCGGCGCCGCGTGCGCCAGGCCCCAGGCGTTGGCATGGAACATCGGCACGAAGGGCATCACGCGGTCACGCTCGGAGAGCGCGCCGACATCCGTCTGCGTCAGGCTGATGGAGTGCAGCAGCACCGAGCGGTGGCTGTACACGACACCCTTGGGATTGCCCGTCGTCCCCGACGTGTAGCACATCGCGGCGGCCTGGCGCTCGTCTAGTTCGGGCCAGGGATACGTATCGCTCGGCGCGGCGGCCAGCAATTCCTCGTAGTCGAGGATCGGCGGCAGCTTCGCGGCGTCGGTCGGGTTCGCCTTGCCGTTGGTGACGACCAGGTTACGCACCGGCCCAAGTTGGTCGCTGACCCTTTCCAGCAGTGGCAGCAGGTCGGCGTCTACGAAGATCACGCTATCCTGCGCGTCGTTGATGATGTAGGCGACATCCTGCGGGAAGAGACGCAGGTTCAGCGTATGCAGCACCGCGCCCATACACGGCGCGCCGAAGTAGAGCTCCAGGTGCGTCGCCGAGTTCCAGCCCAGCGTCGCCACGCGGTCGCCCTGCTTCACGCCCAGCTTTTCCAGCGCATAGGCCAACCGGTTGACCCGCTTCGCCCACTCGCCGTACGTCGTGCGCTGTGGCCCCTCGGCGGTATTGGTCACGATCTCCCGATGTGGGAAGAGCCGCGCCGCGCGGTCGAGCGAGTGTTGCAGTGTCAGCGGGAAGTCGCCCATCGTGCTGACGAAGGCGCCATTCGCCGCGGTGGCTGCTGCTGGAGCAGGCGCTGCTGCTGGAGCAGGCGCGGGAGGCACCGCAGTCGCCGTCTGCGCGTCGGAGCCATTGGTGTTACTCGCGCCGTTGGTGGCCGGGGGAGGAGCGCCATTGGCGGCGCCGTTCGTCGCCGGTTCACTACCTGGTGCGCTTGCCGTCATCTCGTTCTGCGTCTTGTCCCGATTGCGCCGGAAAAAGCCCATGCTTCGCCTCCTGTGGTTCGCGTCGTGCGCCGTCCGGCGCACTGCCGTACTGCTCTGTGAGCGCTGCGCTACCTGCGCGCGGGCGCCATCTCCACGCGCCAGGAGACCCTCCCGCGCGCTCCATCATCCCATCCCGATCGGAACGCTGTGGCCAGGCCGTGCATGAACGATATAGCGCGCTAACCGATATGTCAATTGAGCGACGCGACAGAAGCGCTGAAGGGATACCTACGCGCCCACAACGCTAGCCAGATGAATTCACAATCGCAGAGCAAAGCGGCGCATTGCATGGTCATATACAATACGAAAAAATGTGGTCGCTCATTCGTCTCCTCAGAGCGTGTTATGAACTGAGAGGGTGTTATGAACTCGCCGCAAAGGGCCTCTTATCGCGTGCGTGTGAGCGAAAACACGAGGGTGTTGACCTCCTGCTCGCCCTCATCCCGACAGATCAACGCGATTCTACGGCCGTCAAGACAGGTTCATAACACGCTCTAGGAGGGAAGTGGTCAGATGGCCACTTCCCGCTTTTTGTGTCCGTTCGACGTAGACTGTTCTATCAGGCGGCTCTCTTGCCGAGGGGGATCTGGATTCGTTACATGTGGGGCGCCGGCAATTGAAATCGCGCCTGTGGACATGCGGCCACCACGCCTGCCTGCGCAGACGCCTGGAACCACTCGCTCTGAGACGTGATGCTAGAGCGCCCGACATGATTGGAAACGATTATGACGCTTTCTGATTCAGCGATTCCATCTGAGCGCAGGTTGCTCTTGATCCGTCACGCGGCGCCGCTGATTTTGCAGGACGCGCCAGCGCGCGAGTGGCTGCTCTCGGATGAGGGACGGCGGGCGGGCGAGGAGTTCGCCGGGCGACTGGCGGCGTATCAGGCGCGGGCGATCATCTCTAGCGCGGAGGCGAAGGCGCGCGAGACGGCGGCGATTCTCGCGGTGCGGCTGGGTCTGACGCCGGGCGAAGACACGGACCTAAACGAGCAGCGGCGCGAGAACGTTCCCTACCTCAGCAGACCGGACTTCGAGACGAGAATCCAGCGGCTCTTCGCGGAGCCGGATACATTGGTCTTCGGGCAGGAGACGGCGACGCAGGCGTATACACGCTTCGCCGGGGCGGTAGAGCGCGCGCTGGCTGCGCACCCGGATGGGGATGTGGCGCTGGTGACGCATGGGACGGTGATGACGCTCTACGCCGAGCGACACGCGGGCGTCGAGCCGTTCGCGTTCTGGCAGGCGCTCACGATGCCCGATCTCGTCGCGCTTGCGGTCTGATCGCTGGCTCCTGTGGAATGTGGTATCGTTGACCCTGGGCCACTTTATGATGGAGTTTGCCATGAGTTCCACTACCCGCGAGCATGTAGAAGAGCAATTGCGCCGTGTCCCAGAGGAGCGACTCGACCTCGTCTCGGCGTTTCTCGACGCGCTCACACGCCGTGAGGCCGCCAGCGAGGATGGGGCGGATGATGATGAGCGCTTTCAGGACTTGCTTCTCCTTGCTGAGCAGAGTTTGAGCGCGGAGTGGAACACCCCAGAGGAGGACGCGGCATGGGCGCATCTGGCGGAGCTTCCCACCAGCTGAGGGGCGATGTCGTCACTGTACCTTACCCTTTCATAGATCACACGAGTGAGGAAAACGTTGAGCGCCTGTCTCGAATCGCATGGAACGGCGCTGGACTGCTGCCAAGATGCTGTAAAAAGGCCGCGAAAACCCTACTATATTTGCCTTCGCTTTAGCTATAATAACCTGTCCGAAGGCGGTTCATAGCGCGCTCTGAAGGGCTGGATCTGATTTACATACATTCCGGTCTACTATTCCCTAAAAAATTTGGTAACCATTCAGGTGGACCAGAACTGGAGTGGCCGATAGCAGGTGGTCAGTCGATTACGAAGTCCACGTGCTCAGCCCACTCGGCATGCTCAGCGGGCGCATCGGTATAGACCCGGACGCGATGGCTGCCCTCCGTGAGGAGGTCGAGGTGGGCCAAGTGGTTGCCGGTGAAACTTCCTACCAAGGCTCCGGCGTCTCGGACCTGCAAGATACCATCATAGATCGGCTCTCGATGCGGATGTGGCAACTCCTCCGCTTGCCAGACCTCGACGGTGACCTCCCCATCGACGTCACAGATAGTCGAGACGTAGATCGCTCCAGAGTTGCCCACCACCACTTCTCGGCCCGTCGGCCACTCCGGCGGCAGCTCCTGGGCGTCGGGGACGATGAGCACCACCTGACAATTGACGGGAGAGACCTGCATGAGGGTCAGCCGCATGGCCCACGCTCCTCCCATCTAGTCCTCGGTCACTAGCAAGCTGCTCAGGTGTATTCAGCAACAGGTGTATTCAGCAACAGGTGTATTAGACAACAGGTGTATTCAGCAATAGGAGGGAGCCAGGGGCTTGCCGGCGAAGACGGTTTCTAGCGCAGCCAAACAGGTGATCCCTTGCTTCCTGAGCGAGGACAAGTAGCCCCGGCTGCGACCGAACGCAGCACCGCCGCGGGGGGAGCGGAAGCAGCCTGAGACCTTTTGCTGGACCTTGAACATGCGCAGGTCGCGCTCAGCCTGCTTGTTGTCGAAGGGAACGGCGAAATCGCTGAGGAAGGCGAGCACGGCGTCCTGTCCCAGCCAGAGTCGTTCGAGGAGGTTACGCGCTGGGGTTTGCTTGATCCGGCCACGGCGGCGCGGCCCACGCTCAGGCGGGGGATTGGCGGCGAGGCCGGAGGCCAGGAGCGCTTCGTAGCGGGCACGGAACGCTGCACGGAACGCTGCACGGAACGCTGCACGGAACGCTGCACGGAACGCTGCACGCTGAGCGGTAGAAAGCTGGCGTTGTCCTTGGCTGCGCGCCTGCTCGACCGCCCCTTTCATTTCGAGCAACAACGCCTTGAGCTCTTTGGCCCAGCCTTGCTGATACTGCTCCTCGAGGAAGGTCAGCTCGCGCCGGTGATGGATAGTGCACAGCGCATGTGATGGATAGTGCACAGCGCATGCCGACAGGTCGTGTGGGTCCAAGAGGGAGCCCAGCCGTCATGCACACTGACGCCGGCAAAGTGGGGGAGAATGCCAATCGCCGCAGTGGCTTCCCTACCGCGTTTGAGATGGATGGCATAGTGGGTCAGCCGACTCGTGCTGCTCACAGGCGCCCACGCCAGCCGACCGGCCTGACGGACGCCTGTCTCGTCGCTGTGCAGGACTGGCGCTCGACCCAGCGCCGCCAGGATCTGCGCTTCGAAGTTAGCCCGTTTTGGTGGACGGTGAATGACTAGGCGACGACCGGTGTTTCTATGAATCTCCTTTCAAAGGTGTCTGGGGAGAGGTAGCCCAGCGCGGAATGGCGGCGCTGGCGATTGGAGAAGATCTCGATGAAGTCAAAGAGCGCCGTTCTGGCCTCGGCATGCGTGGGAAAGGCAACCTGCGCGAGCAGTTCGCACTCGTTCGCACTCGAGGGTGGCAAAGAAGCTCTCGGCCAACGCATTGTCATAGCAGTCGCCCACTGATCCCATCGAGGAGCGCACACCCGTCCGACGACAGCGCTCCTGAAAGGCGACAGAGGTATATTGGCTGCCGTGGTCGGAATGGTGAATCACTCCCACCGCCGGACGGCGGTGCTGCAGCGCCATCTCGAGCGCGGCCAGCGTGAGAGCGACGTGCAAGTGGCTTGCCATGGACCAGCCCACGATACGACGCGAGCAGGCGTCGAGGACAACCGCCAGGAAGAGAAAGCCCTGCTGGGTCGGAACGTAGGTGATATCTGCCACCCAGACGCGGTTGGGCGCTGCCGCCACAAACGCTCGCTGGACGAGATCCGGCGCACTCGGACGCATGGGATCGCGCCGGGTGGTGCGAAAGCGGCGGCGGTGACAACCGGCCACGCCGGCAAGGCGCATGAGCCGCGCGACGCGCTTGCGGGAGCAGCGCTCGCCTTGGGCGCGCAACTCAGCATGGATGCGCGGGGCGCCGTAGGTGGCGCGACTCGCGGCGTGAATCCGCCTGATGCGCTCCTGCAAGTGAGCATTGGCTTCAGCACGCCCTGAAGGCGCGCGCTTGCGCCACGCCCACTACCCGCTCGGGGAGACACTGAGCGCTCGGCAGAGGCGCGTGACCGGAGAGGTGGCCTCCAGGCGCTCGACACACGCGAACTTGCTCATGGCAGTGTGTTGGTCTCCCGCGCGAAGGGGGAACCGAAGGGGGAACCGAAGGGGGAACCAGGGAACAAGAAGGCCGCGGCTTTTACCAGACTCTCCCGCTCTTCGCGCAGGATCTTGTTCTCCCGCCGCAGCCGACGGAGTTCAGCCAACTCCTCACTCGTCAGCCCGTCATGCCGCTCGACCAGCGTCCAGCTCGGCTTGCCGCACCCAGTCGCGCAACGCCTCGAGCGAGATGCCCAGCTCGTGGGCAATGGCGGTCTTTGTCTTCCCGCTCGTGCGCACCAGCCGAATGGCCTCGGCACGAAACTCTGCTGAATACGGCGGATGACTCTTCGGCATCGTGGATCCTTTCCTTGGAGTCCTTTACTCCAAGCCTACAGGCGTCCACTCTACCGGGTCAACTTCAGTCGCAGGGCGCCCTATTCAGCAGGCACCTACCCTCACAAACACGCCTACTGTCGCTCAGTGTCGCTGAATGTCGCCGATATAGGGGGCAGGTTTAGAGGCACATCAATTGGGCTAACGTATTCTATGAACTTAGAAACGACATCATTCATGGTTCGGTAGTAAGGCCTGAGGCATTTGCATTTCGGGATAAACAGCGCCACCTCATTATTGCTATGCTGTTCTTTGTGCTCGGCGTTAAGAAGCTGAACGCCGGGGCGCCAGGCTCAAGACCGACCTACGACTTTATCCGGTGGGCAAGAACGGCGGTCCAGATGACGATGACATGGCATGTGATGGATTCCTCTACGAGAAGGGAGATCTGACCGAAGCATTACATGACCTGGCAAGAAGACGGCACACAAAGCATGGACACAGGTCGCCAACAAGTGACCCTTTACAAATCAGTCCCGCGGGATCGGAATAGGCGCTGTTGCTGCACATCCTTCCCTGAGAGAATAGGGCTTTACCCCGCCGCAAGGCGCTGGGTGTGAACCCATGCGGTAAGGCGCATGGAGGCTGTAGCCAGTAGGTCAGACTATTGCTGGTTTCGTACCGATCAGACAGAAGAGACCGCTATGGATAAGCAGACGCTCCGCAAGACGTTCAAGTACAAGCTCGTTCCCACTCCCACGCAGGAGCGGGAACTGAGGCGAGTTGTTGGCCTGTGCCGCTGGCTGTATAACACGGCCTTGGAGCAACGTATCACGGCCTGGCAACGAGCACGTGTCTCCGTCTCGCGGTACCAGCAGGAAGCCGAATTGAAGGACATTCGGGCTGAGTTTCCCGAGTTCGCCGCCATCCATAGCCACGTGCTGCAAGACGTGCTCTCGCGACTCGACAAGACGTATCAGGCGTTCTTTCGCCGGGTGAAGGCGGGGGTTCCCGCGCTATCAGGCGTCCACGCGTTACCATTCCTTCACCTACAAAGAATTTGGCAACGGGGCGACGCTGGACAACGGCTTCCTGGCGCTGTCGAAGATCGGGCGGATTGCTGTTCGCTGGAGTCGCCCCGTGGAAGGGACGCCCAAGACGGTCACGATCTCCAAAGAGGCAGACGGCTGGTATGTCTGCTTGTCGTGCGCGGATGCACCAGTACATCCGCTTCCCGCGATGGGACAGGAGACGGGCATAGACCTAGGGATAGAAGCCTTTGCTACTCTGTCGGATGGCACTCGCATCTTCAATCCTGGCTGGTATAGGAAAGCCGAGCGCGCGCTCAAAACGGCGCAACGCAGGGTCGCACGGCGCAAGAAAGGCAGCGCTCGCCGTCGCAAGGCGGTGGCGCTGCTGGCGAAGGCGCATCAGATGGTGCGGTGCCAGCGAGCGGACTTTCATCACAAGACGGCGCTCGCTCTTATACGTGCCAATGATGTGATCTATCACGAAGACTTGCAGACGGCCAATATGGTCAGGAACCACCATCTCGCCAAGAGCATCCAAGATGCGGGGTGGAGCCAATTCTTGAGCATCCTGAGCTTCAAGGCAGCATGCGCCGGTCGCTCAGTGATTGCCGTGCCGCCTGCCTACACCAGCCAGATATGTTCTGGCCCGAACTGTGGCGTGCTGGTCGTGAAAGGCTTGTCGGTTCGCTGGCACACCTGCCCGAACTGCGGAACGAGCCTACACAGAGACCACAACGCTGCACGAAACATAGAACGGGCCGGGCAGGCCCTTCGGGGAGGGGTCGGAGTACCGGCCTCGGAGAACCGAGAATCCGTGGAGCTTTAGGCCCTGCGGAGTGTCAATTCCGTCGACTGGTTTGCACGATGTACTTCTTCGTTTGCTATCATGTGGTCATGGAAGAGAGCGGTCTAAGCAAAATCAAAGCCAATCAAGTTTCCTGCGAGGTCTATGACGAGCTTCTCGCTCGCCTAGAAGCTTTTGCGCAGTTTGAGGTAGAGAACAAGAAAACCTCGCTGCATATTGTCCATGGCCGCGCATTTCTCGGCGTGCATCCCAGAAAAGACGGCTTACTTCTCAATATCGTTACGAATGCGCCAATCACGAGCGCCCGCATCAAGAAGACCGAACGCGTATCTGCCAATCGCTATCACAATGAGATTGTTGTAACGGCGGTGCAAGACCTCGATGGAGAGCTATTGGCTTGGATTGAACTGGCCTATGTTTTAACCGCAGCCGTGTGATCTCAGCTTTATCGGGCTGCATTACTCATTATGCCGCTGTTGGCGGATCATCGCGCCATTCATCAAAATGCTCCGCTAAATGAAGAGTTCGCGCGCCATGGACTGACGCTGCTGGCTCCCTTCCGTCGCCGCCTCCATGATCCCTGGCCACATATGAGTCGGCAACTCTCTCGTTGGCGCTATCGCATTGGATATCGTCTTTCGCCAGTTGATCAAGCGGACGCATCTCAAACGCCTCTGGGGTCATGATCTGTGGCGTCTGACCAATCGGCTGGTGCGCAAGGTCCACATGCACACCTTGGCCGTCTTCACCAACCTCGTAGCGGGACGACCAACCCTGCAATTCGCGGATCTTCTTGCCTGAAACCTGCACACGGGGTTAAGTAGGTTGCTAATGCTCACCCACTTGTCGGATTACTCCATCTGACGCCGATACGCCTCTAAGTGCTGATAGTCGTCGCGCACAGTGAAGTAACACTCGCATGCAGCAGCCTCCAAGCCCGCCCGATTCACGATGGTGATCGCGCCTCGGGTGTGGCGTACCAGGCCAGCCTCACCAAATGTCCCTTCTGCAATGGTCACGCTCGGGCGACCCACCCCCAACATATATCCCAGGAATTCCTGGGTTAACGGCAAGCGATCCGTGTCAACCCGATCACGGATCATCAGCAGCCAGCTCGCCAAGCGCTGGGCGACCGTGTGGTAGCGGTTGCAGATCAGCCCGTGCGCGGCTTGATTGAAG
>CAVTFE010000093.1:0-30946 GCA_963733745.1 uncultured bacterium
CCTCCACGCTAGGTAATCGCCCCTCGATCTGCTATAGTACGGGGAAGGCGAGAGGCGCGAGATCCCCTGATCGGCGGCATCAGGCGCGCGACGCCGCAACCGAGCGCCAGTAGAGCGCCGCAGTGGAGGTCGCGGAATGGACGGAGTTGTCTCGCGCCTGCGGCGCGTCCCCATACGCGCGCTCCGGCGACCACGCCGCGTCACACGGATCAGAGGGCATACAGGACGCCCACGCGCCTTGATCCTCACCGCAAAGACCGGTGGCGGACATCTCAGCCTGGCGGACGCGATTCGTGACAAGATCGCGGGCGAGTACGACTGCAGTATTCAAGACCCGCAGCCCGCGATCATGCATCAGTATTATCGCGCCGTCAGTCGCTATGCGCTCTGGCTCTGGGCCGCCGAGTATCGCATGTCGAACACCCCTGAGCGCGCGCTCCAGACGCAACGTTTCTACGCCCGGCTGATGGCGCAGAACCTGCGACTGCTCTTCGATCACGCGCACCCAGACATCATCATCTCGACCTACCCATTCCTCACGTACTCGGTGATGCGCGTGCTGCGCAAGTGGGAGTGGCATATTCCCTTCGTCATCCTCTTCACCGATCCCAAAGACCTGCACGCCGCGTGGATGATCGAGAAGGGCGCCGACATGACCTTCGCGCCCTCGCGCGAGACCTACGCGCAGGCGCTCGCCGCCGGCTTTGACCCGGAGCGGCTGCGTATGATCGGCTGGCCGGTGCGTGGGCAGTTCTATCGCGCGGGTGGCCAGGATCGCGCCGCGTTTCTGCGCAAGATCGGTCTGAATCCGCGGAAGTTCACGGTGTTCCTGCAGGGTGGCGGGGAAGGCTCGGCGCAGTTCGGGCGCACCGTCAAGCATATCCTCGAGGCGGGTCCGAATGTTCAGATCATCCTGGCGTGTGGCACGAACGAGATATTAAAAGTCCGCTACAATCATGTCGCCAATGTGCGCACGCTTGCCTTCACGAAAGAGATCGCGCCCTACATGGCCGCCGCCGATGTGGTGATGGGCAAGGCCGGCCCCAATATGCTCTTCGAGACCGTCACCCTAGGCAAGCCGTTTATCGCGACGACCTATATTCCCGGCCAGGAAGAGTGCAACCTGCACATGATCGAACAATATGGCCTGGGCTGGGTGGCGCAGGAGCCAGAGCGACAGGGGGCCGTGATTCACGACCTGATCTCAAATCCGGGCAAGCTCGCTGCGATGTCGGCCTCGGTAGAGAAGTATCGCGCCTGGAATACCGAGGCGAATCAGACCATCCTGCCCATCGTGCGCGCGCTCGCGCCAGCCGCTGGCTCGCTGGAGGCCCATTAGCGACCCGTCTCGCGCCGCCATGCCCCATCATGCCTCTGTCATAGCGTCTGGTATAGCAAGACGCGCCTCATGCGCTCACTTAAGTCGTTCCCATGCCTTCGCGTCGCGCCCGTTGCGCAACGGCAAGGGTCACTGCGAAGATCACCAGCGCATTGACAGGATGGAAGGCTGCGAGCCAGGAAAGACCTGTCGCCGCAGCAATCTCAATGAACGCGTATTGGAGGGCGAAGAGGAGAATCAGCAGTCCACTGAGCAGCACGATCAAACGTGGCATACGCCCAAGCAGGGCGAGTGGTATGAGCAGGATGGGCAAATATTCGATGATGTGCGCCGAGGTTCTGTGTGCGGTCCACCAGTTTGATCCGGCGAAGACGCTCAATCCAGCCAGGAAGACCTGGACGGCGACGCCAATGAGGAACAACCACGCGACAATGAGGTAGGCGCGACGGCTCACTTGCGCCAGGCGAGATAGTTTTAGGCCACCTTGTTGCGACGCTTGCACGCTCATGGATCACTCCTCTACTCATGGGCTGAGGCGCCAGCGCGACGAGGATAGGGCGAGTGGAGTCCCGCATTGCCGCGTGTGCGCCCCTAGCATAGGGCAGATGTATGTCAGAGATGCGGCGGCGCTGTGTCGGAATCGCGGCGGATTTGTGGCGAACAGACGACAAGCAGGCTGTAAGCGGGCGCCTACCGGAACATTGGAGAATAACCGGGAGTGTCTGGGTCTGTCTCACGCTGCCCGCAACGCCCATGCGATCTTCTCAACAAAGGACAAAGAGGGCTCACACCTGTAAGGATGCAATCTGTCGCGCCTATCTGTGGACGGGCGATGGGCAGGGTCCAGATGAAGTTCCTGTTACGAGCTGTGCCCTGTCGCGCTGTCTGGATCTTCCCCCGCGAGCGAGAGCAACTCGTCGCGCGCCTCCCACAGTGGCAGGAAGAGCAGATCGCGCAGGGTACGTTCGAGCATCTCCATTGGCGTGCCGCCGGTGCCGATCGCGCGCAGGCCCAGGTTACGCTGCGCCAGCTTGAGGTGCATCGCGCGGAAGAGATGGAAGATCTCGTCGAAGTCGGTGAGCGTCTCGGCGCACTCGTAGAGGGCCAGATGCTCCTGTGAGCGCTGATAGACTTGAAGCAGCGTCACGCCCGCGCGCTCGAGCGCCGCGCTATAGGCGTCCCACAGTCCAGGCGCCGCGCGCAGGATCGCGCGGAACCCCGGCGAGTCCGCGCCGCTGCCGTCGCCCAGCCCCTTGCGGATGACCAGGAAGTCGGCGGGCGCGACCAGTTCCAGTTGACGCAGCGCATTCAGGGTAACGTCCTGTGCGCTCACCGCGCGGCGCAGCAGTGGCAGCGCGCCAGCAGGGTCGTCCGCCGCCAGCCGCTCGGAGGCGCGCGCGAAGAACTCGACGGTCGCCTTCCACCACAGCTCGAACGTCTGATGCACGATCTGGAAGGTCAGCTCGTCGGGATGGAGACGCTCACCGTCGGGCTTCTGCAGATCGAGCAACTCGTCGATGCGGAGGTAGGTGACGTAGGTGGAAGGAGTTGGCCGCCCATTTTTGGTGGCAGGGGGTATCTTGGAGTTCATCGCGCGCGCCTTTCATCGTCATTGATGGGGCTGGAAGTGAAAGCGCCATCCACCGCGCCGAGCGCGAGATGGCGTTTGAGGCGTAGTATACGTCACGTGTCTGCCGCCATGAGCGCCTGCCCGCTCATGCAGATCTGGTGATGGCGTGTCAGACGAAAGAACCCGGCGCCAGATGGGCGACCGGGTTCCAGTGGTGAAATGGGTCGTGTTCTTATTGCGCAGCCTGCGCGGCTTCCGCCAGGACCGGGGCGTCCTCGACGATCTCGGCGTCGATGTTGATCTTCACCTGCTCGCCGACCAGCCAGCCGCCGGCCTCGAGCGCGACGTTCCAGTTCAGCCCGAAATCCTTCCGGTTGAACGAGGTGGTGGCGCTGAAGGCGGCGCGCTGCTTGCCCTGCATATCCTTGATCTTGCCGTCGATATGTGTGTCCAGTTCGACAGGGCGCGTCACGTCGCGAACGGTGAGATCGCCGGTGACCTTAAAGTGGTCCTCGCCCAGCAGTTCGACCTTGGTGCTCTTGAAGGTGATGTTGGGGAAGTTGGTGACATCGAAGAAGTCCGGCGAACGGAGATGACCGTCGCGCTGGTCGTGGCCGGTGTCGACGCTGGCGGTCTCGAAGGTGACGTTGACGATCGCCGTCTCGAGATCCTCGCCGTCGACGGCGATCTCGCCATCAAAGGTCTTGAAGCGGCCCTTCACGTTGGTAATCATCATGTGCTTGGCGACGAACTCGACGGTGGTATGCGCTGGATCGAACTTCCAGGTGGACATGTTGCGCTCTCCTTGAGGCGTGGTTGGTTGTGGGCATGCTCAACACATGCGCACATCTGTTTAGGGATAAACTCACTGAAGTCTTTATACTTCATAATGTGAAGTATTGTCAAGGACACGCAAAAAGTCCTCTCGTGTCAGAGTCAATCTCGCCTCGATGAAGGAGCACAAAAACGGGGACGCGGCTCTGCGCGTCCCCAGGGTGACGGCGTCGTTCGGATTCGCCTGCTTCGCTACAGACCTGTGGCGTTACTCTAGTGTGCTCTGCTGCAAGATCATGCGCAGCATCCACGCCATCTTGTGATGCTTGTCGCTGATGTCCTGCAAGAGGTTCGAGGTGACGGCGTCGTTGTACTTGTCCTCGGTGGCGCCGATATCGGCGTGCAGCGTCTCCAGGATGGATTCGTGGTCATCTTTGAGATGCTCGATCATCCGCCGCGTGTCGGGGATGTTGTCGCCTTCGTCCTCGCCCAGCCGCGTGTGCGCCTTGAACCAGGCCAGTGTGCCCGCCGCCTGGCCGCCGAGTTTAAGGTTCTGCTCTGCCAGCTCGTCCACCATCTCGGCGAGGATCTCATACTGCTCGTCCAGCAACTCGTGGATGTCGTGAAACTCTGGGCCTTCGACATTCCAGTGGTAGAACTTGGTCTTCGTTAGCAGCACGTAGTGGTCGGCCACCTGCAGATTCAGCAACGCCACCACGCCCTTGCGCTGCTCATCGCTCATCCCATTGCGCATCGGGATCAGCGTTTTGACTGTCTTCTTCCGTTCAGTTCCTGCGCGGCTGTTCGCCGTCCGTTCAGTCGTCGACATGCGTTCATCCTTTCCTTCGGATCCAGTCAGTTCCATCCTGTGTAGCGTCCCGCGCAACCTTCTATTTCCCCGAAGCTCACGTGGGCGCTCCTTGCATTAGACACTATTGCATCTCGCTCTCGCCAGCGTCTTCTGCCGGAGCCGCCTCGGTGGATGGCAGGATCGCCGCCGTTACCATGGGCGCTGATACTTTGGGAATCGACGTGCGCGCCGAGGTGAGTTCGATGTCCGCCGCAGGCGCGACCTGCGATGAGGAGCGCTGGCCCGAGCCGGCGCCGTTGTTGGCGCTCGCGTTCCAGTTCGACTGCAACGGGCCGAGCAGCGCCCAGATGAACAAAATAAACGCCGTCGCCAGCGTGAAATTGGCGAGCGCGGGGTGCGCCCGGCCGCCTGCTGTGACGGGACGTACGAGACGCCGCCAGAGCAGCGCCGTGATGAGCAGCGCGCTCCCGCCATAGATCGCGATGCCCCACCACGTGCGTGTGTCGCTGCCGGTGGCGATGCCATGAACCAGGGTGAGCGCGTAGACCGCGAAGGTCAGGTAGTGCAGCCGCCGCCACCAGGCGTAGCCGATGCGCGGGCGGATGTAGACGCTGAGCGCGATGGCCAGCGCCAGATACGCCGCGACGATGCCAAGTCCCATCCAGATGGGGCGATAGTGGCTGGCGAAGGGAACGAGTATCTCGCCGAGGCCGAACTGGGTGAACGGGTCGAGCCAGACGGCGAGGACGTGGACGCCGATGAAGACGAGGGTAACGACGGTCACGAAATTATGCAGCTCGTTGTTGATCAGCCGGGGCCAGCGTGGCGCTTGAAGCTGGAGGCTGAGCGCCAGCCCCAGCGCCACCGAGAGCGTCAGCAGCAGGAACGCCGTGAACCCGCCCGCCCGCGCCACATCCCAGGTGATCGCACTCCATGTACTCATAAGAAACTCTCCTGCTGGTGGTCAGCCACACAGTCGGACCTATACTCGGTCGCGGGCCAGTCTCCCGCCGTCTGCCAGGAGCCATCCTCAAGCGCGAAGAGGCCCGCCAGCTTGCGCTCGTCCAGAAAGCGCGCTCCCTCGCGTGGGCCGAGGATGAACGCCGCCTTCGCCGCCGCCTCTGCCTGCGTGCAGCGCTCTGCCGCGACGGTGACGGACCAGAGGCCAGTCTCGGCGGGCATGCCAGTGCGCGGATCGAGGATGTGCTTGCGGACGAATGCGCCCTGTCGCCACTGCCGGTTGGCGATCCCTGAGGTCGCCAGCGCTCCGCGCCGCAGCGTGATCATGCGCGTCGCGTGTATTCCTTGGACGCCGATGGGCCAGCCGTCTCCATCGGGCGCAGAGCCAAAGGTTGCCAGATCGCCGCCCGCGTTTATGCAGCCGGAGGCGACACCCATCTCACGCAGCCGCTCCACCGCCGCGTCAGCCGCCATGCCCTTGGCGATCCCGCCGAAATCGAGCGCGACGCCCACTGGGAGGTAGATGCGGCGCTCTCCACGATCGAGCCGGATTGCGCGCCAGCCACCGCCGGGTTGAACTACCTCGCTGAGCGGCGCCGCGATTGGAGGCAGCGCAGAAAATGTGCGGTCGTAGCCGAGCGAGACGAGCTGGCGCAGCAGTGTCGGATCGAAGACGCCGTTCGTCGCGTGCGCCGCGTCCAGCGCTGTCGCCGTCACGGTGAAGAGTAGCGAACTGACTGGAACCCATTCGCCCGCGCGCTCATTCAGGCGCGAGAGTTCGCTATCCGAGCGGAAGCGGCTCAACACGGCCTCCCACTCGGCGAAAAGCCATCGAGTCGCGTCGCGCGCTGCCCCGGCGGTTTCCTCTGGCGCCAGAACGGAGATCGTCGTACCCATTGCGGGGAAGGTCAGGATGCGCATGCCGTCGGGGGCGACGGCTTCAAGTGTCTCAGGAAGCATTGGTCACCTGCGATGGCTGCTGGCTCGACGATCCGCTGCCCACCGAGCCGCTGGATCCTCCGCCGAAGAAGTTACTGTTGTTCTGATCGTCGCTCTGCGAAGAACTGGACGAATTGGACGTGCTATCGGACGACTGTGAGTTGCTGCTCGACGACTGCGCCGTCGCGCCAACGACGTTGCCAGCGACGAGCACGGCGAATCCGCCGAACAGCGCTACTGAAGCGACGAGTACGCCTTTCTTCAGGCCGTTGGCGATGCGCTGCGCCTGCGCCTTGGGCATCCTTGCCACAGTGGGGCGTCCTTCCTCTCGCTGCGGCGCTGGGGATCTTGGCTGTTGTACATCTTGCATGACTGGGACTCCTGCCTGTGTCACTGTGCTGCCTATCTTGGCTCGTCGTCGCGCCGCAAGGTGTGCCTGGAAACGTCTACCAAAAAGCGCTCGTTCATCAGCGCCACTCCTAGCGTATGGGGTTGAGATGAGAGTTGTATGAGAATCGCAAGAGGAAATTCTTATAATTGGCGTTCGCTCAGCCTACGACTTCCGCGTGGCGAATATGACTAGCGTGACGGCGCGACGTACAATAGGCGACGGCGACATCGTACATTTCGTACATTGACGGCGCAGACTGCCGGGACATCGAGCCGATTCATGCAGCATGAAAACACTCCAGTCGAATCTTCGGCCACAGTCGAGCCTTCGACCTCGCTTCCACTCCTGCGCCGTCCACGCACGCTGATTCTCAGCGTCTTCGCGCTCGCGCTCCTCGTCGCGCTGATCGTTCCACTTGCGCAGCTCTGGCGCGCCAGCATGACGCCGCTCGACGCGCAGGCGTGCCTCTGGCCACGCGTTCCTTTGGTTGGCCGGCCCGCGCAGGTCGTCGTCACGCTGCCAGCCGGAGCTGAGCGCGCCGCTAGCTCCTGGACGCGAGCTATCGTCGAGTGGGACATGGTGAGCATGCGGATGGGCATACGTCGGGCGACCACCGCGCCATCGTCGGCGCAGAACGCCGGACAGCAGAGCGCCATCGCCATTCCCCTGGCGCTGGATATGGCGGGAGCCTGGGCGGCGCACGTGCTGCTGCAGGCGCCGGGCAGGCCAGACTGGACCGCGACACTGACCTTCACCGCGCTTGGCTCCGATCAGGGTGCGAAGACGCCCATGCCAACCGGGTTAGCCGGGTGTGCAAAACCACCAGCGCAGGCAGGGGCCTCAGCGGGAGGAACGCCATGACGCAACGCTCCACTTCTCACGCGCTGGCAGCGTTGCGCGCCCGCATCAGCCGGCAGGCGCAGGGCCTCTCGATCTTCGAGCGCGTCATCGTCGCCAACAGCGCTATCATCGTCCTGGCGACGGTCGCCGGTTGGTGGCTGACCCAGCACAACGCCGAGGTCTATCACTTCATCATCGACACGACGTTCATCGGGCTGGCCGCGCTGTCGGGCGTCGTCGTCAACTTCATCCTCTTGCGCGCAGCGTTTGCGCCGCTGCGACGTGTACTCACCACCATCCATGCCGTCGAGCAGGGAAAACTTTCCGCGCGGGTGGATGTGCGCGCGGGCGACGCCGACACCGCGACCCTGGCGCGGGCGTTCAATGGCATGCTAGATCGCCTGGCAGAGATGCGCGACGAGGCCGCCGGGCTGACGCTGCGCGCGCAGGAGGAGGAGCGCCGCCGCCTCGCGCTGGAGCTGCACGACCAGACCGGGCAGAGCCTCACAGCGCTTACTCTTCACGCCCAGGCTATTGGCCAGACGCTCGCGCATGAACAGTCCGACGCCGCGCTCCGCGCACGGGCGCAGGCAGAACGTCTCAACGCGCTCGCGCAGCGCACGCTCGTCGAGGTGCAGGCCATCGCGCGCCAATTGCGCCCCTCGCTGCTGGACGATCTGGGCGTCGTCGCGGCGCTCTCGTGGCTGGCGGAAGACGCCGAGGAGCGGCTCGGTGTCACAACATGTGTCAAGATCGCCGGAGACGAACTGGAGGCTGGCGCGCGCATCCCGGCGGAGATCGAGACAGCGCTCTACCGTATCGCGCAGGAGAGCCTGACGAACGCCGTTCGCCATGGCAAGGCGCGGCGCATCGCCATCAAGCTGCGCTCCTCGGCGCAGACACTCACGCTGACCATCGCCGACGATGGAGCAGGGCTTCGCTCCGAGAGGCGCGACGGCGAGCCGCGAGGGTGGTGGGCTGGGCCTCTATGGCATGCGCGAGCGATCGCGGCTCCTCGGCGGGACGCTGCGGCTGCGGTCGGCGCCGGGACACGGATGCGTCGTGCGCGCGACGATTCCGTTGCGCTGGTCATACGCGCCTGCCGCCATATCAGACGATCTGGCGCAAGATGTGGAGGCGACCAATGTCGCCTGAATCTCCTGAGCGCATCCGCATCCTGCTGGCGGACGACCACGACATCCTGCGTGATGGGCTGCGCGCGCTCTTCGAGGCGGTGGACGACATCGAGATCGTGGGCGAAGCCCGCACGGGACGCGAGGCGGTCGAGCAGGCCGAGCGTCTGGAGCCGGATGTCGTCCTCATGGACATCAGTATGCCGGAATTGGACGGCGTCGAGGCGTGCCGGCGTATTCGCGCGCAGCATCCCGATTGCCGCGTGCTGTTCCTGACAATGCACGAGGCGGAGGAGTACCTGTTGCGCGTCGATCCGAGCAGGCGCGGCGGGATACGTCATCAAACGCACCGCCGCGGCTGATCTGCTCGCCGCCGTGCGCGCCGTCGCGCAGGGTGAGATGTTTCTCTCGCCAGGCGTGGCTCATGCGCTGGCAGGTGGGCGCAACGGGCGCTCAGGAGAGGCGGATCCGGCCCGTCTTCGGCATGGTCCGCTGGAGCCTGATCGCTACGCCATGCTGACGGGACGCGAGCGTGAGATTTTGCAGTTGGTGGGCGAGGGCTACTCGAATCAGGAGATCGCCGATCTCCTCATCCTGAGCGTCAAGACGGTGCAATCGCATCGCGCCGCAGTCATGCAGAAGCTGGACCTGCGCGATGTCACGCATCTGGTGCGCTACGCCGTGCGCAAGGGCATCGTAGACCCTGAACGATAGCAAACCTCAGCCACGCAAAAATAGGTACTTATCCCGATGTGTGCGCGCTTCCACAACCCTATCCTGTACAGAGTCGTCCCTTGTTCTTTCAATGGACGCGATTGTGGCGCGACGGAGCGCCATGCTTTGAGACGCATTTCGAGGAGCGCGCCATGTCGTTATCTCACCAGGCGAAACGCCGTCTTTCTCAGATCATCTCTCCCGCCCTCGCGCTGTTTCTGGCGCTTGGCGCCGCCATCGCCTTCCCTACGGTCGCTTTCGCCCATGCCAGGCCTACCTCCTCGACGCCAGCGGCGGACTCGACAGTAAAGGAAGCGCCAACCAGCGTCACGATCATCTTTGGCGAAGAACTCAAGCCTGACGGCAGCAATATCCGTGTTTTCGACGCCAACGGTGCCGAGGTCAGCACGGGCAAAGCGACGGTGGACCCCAATGACCTGAAGAAGATGTCGGTCGAGATGAAGGGGAACTGACTCGGAAGAGTACGTCGTCCTCTGGAACTCGGTCTCCGCCGATGATGGCGACCCGGCCGCTGGCTCGTTCACGTTCAACGTCAACCCCAACGGCGGCTCCTCCGGTGGCGCCACCACTGGCGGCGGGTCAGGCGCAAATAACGCGGGCGGCGTGCAGCCGTGGCTCGCGGCGCTGATCGGGGTGATCGGCCTGATCCTTGGCGGCGTCGGCGGCTACTACTTCGCGCGCCGTCAGCCCTCCACGCCCACTTCGGCTGCGCAGTAACCAGCCTCGCGCCAAGAACACCCAGCGCCTCGCCAACGGATGATCGTGAGCGAGGCGCTGACGTTTTGCTCTGTATTGACACGGCCACTAGCGAGCCGACGCGCGTCGGTACTGGCGGATGGCCAGGGGCGCGAAGATCGCGAGGAGCAAGACAGACCACCCAATCGAGGCGATGATGGGATGTTGCAGCGGCCAAGCGTTCGCCGCCTGCGCAACGCTCGCATCACCGAGCAGCAGCCGCAACGCCGCCACCGTCGCGCTCATCGGATTCCACTCCGCCAGCGTGCGCAGCCAGGGCGCCATTCCCTGCGTCGGCACAAAGGTGTTCGAGAGGAACATCAGCGGGAAGAGAATGAGCGTGCCAAGCGTGTTCACTGCCTCCGGCGCGCGCACGCTCAATCCGACAAAGACGCCGACCCAGTTCATAGCGAAGGCGAGGAGGAGCAACAGGCCAAACGCCGCCACCGTCGAGAGCGCATCCTGATGCGGACGCCAGCCCGCGACCAGCCCACAGATCGTCAGCACGCACAGGCCGAGCAGAACCTCGACGATATCGGCGAGTGTGCGCCCAAGGAGGATCGAGACGTCGGCGATGGGCAGCGAGCGAAAGCGGTCCACCACACCGTGTGTCATGTCGGTGGCGAATCCGACCGCCGTCGCGCCGAACGTCCCAACCATCGTGAGGACGAAGATGCCCGGCATGAGATAGTCGATATAGCTGGCGCCGCCAGGCAGGCTCACCGCGCTGCCAAAGACATAGCCGAAAAGCAGCACGAAGATGATTGGCTGCACCGTCACATCGAGTAACTTTTCTGGCGTGCGGCGGATGTGCGACAGGTTGCGCCGCGCGATCAAGAGCGCGTCCGTGAGCGTCCAGCGCAGGCGCTTGATCCCTGGGCGCGGGGTTGAAACGTCGAGCAGGTTCATGGCGCTCTCTCCTCGATGATTGGTCATACCGCCTCGGCAAGCGGCTGTGTCAGGCGCAGAAAGACCTCGTCGAGCGTGGGCTGGCGCAGCGCGATGTCGTCGGCCTCAATGCCCGCCGCGTCGAGCGCGTGAATAACGGCGGCGAGTGTTTTTGTTCCACCATCGCCTGCGAGTGTGATTCGCCGCGCCTCTGGCTCAACGGATGGCTCGACGCTTGTCTCTCGCCGAAGCGCCTGAGTCGCTGCCGCCAGCAGCGATGCGTCGCGCACGACGACGTCGATCCTCCCTGCTCCCATCTGCGCTTTGAGGTCCGCTGGCGCGCCAGCGGCGATCACCTGTCCGTTGTCCAGCACGACGATCTGGTCCGCGAGCCGGTCCGCCTCTTCGAGGTACTGTGTGGTAAGCAGAATCGTCACGCCGCTCGCGGTCAGCGCGCCGAGCGCGTCCCAAAGGTCGAGACGGCTGCGCGGGTCCAGCCCCGTCGTTGGCTCATCCAGAAAGAGAATGGGTGGTTTGGCGACGAGACTCACCGCAAGATCGAGGCGTCGGCGCATCCCGCCTGAGTAGCTCTTGACGACACGGGTGGCGGCGTCGGTCAGGCCAAATTGCTCAAGTAACTCGTCCGCGCGCGCGCGCGCCAGGCGCAGCGGAAGGTGATACAGACCGGCGAACAGGAGCAGATTGGCGCGACCCGTCAGCAGCTCGTCAACCGCCGCCTGCTGCCCGGCCAGGCCAATACGTGACCGCACCGCGTCAGTTTCGCGCGTGACGTCGTAGCCGGCGACCCAGGCGCGTCCGGCGTCTGGCGCTAGCAGCGTCGTGAGGATGCGCACCATCGTTGTCTTGCCCGCTCCGTTCGGCCCCAGCAAGGCGCAGACCGTTCCCACTGGCACGGCGAGATCGACGCCGCGCAGCGCCTGGGTCTTGCCGAAGCGCTTCTCCATTCCAACCGCGCGAATCGCGAGCCTATCATGTTCTGCGCGACGTTCTTGATCCATCTATCATCTTCCTCCCCAGAGGCATCCGACGTATGCGTCACATACTCGTACTTGGTACGCTTTATCGTACACTGTACGCGTGGTAGTGTAATGGTACAATGTACGAATGTCAACCCCTCCACACGAAAGCGGCGACTATGCCACGCGCAGATAGGCCACAGCGCGAGCGCGGAAGCGAAAAACCTCGGCGTGAACGGACAAATGGCGGGCAAAAGCGTGCGCGAACGGGACCGATCTGGACCCGAATGGAACGTGAGTCGCGCGCGAACCGTCCCGCGCTGAGCCGCGAGCAAATCGTGCGGGCAACGATAGAGATCGCCGACGCCGAGGGCATTGGGGCGCTCTCCATGCGCCGTGTCGCGGCCAAGCTCCGGGCGGGGACGATGTCGCTCTACTGGCATGTTCCCAGCAAGGAGGACTTGCTTGACCTCGTACGTGACGCGATCATGGGCGAGGTAAAGTTGCCCACGACTCCATCGGGCGACTGGCGCGCCGACCTGCGACTGGTCGCCTACCAGACACGCGCGGCGCTCTTACGTCATCCCTGGTATGGCGAGATCATCGGCGATCTGCCGTCGCTTGGGCCAAACTCGCTGCATCACGTCGAGTTCTCGCTCGCCGCCGTCGATGGCATCGGACTGGATGTTCGCGCGATGGCCGGGACACTCAATACCGTTGACTCCTATGTGCTCGGTTTCGTCCGGCGCGAGTTGTTGGAGAAGGAATACATTCGGCAAAGCGGCCTGACCGAGGATGAATGGCGCGCCGCCAGCGAGCCATATGTCAAGTCGCTGCTCGCCACAGGCAAGTACCCCACACTTGCTCGCTTCATCTATGCGGAAGAGCTAGGTGACCAGGACGCCAATTTCGACTTCGGGCTGGAGTGTATCCTCGATGGCGTGGCGGCGCGACTGCCTCGCTCATAAGACCCGTCATATAAAAGGCTGGTCGTGTGTGCGCTATTGTTGGGGCAGATGCTATACTCTGATATGGTATGTCCGCACAACGCCGTGGGAATGCCGTAGCCTCTTTACGAGCGACGCTTCCTCCGTGCGCCGCGCATACCTCCAGCAGTTACCCACAAACGCCGCCGCTGTCGCCTTCACTCTCACCACCGGCACGGCGTGGGAGACAGATGCGATCCCGGGACGAAAGGGTGCCGACATGATTGATCCAGACGAATTGGAAGACCAGATCTACCGGTCGGAAGAGGTCAGCGCCGACTGGTACAAGACCAATATTCCCTGCCAGGTAGGCTGCCCCGCGCGCACCGATGTCGCCAACTACATCGGCCTCATCTCGCACGGCAAGTTCGACGAGGCGTACCTGCTCAACCGTCGCTCCAACGTCGTGCCGGGCGTGTTGGGCCGCACCTGCGCGAAGCCCTGTGAGCCGGTCTGCCGCCGCAACAAGATTGACGGTAAGCAGATTGCCATCTGCTGGCTCAAGCGCGCCTCGCACGACCATCGCGAGTATCGCCTGCTGCCGGAGAAGCCCGCGATCACCAAAGACAAGAAGGTGGCCATCGTCGGCGCCGGATCGGCTGGCGTCGCTGCCGCGCGTGACCTCGCCGAGTTCGGCTATCCCGTCACGATCTACGAGATGTATCCCGCCCCCGGCGGTACGATGATCGGCGGCATCCCCATCTGGCGCTTGCCGCGCGAGGTGACGCGCGAGGAGGTGGACGAGTACCTGGACGCGCTCGGCGTCGAGGTCAAGCTCAACACACGTGTCGGTCGGGATGTGCAGCTCACCGACTTACTGGACGAGTATGGCGCCGTCTACCTCGGCGCGGGCTGCATGCTGCCGAACGCGATGACCGGGCCAGACAACAAGGAAGTTCCCGGCGCGCACCTGCATGGCGTGCTACCCGGGCTGCCCTTCCTTGAGCGAGTCAACTTCGGCGAGCCGGTCTTCGTCGGCAAGCGCGTCGCCGTCCTGGGCGGCGGCTTTACCGCGATGGACTGCTGCCGCTCGTCGATCCGCTTCGGCGCCGAGAAGGTGTATGTCGTTTATCGTCGCTCGAAGGAGGAGATGCCCTCCGACGAGTACGAGGTGGACGAGGCGATGCTCGAACACGTCGAGTTCATCTATCTCGCCTCGAACGTCGAGGCGCTGAGCGACGACGGCGTACATGTCAGCGGCGCGAAGTTCATCCGTAATCGTCTCGGCGACCCCGACGCCAGCGGCCGCCGCAAGGCCATTCCAGTGCCCGGCTCGGAGTTCGTCCTCGACGTGGACACCATCATCGCGGCATATGGCCAGTACGCCGACACCGAGTGGATTCCAGCGCAGGAGCTTGGGCTGGAGGTCAACCGCTGGGGCATCCCGCTGGTGGACCGCGACACGTGGATGACGAACCGCGATGGCCTCTTCGCCGGTGGCGATTTCACCGAAGGGTCGCGCAACCTGATCTCGGCCATCGCCGACGGGCGCGACGCCGCCGCCGCGATCAACCGCTACCTGGGCGGCGAGGACAACCCGGCTGAGGAGGCCGTCGAGATCGAATTGCCCGACTTCCGTCGCGGCATGGTGGACGATTACGAGTCGATCCCCTTCCAGACGATTCCGGCGCTGCCGCTGCAGAAGCGCTTTAGCATTACCGCCGAGGCCGAGACCGGCTACAGCCCGGAGGAAGCGGTGACACAGGCGCGGCGCTGCCTGCAATGCCAGCTCAACATCATGATCGACCCCTCGATCTGCATCCTGTGCAGTGGCTGTGTAGACATCTGCCCCTACGACTGCATCAGCATGCAGGGCCTGACGCGCGTGGTGAAGGGCGATCCCCTGCATGAGGTTGCGGGCGCTGGCTGGGAGGGTGGCGCGGACATGATTATCGACGAGGAGAAGTGCATCCGTTGCGGGCTGTGCATCGTGCGCTGCCCGACGGACGCGATCTCGATGGTCCAGTTCCAGGTCAAGAGCGAGAACAACCGCTGGAACGTCTCGCGCCTTCCGGTGGTCAATAAAGCATAGTCCACACATAAGGCGCGGCGTCAGGTTATCCTGGCGTCGCGTCGCTGTTTCTGCCAGGCGATGAGACAGATCGCCGCCTCGTCCGTTACGCATGTTGGGATCGCATGCGTATGGCGCGTGCGCAGGAGAAGAAGGAACTGTCATGATCGCTCGCCAGCCAGGCAATCAGTCGAGAGTCGCGCATCGCTCTCTGTTCGTGGCGCTGCTCGCGTTGAGCCTGCTGCTGGCCGCGTGTGGACCGGGGACGAGCAGCGTCGCTACCCATCCCATCGCCACGACTGGCGCGAAGACTACCCAGACACCTGGCGGCCCAGCGCCCGCAAGCGACGCGAACAGCATCCAGGCCGCCGCGACGGTCAACTGGTACCTGAAGCACATGACGCTGGACGAGAAGCTCGGCCAGATGATGCTGGTCGAGACGGTCTACCAGAGCTACACGTCCGACGTGGATAACATGGTGCGCAACCTGCACGCCGGCGCGATGATCGTCTACAAGCAGAATATGATTCTCGACAATCCCATCGGCCCGCCGACGCTGCGCCGCTACATCAAGGACATTCAGGCGCACGCGACGATCCCGCTGATGGTCACGATGGATGAGGAGGGCGGCGGAGTGGACCGCCTCGGCCTGTACGGCTTTGCGCCGCCGCTGCCGTCGCCACAAGACACCGCGAAGACTGGCAATCCGCAGAACGCCTATGACAACGGCGCGCGTGGGGCAAAGCAGATGGTCTCCTTCGGCATCAACACGGACCTGGCCCCACTCGCCGATATCCGCCTGACCGACGGCTCGATCCTCTATACGCGCATGTATGGCTCCGACTCACAGACCGTGACGGCCTACGCGGGCGCGTTCTTGCGCGGCGTGCAGGAGAACGGCGTGATCGGCACGCTCAAGCACTGGCCCGGCATCGGCAGCATCACCAGCGATCCGCACCAGACGCTGCCGGTGATGAACCGCAGTCTCAGCCAGCTCCAGTCCACCGAGTTCAGCTCGTTCAAAGCGCTGCTGCCCTTGAATCCCGGCATGATCATGGTGACGCACGTCGTCGTTCCCGCGCTCGATCCGAACCTGCCCGCGACGCTCTCCCCCAAGGTAGTGCAGGGCGTCCTGCGTGACCAGCTTGGCTACCAGGGTGTGGTGATGACCGACAGCCTGTATATGAAGGGTATCAGCCTGCAATACAACCTGGGGCAGGCGGCGGTGCTCTCGGTGATGGCCGGCGACGATCTGCTGGAGGGCGCGTTCGACAGCTACTCGATGCGCTTCATGATGGACTCGATCAAGGGCGCGATGGCCGACGGGCGCATCAGCCAGGCGCGCATTGACCAGTCCGTGCGCCGCATCCTCGCGCTGAAATTGCGTTTCGGCCTGCTGCCCCTGCTTGACCACTCCAGTGTTCGCTAGCCTGGGGCCTGGCGGCGCCATCTGAAAAAACGGGATCGCCTTGCGGTCCAGCATCCCTCGCTGTATGCTGTTTGATGTCTCCTTAGACAAGGATGCTATCAGCGTCAGTTTCTCCCCCTCTGCGCGACGCTCCCAATGATCGCGCGCCAAAGCGCTGATTCACACGCTGCAAGGAAGAGCGCAGAAGAAGGAGTCCTAAGAAAGCGAGTCGCCAGGTGTCGCAAGCAGACCCTGCTCCGACAAACTCCAACCAGAACATCTCATTAGCCGCCGCTCAGGAACTGGACCGCCAGAGCATGAAGGCGCTGGAGGCGGTGAGCGAGAGCATCACGCCCTGGCTCGTCGAGTTCGGGACCTGGATCTTCGCTGGGTTAATCGGCTTCGCGTTGATTGTCATCGCGCCGCTCGTGACACTCGGGCCTGTTGAAACCACCATCATCGTCTCCACCGTCGCCCTTGCGCTCACCTTGCCGCTCAATCTAACTGGCCTTCTCTTGCTGAGACTGGTTCAGGATATGAAGCGCTATGAGGACAAGTTAGCCCAAGGATTTCATGACGCCAGCCTCATCCTGGGGTCGGAGTTTGCCTTTCCACTGGCGGCAAGCCCCACGCAGAAGAGAAGAACGGAAATAATCCTGCTCGTCTCTCTGGGGATGTTGGCTGTGAGCGCCTTGTTGACGCTGATCGGCTTGACTGCTGCGCTGTGGCATGTGGCGTGGTGGATCGGGGTCCTTTTCCTGCTGATGACCATCATCAGCCTGGGCATCGTCGTCGTGGCGCTCAGCGTCGTACGACCGCCCCAGTCGCAAGAGGAGCGAGCGCGCAAGCAACGCTATGCGGACGAGATGATCAGACGAGCGGAAGAGCAAGTCCAGAAGAACAAGGAGAGCGCAGAGCCGCCGCATTGACTTCACTTATCCTGGCCGCCACGTGCGGCCAGGCGAGCGTCGTAGCGGACAGCTTCACACACCTATTCGTGATGAAATGGCGCTCGTCTTGTCGCTGCGCGACTCTCCAGGATCACCGCGTAACGCTCAAGCGTATGTGCCACTGTCACTGGCTGGTCCTGTCCGAGATAGCGGCTGGATCGAGCAAAACCCGTTCAGGTGTCCCGCGCAGAGTACTATACGCTGGTAAAAGCGAGGAAAGATGACCAGAGAGATTATCCAGACCGATGGTGCGCCCAAATCTCCGGCCTACAGCCAGGCCGTGAAGTCTGGCGGATTTGTCTTTGTGTCCGGCCAGGGGCCATTCGATCCCGTGAGCGGAGACGTGGTTGGAGAGTCAATCCAGGAGCAGACCAGGCAGTGCCTGAGAAATGTCGAGGCTATTCTCACCGCCGCCGGGAGTTCGCTCGACAGGGTGGTAAGCGCCACGTTCATTCTCGACGAGGAGAGTGACTTTGCGGGTATGAACGAAGAATGGGTCAAGTGGTTTCCCACTGACCCACCCGCGCGGCAGGGCGCCAAACTGCCGATTCACCCCAGAGGCATGAAGATTTCCATTGCCGTGATCGCCGAAGCCTGACTATCCACTTAGGCAGAGAACCAGAAGCGCCACTGCCCCCCTTCCAGGAGATAGTAGGACGCGATTGTGCGGGTCGAAGTCTGGCCATTGCGCGAGAACGTGACGGCGCTATGCGCGATGAAGTAGCTCTGGCCCGTTGGGCTTGTCTGCACCGCAATCGTCTCAGCGACGGGCGTGATCGCCGTGATCTTGCCGGCCTTCTTGATGGCGCGCGCCATAGCGTCAGCGAACTGCCCGCTGGAATACTGCCCGCGTATGACGCCGGATGAGGAGTCATAGACCTGCTGCCAGCTCGAAGGCGAGGGCGCTTTATTCGCGGCGATGAGCTGATTTTCATAGCGGGGCAGCGCCACAGACGCCGTCGCCACTGGATCAACGCATACGCCTGAGGGGTCACATCCAGACTGCATGGTAAAGGTATTACCGGTCGCCTTCTTGCAGAGAGCGGCAAGTTGAGCAGGGTCAGCCACCGATGAGGCGACTACGAAACCGATCTGGGCAAAGGCAACCAGGGCATGCGCATCGAAGTGTGAACTCAGCGTCGCAACCACCTGTTGCGGCCTGCTGGCCACCTGACGCGCCACCTGGCACCCGGCCACGTTGAAATCCCCGTTGGGTTGCCGGGTAGGAAACACCTCTCCAACGATCTGATCGCCGGAGGGCAGCGTAAAGCTATAGGTGTTGCCAATGGCCGCGCTGAAGCTGGTCTGACTGGCGGAGCCTTTCGCGGACGCCGCCGCGGGAGCGCGCAGGCGTATCGAGAAGGCTGTCTTTTGGGCCTCATCCTGCCAGCGCGCTACATCGGGAAAGCCCTCTGGCCCCACGAATTGGCGCGCCATGTTAGCCGCCGCGCTTCCGTGGGCCGTAGGGGGGCGGGTCATCATCGCGATAGTGGCAAGACAGACGACCGCGAGCAGCGCCGAGACGAGCCGGACGGCGCGCGCGTTTGGCTGCGGCCACGAGAACGTATGCTGGATATGGCGCCGTCGCATGCGGCGAGAATGAGGTGTATGACGAGGCATGTGGGAACTCCTTGCCGCTCAGGGGAGGGCCACCCCATCCTTTTGTGTCAGGATGTAGAAGATCTCGGTTGACATCTCGGTTGTGGCGGAATGTCCAGTGATATCGCGCACTTGCCATGCCGAGCCTGGCGCTTGAACGGGCGGTTGCGTGATATTGAGGTGCTGCACGGGTGAGTTGATCAGCTTCCCCGCCTCAGAGGAGACGCTGAACGACCCATTGAGCAGATCAGCCACAAAGCTCATATCCACCGGATGCGAGTCAATCAGCACCCAGTTGTGATAGGGTCCGCTCTCACGGTACTTGTCCAACGGTTGTGAGCAACCATCGCACAGCCCCGCGCCACCCCACTGCGGCGCCAGCGTCGCATGATCATCCTGGGCGAGGATCACGAGATCACCAAGATTGAGGGTTGGCGCGCCGGGATCGAGGAGCAGTCCATAGGTGTTGATCCCGAGGCGGAGCTGTATGTCGCCAAAGAAGTTATAGTAGGCGATGTCAGATGGTGGGGGACTCTGATCGTGAGCGATGATGCTATCGCTTTGCGGTGTCTGGTCTATCACCGTTTGGCTATGGAGATCTAGCCCCATCCGCGACTTTAGCTGGTCATAGATGGTTTGCTGCAGGAGCGGCAGCACTGAGCTAAACGGCGTGATAGGGTTCGGAATGCTCGCGTCACCCTTCGAGTCGCGGCGTCGAGGCCCTTGTTGATCGTGAGCACCCAGGACCCTTGCTGATCAGGATCTACGAAAAAGACCTGATCAATCTTGCTGGCTACGTTTGGGCAGCGCTGCGTGAGATACGGCGCCACTGGCGCCGGACAGCCGGCGAGGAACGATCGTATCACCGCGCCGCCCATGCTGTAGCCAATGAGCGTTACTTTGCTCGTGCCTGTACCGGCCGCGGCTGCCTCTGCGCTGAGCGCGTCAACCGTGTTCGCGAGCTGCATGGCGTTTTCATCCACCGAGCTTTGGCTTTCGCACGGGTGGTTGCTATCACCTGGCGCGCAGGCCGTAGAATAGGCGACCGGATCGAGTGGAAAACGACACCCTGCGGGCGCGCCACCATGATCATAGGCGCGGTCATCTACGTAGCACAGCGCTTCCATATAGTGTGGATCGTACTTCAGCGTGAGCGCCTCGAAGAGCGACGTGAACGTCCGCTCACTGGCGTCGGAGGACTGGTCAGGGTCGTGGAAATCTGTGTGCATCTGCGCCGTGAAGTCAGCGGCGTCTTCGTTCGTGCCATGGACGAAGATGATAGGATGAACGTTGTGGGTGTGGTTCAGCCAATGCACGACAAGGCGCGAGGTATTCAGAGGGCGCGCCGTCTAGCGCGGCTGTGATCTGATCGTCGCCCGCATGTGCGCCGGTGTAGGAGTAGGTGAACGCGCCATCGCCGTGGGTGGTCAGACTTTGCGTGGCGCTATTGGCTCCGCTCACGGTCAGCTTGACGCTGGCATTGCCCAGTGGCTTCCCATTTGGATCGGTGGCCACGCCCCTGATGAGCTGTGAGGCGTTGAGCGTCTGATAATCTCCAGACACACACGCGCCCTGTATCGGGTCTACCGCGCACAACTGGATAGCGGCCGCCTTGGCTGTCGAAGTATCGCCCCACCAACCACAAGCGCCAAGCGCCAAAGCGAGCGCGAGACTCGCGGCGAGTAATGGACGGATGACGCGCGTCCTTCGTGGTCTCACATGGCTCATATGAGGTCCTTTCTCGCCCCGGCGCTGGTCTACATGCGCGTTGCGCTCCCCTATCTGATGGTCCTAGCGAGTTTCTTGTATTCTTAAATCCACTATATGCCGAAGCTGGCTGAAAAAAGTGTGATCTTCCTCACAGTGCCTGCAACTACACCTGCAACACCTCAAACGCAATAGCTGATGGGCCGCCTGGCCCCGATGGGACACGCGCTCATGCCGAGCAGTATGTGGCGTTACCTCGCCTCCCGATTATCCAGAATGCGCTCTTTCAGAACCAGCTTTCAGAACCGGCTTTGACCTGGATTGGACATCGCTCTGCATGCGCTATACTGAGAGGCAGGAACAGAGTCATCAGGCGCTGTGACGCGCCGCCAGCTTCGTTCGCTCCAAAGGAAGACGCCGCGCCAGGACCGCGCAGGTTTCACTCTGGAGGTTGCTCATGTCGCTCCTGAGTCCGAGAGACGGGCCGCAGCGACAATTCAGGCAATTTAATCCGGCCACCCCGCTTGTGGAGGTTGGCCGCGTCGTGCGCCGCGTGCGACCGGTGCAGGCGCTCTGGGCCGCGCTCGGCGCGATCTTCGCCCTCCAGATCACGGTGATCGCCATTCTCACCGTGATCGGCCGGCGGCGGAAGTTGCGCGCGCCCAAACAGGGCTTCCCACGTCTCGCTGGCGGCGAGATTCCCGTCGCCGATAACGCGCTGACGCTCTACGCCAACGGCCAGGAACTCTTCGACGCCATGTTGCGGGCGATCGCGCAGGCGCGCGAGGTGATCTACTTCGAGACCTACATCTGGAAGGCCGATCAGGTTGGCCACGCCTTCAAGAACCTGCTCATCGCCAAGGCCAACGAGGGCGTGCAGGTCTATGTCATCTTCGACAACTTCGGCAACCTCGTCGTCTCCGACGCCTTCAAGCAGTTCCCTGCCAACATCCACGTCCTCAAATATTCGGCGATCAAGCGCCCGTGGCACTTCTTCGATCCGCGCCGCTACGCCGTTGACCACCGCAAGCTGCTCATCGTGGACGACAAGTTTGGCTTCATCGGTGGCTACAACATCGGCAGCCTCTACGCCACCCAATGGCGCGACACGCACATGCGCATCACCGGGCCGGACGCGCTCGACCTCGCCTACGCCTTCGTGGATTTCTGGAACCGCTTCTGTCACCGCAAAGACATCATCTCCACCCACTACATTCGCCGCTTCGACCCGACCATTGATGTGCATAGCAACGACGCCTTGCGCCTCAGCTTCCCGATCCGCAATACCTACATCGAGGCCGTCGAGCGCGCGCAGAGCCACATTTACCTGACCAACGCCTACTTCGTCCCCGACCACGTGCTGCTGGAGGCGCTGATCGCGGCGGCGCAGCGTGGCGTGGACGTGCAGATTCTGCTGCCGTGGACCTCGAACCATATCGTCGCCGACTGGGTGGCGCGCAGCTACTTCACGCGCTGTCTGCAAGGGGGCGTGCGCATCTTCGGCTACCAGGACGCGATGATCCACGCCAAGACCTGCACCGTGGACGGCGTCTGGTCCACAGTCGGCACCGCCAACCTCGACCGGCTCAGCTCGGTCGGCAACTTCGAGATCAACGCCGTCATCTACGACGACCGCTTCGCGCGCCAGATGGAGACGCTCTTCGCCGCCGATAAGACCAACGCCTTCGAGTTGACCGCCGAGAAGTGGATCCGGCGCCCGTGGTATGTGAAGCTGAGCGAGCGTGTGCTGGAGCCGCTACGCTATCTCGTCTAAGAGGAGGCCGCATGCGCTTCTACATCTCGACGAAGTTGTAGAGAGAATATCCCGATCAGCGCGCGTGGCTGTGATCGCCTAGTCTAAGCGTACGAACAGAGGTACTGCGCATAGCGTCTGTGTTTGGCGCTGGTCGCCCGCCATCTGCTCCAACTTGGGGAAGCCTGCCCAGCGCAAGGAGATGCGCAGGTAGTTGACGAAGGTGGTGCGGCGCCGCTTGGTCAACAGCCGCGCGTCGGCAGCCGGATTCGGAACGGCAATCTCATGTGCGCCGCAGCCGCTGATTTCGTATTTCTGCCATGCATCGGGAGCAATGGTCCCGCTCCGCACTGCCTATGCCTGTTCGCCCTTCACCCAGCGATCGAACCAATCGGCGACACGCGTGAGCAGGTCGCGCTGGTGGTAGCGCTCTTGGAAAATGTGCGGCTCGCGGGGATAAATGACCATTTCCGTCGGCACGCCAAGCCCCCGGAGCGCATGGTAGAGCTCCTTGCCCTGGCCTAGCCGCACCCTCTCATCGCTCGCACCGTGCAGGATGAGCGTCGGCGTCTTCGCGTTCGCTACGTGGGTAATGGGGGATGAGCGCAGGTAGACCTCCGGCTCGCGGTAAGACGGCGTGAGCATCATCTGACCTGGCAGCCAACTGGGAATATCCGCCGCTTGGAAGCTGAGCAGATCAGTGACGCCCGCCCCGACGATGGCTGCCTTGAAGCGGTCGGTCTGACCGATGGCCCACGCAGTCATGTAGCCGCCATAACTCCAGCCACCGATGCCCAGCCGCTCGGGATCGGCGATGCCGCGCTCGATCATCGCGTCCACGCCGCTCAGCACATCCCCAAAATCGCCGTGCCCCCAGTTGCGCTGGTTAGTCCAAGCGTACTCACGTCCACGCCCCGAGCTGCCGCGAGGGTTCGGCAGCAGCACGGCATAGCCCTGCGCCGCAAGCCACTGGCCCCAGTCGTGCCACCCGCCCATGAACCGCATCAGCCATTGCCAGGTCGGTCCACCGTGAATGTGCGTGATCAGTGGGTAGCGCTTGCCTTCCTCGTACTCGGCCGGATAGATCAACACGCCTTCGATACGCAGCCCGTCCGGAGCGGTCCACTCCACTGTCTCACCGCGCCCCAGCGCCACCTCGCTGAGGTAGGCGTTGAATGTGCTCACCCGGCGCAGCTCGCCGCCAAGCTCCCCCACGAAAACCTCGGCTGGCTGGTCAACATCCTCCAACACGCAGGCGATGCGTGTCCCGTCGGCGCTCACGCTCACGTGATATGCGCTCGTGAAGCTCGATTCGAACGTACGTCCTGTGAGCAGCGTCTCAGATGCCTCGGCGTCGAGAGCGAAGCGGCCCAGCACGGTACGCGTCCCCTCGATGCCGATAACGTGCAGCGCCTGGCCGTCGGGCGTGAAGTCTGCCGCCGCAGTGGCGCCGCTGTAGTCGCTGGTGAAGAGGCGCGGTTGCTCGCCCACCCGCGCAACCCACACCTCATCCGCTGTCTCTTCACCCATAGCGCCGCTGTGGAGCCAGGTGAGAGCTTGCCCATCGCGTGAACTAGCGATCGACGCGATAGCATACTTGCCTTCCCACAGAGTCCGCACATCACCACTCTCGCCACGCACGCACTGGCCACGCGAGCATAGCGTCGTCTTCCTCAGGAGTTGGACTGGTGACGATGGCCCAGCCATCGTGGTACCACGCGAAGCCGCGCACCTGGTAGTCTGGCGGTGTGATCGCACGCGCTGCGCCACCCGCCGCATCCACGACCCAGAGTCGGGTGAACTTGATCGTGACCTACGTGGATGGCATCGTCACGCTCCTTCTCCCGCTTCTCCTCATCCTCCGTCTTGGCGTCGGCCGCGAGGTAGGCGATTCGCAGGCCATCCGGACTCCATGCGAAGTCGCTGACCCCAGCCTTGGCGTCGGTCAGCTTCTGCGCCTCTCCACCGTTCGTCGGCATGACGTAGAGCTGAAGGATGTCGGCCTTGGCACGATCCGAGAGGAAGGCGAGCATCTTGCCGTCAGGACTCCAGCGTGGACTCTTATCGGCGTGGAGGCTCGCCGTGAACGGGCGCGCCGGCGTGTTCCCGTCGAAGGAGACGATCCATACGCCCGACGCGGAGATCGTATGCTCGCCCTCGGTGAACTCGCGTGTCACGACAAACGCGACGCGCGAGCCATCGGGGCTCATCCGTGCATCAGTGACCCGCTCAATGGCGAAGATGTCGTCCAGCGTAAGCGTATGGGCCATGTCGTCACCCTTTCGTCTTTCGTGCCGAGGTAGCTAGCATCCCAATCGTAAGTAAACGCTCATTGCTCGCCACATGAGCCGAAGGGCTCTGCAGCACAGCCACATGTCGCCGGTCCCTTATTGTAGTACTATTTTGTGCTGCGAAATGGGTTGGAGCCAGATCGTAGCTGGGCTGAAGGCAACCAAGAGTCATTGGCAGTAATCGATCGGTGAGAGCGCGAGGTGGCGCGGGTGCACTGGCTCACGCCGCCTGATGGCATGCAATGTGGCGCAGGTTGCTCGCCAGGATGCCCCAGCCGACGTCGCGCAGCAGCCCGACCTCCCCATGCGAGCGGCAGCGCCGCAGCCCGTAATCGCGCCGCAAGCTATGGATGCGTCCCTCGATGCCTGCGCGCCAGCGGTAGCGGCGCTTCCACGCCCGCTGGCGCTCCTGCGCTCGTTGTTGGGGATTGGCCCGACCAGCCGTGGGCACGACGACGTGTCGCACGCCCGCTGACTGCAGCGCGGCTTCCTGTCCCGCGACATGGAAGCCGCGATCGGCGGTGACCAACTGCGGCGGACGCCCGTACACCGCCTGGTGATGCGCCACGGCAGACTTCAGTTCGTGCCGCTCGACCTCCCCAGGTCCCAAGACCTGATAGCGCGTCACGATGCCACCGTCCACCTCGTCAAGGACGACCTGCCGCCCAAATTCGACGGGGGTCCCAGTCTTGTGGCGCCGCAGGATGCGCGTATGTGGCTCAAACAGACTGACGAGCTTTTCTTGCGCTGGGACTGGCTCACCAAGCAGCACCCGCTGGCGCGCTTGATGGACCACGCGCGCCACGAGCGGCACAAAGCGGTCGAACTCTGCCGGCAGGCGTCTCGCTGCTCCAGGAGCGCGGCGCCGACGGCGGTCGCCCAACCGGTCGAGCGCCTGCCGAATGGTCCGCGCCTGCTGCAGGGTCTGCTCCGTGATCTGGATCAAGCGTTCGTAAAGCGGCCGTTGCTGGGCGACCGCCGTGTGGGCCTTGCGCCGGACGACGCGGTAGAGCGCTTGCAGGGTGCGCCGCATCGAGCGCATCCGGTTGCGAAAAACGGTGGGCTTGCCTGCCAGGTGCTCCTGGAGCACGGGCTTGGCCCGCAGCACCAGGCGGGTGAGGACCCGCACGCCGTCGCCGAGCAGCCCGCTATCGGTGGGGTAGTGGATGGGGGTCTCGACCACCGTCGCGTCCACCCGCAACTTGCGCGCCTGCGTGACCTTGGCCAGCTTGGCGAGGACCGCTGCCCGATCGATGAGCGCCTGCAGCGTCGCCGGGCGGAGGGTCCGTGCCCAGCGCAGGAGTGTCGTGGCGTCGGGCACGCGCCGGAAGTAGACGCGGCAAAACCAGCGCAAGACCAGCGAATCGGCGACCCGTTGAACGGTCTCAGCAAAGCTCCACTGATAGAGGTGTTTGACTACCAGCAGGCGCAAGAGGACCTCACCGGGAGTGGAATGACGCCCATGCACGGGGGTCAGGCGGTAGCGCCGCGCCAGGTCCCCACGCACCTGCCGATACAGTTCATCGTCGTCGAGCAGGTGGTCAAGTTGGACGAGCACCGGGTCGGTCTGATCGGCTAGTTCAGGCACGCGCGCAAAGACATCTTCCGGCTCATAGCGGTCGACCAGCATGGCAGCGCCTCCTTGCCTCTGAGAGATGGCGCTTCATTCTACCGCCGACGCAGGAGGCGACTGCCCTTCATTTCTGGGCTCAGTGCCCCCATTTCGCAGCACAAAATAGTACTACCTGACCTGCACTCCAACATAGGTTCACGGAGAGACAAATGTCGCTAGGTTGCTATCGGCTGGGCGCAGGCTACTGGAGCCAGATGCTGTGCCAGGTAGTCCATCACCAAGAAGGCTGCACTCGTGGATCTGCGGTGTTGCTCCTGGTGGTATGAGGTTGGGGTCAAATCGGGGTCAACGCACATACATCACGCTAAAGCCACGAGGCAGCAGACCCCATGAATTCCGGCTTCTCGGGCAGGTGGGACAGGAATCGAACCTGCACCCTGCGGTTGTGGAGCCCAGGGTTCGTGAATGTATGGGCGTTCATGCGATGTCGCTGCATGTCGCCACTCGGCATCGTTCGGGGGCGAATTGGCCGTCAGGTGTCGCTGTCTGTCGGCCTAGTTCGTTCCTGTAGGGGGCAGCTCTAGGGGGCAACTCATACTGCCAGATCCCCAGGAAACTGCTCCAGATAGAAGATTAC
Source organism: uncultured bacterium (assembly GCA_963733745.1). Taxonomy (GTDB): domain Bacteria; phylum Chloroflexota; class Ktedonobacteria; order Ktedonobacterales; family JADMIN01; genus DASWAC01. The sequence continues at coordinate 27,008 of CAVTFE010000093.1, forward strand.
CCGTTTCTCTGCCTGCTTGCCATTGAAGGCAAGACGCGACGAAAGCACCAACCAACGGATTACAAAACGGAAGACGCTGGTTCAGGGCGTGTCGGAACGTGTCGTTGAGCAGAGTAGTTCTCGAGCCGCAATGTCGTCAAGTGTCGCTAGATGTTGGGGTCGGTCGTGTGTTTGGTCGTCAGAATGGTCGTCAAAAGCATTGGTTTAGAAGACCAGTGAATGGCATTCGTGAGCTAGCGGGGCATGTCGCAGTGTGCTGAAAAACTGACCACCATTGTCCGTGCTATGCCGCCAGGTATCGCTGGTTGTCGTTCCTCTGGTGGTCAAAATGGTGGTCAAGATCATGGACTTATGAGAACTATGTCGCTAGTCTCTCGGTTGGTCGTCGAACTCTTCCTCCCGCCGTCTCACTTTACCCTGAGGGTAAGGCATATTTTGATACATTGATTATGAGATGGGTTGCCTGGAAGCTTTGACTTCCCAGTGTGATGTTCCTGTCACTTGACGATTCACGCCCTCTGCTCTATTGTGGCGAGGGGCGATCGTGTGACCAAAATTATCTGATTGGTCACTCACCTCACTGCAAAGGAGCACCATGGTATGACCACAGCGGCGCAAAGCCTCAAACAGCGCTCAGTGACGCTTAGACTCCTGCTCGCAGGCGGCGTGCTCGGTCCGTTACTCTTCATCGCCGTATTCTCTATCGAAGGGGCTTTGCGCCCCGACTACACTCCTTGGCGCCACTATATCAGCGCGCTCAGTCTCGGTGAGCGGGGGTGGGTGCAAATCACCAACTTCCTCATCTGTGGAGCGCTGATATTCGGCTTCGCTATTGGACTCAGGCGGGTGCTTCAATCCGGCAAAGGGTCCACTTGGGGTCCCATCCTCCTGGGTACCATTGGACTCGGTCTCATCGGTTCCGGCATCTTCGTCATGGATCCAGATCTCGGTTACCCGCCAGGTGCGCCAACCACACAAACCGTGCATGGAACTATCCATCTGCTCTTGGGCGCTGTGGTCTTCAGCGCGCTGCCTGCAGTCTGCTTCATGCTGGCGCGGCGCTTCGCCGCAGATCCCGCGTGGCGTGGATGGACACTCTATTCCCTGGTAAACGGCGTGCTGCTCATCGTGTTCATTATCGCGCAAAAAATAGCTGCCCTTTCTACCGATCCCACCGCGCCGATTGGACTCCTACAACGTCTCGCACTCATCGCAGGGTTTGCCTGGATCTCGCTACTCGCATTCCAACTCCTAAGAAAAGAACCTCCCCGTAGTCGGTAGGCGGGTTCTCAGACAGTGCAAAACGGTATTGCTAGGATCGAGCCTGTTTTGTCACGAGCAGGCGTTCGATTAAGCGCCTGACATCGTATCGTTTGTTTTGTTCCGTGCAGCCACCACGGCTGGCAAATAGCAGTTGGGTATGTAGGCGCAGGCTGATCCTTTACTTTGGTGCGAGGGAGCGCAAGGTTTGGCGTAGCACAGCTGGGGAGGCGAGATGCACGAGCAGGAAGGAGCAGACCGCGAGGCGCGGGCGCAACGCATCCTGGATGCGGCTTCTGCCCTCATCATGCGCTACGGCTACCGCAAGACCACCATCGATGACATCACGCGGGAAGCTGGTGTCGGGAAGGGAACCCTCTATCTGCATTGGAAGTCGCGCGACGAGCTCTTTGCCGCACTCATCCTGCGCGAAAAGGTCGCGTTGGCGGAAGACATCCAGCAACGTATTGGGCGCGATCCCGAAGGCGCATCGTTGCGAGGACTCCTCAAACATGCAACATTAGCGCTGATGCGCCGTCCGTTGCTCAAGGCGGTCATCCTCCGCGATAAGGAGGCGTACGGCAGGTTGGCGCAGCGTGAACAGGAAGGCGCAACGTCTGGGGAAGTGCTAGCAGGGTTCACAACCTACTTGCAAATATTGCGCGAGCAGGGTTTGGTGCGGACCGATCTGTCGCTGCGACTGCAAGGGGCGCTCTTCGGCTCCATTTTCTTAGGATTCTTCCTTGCCGCGCCGCTCTTGCCGGACGCCTTCGCGCTCTCTGACGAGGACCTTGCCGAGGTGATAGCCGAGACGGGTCATCGTGCCCTGGAGCCTTCTGACCCTGTTCCATTGGGCGCATACCAAGCTGCCGCCCAAATCCTGACGCAGCATATGGATCGCTCCATTGCAAAGGCGCAAGGCAGAATCCATGGAGATGTGTCAGGTCAGGTCGCACCGGACTCGGTAAACACCCACCTGACTACCAGGGCACGCGGTAGGAAGGGCGGGCGGTCCAAGAAACTAAAGTCAGCGGCACAGGTAGCGGAAACGCAACGCATGTATGCCGACAAAACTCGATCCATTGACGAGATCTGTGCCGCACTTGGGATCTCCCGAGCCAGCTTATATCGTTATCTCAAGGTGGTTCAAGCAGAGGACTCATGAGCGATAGGCCACAACGACCTGCGAGTCGTTGAGAGGGCAACCTGCGGTTTACAAATTTGATGCCGACTGTTCGTCAGCGTTCGTGCAGGTCCAATTATGGCATGTTTCCTCACGTGAAAGCGGCGCTCAGTTCGTCCTTGTTCGTCTACGTCTGTCGGCGTTGGGGTCAGAAATGGGGTCAAGCACGATCAATCAAGCAGTCAGATTTTAAGTAGGCATTCTCGTAAGCGCACGTCATTTCTTTGTTGGGTTGACAGCAGTTCTGTCAAGATTGTCCTTCCTGCGAAAGTCGGTACAGGGTCTCGCCTGCATGAGAACCACAAGCGCCTCACCAGGCTGATGGTTTATCCATTGCGCTGGGTCGATGCTTGTGGGATCAAGATAACCGAGGTTGACTTCCTCGCATATCTTTTGGCCAATGGACGTAGCGAGGGTGACGCGGATGCGCGGACGTTCCACGCCGTGTTCAAATGTGCCCAACCCTTTGAGATGTGTCGAGTGCGCGAGGACTCCCCACGGGTAACCCTTGAAGTGTTCCCATTGGGCGAGAAAATAGTCGCGTACATGGTAACCGATTCTCCTTATCAAGGCTCCATGCGTCCTACTCAAATCGGTGATATGTGGCGCATAGAGAATGACTTCACCGCCATCTGCTACAACAGGCTCCAGTTTATACATTCCCTTCGCCCCGACCACATGTCGTCATACATGGTGGACAGGAGGGCAAGTACATGCTGATAGGGGCGCTCAAGCGGAACAATATGTACATGCCTTGACAGTTCAGCTGCCTCGTCAAAGGCTGTCTCTGGTCTTCCGAAGAACACGCCGTGGACTCCAGCTTGCGATACTACACTACAGAATGCGTATTTGACGCGGGGGATGAGGTCCGCAGCCAAATTGATGACCTGCCTGACGGGCGTCGTCTTCGTACCAATAATCCGAAATGATGTCACCAGCGCCCCCAGCCAGTGCGTTGCATCGATGACCTCGGGCCCAGAAATCCCTGGGAAGAAGTATTTGTTCCCACCAGAGAAGCCAGCGACTTCATGAGGGAATACTGGGCCGCAAACCAACAACACGTCATAGTCCAGCACGAGCCGGTTGATGAGAACAGGAATCTCCATGTGTAACAGGCCACCGCTGATTCGCTCCACCTCGGCAGATGATATCGAGCCGACTCAACCAAACTGTCAGGATTCTTCCATTCATGGTTGAGAAATCTGACATCTGCAAAGATCGAGGAACGTTCCTGTGGCGTCATCCCAAACAATTGATTCATCGCATCATCATCGAGCGGTGGGTGGGTGCCGAGCGCAACAAGAAAGTCTACCGACTGGGCGCGGGCGCGCATGGCGGAGGATAAGGCGGGCAAACAGTGGCAGCGGCATAGTACGTGTGAGGTCAGGGACGAGGACCAGCATCCGCTGACCGTCGAGCGGCGCCTCGGCAAGACTTGCAGCGACGATATCCTCGATGGCTGCGTCCTCGAGCGTGGGATATGACTCGGACATGCG
>CAVTFE010000094.1:0-132799 GCA_963733745.1 uncultured bacterium
CTAATACTACAGTCGCATTTACCAAAGCTCAACCGTACTAGGCTCGGCGGAATCGAAGTTCGCCATGATGCTCCAAACGCCGCTCGCTTTCCGCAAAGCCCGAAAAATCAGGCCCGTTTAGGCAAGTGCGACTGTAGTACTAAGGGACAGTCCCTAACTTCCTGCGCCAGCGGAGATGTGGAGGATTTGCAGTGTGTCGCGCGCGAAGGCGACGTCGAGCTGGGCGCGCTCATTCAGGCTGGCGTAGCTCACGACAATGGCTGGGCGGCCGAAGACCTGCTCTTCATGCAGCGGGCGCCCATGAATGCGCGGATGCTCGCGCCAGAAGCGCCGTCCTTCTGCCGTAAAGAGCGCCAGGCCCGCGATGGAACAGGAGTTTTCCACCTGGCAGGAACAGAACAGGCGCATGCCATGCAGATCGCGAGGGCCATCCAGTGAGCTGGTTGCGTCGCTGGTCTTGACCGAAGCTGGCCGGCCACACGCCATACAGCGCGCGACTCCTGTCTCCAATCCGCCGCGATAGTAGCCGTCGGCCCACTCCATGACACGGTTCAGCGCGGGCTTGTAGGCCTTGAGATCAGAGAAGAGGCCCAGGCTGCTGTGGTGACGAACGAGATGGTTATCCATGACGTTGTCGCAGGTGGCGCAGCGTATGGAAAGGTCGCCTTGCGCTGGCTCGAAGCGGGCGAGCAGGCGCGAGCGACCACACTCTGGACACCACATACGCGTCTCACTCCAGCCATCCGCGTTGGCGGCGACGAAACCATACTCGGCGATGTCCTGGCGCAGGTCAGTGGCGAGCAGGTCGCGCAGTGCGCGCCGCCCGCGATGGAGCCGCACGGCGATGGCGTTCTCGGTCAGCCCCAGGCGCGCGGCGATCTCGGATTGGGGCAGGCCTTCGACATAGTGGGCGACGAGGATGTCGCGTGTGTCCTGAGGTAGCAGCGCCAGCGCGCGATCTAGCAGGGCGATCAGCTCGCCGCGTTCCAAGTCCCTCTCCAAGTCGATCTCATCGGGGAGCAGGTCGAGCTGGTCCAGACTCTCGGATTGCGCCGTCGTAGTGGTATCGGCGAGGCGGGCGGCTTCGCGTCCACGGGCGCGTCCCCAGCGCTGGCAGATGTTGCGGGCGATGGCGGCGAGCCAGGGCTTGCTTTTGTCGAGGTCGCGCAGCTTGTGGTGATTGCGCCACGCCTCGACAAGGGTTTCCTGGGCGAGGTCTTCGGCGGCGTCGCGGTCCCCGGAATGGTAGGCGCAATAGCGCGCCAGCCAGAGCTGGTCGGCCTCCGAGAAGGTGGCGAGCGCGACAGCGCCAGCGGACGAAGTGATAGTCATACAGCGGCTCCAACGTGGTGATCGGGCCAGCCCCCTGGCCCTCGTGCTGTCTTTGACACTCCACAGAGCTACAGCCCGATGGATTCTCGGTTCTCCGAGGCCAGTACCCCAGCCCCTCCCCGACGGCTCTGCCCAAGCCGTTCTATGTTCCTGGCGGCGTTGTGGTCCCGATGCAGGCTGATTCCGCACGCTGGACAGCTATGCCAACGAACGGATAAGCCTTTGGCGACTAGAACGCCACAGCCAGAGCATATCTGGCTGGTGAACGCAGGGTTGACCGCGATCACTGAGCGACCGGCGCATGCTGCCTTGTAGCTCAGGATGGTCAAGAACGCGCTCCACCCCGCATCAGAAATACTCTTAGCGAGGTGGTGATTCCTGACCATGTTGGCCGTCTGCAAGTCTTCGTGATAAATCATGTCGTTGGTCTGGACAAGTTGGAGTGCCACTTTATGGTGAAAGTCCTCTCGTTGGCGGCGTACTTTCTGATGCGCCTTGGCGAGCAAGGTGACTGCCTTGCGCCTATGAGTGCTCCCCTTCTTGCGACGCGAGACCCGACGCTGCGCTGTTTTTAACCTCCGTTCAGCCTTGCGATACCAGCCGGGCGAGAAGATGCGTGTGCCGTCAGACAGGGTGGCAAACGCCTCTATGCCGAGGTCGATGCCCGTCTCTTGACCTGTGGTAGGAAGCGGTTGTACAGGCACATCGGCGCAGGAGAAGCAGACATACCAGCCGTCCGCCTCTTTGCTGATCGTGACGGTCTTCGGCGTCCCCTCGACTGAGCGACTCCACCGCACTGCAATGCGTCCAACCTTGGACAAGACCAGGAAGCCATTGTCCAGCCGCGCCCCGTTGCCATACTCCATGTAGGTGAATGAATGCCAGCGCGTCCGCGCCTGATAGCGTGGGAAGCCCGCCTTCTCCCCCGCCATCATCCGGCGAAAGAACGCCTGATAGGTCTTCTCCAGCCGCGCCAGCACATCTTGCAAGACATGCGAATGGATAGCCGCGTATTCAGGCATTGCGGCGCGAATATCCTTCAATTCCGCCGCTTGTTGATATTGAGAGAGCGAGACGCGGCAACGTTGCCACGCCGTGATACGTTGCTCCAATGCCGTGTTGTAGAGATGGCGGCACAGCCCAAGGACACATCCAAGTTCCCGCTCCTGTTGGGCGGTGGGGTTGAGTTTATACTTGAAGGTCTTGCGTACCGTCTGCTGTCCCATGGATCTCTCTTGTGTCTGATCGACGCAGAAGTTGCAAAGGCACGGAATGGTGGCTAAAGCTCTTTTCTATCAATCGCCCGCGATACGCTGTACCTTACACGTTTTTTCGGCGTGCGGCTATACAGGTCGTCTTTACATCCCAGCGGGGACCGAGACTAGCTGGTTTTGCGCGTTGTGCTATAGTTGCGCCGCTGCTCTAGCAGGATGAGTTGCCCAATGAATAGTTGTGGGCTCTTCAAAGAGGGCGCTAGTTGAATAATGACACTGCTATCATTCTAACCCTATTTCGCGAAGGCGATGATCTTGCGTGAATCACTGATAGAGAGTACTGAGTCAGGTTTTCTATGTACCATTCTGTGGCAATTTGAGCACAAGACAGTCATGTGGTAGCGCGGTGAGACGAGTTGCTGACCTGAGTATGCGCTGAGGGGGCGTAGATGATGCACCTCAATATATCCGCGACCTAATTCACCGTACAGGACGCCAAACTCAAAAGCGCAACCCTTACAGATCACCCCATGAATGAGAATCGCGGCGGCTCGAAGCGCAGGCTTCCGTTCATAGGTATTGACGTAGCGGAACTTTTGCCCTCCTTCGTATCCCTGTATGTCAGTCGCTGACTCTGCTTCACGAGAACGCGTCTCGGTGACAGCGGCGTCGTAGTCACGAATTGCCCAATAGCCGCCACCCAAGCCGCGCGTGTGAAATGAAAATGTCATCGCCTGGTTTACCGCTAAAGGCGTCGCTTACGCTTGAATGCTGTTGAATCGTGCGCCGAACCGTCGCTCGCCAGTCCACCGAACCAGTAAGGTCCATGACGCCGCGGCTGCGGATCAATCCATAAATATCTTCAAGGCTGCCATCACCGCCTAATTCGCCAAGTACGTCAAGAACTTCTTCGACCCACGGTCGCGGCTGAGCCATCTTTCTCCTCCGCCATTTCAATGAGTGAAAGGACGACACAGAATAGACGCAGTATAACGGTATGACTGAATGCTAAATAAACGGGTAACACCGCACCAGATATGCGAAAGGCGAGAAACACGTGTTTCTCGCCTGTTCACGATTATCTAAAGCAGTGGCTAGCCGAGGTTGTAGACCTTGAGGGGCGAGGTGTCACCGTCGGTCCAGACGAGAGCCGAGCCGGAGAGGTAGACGCCGCTGGCGTCGCGCACCTGGCCGTCCACACGGCTCGCGCCGCCTGAGCGCACGTCATACGTCTGCACCTTGCCGCCGCTGCGCCAGAGCGCGAGGCCGCCCGCCGCCTGGAGTGTCGCGGGATTCGCGTTCGCTCCGACCTGTGTTGCCTTGCCAGTCTTCAGCTGCGCGCGCACGGAGCCGGAGAGCGCCGCCGTCGCCTCGTTCACATCCGCGCTGGCCGCCTGCGCGCCGGGAACGTCCACGTAGAGGACGGAGCCGCCGGTCGCCTGTGGCTGGAACGCGGCCTCGCTGGAGGTCATGCGCTCGACATGCTGCGAGGCGTCCTCGCGCCAGACGACGCTATGTAGATCGCGCCCGCCGTCCATCCAGACCTCGGCCCAGTAGTAGCGCGCCGCTGTCCTCGGAGGGCGAGACATAGGTGTGGTTGAGCGTGTTGGTGGAGGCGAGCGTCGTCGCCTTGGGCGTGGCGGAGGCCAGTTCGACTTTGCGAATCTCGCTCGTCGCGGCGCGGGTGGTCAGCGCCGCCAGCGCCTGCTCGTCGCCGACCCAGACGCCATGCAGCGTCGCCGGGCCGCTATCCGAGCCGTCGTCGGCGCTAGTCAGCAGTGTCTGCGCCTTTCCGCCGGTCAGTGGGCTGGCGTAGAGCGTCCAGGCGTCGCCGTCGCGCGCGCTCCATACGGCCCAGCGGCTGGTGACGCCGTAGACCGTTAGGGGATTCTTCGAGGGGGCGCTGAGCAGCGGCGTCATGGTGTTCGAGGAGCGGTTCTCGGCGAAGAGCATCTGCGCGCCGCTGGCGTCTTTGCCGCTGTAGACGAGCCAGTTGCGCGAGGCTCCCGCGCTGGCGACATGCGCGTACTGCGCGTTGGGCTGGTACTGCGCGACCTGCGCGCCCGCGCCGCCGAGGTAGAGTGGGCTGGCGGGAACGGCGACTGAGCCAATCAGAGCGAGCAGCAGCATCGCCGCGACGGCCACCGCCGCGCGCATGCCATAACTGGTCGCGCGTACACGCTCGACAAGATCAGTGATGCGCCAGGGGGCTGGTGGTGGTGGAGTACGCCGGACGACGCGCAGCGTGGGATCGGTGTCGGCGCTGGCGGCTTCTGTGACGGCTGCCGCGACACGTGGCGCGGTGGTCTGCGCTGGAGCGCCGAGTCCGGCCTTGCCCGCTTTTTCGGCTTGCGCTTGCCGCTGGATGCGCGCCTGGTCGGCGGCGATGGCGGCGAAGACAGAGGCGCGGAAGGAGGATGGGGGCTGGATGGAAGGGAGATCGCGGATCTGCTCGCCGACGCCGCGATAGGCTGCCTCGACCTTGCGGCATTCTGCGCAGGTGGAAAGATGGGCGCTGAGCGCGGCGAGGTCCTGGGTGGACCAGTCGTTGCGACGCGAGGCGCCGAGCGACTGGCGCGCCTGGGCGCAGGTCATCGGTCGGGATACTGTTACTGCCGGCCGGTCTCCTGCTTGTAGAGGGTGATGAAGCGCTCGCGCGCCCGCATCAGCCGCATCTTCACCGCCGAGGGGCTGAGGCTCAAAACTTCCGCGATCTCCGCGCATGAGAAACCTTCGTGTTCATACAGCAGCAGGCATGAGGCGTACTTGGGGGGCAGCCGCTTCAAGACGGTCTGCACTACCTCGCGATCCGCGACATGCTGCTCGAACCGCCCACCGTCGTACCCGCCGGCGAACGAGGTGGCCGCGCTGGGAAAGCTTTCATCGCCATTCCCCTGTCGCGAGCCATCCGCATTCTCCATCCCCGGCATCCCGGCGCCGACGCCCCGATCCTCGTTGAAGAGCGAGAGGGGCAGCCAGTTGATGAGCCGCCGCCGGCGTAGCGCATCGGTCGCGGTATTCGACGCGATGCGATAGAGCCACGATGACAACGCCGCTGCCTGGATGGTCGTCCCGCCGGAGAGAGCGCGGTAGGCCTTTACAAAGACATCTTGTGTGAGATCGTACGCCTGCTCGCGGTTGCCCACCAGCCGGAACACGAAATTGATGAGCGGCGTCTGGAATCGGGTGAAGAGATCTTCGAAATCGTCCACCGTGACGACAGGCCCCGCTGCGGGCTTGGCAACCTCCTCGGTAACTTCCTCTGGCGCCGCATCTTTGGCCGTGAGCGCCCCGGTCATGCCGGGATCCTCAACTGCCACGTTGGTCGGCGTCGGCGATTGCCGTGACTTCAACGACATCGGTCGCGACATCTGGCGTCGGCCCGGAGGCCGCTGCGCCATCCGCGACGACATCCGGCTCGGCAAGCTGCGGCTGGACGACGGGCGTCTTGCGCGACTTGCGTGGCGGCGCCGAGGCGCGTTTCGCGGCTCCAGACCCGCGCCGGGTGGGCGCGGAGGGGTCGCTCGTGGGATAGGGACGAACGTAGGGATGCATTGGTGACACCCGTAGACAAGATGGGGAGATCGGGCGTTCCGCCATGTTGCGCATGTGGAAATAATCCCTGATCGCCTGGATGAATTATGAGCGCGTGGAGATGGCAAACGGCAAAAGCGATGGCACGGAAGTACCCTTCCGCCGTCGCGTGCGCCTGTCGGCGCGTAGAGTCTGGGCGACCCACAGACGGGCCGACATCGTGTCGCTCGACTGCAGGGCCACCTCGCGTGGGGCGCGCGGGCCGCTGCTCAAAAACGCTTTCCTGCGGGGAGCGCGGCGGGCGTTGCCTGATCATGTCTGGTTGCGCTGTCTTTGACCTGGAGGTCACGGCCTACGATGTCCGACTGCCTGAATCTCGTCGCTACGGCGAAGGCTAGCGCGCGCACGAGTGGTGAGATTGTCGTCTACTCCACCACCTGGTGTGGCGATTGCCGTCGCGCCAGACGCGTCATTGCGGAGGCTGGCCTGACGTATCGCGAGATTGACATCGAGCGGAACGCGGAGGCCGCGCGCCTCGTCGAGTGCCTCAACGATGGGTTGCGCAGCGTGCCGACGATTCTGTTGCCCGATGGGCGGACGCTGGTCGAGCCAACCAACGCTACATTGGCTGCGGCGTTGCGCTCGTTTCCCAGCGATCCCAGGCAGACGCTGTCGTAGGGTTCGTTCTTCTTGTCGGTCCGACAGCTCTGACAGCGGCGCGAGCGCTTGTAAGGCAATCGCGCCATCGCGGTATGCCGAATCTGTGGCGCGTCGCCGGACGGCCTGGGCCGCACGTTCGCCTTCCATGACATACCACACAGGACGGCGTGTGCGCAAACTTGTGTACGCGCGCGAAGGGGACTTCTTCCTGAAATCGCGCCTCGCGAGCGGTTGCGCGAATCTGTCCTGCGGGGTGGTCACACGGGGGAGATGGAAAGCGGGATGGCGGGAGCTATCGCGCGCATCGATGGTATATACCCGGCGCCCGCATCGCCTGCTCTTCCACGCCCCACGCGGAGTGGCCGAGCGTCGCCGCCAGGCCGTCCAGTACGCTGTATCCCAAGACGCGCCGGGATCGCGTACGGTCTCCTGGGCAGACTTTCGGGTATCGCCCACTGTTGAAGTCTTGTCTGACAATCATATAAACCCGTCTGCCATGTTCCTATTTTGACTGATTGGCGAGTAGATCAATAGACATCTCGTCCGATACAGATATTTGCATATCCGTAACATTTATGTTACAATGGAGGCGTCGCATGCCGTGGACGATTGAGTATTACGAGCAGACTGACACGACGCAACCTGCTGAGGTATTCGAGGATGCTGTTTACAAGAAGTATCCCAAATTGGCGGGCAAGCTGGCTCGGATTGTGGTGGCGCTGGAGTCCAATAGTCCGCGTCTGGGCGGCGGGTTGATCGAGCCGTGTCGTGGGTATCCTGGCGTGTGGGAGATACGCGCCATCTTCTCGCAGACACTTGCGCGTGAGTTGTTTGGCTTTGACGATCAGCGCGTTGTCTTGCTCCATGGCTATCTCAAACGCGCCGGGCAACCAGCGTCTAACAAAGATCTGGCGAGAGCGGCGGACTACTGGCGAGATCATCTGCGAACGCGCCATGTGAGTCCGCCTGTCAGTAATGCGAGCGCGCCAGGGGAAGTTCCTGTCGGCGAAACTACTGAGGAGAGGAAATATGAGCCGGTTTCATCAGCGCCTGGAGGAGCGTTTGCGTGATCCAGCGTTCGCCGCTGGCTATCAGGAGATGGAGAGCGAACTGCAACTGGTGCAGGCGCTGAATCTGCTGCGCGAGCAGGCGCATCTGAGCACGGAAGAGCTGGCGGCGCGTATGGGACGGCAGCGGACGGCGGTATCGCGTCTGTTCAATGCTGCGCGCCCCAATCCGACGCTGGAGACGATCACCGACCTCTTGCGCGCTCTGGGTGTCACCGCCGAGGTGCGGCTGCGGCCATCCCATGAAGGGGAGCCACCGATCAAGGTGGAGACACCAGCGTCGTGAGAGTCCTCACTATCTGACGGATAGGGCAAGGGCATTCAGCAGCCCGATGTATGCGCTCCACACTCACGCTGTGGCGCCTCTTGGAGTGAGGATGATGACCGGAATTGCGCGCGCGGTTCCCGCCAGATAACTTTCATAGCCAGGCCAGGCCGCTACCAGCTTCTGCCACAGGCGGGCGCGCTCCTCTCCGGCCGCCTCCGTCGCGATGATGAGAACGGTGAGCGGGCCGATCTGCGCCGTTCCTTCCGGATGCGCCTGCAGATTCAGATACCACGCGGGATGGCGCGCGTCGCCGAAGTTGGAGCCACAGACGACGTAGCGCTCGCTGTCGCGCACGAAGAGCAGCGCATGGGTGCGCTCTTTGCCAGACTTGCGGCCCACCGTCGTCAGCAGGAGGATGTCGTGGCCCGCCTGCCGCGCGCCGACGCGCCCGCCGGAGGCGCGATACGCCGCCTGCGTCAGCGCATCGACCGCGCGCATGAAGGTCCGGCGCGCCATTCGTAGCATCGTCTCCCTACATCCTCACGACATGCTCACCGCTGTACGCCATGCTGACGCCATGCTGACGCCATGCTGTATGCCATAATGCGTGCCACAATCATAGCAGGCAAGGCGAAAAGAAGGGGAGGCGACCATGCGCGTGCTGCTGACCGGGGCGAATGGGCATCTGGGCGACCTGATGCTGCGCGAGCTGACGCGGCAGGGGCATAGCGTGCGCTGCTTCATCCGCAAGAAGGAGGCCGCGAAGCAGTTGCAGCGTGTCGGCAAGAAGGGGCAGGTGGAGATCGCCATTGGTGACATGCGCGACGCCGACGCGCTCGCTCGCGCCTGCGCCGAGCAGGAGATCGTCGTACATCTGGCCGCCGTGCTGCCGCCAGTCAGCGATCAGCAGCCGGAGATGGCCCGCGCCGTCAATGTCGGCGGAACGCAGGCGCTGATTCAGGCGCTCCAGGCGCTGCCCCAGCCGCCGAAGCTGGTGTATGCCTCGACCGTCGCGGTCTTCGGCGATACGCAGGCGCAGCAGCCACCACGCCGGGTGGGCGATCCCCTCCACCCGATGGACCCCTACAGCCAGAGCAAGGCGGAATGCGAGGCGCTGCTGGCCGACTCGGGCCTGGCGTACGCCGTCCTGCGCATGTCGGCGATCCCACGCTACGACGAGGGCTTCGACGAAATGCGTATCCGCGCAATGTTCGCCATCCCGCCCTCGGACCGCATAGAGTGCATCTATCCAGAGGACGCCGCGCTGGCGCTGGCCAACGCGGTCTCATCGCCTGATGTGTGGGGCAGGACGCTGATCGTCTCCGGCGGCAAAGGCTGCCAGATGACTTTTGCCGACTACTATCGCGGCTATCTGGACGCGGCGGGCATCGGGACGTTCGATCCCAAATACTTTGGCATGGAGCACTACCACCTGGACTGGTACGACACGGCAGAGAGCGAGGCGCTGCTCCACTATCAAAAGCATAGTTTCGCCGACTTCACACGCGAGGTGCGGCGGCGCCAGCGACTGACGCGCATCGGCGTCTTCTTCGTGCGCCCGTTCGTGCGCGCCTTCCTCCTGCGCTATGCCGTGCGCCACTGAGGCCAGTCGCATATAGTAGACTGATGGCGAGTTGATCATGATGTAGCGCTGTCTGACCAGAATGATGTGGCTCGCACTGGACAATTGGCGTCGTCGAAGCCGGCTTCCAGGATGGGCGTTATCTCCCGTGTTAAAACCAGGCTACAAATACCGCCTGGTCTTGTAACAAGCTACGTGTAAACGACGTAGCGATCAAAAAGCGCCAGCTCTGCCTCGTCTGGTCGCTGGAACCTTGGCAAGCATTCTTTCAATAGTTCTTTCGTTATCGGTACCGTGCCATGTGCTCCAATAGCGTTGCGAGCTTCAAGCCGCCGCCATAATTCGTCAAAGGGCACATCAAAGTAGTGTATTTCTATAGCGGCGCCTAGCTTGTGTGCAACCTCTCGATAGTCTGTCACGTTCATCTCGCCTCCAAAGTCCATCTTCCAAAATGATGCTCTGCCCGAGTTTTAGTAATGTTATGCCGTGCTCATAGAGCCGGACGTGAAGTTTATGGCGAAACTCATCATCCCAGAAGTCAACACCGAGAGCGGCCACCCATTCGTCGATATTGAGCCGGACTGCGCCTGTCGTCTTTTCTACCTCTTTTGCAATGGTTGTTTTGCCGGAACCTGGTAGGCCGCAAAAGGTAATGAGTACTGGTCGCTGGTTGTTATTGTTGGGAAATCCCATATCTTTTCTCCAAATTCAAAACCGAGCAATTAAGGCACGTTGTCGCATGCTGCGCTAGATGCCGAAGGGGCCGCGACCGCCGGGGAGGCCAGGCACACCACCCATGCCTCCCATCCCGCCGAGCATGCCACGCCGCCCCTTGCGGCCCTGATTCTGCATGCCCATCATCTGCTTCATCATCTTCTGGGATTGCTTGAACGAGGTGAGAAGCTGGTTGACGTCCTGCGGCGTCGTGCCGCTGCCGGCGGCGATGCGGCGCTTGCGGCTGCCGTTGAGGATGTCAGGGTTGCGCCGCTCCTCCGGCGTCATCGAGAGGATGATCGCCTCGGCCATCTTCATCTGGTCGCCTTCGAGCGCTTCCTTCATCTGTGGATCGTCGCAGCGCCTGACCCATGCCGGGGATCATCTCCATCAGTTGCGTCAGCGGCCCCATCTTCTTGATCGGCGCATCTGGTTGAGGAAGTCTTCCAGATCGAAGGCGCCGTCGCCATCTTCTTCTGCATCTTGGCGGCGTCTTCTTCGTCGAACTGCTCGCGCGCCTTTTCGATGAGTGTCATCACGTCGCCCATGCCCAGGATGCGCGTCGCCAGGCGGTCGGGATAGAACGGCTCCAGCGCGTCGAGTCTTCTCGCCCGTGCCGAGGAACTTGATCGGCACGCCGGTGACCTCGCGCACCGAGAGCGCCGCGCCGCCACGCGCGTCGCCATCCATCTTGGTGAGGATCAGGCCGGTCAGCCCCACCTGCTTGTTGAACTCGTCGGCGACGCGCACCGCGTCCTGGCCGGTCATGGCGTCCACGACCAGCAGCACTTCTTGTGGCTGCGTGCGCTCGCGGATCGTCGCGACCTCGCGCATCAAGTCGTCGTCGATGTGCAGGCGGCCGGCCGTGTCGAGGATGAGGACGGTGATGGCCTGCTCACGCGCCCACTTCAGCGACCGCTGCGTGATGTCCACCGGCTTATTGCCCGCGGATTCGGCAGTAGACGGGGATGTCGAGCTGGCGGCCAAGCTGTTGCAACTGCGCGACGGCGGCGGGGCGCTGCATGTCGGCGGCGACCATGCCCGGCTTCTGCCCGTTCTTGCGGAAGTAGCTGCGCGAGCTTGGCGGCGTGGGTGGTCTTGCCGGAGCCTTGCAGGCCGACGAGCATGATGATCGTCGGCGGCGACCCGGCGAACTGGATCTTCGAACTCTGGCCGCCGTCCTCGCCGCCGAGCATCTTCGACCAGCTCGTCGTGGACGATGCCGATGACCTGCTGCGCGGGGGAGAGGCTGCTCCAGCACATCCTGCGCCGATGGCGCGCTCCTGCACGCGGGCGACGAACTGCTTGACGAGCTTGAAGTTGACATCGGCCTCGAGCAGCGCCTGGCGCACCTCGCGCATGGCGTCGGTGACGTCTTTTTCGGTGAGCTTGCCCTTGCGGCTGAGCCGGCCAAAGACCTCGTCGAGGCGTTGTTGCAGACTCTCGAACATAGAAGAAATCCCTTCGTGGGAGTGATGGAAAGCGCAAAGTGTGAAGGCATCAGGAGACGCGGCTCCTGCTTATAAGGAATACGTGCGGCGTCTGCCGGAAGGCGCTCCTGTAGTATACCATCGCGCCGGTTGACCTAACCCCCTGACCCCCTTTCCTCAGAGGGAAGGGGCTGGGGGAGAGGTCAAGTCGTTACTCGCCAGCAGACAGCAATCTGGAAAACTCGTGGCGGAAATGTCCGCAATTGTCCGTAAATGTCCGTATTTGTCCGTGGCGCGAGATCAAACAAATGTTCTACACTGCGCGACGACGGCGTGGCAGTTGGATATCGATGGCGCTACAGGGGAAGCGAGGCGGGCGTGATGGCGGAGCAAGGGCAGATGGCGGACGAGACGGCAAGATTGGTCGAGCGTGCGACGGGTGCGAGAGATGACGCAAAGAATGCGCAGGCGCTCTTTGGTCCCGGCGTGGCGCAGCCGGGCGTGCGCGGACTGGCCGGGCGCGAGGGCATCTTCCTCGCGTTCGAGGCGAAAGAGCACTACGTTCTTTAGGCCCCAAGCCTCGCTCTGGAGTTGTGCTGAGGCTCCTTCTTCCCTGATCCTGGTGAGCAATTCCTCAGCGACGGCAAGGGCCTCGTTGAACTTGCCCTCATTGCCCAAACGCCTGCCATACTTCAGTAGCGAAATCAATTCGCGCTCGTCTGCGCCGGAAGCCATAGCGCGTTCTCCGATGTCTCGCCACTGCACAGGCGCGGACAATGGCTCACTTATCGCGCAAGGAGGCCGCTGCCAGCAACGCTATTATGCGCTAAAAGCGTGTTTGGGACTATCTGGAGGGTGCCATCCACTTCCAGCTGTTGCAGCAAGAATACGAGGAGCAGCCCGGAATGGGCCTGCGGACAAGTGGAAGAGCCATCCCTGAAGGAGGACCACATGGGAACATGGAGAACATGGACCCAGCGTGGAGCACCGCCCTCTGGCAGCAATTCGGCGCGGCCATCGACATGTTCGACAACGTCGTAGTCGCCTGCCCCGACGCACTGTGGCGCGAGCGTCTGTGGAGCGCCCCTCCCGACGACCCCGCAAGACTAGAGAGAATGAGCATGAAGGCATCATTAAGCGGTGTTTCGTAGTTCGCACACGTGTGGTATGTGAGGATAGATGATGGGATTCGCAGCAAAGCGAGGTTGTGGAGCATGCTGGTGGACGCGGGAAGTATTTGAAACGTGACATAACAAAGAGATGTTGAGGAAGTGTGGCGTAGTGCTAGGCTACCGATGAAAATGGAGAGAAAAAACCGCTTTCGGTAACTTACGGTGAAGAACGATAGAGAAGCTTGTAAGGAAGAGAACGTAGCCGGTGGAGGAGCACAAACACGGCGGAGTGAGACGAAGACGTCGTGAAGGTAAGCACGGGCAACGAAGTGGACGGAAAGGAGCCGCAAAGGTAGCGAGGTAGGGGGTGAAGTGAGCCGTAGAGCGCGAAAGAACGTGAGCGAGGGGAGGGAGCACGAGGTGAAGCCACGCAGAGAGAAAAGCGAGGAGAGCAGGAAGGCGGACCGGGAGCGGCACGCGCGACACGAGCGTGCCAGGCACGCCAAGGGCAGGCGAGCCGCGAAAGAGTGGGACGTACGAGGAATGGGATGACGGAGCACGCGAAGGGGAACGCGGGTGGGACACAGCTGAACACCGACGAGGTGTGCGAGGGGCCCACGTAGAAGCTCAGCACGCACGGACGCGCGTGTGCTCCGCGCGGCCGATGGTGTAGTTTAGCGGTACCTTGTGTCGTCTGGGGTGTGTTGGATGTCGTGAGTTGTTGGCAGGGGTACTGTTTACGATTTATGGATGGTGATATGTAAGCGCAGTCCCCCAGGGCGAGGTCTGGCGTATCGCCTGGCACACGCTGTACTGGCTCGACTTGTATCTCTCGTCTCTCGCTGATGCCAGGGTGTCACCTCCCCAGCGCCTTTTCCTGCGCCCTCACTCGACGCAGAGGATGACCAGCCCCAACGGCCCTACACGAAGGATGAACTGCGCGCCTACCTCGTCTACACCCGGCAGAAGTGTCAGGACACCATCGCGACGCTGAGAGGCGAGCGGGCCCGCTCCCCCTATGAGTTCCCCTGGGAGAAGGGGCAGGGGCGGCCCATCAGTTATCTGGAATTGCTGCTGTACGCCATGCGGCACACGCAGGAGCATGCCGCCCAACTGAGCCTCTTCTCGGAGCGCACGGCATCCCGGATGAGGAGCTCGACTGGGTGCCGCGAGCGAAGGCTGACGCGTGACGGGTGTCCCCTTCTCAGGGCGGTCTGCTCGTTCTCTCCACGCTCGGACTGGCGCTCCGGCGGAGCGGCAGGCGGATCGCCACGAGCTCGATTCGGCGTCAGTCAAGTCGCTGGGGGAGGTCGTGCTCATACCAAGCAGCGTTCAGCGTCACGTCACCGCTGAGCGTTGCCAAACACTTAATAAGACTCGGACAACGCAAACTGGCCGGCCCTCTCTCTGGCCGGCCAGAGCAACTACTGAATTTGTCGCGTGGCGTCAGTGGACGACGAGCTTGGAGACCATGCCGCCGTGCAGGTTGCAGATGACCTGATACTCCCCAGCGGGCAGGTTCTTCACCGTGAAGTTGTTGGTGGTGTTCGACTCGAACACATCGCTCTCGTAGTCCACGCCATTGCCCTTGAGGGTGAACTGGTGCGCGTGTGGGGCAGGATTGCTCACCACGAAGGTGATGTCGCCCGCCTGCGCGTCGTAGGTCGCCTTATCCCACTTGTTGTCGCCGCCCGCATCGGCGGCGATCATGACCTTTTGCGCGACGACCTCGCTGCTGAACGTGCTCGCGTTGGGGTCTCGCGCCTCGCCGCAACCAGCGAGAACAGCGCTGAGCGCAACACCAAGCGCCAGGACAATGCCCAGCAGTGCGCCCTTCCGCCAGAAACCAGATGCCATCGTACTCTCCTTTAAATTGGCTGATCGCGCATGGGCGGCCTCGCGCAAACGTCAGGCGCGAAATGACCGCGCTATCTGCGCGCATCTTGAGAGTAGCGGGGCGATGTCACGGCGTGTTGGCGGAGATGTAGAGGAAATGCTGAGATTATGTGGCGGCGGGAAAAGATCAGAGGAAGCTACAGCGACGCAAGCTACAGCGACGCAAGCTACAGCGCCTGCAGTGCAGCGAGGTCAGCGCAGGGTGTGTCATCTGGCCCTGCGCTTGCATGTAGTATTGGACGCTCTATCGCGTCTAGAGCGTGTTATGAACCTGTCTTGACGGCCGTAGAATCGCGTTGATCTGTCGGGATGAGGGCGAGCAGGAGGTCAACACCCTCGTGTTTTCGCTCACACGCACGCGATAAGAGGCCCTTTGCGGCGAGTTCATAACACCCTCTATGGATGCCTATAGGCAAGGCGCGATGGCAAGACGCCATCACGCGAGAACATCATTTAGAGTCGCACACGTCCGATCCACGTGCCCCAGTTGCGCGAGAAGGTCGGCGCATTGGCGTACTGGCCGGCGAAATAGACGTTGTTCGTGCTGAAGCCGTCGTACGAGGTCGCCGAGTAGTCGCCCCAGCGGCAGACCGGGATGCTGCTGTCCGCACTGTGTCGCGCGATAGGGCGCCTCGCCCGCCTTGATCGAGCAGCCCCGGCGAGAGGAAGTTGTTCCCAGCCGCATGGTCAGGCGCACCTCTGGGTTCACCGTGCTGCTCGTGCGGTCGAAGACCATGAAGAGATTGCCAGCGCCATCTGGCATCAGCGCCGGATAGATCACCGCGTTGTCGCCGCTGAAGTTGTAGTAGCCTGCCCCGCGTCTGCACCGCGAGGATACCGCCATTGCCGAGCGTGCGCACGTTGAGCTGGCTCCAGACGATGCCTGGCACGACCTGCGTGCCGTTGTTCACGCCCGTCTCCCAGGCGGCGTAGAGGTTGTTGTCGCGCACGACCGGTGTCGCGCTGATGCGCAGATCACTGGAGTCGATGCACTCCGTGCAGGTGGTCTGGTCCGCCGGTGGCGCGAACGAATACGCCTTCGTGTCGCCTACATAGGCGAACGTCAGCGACGGATTATTCGAGGTCACGTTGCGGAATCGCCCAGACCGCCAGGCCACGGCACGAATCGGCGTCAGATGAGCAGAAATGCCCGGAGACCGGGTCAAAGCCGTTGAAGGTATCCACGAAGAACTCAGCGCCAGGGCCGCGTCCCGCGCGATCCAGGGTCAGCGCCGGCTGGACCGTATCCACCAGGAACGCGCCGCCAGGGCCGGTCACGGTCAGGTTGAAGAAGCCGTGCGCCACGACCGGCTGCCCAGCCTCCATCTTCGCCTTGCTCGCGCCGAAGATCTCCGCATACTAATACGCAGTGCCATCCTGGTTGAACATGTTGGCGGAGAAGTAGATCGCCCTTGTCGTCGAGGCCGATCTGCGTGAAGTCGGCGGCGTTCGTCGTGCCCAGCGACATATCGAAGGCATAGACATTCCAGGCTCCGCGCGGGTCGTTCGTCTGGCTAACCCCGATCCAGTACGTCGTCTTGAACGGGCAGTCGTTCACGCCAAACGCGCCCTCGACCTCCAGCGCGGCGGCGATGAAGCGGCCGTCGTTGGGGTCATAGATCGCGCGCGGGTCGCTCATGAACGGCAGATCGCCCGCGCAGGCGCCGGGATTGGGGACGCCGAAGAAATCGCCGAAGAACACGGGATAGCCTGGCTGCATATTCCCGTGTGTGTCGAAGACGGCGAAGGCGGTATTCACGCCCTGGAAGACCCAGTTGGGCGAGGCGGCCACCGCCATGTCCGGCGGATTGCAGCCGACCGGCGGGCAGACCGCCGCCGAGCTTTGTATACCGGCGAAGCTGTTGAACGAAGCGCCCTGGTTTGGATCAACTGTCGCGTCGCTCCGTGGCGCGCGCATGCAGGAGGCGCAGTGCGAGCGGGCGCGTTTCGGCTCTGCGCGGCTGGGCCACATGTGGTTGGTATGCTCGACCTCGACTACGATGCCGCGCACCACCGTGTGCGCGCCGTCTCGTTCGCGGGACCGCGTATGGGCAGCCCTTCCCCCAGCAAACACAGCAGACGGCGTCGGCGGACTTCACAAAGATCACCCATGGCCGGATGGCGGTAAACGTGCGACCCGATCTGGTCTACTTTCCCGCCGATCTCGACGCCATCGCGGGCGTGAACGCCAAGATTCACTGGATCGCTGGCGGCCAGCTCCCCGACCTGGCGGTGTGGCATATGCGCTCGACGGACGGCCATGACTTCATCGTTGGGCTTGACGGCTTTGTCTATCCCGCAGAGAAGTTGCCCTTTGCCAAAGGCGCCTCTGTACGCTCGAAGTGAGTGATCCCGCCGCGAACTCTCCCTGCGTGAGGCGCTGTCTTTCCGGCTTGGCGCGCCAGCGTGGGAAAGAGCGGTGGTAGGCGGTCCACAGCCAATCAGCCGCCTGATGGCAGGTGAAGTCGCGCTTGCATGCTGAGATCATGCTACGATCAAGTGGCGCGCTGGACAGCCCTATGTTGAGACGAGGCGCCGGAGCCGCCACAACGTGGCCCGGCCCTCACGTAAACGAAGAGGAGCAGAGCATGCGCAAGATCGTGGTCTCCGAATTTATGTCATTGGACGGTGTCGTGCAGGCCCCCGGCGGCAAGGATGAAGATACTGACGGCGGCTTCACGCAGGGTGGATGGACGTGGCCTTACTGGCACGACGACATCGGCGCCGAGTTCTTCCAGGCGATGAGCGAGAGCGACGCGCTCCTGCTGGGGCGCAAGACGTGGCAGATCCACGGTGGCGCCTTCGAGCCGATGGTCAACGATCCGTTTGGCGACGCGATGAACGCGGTACAGAAGTACGTGGTCTCCACCACCTTGGCCGACGCCTCGGCCTGGCGCAACTCAACGCTCATCAAGGACGACGTCGTGGAGCAGGTGCGCGCCCTCAAAGAGCAGCCGGGCAAGAACATCCTCATGGACGGCAGCAGCGTGCTCATCCACACCCTGGCGCAGAATGATCTGATCGACGAGTATAGCCTGCTGGTCTATCCGGTCGTCCTCGGTGGTGGCAAGAAGGTCTTCGCGGACGGATCGCGGACGAACCTGCGCCTGCTGGAGAGCAAGTCCTTCCCCACCGGGGTCACGCTCATGCGCTACGCCGTCGAGCGCCCCACCTCTGAAGAATAGGCGCGGCAGGCAGCGAGGACGAAGCGCGATAGCTGTAGCGGGTACTGCGTTGATGCACTGGCGTGACAGAGTACCTGTGTCACAGGAGGAGAACGCTATGGTCATGACAATCATGGAGTGGCTGCTGGATTCAGATCCCGCTCTTCGCTGGCAAGTCATGCGTGACCTGACCGATACGCCTGCTGACGAGGTCGCATCTGAGCGCGCACGGGTCGCGCACGAGGGCTGGGGCGCGCAACTGCTCGCCGCCCAGGGCGACGATGGCCAATGGAGCGGCGGAGCCTACTTCCCCGAATGGACCTCGACAACGCCCACCCTCCAACTCCTGCGCCAGTTCGGCGTCGATCCCGCTGCGGACGAGGTCCGGCGCGCCATCGCGCGTGTCCGCGCCAACAGCCGCTGGGAACACGAGAACGAACCGTACTTCGAGGGCGAGGTCGAGCCGTGCATCAACGGTCAAGCCGTTGCCATCGGCGCCTACTTCGGCGAAGATGTGCGCGGCATCGTCAACCGGCTCCTGACCGAGCAGATGGAGGACGATGGCTGGAACTGCGAGCAGGAGCGTGGCTCGACGCGGGGTTCGTTCGACACGACGATCAACGTGCTCGAGGGTTTGCTCGAGTTCGAACGGTCTATTGGCGGTGACGCTGAGGTGTCCGCCGCTCGGCGCCGGGGCGAGGAATACCTGCTCGAGCGCAAGCTGTTCCGGCGACTGTCGACGGGCGAGGCCATCGCGCCAAACACGAGTAACTGGCTCCAGTTCTCATTTCCCAACGGATGGCATTATGACATCCTCCGCGGGCTTGACTACCTGCGCGAGGCAGGCTTCGCGCCGGATGAGCGGGTCGCCGAGGCGATCGGCGTCGTGGAGTCGAAGCGCAGCGCCGACGGCCGCTGGCTTTTGGAGCGCGCCCATCACGACGAGTTGCTAGTGGACCTTGGTGAGCGCGAGGGCGAGCCGAGTCGCTGGATCACGTTGCGCGCCCTCCATGTTCTCCGCTGGGCTGGGAAAGTTGACCGCTTGCTCTGAGTGCGGCATAGATGGGACAGGCTGCAACAGCATCGCTTCTTGCTCCCGAGACGAACTGGACGGATCTGCGACCTTATAAGGAGCGAATGGCATTGACCGTGTCCAACGCTTTTTCACGCGTAAGGTTCTCCATCCATCCGCAGAATGGAGCGAAGAATGAGTTATAGCAGATGGAGCGATAGCGATTGGTATATCTTTTGGCGCGCCAGCGATGCCAAGAAAGCAGACGATGAGGTCTTGGCGATTTGGCATGTGGGTGATCAGAAGTTGCCTACCTATTCATATGCTGACCTGAAAGCCGACCGTGAAAACGCGTGGCGTGATATAAGCAGCCGTGTCACTCAAAGAGACAGGGCAGGCTTTGACCACGCGGTTGATGCGTTTCTCAAGGATGTGGACGATGAATATCGTGAGGCTACTCGTACGGAAGGAGCGAAATAAGTGAGCAGGCGCCCCGGGAAGCAGAGTGCGTGAGCGCTTTATCACAGCCGTAATCGCCGCTGACGCGCGACATGTTTACCGTCTCATCCGATCCACCCGATTATGGCTCGGTCGTCACCGCATTCGGCGCATCCTTCAACCACATCGAGATCGCCTGGCCAGCATGGCTCGCCAGTAGAGTGACGCGCCAGTCACTAGCAAAACCGCGTTTGAACTCCGCTGCCTCTCGCTATACAATGCTCAGGCGATTTCTTTCAAGTAGAAAAGGCGTAACGAGATGGCGTCACTGCTGATCCAGCACGCGCGGCTGCTCGTCACCATGGACGACGCCGATACGCGCCTCGACGATGGCGCCGTCTACGTCGAGAACAACGTCATCCGCCAGGTCGGACAGAGCAACCAGCTACCTCAGCAAGCGGATACCGTTATCAATGCCCGCGAGATGGTGATCCTGCCGGGGCTCGTCAATACCCACCACCACTTCTACCAGACCCTCACCCGCAACCTCCCCGCTGCGCAGAACGCCGACCTCTTCACCTGGCTGCGCGTCCACTACCCCATCTGGGCTGGCATGACCCCCGAGGCCATCGCCGTCAGTTCTCGCGTTGCCATCGCCGAGCTGATGCTTTCCGGCTGCACGACCTCCAGCGACCACACCTACCTCTGGCCCAACGGCGCCCGGCTCGACGACCAGATCGAGGCGGCGCGCGAGCTGGGCTTCCGCTTCCACGCCGCGCGCGGCTCGATGTCCGTTGGCGAATCCAAAGGCGGCCTGCCACCGGATAGCGTCGTCGAGGATGAGGAGGCGATCCTGCGCGACTCGCGCCGCCTGATCGAGGCGCACCACGACGCCACTCGCTACAGCATGATGCGTATCGTGCTCGCGCCCTGCTCGCCCTTCTCCGTCTCTCCCGACCTCATGCGCGAGAGCCTTGCACTGGCGCGCAGCATGCATGTCCACTCGCATACCCACCTTGCCGAGACGCGCGACGAAGAAGCCTACTGCCAGGAGGCCTTTGGCCGCACGCCGGTCGAGCTGGCCGAAGACCTCGGCTGGGTTGGCGACGATGTCTGGCACGCGCACATGGTCCATCCCTCCACTGAAGAGGTTGACCGTCTGGGCGAGACCCACACCGGCGTCGCGCACTGCCCCACCTCGAACATGCGCCTCGCCTCAGGCATCGCGCCCTTGCGGGGACTCTGGAGCGCTGGCGCGCGCGTCGGCCTCGGCGTGGATGGCTCGGCCTCCAACGACGGCTCGCATCTGCTGGCGGAGGCGCGGATGGCGCTACTGCTGCATCGCGTCGCGGATGGCCCAGCGGCGCTCTCCGCGCGCGAGGCGCTGTGGCTGGCGACTCGTGGCGGCGCGGCGACGCTCGGACGCGACGACATCGGCATGCTCGCGCCGGGCATGGCGGCAGATATGATTGGCTACCAGCTCGATACGCTCGGCTTCGCTGGCGGCGCGGTCCATGACCCGCTCGCCGCGCTCGTCTTCTGCCAGCCGCCCAATGTGGACCTCAGCGTCATCAACGGTCGCGTGCAGATTCAAGATGGCCACCTGCTCGACGTAGACCTGCCGATGCTGATCGAGCGGCACAACGCCATCGCGCGCGCGCTCGCCCGTGGAGAGCTGCGATGACGACGCCAAATCTCACCCTGACGCAAGTCAATGCGCTCGACCGCCCTGACTTCATCGCCGCGCTCGGCCATCTCTTCGAGGGGCCGCCCTGGATTGTCGAACAGACGTGGGATGCGCGCCCGTTCGCCACGCTCGACGACCTGCAGAGCAAACTCGTCGCCGTGATGTACGCCGCGCCGGTCGAGCGCCAGGTCGCGCTGATTCAGACGCATCCTGACCTGGTCGGACGCGCCGCGCTCGCTGGGACGCTCACTCCAGCCTCCACCGGCGAACAGGCCGCCGCCGGCCTCGATAGCCTCACGTCAGGCGAGATCGCGACCTTCACGCGCCTCAACGCCGAGTACCGCGAGCGCTTTGGGTTCCCCTTCGTCATCTGCGCGCGCGAGAACAAGAAAGAGAGCATCCTCGCTGGCTTCGCTCAGCGCATGAGCCACACGCGCGACGAGGAGATCACGACCGCGCTCGGCGAGATTGCCAAAATCTGCCGTCTGCGCCTCCTCGATACCGTCCGCGCAGACAGTTGATGGCGCATATGCAACGAGTCAACTCGTAGATGAGGGGACGATATCGCTGTATGGATGATTGGAAACAGGATCGCATTCGCGCGGCGGAGCGCGGCGAAAATCCGATGACGTTGACCCGTATGCGCAGCGGCTTTGCGGTGATTGGCGACGATCAATTTCTCCCTGGATACTGCTTACTCCTGGCCTCTCCTGGCGTAGATCACCTGACCGATCTTCCCTTTGCCCAACGCGGCGTCTATCTCCAGGATATGAGCCTGATTGGCGAGGCGATCATGCAGGTCTGCGCGCCGCTACGCGTGAACTACGAGATTCTGGGCAATTACGATCACTATCTGCATGCCCACGTCTTTCCACGCTATGCCTGGGAGCCAGATGAACGTCGGGAACATCCCGTCTGGCTGTATCCCAAGCCTGCCGGAGGTGGCCCACGCAGCCCTTATTCCGATGAAGCACAGGGGACACTTCGCCGCCAACTGACAGACGCCCTCGTGACCCTCATGCGAACCCATGACACCCTGCCGGAGTGAGCGCGCCCATGCAGGCTGGCCCCTCTCGCCGAACATTATCCACGTAGGACGGCTACTCTATGCAGCGACCGGTCTGCGCATTCCTGCAACGATCCCCAGCGCGCTTGCTCGCTCCAAGCGCGCTGGGTCCGACCACTCAGGTCAGGTGGATATAGGCGTGCACAGTGAACGCTGCGCTGGCTGCTGGCGGGCTGTGCATCAAATCGATCGGGCTCATCCCAATGGAGACGCCGTTGATGATCCCCGACACGGGGCCATGCCAGAACTCCTCGATCCCAGGTCCGCCAAGAGCATTGATACCGGGATCCACCCGCGTTGGGCAGAACGTGAAGGTGCGCGAGATTGAGACCCCCTGGTAGCTGAACCCTAATGTCGTGTTGGTGCAGTTGCCCTCGTTGTAGGTGCGGTTCGGCTGCCATTGCACCATGGTGTTGCCAGAATGGTAGGAGTCACCCACGTAGGAGCTGTAGAGGGCATAGAATGGATTCTTCTTCAGCGTGGTTGTGGCCTCCATCTCATCGGAGAGATACCAGTCGCCCCCGCCGTTGTTGATTCTGAGCGTTTGCAGGTCGCAGTAGTACTCCGTCGCAATACCACCCGCGACAGACAGCGTGGCGCATGCGTGCGCGACTTGCAACGGCTGGACGAGCGTCCCCTGCGCGGCCTGGAACATTGCGAGTGTCTTGTCCACGGCTGGCGGTGTGACGTCCAACGCGCCGGTGATCTCACCGGTGTTGGTCGTCGTGAGGGAGAGGCTCACGGTCGTGCCTGCTGGGCCAGTCGCCTGGACCTCTGTCCCGCCCGCCGCGCTCGCATCCCAGGTGAGCGTGTAGGTGCCGTCAACGTTGGCGACCGACGACGTCAGCGCCACCCCTGGGACGGACGTGATCATCGTCATCGGTCCCGTGACGACCGCTGCGGCTGAGGCGTGGGCGGCGGCGCCACGAGCGCGGAGCAGGGTGGTCGCACTCAACAGTGGGACGGCTACAACGAGCAGGAGCAACGCGAGACGGGGGAGCTGCTTCACTCTGGGGCGCATGCGACGTTCCTTTCAACGGGTCACGAGCGATCTCGTGTGGGACAACCGGGCTGGCGCCGCGTCAGGCCACGTAGGGCCACTGCGTCCAACCGCTGCGCCCATGGTAAGAGTGGTACATGCATCCTGTCTTGGAAAAAACGTATCTGCTCTCGGTTGCCTAACCTATTCGGTCAGGAGCAGTGTGGTGGGGGAACGCACGTCGCGGGCGCGCAAGTAGGCGCTGGGGCAGACGCCGGCAAATGTCTGGAAATCCTTGATGAGGTGCGCCTGATCGTAGTAGCCGCATTCCGCCGCGAGGCGCGCCCAGTTCACGCGCGACCCTTTGCGCAGCCGCAGAAGCGCCCACCGAAAGCGCCGGACCCGCGCGAATTGCTTGGGCGTCAGCCCCACCTCTTCATGAAACACGCGCGTCAACCGCCCCGCGCTCAGGCCAGCCGCTTCCGCGACCGCCGCGACCGCGCGCGACTGTGGCGCGTTTGAGAACGCTTGGAGAGCCAGCCTCACGGCAGGATGGTGGTCGAGCGGGTGGGCAATCTGCCGCAGCAACAGCTCTTCGAGAATCTCAACGCGCTTCGCCAGCGTACTGGCCGCCGTGACGCGCTCGCTCAGTTCATTCACCACCCCTGCACTCCACAGCGCGTTGAGGGGCAGATGCGCGTCTTGTAGCTCGCTGGCCGGCGGCGCGAAGAACGGATAGGCGCCGCCAGGCTTGAAATCGACGCCGAACTGGTACAGTGGGCGGTCGGTTTCAAGGAGAAAGGCGGTCGTGTCAGCACCGTTGAAGAGCGCTGGCAAGGTGTCTCGCGCGCGGCTGGCGCTGGAGTGATCGGGAACGTACAGGCCGTCGCCGCTCAGATCGATGATGAGCTGCGCAGTTCCAGTGGGCAGGACGCGCGAGCGCGCCTGCGGCTCACTCTGGTGAAGCCAGAACGACGTGACGCAACTGGCAAGGGGCGAGCTGGGAGCTGGGGCTGCCTGATTGACCGAGGACCAAAATGGCATCGGCGGGCCTCATCGAGCATACGTCCTATGGAATCAGCAATACCGACGACTTGGGGGCCGCCTGATTTACCAGCGCGACGCTACTTCACTCACCGTCAGGCGATGACGAAGTGCGATTCGCCCCGCGCCGACCAGGCGTGCTACACTGTCCCCACTTGCCATCTTCGTGGTCCCCCTACCCAACGAGGAAGGGAGCTAGGAGGTTAGGTTCTCCATCAGCGCGAAAAGAGGTCGCCATGGGCGCGGACTACTCCTACGAAATCAGCTATGGCAAGCTGCGCGTGCCGCTGTATCGCGTCTACGCGCGCCCACTCAGCGGCGTCACCCCCATTCCTGAATCCGCCTTCACCGGACGCGACAACGTCCTCGTCGGCGTCGAGGTAGACCTCGAGGTCTTCGGCGACGCCTTCCTCGGCCTACACAGAGGGCGACAACTCGCGTGTCGTCGCCACCGACAGCATGAAGAACATCATCCTGCGCCAGTCGCTCGCGTACGACGGCGCGACCATCGAGGGGCTGCTGGCGCATCTGGGCCGCGTGTTCCTCGGCGCGTACGACGACATGCGCTCCGTCACGCCTCACGCGCGCGAGTCCCTTCGCCGCCGTCCCCGTCACAACGCAGGACGGCTACGAGGAAAGTGACCGTCTGCTTCAGCCGCCAGTACGGCGACCATGCCGTGGCGACGCTGACCATGGAACGCGCGATGGCCGGATGGCGGATTCACGGTCACCGATCACTGGTGGGGCGCGTCGACATAGAGCTGCCCAAGGTCACCGGCAGCGCCTTCACCCATTTCGTGCGCGACGCCAACACGACGCTCCCGGAGCGCGGCGACCGCCCGCTCTTCGTCCACATGGACCTCCACTGGCGCTACAGCGATCCCGCCGATATGCTGGATGAGTCCCACGTACGCTACGTCCCGCCGGAGCAGATGCGCGACCTGGCCCAAACCGTCTTCCACGAGTTCGTCAGCGAGTCCATCCAGCAGCTCGTCCACGAGATCGGGACGCGCATCCTCACGCGCTACCCGCAGCTCGCCGAGGTCACCTTCGAGGCGCATAACCGCACGCCGGACCCCGCCGCGACCTCCGACGCCGACCCGAAGGTCAAGGTCTACACCGCGCCATTCCCCGCCTTCGGGCTGATCCGGCTGACAATGCGCCGCAACGAGAAATGACCAGGGCCTATGAGCGGATACCTCACCACGCACGTCCTCGACCTCGCGCAGGGCCGTCCCGCCGCCGGAATGCGCGTCGAGTTGTGGCGTCTGGCAGATGACGGCGCACGCGCGCTCGATGCCACCGCCGTTACGAACGCCGATGGCCGCATGGATGC
This sequence comes from uncultured bacterium, assembly GCA_963733745.1. Lineage (GTDB taxonomy): Bacteria > Chloroflexota > Ktedonobacteria > Ktedonobacterales > JADMIN01 > DASWAC01. The sequence goes on from CAVTFE010000094.1 coordinate 25,536, forward strand.
GTCGTTGCTCGCGGGCGAGGCGTTTCGCGTGGGAACCTATGAGCTGGTCTTCGCCGTAGACGCCTATTTCGCGGCGGAGGGCTTGGGCGCATCGCCACCATTCCTGACCAGCGTGCCGGTGCGCTTCACCATTGCCGATCCCGACGCGCACTACCATGTGCCGCTGCTCGTCACCCCCTGGGCCTACAGCACATACCGTGGGAGCTAGCTATGGACTACTTCTTCTATTGCCGCGCCAAGCCCGACACTGAGGCGCTGGCTGATGAACGTACCGAGGCCCACTGGGCATACATGGATCAGTACGCCACGACCATGATCGCGCGCGGCCCGACGCTAAGCGAGGATGGCGCGGAGTGGACCGGCAGCATGCACATCCTCGGCCTGACCGACGCCGCGGCGGCGCAGTCCTTCGCATTCGATGAACCCTACTATCGCGCCGGGATCTTCGGCGACGTGTTCATGCGTCGCTGGCGCAACGAGCTTGGGCGCACGATGTGGCAGTTCCAGGGCGATCCCGACCGCCAGCAGCGCTTCCTCATCATCGGCCATGGCCAGCCAGACGCGTCCGAGCAACGCGGCTCCCTGCCACTGCGCCAGCGCTTTCTTGATGACCACCATAGCCAGGTGATCGTCTGCGGCTCCCTCCTCTCCGACGACGATGCCACCTGGGTCGGTGGGATCATGCTCGCCGAGGCGCCCGACCGTGCCGCAGTCGAGGCGCTCACCGCGAGCGACCCATTCGCGCAAGCCGGATTGTACGAGTCGGTCGAGATCCATCGCTGGCGCTTCGGTGGCCGTCCCACTGCCTGATCGCACCCTTGCATAATTCAGCAGGAAGGACCTCGCCGATGACCTCATACACTGACTCGGCGCGCCTCGCGATGGAGCGCTGCGACATCTTGGGCGCCATCAGCGAGGAGCCAGACCGGTTGACGCGCCGCTATGGCACAGAGGAGATGCGCCAGGCAAACGCTGCGGTCGCGGAATGGATGCGCGCGGCAGGCATGCAGACGCGCTCCGACACCATCGGCAACCTCATCGGCCGCTACGAGGGTTCCTCTCCGGACGCCAAGACCTTCCTCCTCGGCTCGCACCTCGACACCGTGCGTGACGCTGGCAAGTACGACGGCCCTCTGGGCGTAATGGTCGCGCTGGCCTGCGTCGAGCGGCTGCATACACGCGGCGAGCGGCTGCCCTTCGCGCTGGAGGTCTACGCCTTCGCCGACGAGGAGGGCCTGCGCTACCGTACGCTCTACCTCGGCAGCAGCGTCGTCGCAGGTGTCTTCGATCCGATAGTGCTCACTCGTGAGGATGCCGATGGGATACCGCTAGCCGAGGCCATCCGCGCCTTCGGTGGCGATCCCGACCACCTGGCGGAGAGCGCGCGGCGCCCCGACGAGCTGCTAGGCTATGCGGAGGTCCACATCGAGCAGGGTCCCGTGCTGGAGGAGCGGGGCTATCCCGTTGGCATTGTCTCCGCAATTCAGGGGCAGACCGGCGTCGGCGTGACCTTCTCCGGCGACGCGGGCCACGCGGGGACCGTGCCCATGACCATGCGCCACGACGCGCTCACCGCCGCCGCCGAGTTTGCGCTCGCCGTCGAGGCGCTGGGCCAGCAGACGCCCGGACTCGTCGCCACGGTCGGACGGTTCCAGGTCGCGCCCGGCGCGAGCAACGTCATCCCTGGCCTCGCCGAACTCTCACTCGATGTACGCCATCCTGAGAACAGCGTGCGCCTGGAGGCAGTCAACCAGCTCCGCGCCCAGGCAGAAGCGATCGCGCAGCGCCGTGGCGTCCAACTCGACTGGCGCGCTAGCGCAGGGCAGGCGAGTGTGGCCTGTTCACCCCGGCTCACAGAAGTCTTCGCTCGCGCAGTCGCGGAGGCTGGCTATCCTGAAATGACCCTGCCAAGCGGAGCCGGACACGACGCCGCGATCATGTCACGCATCGCCGAGATCGCCATGCTCTTCATCCGCTGCGCGCGCGGCATCAGCCACTCGCCAGCCGAGGCCGTCGCCATCGAAGAGGTCGTCGTCGCCATCGAAGTCACCGGGCGCTTCCTGTTCCTGCTGGCGAAAGACGTGACAAAGGGAGGCGCGCGGTGACCACATTCGATACCATCCTGCGGCGTGGTTCCATCGTGTCCGGCGAGTTTGCCATGACAGTAGAGAGGCCGTTGGCGGATATTGGCATCGCCGATGGGCGTATCGCCGCCATCGGGCCAGACCTGGACGGCGGCGCGCGCGCGGAGATCGACTGCGACGACCTGACCATCTTTCCCGGCGTGATCGACGCCCACGTCCACTTCAACGAGCCAGGACGCACCGAGTGGGAGGGCTTCGCTACCGGCTCGCGCGCGCTCGCCGCCGGTGGCGCGACCGCCTGTATCGAGATGCCGCTCAACGCCCATCCCCCCACCCTCGACGCAGAGAGCTTCGACCTCAAACGTGCCGCCGCCGAAGCCTCCTCTGTCGTGGACTTTGCGCTCTGGGGTGGGCTGGTTCCCGGCAATATTGAGCAGATGGACGAGCTGGCCGCGCGTGGGGTCGTCGGCTTCAAGGCGTTCATGTCCGCCAGCGGCATCGACGACTTCAGCGCCTCAGACGACCTGACACTCTACGAGGGCATGGCGCGCGCAGCGTCGCTCGACCGCATCGTCGCCGTCCACGCCGAGAACGACGCCATCACCCGCGCGCTGGCCGAACACGCCATCGCCGCAGGGCGTACTGGCGTGCGCGACTACCTCGCCTCGCGCCCCATTATCGCCGAGCTGGAAGCTATCTCGCGCGCCATCCTCTTCGCGCGGGAGACCGGCTGCGCGCTGCACATCGTCCACGTCAGCACGGTGCGCGGCGTCGCACTCGTCGCCGAGGCCCGCGCCCGCGGCGCCAACGTGAGCTGCGAGACCTGCCCGCACTACCTCGTCTTCACCGAGGAGGATGTCGAGGCGATTGGCGCGCTGGCGAAGTGCGCCCCGCCCATCCGCGACGCCGCCGAACGCGACGCGCTCTGGGACTATCTCGCCGATGGGACCCTCCCGATGGTCGCCTCCGACCACTCCCCCGCGCCCGCCTGCATGAAGACTGGCGCCGACTTCTTCCGCATCTGGGGTGGCATCTCCGGCTGCCAATCGTTACTGCAACTGCTGCTCACCCATGGCTACGTCGAGCGTGATCTGCCATTGGAGACCATCGCACGCGCTACCTCGGAGTACCCCGCCACACGCTTCCGCCTGCCGAATAAGGGACGTATCGCGGTTGGCGCCGACGCCGATCTGGCCCTGGTCGCGCTCCACGACGACTCGGTCCTGCAAACCTCGGACCTCTTCTACCGCCACCAGCACAGCCCCTACGTTGGCCGCAAGCTGCGCGGGCGTGTCGCGCGAACCCTCCTGCGCGGCGTAACCATTTACCGCGATGGCCAGATCGTCTCCGCCCCCATCGGTCGCCTCATCACCCTGCAATCATAGTTGTCGTGAGGGTTGGCCTGCGTCGCCGGATATTTCTGCTCCAGCGCGCCGCCGGATTAGGCAGGAATGTGTCCCTTGTCTGCGACAAAGGCCTCCAGCCGCTCGCCACGCAATACCGGAGCGGTATCGTAGATGTTGAGCCGCGCGGCAAAGCGCACATCCTCACCCAGCCCCTTCTCCCGCAACTCCTGCCCGCTTTCGCACTCCCACAGCGCCATGTCAAGCTGGTCTCGCATCGCCCGGAAGGTCGCCGCACACACCTGCGCCTCCATCGTCTGGGAGAACGGCAATGCTGAAAGGATCGCGCCCGCGCCGAGGTGGTCTTCCACGGCGAAGCGCAGCGCGCCCTCTTCATCAGGTATTTGCCAGCGTTCGCCGCAAGCCAGCACGGTGACATTGAGATGGTCGGCTCCATGAAGCAGGTGTGAGACGGCTTCAGCCAGCGCCTGCGCGTTGACCAGCGCGCCCACAAAGAGGGCTGGCGCGCGGCTGCCATACTGGCTGCAGGTGGACCCGTTAGGCGAGGGCAAAACGACGCGCGCACCTGGCTCAACCGCCAGAAATGAGCGTGGCGAGAGACTGAAGCGGGTAGGCGCGGGCGACGCCGCGTGATGCAAAGCGACCTCGCCGCCGACCCGCTGGGCGAGCGCGGTGTACAGCGCCTCGTCGGTCGCGCACGGGTAGATCAGCGCGCCATGATGCACGGCGGTCGCGGCAGCGGTAGAGAAACGCAGCGTATCCACGACGACCAGAATGTCGCCACGTTCGGCGGCCTCCCGCGCGCCACGCCGTCCCCAGGCCAGCCGGACGCGCGGGCTTCCAGCGTTTTGATCGTTCTTCATGAAAGTCCCTTCTCCAGCATTGTACGCGCAACGCACAGCGGCTCAGGTTGGGAAGTCAGGTGATACACTGAGGCGATCTGCCCTCCGCAAACGCGGGAGTGTGGATGCGCGTTATGCCCTGGAACCGAGCGACGAGCGGTAGACGCTACGCTGATGGCGGTAGCAACGCCTGGAGCAAGGAACATACCTACCCTCGACTCGCTACCACGAGAGGAGAGCCGCATGACAGTCGGGGTAAAGCGCCTGCCAATCCTGCTCGAACCGGACGCCAGCCGTGTCATCACTCGTTTCTTTGGGCCTGGCGAAGAGAAGCGCGTCCGCGACATCATCGGGCGGATCCTCGCAATCCCCGAAGCGACCGTCGCGACCCTCCTGGCGAGACTCGAAGAGAACTTCCGGCCAATCCACGCCAACATTGACGATACATTTCACAAGCATTACGCGGCGGTCAAGCATCACATCGCTGATCCAGACGCCGTGAGCGACGCGCGCCAGCGCTTCATCGGCGCCTGCTTCACCATGGAGTACGCCATCGAGTCAGCCGCCCTCTTCAACCCTTCGATGGTCAAAGCCATTGACCAGTCCAACGTGCCGCCGGGATCGGTGCGCTTCCTCATGAGCCTGCGCGCCACCGGCGAGGGGCATATCTCCTCCATCGTCTTCCGCCGCGGCCTGATCGACGCGGATGGCTCCGTCAGCATTGACCCGCCTGGCCAGTACAGCCGTCCGGCCCAGGCGACGACGCCGGACCATTTCGACAAGCGGGACATTACGGGCCAATTGCGTGCGCTCGATGCGTGGACGCCACAGGCGCAGGCCACCCTCGACCAACTAGGCGACCAATTCACGAGCGCCGAGCTATCCGAAGCCATCGCCAAGATCCGCAAGCAGGCGACGGTCACGGGCGAGCAGGAAGAATCCAACGACGCGCTGCTCTCCATCACCCAGGCGAACTATCAGATTCCCCTGGCGCCAGGTACAAATATTTCGGAGGCCGTCATCTTCCCCTATTCCGACAACGAACGGCACGGCATTGAAGACCTGCGCCTCGTCCGCTTCACCGACGACGACGGCTCGGACTGCCTCTACGGCACCTACACCGCCTACAACGGGTCGCGCATGTTTCCCCAACTCCTTGAATATTCAGGCGGCCAGAACGTCGAGATCCATCTCCTCACCGGAAGGAGCGCGAAGAACAAAGGGATGGCCCTGTTTCCATGCAAGATTCGGGGCCGCTACGCCATGATCGCCCGGCTCGACAATGAGAACCTCTACTACATGGAGTCGGACGATATCTACGTCTGGGATGAGGCCAGCCTGCTATGCGCCCCCAAATTCCCCTGGGAGGTCATCCAGATCGGCAATTGCGGCTCGCCTATCGAGACCAAGGCGGGGTGGCTCCTCCTGACCCACGGCGTCGGCCCCATGCGCCAGTACTGCATCGGCGCGACCCTGCTGGACCGCGACGACCCCTCGCGCATCATCGGCCAGACCAGCGAGCCGCTGCTGGCGCCCACCGGCAGCGAGCGGATCGGCTATGTCCCCAACGTCGTCTACTCCTGTGGCGGCATGATCCACGCCGGCAAGCTGATTCTGCCCTACGCGATGAGCGACCTGGCGACCAGCATCGCCATCATCGACCTCCAGGAATTGCTCGACTCCCTCACTGTACGCTAACTCATGCCCGACACAACCGCGCGCAGCCCGGCAGTCGTAGTCGAGTAATTAGGAGCGCCATCTGGACACGTATTCGTCGCCGTAAACTTCCCGCCGGGATTGCCCACGGTATAGAGTGTGATGATCTTGCCGGCGGTGGCAGTAAAGGAAATCGTCAGCGTGATCGTATCGCCAGCGTGTACACCTACAGGGCCGAAGTTGAAATGAGTATCCCCAACTGCGGTGGCAGCCGTTGATGCGACGACTTTGCCGTTTACAGCAACGCTCAAGTGCGCTGTCACCGGAGCAGGGTCAACTTGTATCTTGGCGCTGCTAAGTGTTGCGACACCAGACGGCGCTTTGAAGGTCTGTGTAGCTATGCCACCTGGCATAGAGAGGGAATTGTCCGGGTTCCCGCGGCACATGGCGTGCCCAAGAAGGTTCGACTGCCCATAGTTGGAATAGGCGTCCACCGGGTTGTGCTGGACCGGCGCAGTGGTCGCTGTCGGTGTTGGCGTCGGTGGCGTCGAGCCAGGAGTTGCTGTCGGCGCCGTCGGTCCTGCCGTTGCTGTTGGTTGTGGTGTCGGCGTTGGCGATCGTGGGGCGCAGTGCGCATGATTGCCCACCATATCGGGCAACGCCTCGATGGTACGAAGGGAACGGTTCAGCACTTTCGCACCGTTGTTGACGAGGCAGTTATATGTGGCGCCATCAGGAATCCAATGGCGATATAGGTCGTCCTCGTATCCGTTCGCTCCGTATATCCAACTGGCGCCGCTCACCTGGTCTCGCAAAATCGTGCCATAGGCAAAGTTTGCGCCGACTGTCTTGAGTATCCAGTTACGAGTTCCGCTGTCCGCCTCGCTCCAGAAGTCGTACATGCTTGTCGGAGGAATTGTCCCGCTCAGGTCGCCCACCTGTTGCCAATAGCCATTATTCGACCAGAGCAGTGGACCACCACTGTCGCCCGCCCGCGCGTGTGAATCACTGTAGCTGATACAGAGGTTTCCCCAATCCCAACTGAAGCCCTTGACGTTTGGGCAGTCGGAACGCTTGATGCTACCTTGATGACTTTTGTAGAGGGCATTAGCTGGTACAGAAAATTGTTCTTGTCAAGAAACCCATAGCCGAACTCGTACAGGTTGGTCCCCACAGAAGGCCATTGGGGGGCCGTAGGAATAGTCTTGACCCAACTATACATGGGCTTGGCCAAATGAAGAAGCGCAACGTCGCGGTACAAGTATGGGCGATATGTGAAAGTACCTCCGTCCATAGGGATGGGTTTCTGATCGAGCTTAGACTCGTACAGCTCGGAAGCATCCATCCCTGCTTTCCAAAGCTGTACTTTCGTCGTACTCCAGTCTTTCATCTTGCCGCCAAGGTCATGTTCAGGGTAGAGGCAATGAGCAGCTGTCAGTATCCATTGGTCACCTACCACACTACCGGTGCAGAAAGAGCCATCTCCCCATACAATGCGCGCCACCGATTTGGTCATGTCCGTATTCTTTTCCCCGCTCTGCATAGCTTCCACGAGTTGAATGCCTCCTACAACCACTCCCACAAGCGCCAGCAGCGACACACCGGTCAGAATCGCTTTACGTCGTGTCATCTTCAGAAGCGCTTTTAGCCGCGTCATTTTGTCCTCCGCACATAGCTGGGATGGGGCGACAAAGGAGCAGTTGCGTAGTTTCACATCACAGGGTAACGAGCATGGCGATCTATGGCCGCATGTTGTGGGGCAAGTATACGCTGCTAGCCGCTACGCCCGCAAGATTTGTATGCACATTTAGTAGATTTAGACGCAAGGCGCTGCGATCAAAAATGGAATCCTATGTGCTGGTCTCGGGAAGTATCACCTTGTGGCCTGTATTCAGTTTCCGCGCCCATTGATTGCCCGCCGCTCTACGTGCTATCTTTCACGTCACGCAACCAATCAACGGAGAGAGGACGCCCATGATGTGGCGAACCTATCTGCGCCCAGCGACACTGACCGAGGCGCTGGACCTGCTCGACGCCCACGCTGGACAGGCGCGGCTCATCGCCGGTGGCACCGACGTGCTCGTGGAGTTGTCGCGTGGCGTGCGCCTCACCGAGGCGCTGATTGATCTCACTGCGATTCCCGACCTGCGCTATGTCACAACTGACAGCGACTCTATCATCCTCGGCGCGCTGGCCACGCACAACGACGTCCTCGCCTCGGCGGCCTGCCGCGCGCGCGCCCTGCCCCTGGCCCAGGCATGCTGGGAGGTCGGCGCGCCACAGATCCGCACGCGCGCCACCGTCGCCGGCAACCTCATCACCGCCTCCCCCGCCAACGACACCATCACCCCGCTCATCGCCCTCGGCGCGGATGTCACGCTCGCCAGCCGCGCCGGAGAGCGCACTGTCCCGCTCGACCAGTTCTATCAGGGCGTGCGCCGTACCGTCATGGCGCCCAACGAGTTGCTGCGCGAGATACGCGTCCCCATGCTACGCGAGAACCAGCGTGGGATTTTCCTCAAGCTGGGATTGCGGCGCGCCCAGGCCATCTCGGTCATCAACGCCGCCTGTGTCCTCACCTTCGACGGCGAGACTATAACTGACGTGCGCATTGCGCTCGGCAGCATCGCCCCCACCATCATCCACGCGACCGCCGCCGAGAACTACCTGCGCGGCAAGACGCTCAACGACGAGACCCGCGCCGAAGCAGGCCGCCTCGCCACCGCAGCCGCAAAGCCAATTGACGACGTGCGCGGAACCGCTATCTATCGCAATCAGACGCTTGGCGGGCTGGTCGCCGAGGCGCTCCGTCGCATCGCATCAGGAACCGAGGCCGAGGGGCTGCCTGACGCGCCAGTCCTGCTCGATACCACCGCTCCCGACGCTCCGCGCGCCAGCGTCCCCTTCACCGGGACAATCGAGACGACCATCAACGGCGCGCCGATCACATGGGCCAACGCCAGCCACAAGACGCTGCTCAACGCCCTGCGCGAGGACGGCGAGCTGACGGGGACGAAGGAGGGTTGCGCGGAAGGCGAGTGTGGCGCCTGCACGGTCTGGCTGGATGGCGCGGCGGTGATGTCCTGCCTCGTTCCAGCGGCGCAGGCACACGGCGCGAGCCTCACCACCATCGAGGGCCTGGCAAGCACAGCCGACGCCGAACTGCATCCCCTCCAGCGCGCCTTCATCGAGCACGGCGCGGCGCAGTGCGGCTACTGCATCCCCGGCATGCTCATGGCCGGCGCCAAGCTGCTCGACGAGCGACCCCATCCTGAGCTCGCCGAGGCGCAGATTGCCCTCAGCGGCAACATCTGCCGCTGCACCGGCTATCGCAAGATTCTCGACGCCGTCCTCAGCGCGGGAGGCCAGCCATGACCACCCCATCTGGCAGCCTGATCGGCGCCTCGGAGCCGCGCCCCGACGCGCTGGGCAAAGTGACCGGCGCGGCGCGCTACCCCGCCGACCTCGTGCGCCCCGATATGCTGCGCCTCAAGGTCGTCTTCGCCGGACGCCCCCATGCGCGCATCCGTAGTCTCGATACCGCCGCCGCGCTGGCGCATCCCGGCGTCGTCGCCGTCCTCACCGCGAGTGACGTTCCTTATAATGCCTTCGGCCTCATCGACGCCGACCAGCCGGTCCTCTGTGGCGAGGTTGTGCGCTTCAGCGGTGATAAGGTCGCGCTCGTCGTCGCCGAGTCCCAAGAGGCCGCCGAGGCAGGCGCGCAACTGGTTCAGGTCGAGTACGAAGACCTCCCCGTCGTCACCGATCCCCGCGCCGCGCTGGCTCCCGACGCGCCGCTGGTCCACGAAGAGCGCGGCTCGAATCTGCTGCTGCACATCCCCATCCGCAAAGGCGACGTGGCGCGCGGCTTCGCCGAGGCCGACGTGATCCTGGAGGGCGAGTTCGAGACCTCGTGGCAGGAGCACGCGTTCCTCCAGCCCGAGGCCGGCGTCGCCTGGGTGGACGAAGACGAGCGCGTGATCGTCGAGACGGCGGGGCAGTGGCTCCACGAGGACCGCCGCCAGCTCGCCGCGATGCTCAAATTGCCCGAGGAGCAGGTGATCGTGCGCTACGCCGCCATCGGCGGGGCGTTCGGTGGGCGCGAGGACCTCTCGATCCAGCATCTGCTCGCGCTCGCCGCGTGGAAGCTGCGCCGCCCCGTCGCCCTCGTCTGGAGCCGCGAGGAGTCCATCATCGGTCACCACAAGCGCCATCCCATCAGCGTCCGCTGTCGCTGGGGCGCGCACAAGGACGGGATCATCACCGCCGTCGAGGCCGAGGTCATCGCCGACGGCGGCGCCTACGCCTCCACCAGCGTCGAGGTGACGAAGGTGGCGACGCTCTTCGCCTCCGGCTGCTACGAGGTCGCCAACATCAGCGTGGATGGCTACGCCGTCTACACCAACAATATCCCGGCGGGCGCGTTCCGTGGCTTCGGCGCGCCCCAGGCCCAGTTTGCCGCCGAGAGCATGGTCACACGCCTCGCGCATGCGCTGGGCATGGACCCCGCCGAGCTGCGGCGGCGCAACATCTATCGCGAGGGCGGCCTGGAGCCGTCGCAGCAGCCCCTGCCAGTTGGCGTCAGCGCGCTGCCCGTCCTCGAACGCTGCATTGAAGAAGCCAAAGAGCGCCTGAGCTATAGCCAGCCCGGCGTGCGCACTGCGGCGCCCTCTGGCTCCCCTCCCCTCGCGGGGGAGGGGCTGGGGGAGAGGTCCTACCTGCGCCGTGGCGTCGGCATTGCCTGTGGGATCAAGAACGTCGGCTATTCCTTCGGCTATCCCGACCAGGCTACCGCCAAGGTCGAGCTGTATGGCAAGGCCGAGCTTGAGCGCGCCGTCGTGCGCATCGGCGCGGCGGAGGTCGGGCAGGGGACGCATCTCGCGCTGCGCCAGATCGCCGCCGAGACCCTTGGCCTGCCTTTAGCGAAAGTCGAGATGGTCACCGACGACAGCGCCGAGACCCCCAACGCTGGCAGCGCCTCTGCCTCGCGTATGACCCTGATGGGCGGGCAGGCCGTGCATCGCGCCTCTTTGGCCGCGCGCGAGCAGTGGAGTGGGACCGAGGAGTACGCCGCCAGCGCCACGGTCCAGTTCCGCCCCACGCCGACGACCCCGCTCGACGCCGGGACCGGCGCGGGCCGCCCCAACTACTGCTACGGCTATGCGGCGCAGGCCGTCGAGGTCGAGGTCAACACCCTCACCGGCCAGGTCCAGGTGCTCTCGGTCATCAGCGTGCATGACGTGGGCCGTGCGATCAACCGCCAGCAGGTCGAGGGGCAGATCGAGGGATGTCTGGCGCAGGCGCTCGGCTATGCCCTGCTGGAGAACCTGCAAACGCGCGACGGGCGCATCCTGACGCCGTACTTCAGCACGTACCTGCTGCCGACCGTGCTGGACATGCCCACCGAGATCACGCCGGTGATTCTGGAACTTGCCGATCCGGAGGGGCCATATGGCGCGCGCGGCGTCGCCGAGATGGCGCTCGTCCCCTTCGCCCCCGCCGTCGCGATGGCGATCCACGACGCCACCGGCGTCTGGCTCAGCCAACAGCCTATGACCCCAGAGCGTGTCCTCGCCGCCCTCAATGCCCAATCCACCGAAGGAGAACGCCCCGCATGACCACGCTCACCATCACCGTCGGCCCCTACACCTACACCGCGCGCATGGAGGAGGCCGACGCGCCCGCGACCTGCGCCGCCTTCGCCAAGCTTCTGCCCTACACGCAGAAGATCATCCACGCGCGCTGGAGCGGCGAGGCCTGCTGGATTCCCCTCGGCGACTTCAATCTAGACGTGGGCTACGAGAACCACACCAGCCATCCCGCGCCCGGCGAGATCCTCTTCTACCCCGGCGGCTTCAGCGAGACCGAGATCCTCTTCCCCTACGGCGCCTCGCGCTTCGCCAGCAAGGTCGGCCAGCTCGCCGGCAACCACTTCCTCACCGTGATCGAGGGACGCGAGCAACTGCGCGAGATGGGCCACACCGTCCTCTGGGAGGGCGCGCGGGACATTACCTTCACCCGCGCGGAGTGATAGCATAAACGCCAGAGACGTAGCCTGCGGACCCCGCCCCGCTGGAGAATGCGCGGCTGTCAGGGATGGATTTCTACCAATGGGCAATGGTAATGAGAATAGCGCCACGTCGCGGGAGCGGGCGGCGCTGGACGCAGCGATTGAAGCGCTCTATCAGGCCTTCGCCGTCTATCCCTTGCGGCCTGTCATTGAGGGCTGCCCACACTGTGTCAGCCGTGAGGACAGCGACCATCTCCATGTGCGCCCACTGCGGGAGCTGACCCCCAGCGACGTGCGCTACTACGCTTTCAAGGCCATGACCACCTTTGGCGACGCGTCAGACTTCAAGCATTTCCTTCCGCGCCTGCTCGAATTGCTCGCGGAGGAACTGCACGGTGGCGAGACGCTCGGCCTCGACGAAGAAATACTCGGTGGCAAGATAGCCCTTGCCCAGTACACCACATGGCCGCCCACTGAGCGTGCGGCGGTCGCGGATTTCTTCATGGCGGCCTGGCGAATGACGCTCGCCACGTTTTCATCCATGCCAGCGCCGCAGACATTGCTTTGCACGATAGCGCAGTTTGCCAGCGCCGATGATCTCGCGCCCTATCTGGCGATCTGGCGGCATACGCTTACGCCTCCGGCGCTGTTCCACGTCGTCGAAACAGTCTTCAGCGGGTATCGTGACCCCTGGTGGCCAGCGGCGACGTGGGAGCGCTTCGACGCATGGCTTCAGGACGACGACACGGTTACGATGCTAGGATTAGCTGCGCTCGAGTTGCGAGCAGGCGATTACGCCGGCCAGTTCTCGCCCGATATAGAAGCCTCGCTGGCCGGATTCGCCACCAATTGACGTTCGCCCACACCCAAAAATAGCGCGAGAGCGAGACCTGTGGTCTGTCTCGCCCCCAACACCTACCATTCCCCCACGTTCATTCACAAGCTTGCGCCATCGCCCGCCAGATCACTCTGCCCCGGCTCAGCGGCTCCGCTGTCCGCCACACCGCCCTCCATCGGAGGATCGCCAAACGCCCGCGCGTACTTTACCAGCGCCAGCAAGACCGCCACCGCAGCCGCAGCGAGTGCTGTCCGCGCTACATCGCCGAAGTTCGCTCTACCCTGCGAGAGCGCCTGCGCCACGATCGGCAGCGCCGCGACCAGCGCCGTCCGATTGTGCTGATAGACCCCGCGTGAGACCGCCTCACCCTGCGTGCGGATGTTCCCCACCGGAACCAGCGTGCGCCGTGGCGCGCTGAGCGTGAACCCATCCGGCGCCGCCAGCGTAAACGTCTGCCCGTCGTTGAGATCGAGAACCGCCCCCAGCAGTGGATGCGCCCCAAACGTATCGGTCAGCGGGTCCTTATAGCCCAGCCTGAGCGCCGTCAGCGCCGGTACCGTCGTCATACGCGCCCCTTCCCTCCCACCACGCCCTCATATCGTCGCGCCATCCGCAGCCACGATGGACTTCAGTCCGTGGCGCGTGCCCGGCTCTTTAGAGCCAAGAGCCTGACCAACTACTGCCTGGCAATCTAGAACAAAATTTCTATACAGCGCAAGAGCAAGCCAAAAATCCGTGTCCGCAAATGTCCGCAAATGTCCGTGAATGTCCGGTACAGCGAGACAGGGTAGCATCTCTGACTCCACCTCACTTGCGAGGGAGGGCTGGGGTAGAGTCCTTCATGCGCAAAATCAACCGCGCGTCATCATCATGACTCTGGTCCCCCCTCCCTTTCGGGAGAGGGGGTTAGGGGGAGAGGTCCGAACCCGGCCACCGGGAGTTTCGTGCTATGCGCCAGACAAAATGAACGCTGCGCCGCATGTGTAACGTCATCACCGACAGCAAGGATTTCACCAGGATTCCACCGGACCATCCATCGCGGCGCAGGATGCGCGGACGGCGTGGCGACGCCGACGTCCCACGAGACGCCTATTTCCCTGCGCGAGCGCCGGATGGCCCATCTGAACACCCCGAATGGCGATTGCCCATGTCCGACTTTTCTGACCAGACCACCACCGTCCTGCGCAGGGCCTTGCGCCAGACCTCCAGCAGTCTCGCGCTACCTGCCACTGCGCCGCTGAGCGAGCGCATCACCGCCGAACTCCCCGCCATCGTGACGAGTGTGACCGGCGAGATGGCGGCCATGCCTCGTGCGGTTCCTGTCGCCCAGCCGCAGACTCCATCGTTCGATCCATCCGCAGACGCACAAGCAGACACACGAGATGAAGCGCCGCCCTCATGGCTGGAACATGTCCTTCACGAGCAGGCGCTGCTGCAACCAACGCAGGTAAATGCGCTCTCGGCGCTTCAGGTTGGCGCTCCTGGCGCTGACGGCGCGCACGAGATCGGCTACTATCACGTCTGGCTCGAACACGAATCGCAACGGCGCTCCAGTCGCTACTTCAAAACAGCGTGGCGCGAGTTCATTTCCCATGTCCGCCAGCGCGCGCTCCCCGCGCGGGAAGAGCAGGGCTACTCCTTCGCCACCCTCGATGACACTCGCTCGGCGCGGACGACCATCACGCCGGGTCAAACCCTCGCCTTCATCCTCATCGTGACCGCTCTCGTCACCGGACTCTATCTCGCGGGACCGCTGACGCTCACTCTCCTGCTCGGCGGCGTGACCTTCGCCTATCTGCTCCATCTGGCGATGACCGCCCTCATGGCGGCGCGCGTTGTCAGCCACACGCCCGAGGAGCGCTTCAGCGCCGACCTCATCCAGCATCTCGACGGCATCGAGTGGCCCCTCTACACCGTCCTCTGCCCACTGTATAAGGAAGCCGGAGTTGTCCCGCAGTTCGTCACCGCGATGCAGGCGCTCGACTACCCGGAAGACCGCTTGCAGGTGCTCTTTCTGACCGAGGCCGACGACGACGCCACCCGCGCCGCGATCAAGCAACTATGCCTGCCCGCGCACTTCGAGGTCATCACCGTCCCAGATGGGCGTCCGCGCACCAAGCCGCGCGCCTGTAACTATGGCCTGATGCTCGCGCGCGGCGGCTTCATCGTCATCTACGACGCCGAAGACAAGCCTGACCCGTTGCAGCTCAAAAAGGCGGTCCTCGCCTTCGCCAACCACGACGCCTCGCTGGCCTGCGTGCAGGCGAAGCTTGGGTTCTACAACACCCGCCAGAATCTACTCACGCGCTGGTTCGCCATCGAGTACGCGCTCTGGTTCAACCTGACGCTGCCGGGATTGCAGTGGGCGCGGCTCAGCCTCCCCCTTGGCGGCACCTCGAACCACTTCCGCACCGATGTTCTGCGCCGCCTGGGCGGGTGGGATGTCTTCAACGTGACGGAGGATTGCGACCTGGGCCTGCGCCTTGCCGAGCGCCATCTCTACACGACGATCCTCGATTCGACGACGCTGGAGGAGGCGAACTCCGATGTGCGCAACTGGGTCCGGCAACGTTCGCGCTGGATCAAGGGCTACATGCAGACGTATCTCGTTCACCTGCGCCGCCCCTGGAACTACCTGCTGCAAGGCCGCATCCGCGAGTTGTTCTCGCTCTTCGCCGTCATCGGCGCCACCCCAGCCACCATCCTCGTCAATCCGCTGATGTGGGCGCTGCTCGCCCTCTACATCGCGGAACGCCACGCGCTTGCCCACGAGTTCCAACTCCTCTACAGCGCGCCAGTCTTCTATCCTGCGGTCATCTGTCTGGTGGCAGGTAATTTCCTCTACCTCTACCTGCATCTGCTGACCTGCGCGAAGAGCGAGCAATACCATCTGCTCCCCTGGGCGCTTACGATTCCCCTCTACTGGGCGCTGATGTCTGTCGCGGCGGTCATGGCCCTCTTCCAGCTCATCGTCAAGCCGCACCACTGGGAGAAGACGCATCATGGCCTGCATCTCAAACGCCAGCAGGCCGCGCCCACCTCTGAGCAGACACGCGCTTCCTCCGGAGCTGCGACGCCAGAGGGCGTCTAAAAGGATTCACTCCATGTATCAATTCGCCGCCCCCGCCAGCGCTCCCCCAGCCCCCACACATGATGACCCGGCCTGGTTCGAGACAATGACTCTGCCGGCCCTGCCTGCCATCGGGCGGCGCACGCGCGAAGGCGAGAGAGCGTCGCGCGCGCTGGCATCACGACCGCTGGTTTCTCGCGCTCGTCATCTGCGCCGTCTGCGCAAGTGTGTGCGCCGCCGTCTGGTCCTATCAGACGCACTCGATCCTGCTGTATGCGAGACGCCCACTCGCATCTGCTGATCGCGCGTCGCGTCTTCGACAATGTGACCCCCGGTCTGGCGCAGCTTGGCGACGTCTGGCTGCCGCTGCCGCACATCGTCATGGCGCCACTCGCGGCCAATGATTTTCTCTGGCGCACCGGACTCGCCGGGACGTTGACCTCGATGCCCTGTTACCTGATCGCATCCATCTATGTCTTCCTGACCGCGCGCCGCCTGACACACGACAGCCGCGCCAGCTTCGTCGGGTCGCTGCTCTTCGTTCTCAACCCCAACATCCTCTATCTGCAGACGACGCCGCTCTCGGAGACGGTCCTCTTCGCCACGCTGGCCGCCGCGTCCTACTACTTCGTCGCCTGGTCGCAGACCGACGAGCTGCGCGATCTGGTCGCCGCCGCGCTGGCGACGCTGATGGCGACGGTCTCGCGCTACGACGGCTGGGCGTTATTACTGGTGCTCATCGCGGCGATCATCCTCATCGACTGGCGCCGGGCGCCAACCGCGCGCCAAGATGCTCGCGGATGTCATCCTGTTTGCCACCCTCGGCGGCATTGGCATTATCCTGTGGTTCGTCTGGAACCTCGTCATTTTCGGCAGCCCCACGGCGTTTCTCTCCGGCTCCTTCTCGTCGCAGGCGCAGACAGAGGCCTTCATTCAAGGGGGATTCGCCGACACCTATCACAACCTCTGGGAGACCCTGCGCTACTACTCAATCGCGGCGGCGGAATCTATTGGCCCGGTCCTCTTCGCGCTGGGAACGCTCGCCGTTGTGTACTTCCTGATCCGCCGCCGGCTCTCAAACGACGCGCTGGCCGCGACTACCATCCTCATTCCATTCGCGTTCTACAGCGTGGCCTTCTTCCTCGGCCAGGATGTCATGTACGTCCCGCACGCGACCCATCCTCCCTACTTCATGTACAACGCCCGCTTTGGCGCTGAGATGGCCGCGCCTGCTGCGGTCTTCATGGCCACTCTGGTTGAACCGGCGCGACGCTGGCTCCTGCGCGCGGAAGTTCCGCTGACGCTAGTCATCATCGCTCAGTCGGTTTTGATCTCCTGGGGCGGAGTCATTTCATTGCAGGATGGTCAGACCGGAGCCTCCTGCTATCCAGGCCAGCGGATCGTCGCCTATCTGGCGCAGCACTACGATGGCGGACGCATCCTCATCGACGAGTATCACACGCAGATGGATCTCTCCCCCGCGAATATCGCGTTCCGCGACGAGATATACGAAGGTGATGGGGCTGTCTGGGCCAAGGCCTTGCAGACGCCCTCGAAGTACGTCGAGTGGATCATCGTCGCGCCGGATGACCTCATCAGCCAGCAAATCGACACGCAGAGCCTGGCCTTCCGCCGTGAACTACTCCCTCGTCGTCGTCGATAACGTCAAGGGCGCGACATTATGGCGCCTGAAGGGCCTGCGGTCCATTACCCAACAGGCCATCGCCTGATGACGCGGCGGCGCAGTATGCCGCGTGCAACCACGCCAAGGACTTCCCCCCTGCGCTGACGCGCCTGTGGGACAGACGCCACAGATGGCCGTCTGCGTGAAAGATGCGAAACAGGAGACGATATTCTCATGAATATACTGACAAGAATGCGCCGCTATCTGCGGGTAACGCTGACCCTTCTCATCGCGCTCGTCGCGCTCGCCGCCATCATCAGCGGCATGGCGCACGCCGTGAGCGACCTGCGTACCGCCGCCGCGCAACCAACCGCCGCCGTCGTGCCTACGCTCGCCCCCATCTCGCATACATCAACGCCGGAAGCGTCGCCAGACTGGCTTGCGGTACAGGGCACGCGGATCGTCAATGCGGCTGGCGCGCCGGTGACGCTCCTGGGAGCCGCCGACTACTCGCTGGAATTTAGCTGCGCGGGCAACGGTCACTTTCAGGTCGCGGACTTCAAGGCCATGCGCTCGTGGGGCATGAACGCCGTACGCATCACGCTCTCGTCGGCCTTCTGGCGCAACCTGAACGGCAGTTGTCCGACCTACAAGTCAACCGTATCGAACGCCATCGCCAACGCCGAATCCACTGGGCTGTACGTCATCCTGACACTGCAATGGGACGCGCCCTTCAGCCTGGCGGACGACGCGAAGACGGGCGGCGCGCAGTGTCCGCTCCCCGACGCCACCTATGACGTGGCCTTCTGGCAGGACCTCGCCGCGCTCTATCAGGACGACCCACGCGCCATCTTCGACCTCTTCAGCGAGCCACATGATGTCACGTGGTCGCAATGGCGCAACGGCGGAACCATCACGAGCGCGTGTTCTCGCTACGCTACGCCGCATACCTATCAGGCCATCGGCATGCCCGCGCTGGCGAGCAAAGTGCGCGAGATCGCGCCAGGCCAATCTCATCATTCTGAGCGGCATAGGCTGGGGATACGACCTGAGCGGCGTACAGGCGGCCACCGACTCCCTGAAGAACATCGTCTTTGGCGCGCATCCCTTCAACCATGGCGGCGGCTCACAGCAGCCCGCCGATTGGTCAGCGCGCCTTCGGCTCGGTCGCGGCTCAACTACCCGTGATCGCAACCGAATTTGGCTCGTACGACTGCAAGACAGGCTACATCGCCCAGGCCATCGCCTATTTCCAGCGCCTGCACATCTCCTTCGTTGCCTGGGCCTGGACACCAGGATCGTGCGCGACGCCAAGCCTGCTCGCCGGCTGGTCCGGCGCGCCCTCGGTTCCCTACGGCGCCTACATCAAGAGCCAGATGCTCGCCGCATCGAAGGGCGCATAGGCCTCGCGCTTCGTGAATGCGAGATCAAGGGCTATCCAAGGGCTATACCCAAGGGCTATCCAGGGGGTATCCAGGGCATCCACACCTGGCAAGCCCTCCTCGACGCCTTCCTTAAATAGGGCAGCGAACGCGCCGCTTGACACGTAGAGGCTGTTAGGGACTCAAGGTCAAAGCGGTGAAGCGATGCAGCAAGAGACAGGACGAACGCCTAAGGAAGTGCAGCGCCGCCAAGGTGGCCGCCAGGCGCTCATAATCGCGCGCCAAGCGCCGAAAGCGCGTGGCCCAAGCGAACCCACGCTCACACCGACCCAACGCCGGGTGCAGATAAGAGCACGAAAAAGCCACGCTAATGGCCTCCGGCAACTTGAACGACCGCCAGCTGGATCCCGTGTTCGAACTGCTGCGGCCGCCGGCTCAAGGTCCGGTAATAGCCCTGATCCACGTACGCCAGCTCGAGCATGCTCTCCCGTCACCTGCTGCACTCTCCGCGCTGGACCAACTCCGCGACCTGCGCGCGCTCCTGCCTCGTTGGCGGGCGGTGACCAGCAAGCGCCAGGAGATGCCCCAGGGTATCCACCGCGGCATGGACCTTGGAGCCCTTGCGCCGCTTGTGCCCGTCATAGCCTGCCCGCGCGCCGCTCTCAGGGAGTCGACTGGATCGTGCGCGCATCCAGGATCACGGCGCTGGGTGGCTCAGGACGCTCCGCGGCGCGACGCAGCAGGATGCGCAGAGTCATGCACGATCGCTTCAAAGCAACCGGCGTCCATCCAGCGGCGCATCTGCTGGTACACCAAGGGCCACGGCGGCAGATCATGGGGCATCATGCGCCAGTGCGCGCCGGTCTTGACAATGTAGCGGACGCCATTGAAGACCTCGCGCAGCAGATAGCGCCGCTGGCTGGCGTCTTCAGGCAACAAGGTGAGGTAGGGGAGCGACAAAGGACCATTCCTCGTCGCTGACATCAGACGGGTAGGGCTTGCGGGGGATCGGAGTGCTTGACATGATCAAGTCTACCACCCATCAACCTCAAGTCCCTAACAGCGCTCTAGCCACGATATTGCTACACTCCGTGTGCGCTTCGCCGCACTTCGCTTGGTGACTCCGCGCGTGCTACTCATTGGCGGCAGATCGATAGAATCAGAATGTGAGATCACCCATGTTCCGCGCCATCGCGCTCTTCCTCTTTGGCACACGTTGGGGATGGTTGTTGCTGGGCGTGATCGGCCTCGGCGTGGGAGGGTATCTTTTCTTCTCCACACTGCCACTCACCTTCGTGCAGACCAGTGGCACGATCACCGACTATTCAGAGTTTACGCGCAATGGCGTCTATGACCGCAATGAACTGCGCATATCAACCGATACCTCTATCTATGTCTTGCACAAAAACGACTTCCAGCCTGACCTGCCAGACAAGTTAGTAGAAGATGGCAAGGTCGTCATTTGGAGCGACGGTGGGTCCACAACGAGAACCGTGTACGCCATCACGCTATATGATCGAAACGACGAGAATCCGCAGCAGTACACGACCAACTACTTCAATCACCCGGACGCATATCAGGCGGATTACCAGCACGGCGGCATCTTCTTTGGCGCGCTTGGCCTCCTCGCGCTCCTCAACGGTCTCTTCTGGCCGCTGCTCCCGTGGGGACGCAAGCGCGATCTCGCGACTTCTACGTATCAAGGTGTCTCCGGCTCATCCAGCGGATCGCTCTTTCCGCCCGACCATCCATTCCACCGTTAACCGCCTGTCAGATCACTCCTCGCTCTTGCGCGCCTTCGCCTCGGCCGTCGCCAGGTTCTCCGCCACCCGAAACTTTACCATCCGCGAGATCAGGTCCACCGGCAGCGGCTGGTCGAGCGGAAACTGCACCGCGCCCTTCGAGAGCGTATACGCCGCTAGCTCATCCTGAAACGCCTCGTTCGCGCTCGGAATCGCATAGAACCCGATGTGCTTCTTCCACGCGGCGTAATACACCAGATTCCCCTTCAGGAAGAACGTCGGCATTCCATAGCTGATCTTCTCCTCCGCCTCCGGCGCGGCGGCCTTGATCGTCGCCCGCAACTCCCGCAGCTTCGCCTGCGTCGCCTCAGGAAACGACGCGATATACTCGTCCACCGTCGCAAAACCTTTGCTCTTCTCGTCCATACGTCTCCCCTTTTCCCAACCGTCTTTCTCCGCGCCATTGCGCATCGTTGTGGCGAGCGTGTTCTCCCTTCCCGCCGAGGGAAAGGAGCAGAGAGCTAGGTATCCCCAGGCGCGATTTCACTCGCCAGCTATCTATTCCACCGTCACGCGCCTAAATGGAACCAGCGTCACCTCTCGACCAGCCCTCTGATCGCCGCCAGAATCGCCGGCCACTCCGCGGAGAGCGGGTCGATCACCTCGAAATGCCCCGTCCCCGGCAGCGCCAGCAGCGTCGCCTCATCGCCAGCGGCGCGCGCCGCTTCGACATAGCCCTCGCTCAACTCGAACGGCACGCTATCGTCCACCATCCCATGAACCAGCAGTTGTGGAACCCCTAGCGGCAACAGCGCGCGTGGCGATGCGGCGGCGTAGCGGTCGGGAACCTCCTCAGGTGAGCCACCCAGGAAATCTCCCGTCGCGTCCGCGCTCAGCCCCAGCGCATGCGCCCGTGTCAGATCCACCACCCCGGCCAGCGCCACTGCCCCATGCAGCGGTAATGGTTCGGCGCTGGCGATCTCGCTGCCCGCCGGAACACGCCGCCGTCCAGCCACCCACAGCGCCAGATGCCCCCCCGCCGAGTGCCCAACCGTAATGACGCGCTCCAGGTCCAGCGGATACTCACGCTCCAGCTCGCGCACGTAATCCGTACCACGCCCAACGTCTAGAAACGTCTCCGGCCAGCCCCCGCCCTCATGCCCGACGCGCCGATACTCCACGTTCCACGTCGCGATTCCTGCCGCCGCCAGCGCCGCGCACAGATGCCCCAGGTGGACCAGATCGTACCGCGCGCGCCAGAAGCCGCCATGCAGACAGACCGCCAGCGGCCATGGCCCCTCTCCCGACGGCAGGCGCAACTCGCCAAACTGGTTCATATTCTCACCGTAGGCGATGCGCCGCGCATCCTCTGGCGCCGCCCGATCGAGTATCTCCTCAGACAACTCTCGCCTCCAGCTTATGCCACGCCCGACCTACAATGCGCCCTCTGTCGCGCCTCTTGCTCCCCTGAGAGGGGAGGGGCTGGGGGAGAGGTCTGTCCGCGCAGGCGGACGTTGTGGCGGAACGCCCCCAGGCGCGATTTCAATCGCCAGCCCTCACGCCGCCTTGCAATCCACCCCGCTCTGATCTTTCGCCATCCCGTAGACCTTGTCGAACTCCTGGTTGTACAGCGTCGCCACCGCCGGGCTGTCGATAATCAGCACATTGTCGTCGTTCGCGTCATTCGCCGTCTGCGTAAAGTTGAACGATCCCGTGATTACCGTCTTGTCGTCGATGATCACCACCTTATGGTGCATCGTGTATTTGTTGCCGTCCAGCTTCGCCGGGATATGCGCGCAAGAGAAAACCGGCGCCGATCCCTGCGACGCCCCCCGGTTTTCGATCACCCCCTCGACCTGCACCCCCGCCTTCGAGCGCGCGATCATCGCGTTTGTGATGTCCTTTTGCGTGAAGGTAAACATCATGAACTTGATCGAATGCTGCGCCCCGTTCACTTGCGCCACCAGCTTATCCACCACCTCATCCACGGGCGAGAAATAGTTCGCCACCGGCGTGCCGTCAATCGTCAATTGCTGCGTCTGTGCGCCGACCTTCGCCTTCGTCCCGAAGCGCTTGTCCACAAACAGTTCGTTGAACTTCGCCTGATAATTGGCGATCAGCGTCTTGTCCGTGATCTTCAGCAGGTTGTTGTCGTTGCGAAATGTGTCGTTGTACGACATATTCCACGACCCCATGAAGAGCGTCGCGCCGTCCACGATGATGATCTTGTTGTGCATCAGCCCGTTCGAGCGCCCGCCGTCTACCACCGGAATCCCAGCGTCGGAAAACGTCTTGAGCGTGTCTTCCTGCTCTCCCGAAGACGAGTCGCTCGCCTTGAGCGTTTGCGTCCCGTTCGTCTCGTCCGTCACCACACGCACCACCACGCCGCGCTTCTTCGCATCCACCAGCGCATTCACCACGCTCGGCAGATTCAGATCGAACGAGGTCACATCGATGGTCTTCTTCGCATCCTTCAGCACCGGCATGACGAAACGATCAATCCCGTTATTGACCTGATCGGGCGGATTCGGATCGCTAAAGTACACCGTCATCCATGACGGCATCCCTGCCGGAAGGTCCGTAGTTCCCGACGAACACGAGACCAGCCATGGGAGGATCGCCATGATGACTGCGAGCGGCGCGATGACCATCCCCGGCCAGCGGCGCGCCCGCCGGGCGCGAGATTCGACGAAGCGCATGAGACTCTCCTATACGCAGTGGAATAGGCGAACGAGAGCGAACAGCCAGACACAAGACGTGTGGCCATTATGCCGCAGGCGTCCCCACCTCCGCCAGCGAGAGGAGATATTGCATAGCCTCTTTTGGAGCCATCCCCGCGATCTTGCTCGCCGCCTGATCTGATGCCTGATCTGACACCTGGCTCGCCTGATTTGTCGCATTCGTCGCCGCGTTTGCAGGAGGTGTGGCGCTCGATGGAGCGGTGGCCGAAGATGGAGAAGATGGAGAAGATGGAGATGGTGACGTGGGAGGCGTCGTCGCGGCCGCCTCGCCCTTCTTTGCGGAGGCCAAATCTGACGCAGCCTTTGACGGCTTACTGCTCGACGGCGTCTGTTGCGGCTGATCCCCGCCCGCTTTCGTCGCTGGAGAAGTAGTGGTGGGAGACGCGCCAGGCTCCTGCCTATCCTTCGGCGCTGTCGTCGGGGCTGTGGGTGGCGCGGGCGGTGGAGATGGCGTCTGGCTCGCAGTTGGCGTTGGAGCGGGCGCGGCGTTTTTTGGCGCGCCAAACGCCCGCTGATACCGCTCCAGGAACGTGCGAATATCACCCGCCAGCGCATCGGGTGGCTTGGCGGCGCGGTCGGCGGCGATCTGGTTCAGCGTCCGCATCACCGACATCAACTGGTTCAGCTTCTCGCCCGCCGCATCCTCGTCCTTGATCCCTGTGACCAGCCTATCCACCTGTGCGATGCCCCAGTCCAACAGCCAGTTAGCGTCGTCATCCTCCAGGCCGTCGGTCAGGTTCTCCGTCTCGGTGATGCGGTCAATCGCGGTCTGCCGGTCCATCCTTGGTCCCCTGAATCCCCTGGCGGCTAGTGGGAACGTCGCTGCGGCGGCGCGGCTCGCATCGGTTGTGGCGGATAGAGCGTCTGCTGCGATGACTGGTACGGTGGTGGATATGCCGCTGGATGGCGTTGGGAGCCTGGCGGCAGCGCGCGCTGCGTCGGTTGCGCTGCGCCCTGGGGTACGTAGCCGGGCTGCAGTTGCGGAATGATCCCGGCGGGCATCTGCCCCGTGTGGAACCACTGCTCCGCCTGTGGATTTGGCACGCGCTGCATGAAGCCACAGAGATTACAGCGCGAGACGCTCGACTTGGTAAAAGGAATCACCGGCACGAAGAACAGCGTGAACCACCGGCGCGTTCTGCCCACCGAATGCCAGGAGTTGTGCTGGCAACTGGGGCAGATATAGGCGATCTGGCCGAGCAGCTTGGTATTGGGTCTGGTGCCAACAATCAGCATGTCAGCGTCTCCTGTCGCAATGAGAAAACGAACCGTACATCACAAATCCGTCATAATCGGTGGACGGTTCTTTCCTCGCCGCCGCTTCCCGGTAACGCGCATACTTTTTCCTACATCCATGATAGTGAAACGAATAGTTGAGCGAAACAGCATCAGCCATCTCACCCCTTCACCTACGCCCGTTGAACAAGCAACTGGGCGGGCGGTTGGACTACAACCAACCGGTTTCGTGCCGCCACCGCTGATGGCGCGCATCCAGGAGCGCCTTGAGCTCCTGCCGGGTTTTGGTAGCCTGGATCTCGCGGTCGCCGAGTCGCGCGGCGATGTTCAGGGCCGCATTGTGGTCGGCGTGCATTTGCCAGCCACAGACCCCGCAGCAAAACGTTTGCTGCGCTGGGCGGTTAGTCCTGGCCACGAAATGGCACTGTGGGCACTCCTGCAAGGTGTAGGCGCTTCTGACCGCAGTCGCTTTGCCGCCGCGCTTGGCCGCGCCCCAGGCGACTTGCGCAGGGATGTGGGCAAGATTGGAGGCGTAGAGATACGCGTTCATCCGCCGCGCCTTGAAGCGCATCGTGGCGACATTGAGGCGCTCAAAGGCGATCTGACAACCAGGATGCTCGCGATACAGTTCATTGACCGCCCGGTTGATCTCCTGCCGCACCGTGCGCGCCAGCTTGGGATTGCGCGTCGAGGGCAGGCGCTCGACGCCCTTCTTCTTTAGGCAGGTGCGCAACTTGGCCTTGCGGCGGCGCTTCGCGCGGTCCTGCTGGTGACGTTTGGCCAATCGGCCGTGAAAGGAGCTGTAGTGCTTGCCAGCGGAAGTGGTGAGGAAGTGAGTGATCCCCACATCAACTCCAACGACAGGCGCGTCAGGCGGGGTCTGCAGCGGGACCTCCTCCTCGTACGTGAGGGTGAGCCACCAGCCGTCCGGCTTCCGCATTAGCGTCACACTGCTGTCCAGCCGCTTGCCCGCCAGACAGCGCTGATGATAGGCCGCAAGTTTGACGGGAAGGAAGATCGTCTGGCGCGGTTCCAAGGTCGAGATGCGCAGCCAATAGGCAAACGACGTGTCCTGACTGGGTTGTAAGAGCGCGACATTGGCGTTCGCCTGGATCACCGTCTTCTTCAGCGTGGGTGTCTGCCAGGGAGTCCACTGCGGCGGTGTCTCCTCTGGCGGATGCTCCTCCTCCAGCCAGGCGGTGAGGGTGTCGGCGAACTCCTCCTGCAAGCGCAGGAGGTTGGAGCGCCATGACTTGGCAATCCCAGCGGCCTGCTGGATGGCAACGCGCTGCCAGCGCTGGGAGAGGGGGCTGGGGAAGCAAGGATCAGCGTAGCCATCTGGCTCAGCCTCGGCGCAGAAGTAAGTCGCATACTGCTGACACAGCGCCCTGTACTCAGCCGCCACCGCATCCAGCGCCGCTACCTTGGTGTCGTTGGCGTCGCAGAGGCGGATGTGGGTCACCGCGCGGGTGAGTTTCATCTGCTTGCCTCTTTCTCCAGACAGCGGGCGCGACGCCTGTTCTGAACACTTTCTGCCAACAAAATACCACATCTCTAAATGTCCGCAAGGGATGTCTTTCAGTGACGAGAGATGGAGATATATCGGAAGTCTGGATACGATACTATTATATCCTGGTCCAGCGTGCGGCGCTCTCCGGGGATCGCAGGATTGCGCCACCGCGAGATTGGCAGAACAGGGCTTTAGCCCGCCGCAAGCCGCCGGCATCTAGCCCGTGCGGTTAGGCGCTTGTGGGCTTTTGCACGTCTCTCCCGTTCCATTGCCGTTTCCTCTCTCGTGCGTGAGAATAGCCTTGTAGGCAGTTTTTATGAGACGTTCTCCGGTAGACCGGACACATGATTGTCTCACTGCGGAGAGTCGCACGGGGCCGGGTAGGCCCATGGCGTAAAGTGGTTCCGGTACGCGCAGGCTGCGACGCCCGATGCGCGTTCCCCGCTGGTCGCGAGAATCCGTCGGGCTTTAGCCCGTGCGGAGTGTCAACACTATAAGACCTTCAGCGCTGGGAGCAACCATGGCTGACGAACTGCGGGTGACGCTCGAAATCGGCCCGAAAGGCAAGCAGGTGGTGGCGGTGGCGCCGGATTGGCCCGGCCTCGAGCGTGGCGCCAAGACCGAGGAGGCCGCGATTGAGCGGTTACAAGCCTATCTTCCACGCTATGCGCCGGTGGCGAAGCTGGCAGGGATGGACGCGGAGTTCGCGGCCATCGCCAGCAGGTCTGCCACGGTCGACGTGGTCGAGCGCTATCCAGGCACAGGCTCAACCGACTTCTGGGGCATCTCGTTCGCGTTCTCGGACATCGACCGGCAAGCCATATCGAGCGAGGCATTGGAACGTGAACTGACGCTGATGCAGGCGTGCTGGGCGTTTTTCGACGCGGTGCGTGCGCGCGTGTCGGCGGAGATGCAGAAGGGTCCGCGCGGGGGCGGGCGGGATAGGGACCACATCGTCCGGCATACGCTGGGCATGGAGCAGGACTGGGCGACAAAGCTCGGGTGTGCGCACGCCCGAAGGCGCGCTGCTGACCGACGAGGGCCTGAGAGCGCACCGCGACGCCTATTTCACTGCCATTCGGGCGTTCCATGCCCAGGGCAAACTGGCCCGCACCTGGCCGCTCCGCTATCTGATTCGTCACACCGCGTTTCACACGCTGGATCATGCCTGGGAAATGGAAGACAAGGACCTGACCGCCAGTTCCACTTGAAGTGATGAGCCGCGTGTATGAGATGCTTCCGGTGACACATCTATCGACAATTATCGCGCCTTCAGGCAACACGCGCTCACAGGGTCAGCGCACGACCCGATAGCTGAGATGCGTCACAAATGGCGACTGGCGCACACGCGTCTGTTCCAGGTTCAACGACTTCTCGAAGCCCTCGAACAGCCGCTTTCCGCCGCCCAGCACGACCGGCGCGATGGTGATCGCCAGTTCATCCAGATATCCCCCGCGTAGTGCCTGGCGGATCACATTCGCCCCGCCCATGATGTAGATATCCTTGCCGTCCGCTGCCTGGCGCGCCTGGGCGATCGCCTCATCCAGCCCCTTCACAAACGTAAAGCCTGCGTCTGCCGCTGGAGCCTCCTCCAGCCGGTGCGTCACGATGAAGAACGGCGCGCCGAATGGATTGTGTCCACCCCATGCCTCCGCCGCCTCATAAGTGTTGCGCCCACCGATGACTGCGCCGATGCGCGCCGCCGCCTCGTCGAGGACTTCCTTATCCGCTCCCGTTGGCTTCCCTCGCGCGCCCATATCGTAGCTCCACGGCCCGCCAAATACCCAGTAATGCAAGCGCTCGCCACCATCGCCCAGGCCGTGTCCCGGCCCGTCATGTGGCCCCGTGATGTACCCATCTAGCGAGATCGTAATACCCGCGATCACTTTCGTCATCGGCTTCCCTTCCTTTTCACGTGCGTCATGAGGAGTTCCTCTCCTCCCGTCCTGTTGTACCACACTACCGCACACCGGTTCTGTGCGCTCCCGCCTGCGGTTCACCCCCAGCGAGCGCCCACAATAAAAGCGCCTGGGGGATCACTCCCAGGCGCCATACCAGCGTGCGCGTCGTGTACTTGCGGCTTACTTGCGGAAGAGCCGGTCATAGTGCTCGCCAACGATATCCGCCGGGAACATCTTGAGCAGGTTGAACGCCGCGACGCCAAATACGACCCAGTCGATGCCCGCCTCCGCTGGAATGCCCAGCAGATCCAACCCCGCCGTCGGAATGATCCCCAGCACGTCAACCGCCATCTCCGGGAAGATCAGCCCCGCCACCAGCGCGCCAATCAGCCCCAAAAATGCGACTTTCGGCAGCCAGGAAACGCGCCGGTCGCTCAACACCGCGCCGGTTAAGGCGAACGTCTTGCCCAGGTGCAACAGCATGCTGAGCGGATTCAGACCAGAGGTCGCCTTCTGCGTGCCCCCAGTCGTCGTCGATTGTGGCATCCCGGTTTCCTCGATTTCTACTTTCTCGCCAGAGTGCGCTCATCCCTGCAGCGCGTATGTTTCCATCATTCTACCCAACGGCGCCCACGCCGTCCAGCAGGCGCCCTGCGCCCATCTAAGAAAAACTACGAATGGCGCCTCCATGAGTTGAAGCTCGCCTGCCCTGGCGCCATCGCGAACCACTCTTGCCTGTGGTTCTCCCTTCCCTACGAGGGAAGGGGGTTAGGCCAAATTGCCCCCGACCCGACGGCTTGATACAATAGAAGATGCGATTCTGCATCAACCTGGACGCAACGGCGCGGCGCATCCCGTCCACGGCGCGACGGTGAGGAGCATCCCCCCACGTGAAGATCCTTGGCCGTCTGGCCGTTTTCCCTACCATCCCCGAACCCATCGCTCGCCTCCACGAGCTTGCCTATAACCTTTGGTGGACCTGGAACCCCGACGCCGTCGCCCTCTACGCTAGCCTCGACCCCGCCCTCTGGGATCGTGTCGAACACAGCGCCGTGCGCCTCCTCTCCGAGGTGAAGGGCGAAACCCTGGAACGCCGCGCGACCGACCGCGACTTCCTCAAGCGCTACGACGCCGTTCTCGCCGCCTTCGACGCCTATATGCGGTCCGAGGACACCTGGTTCAGCCAGACTCATCCCGACGCCACGCACAAAACCATCGCCTACTTCTCGCGCCGAGTTCGGCCTCCACGAGTCGCTGCCCATCTACTCCGGTGGCCTGGGCGTCCTCGCCGGCGACCACTGCAAAGAGGCCAGCGACCTCGGCCTGCCCTTCGTCGGCGTTGGCTTTCTCTATCCCCAGGGCTACTTCCGCCAGCGCATCACCCGCGAAGGCGAGCAGGAAGCCATCTACGACAAGCTCAACTTCTCGCAGGCCCCCGCCACTCCCGCGCTCGATCCTGAAGGCCGCGAGGTCCGCATCAGCGTCGATCTACCCGGTCGCACCGTCTATGCCAAGGTCTGGCGCATCCAGGTTGGCCGTGTCCCGCTCTACCTCATGGACACCGACGTGGAGCCCAACGACCCCACCGACCGCTCGCTCTCGGCGCGCCTTTACGGCGGCGACCACGAGTTGCGCATCGCCCAGGAGATCATGCTTGGCATTGGCGGCGTGCGCACCCTGCGCGCGCTCGGCATCGACGCGGCGGTCTGGCACATGAACGAAGGCCACTCCGCCTTCCTCGGCCTGGAACGCTGCCGCGAGCTCGTCCAGGGACTGGGAGTATCCTTCGAGGTCGCGCGCGAGATCGCCGCCGCCAACGCCGTCTTCACCACCCATACCCCCGTCGCCGCCGGCAACGACGTCTTCAGCTTCGACCTGGTGGACCGCTACTTCGCCGACTTCTGGCCGCAACTTGGCCTCGACCGCGAGGCGTTTCATCAGCTCGCGCGCGAGAAGGTCGAGTGGGGCGAGGGCTTCAGCATGACTATCCTGGCGCTCCGACTCTCGTCGCAACACAACGGCGTGAGCAAGCTGCATGGCGCCGTCTCGCGCGCGATGTGGCGTTTCCTCTGGCCAGAGATCGAGGAAGAAGAGGTCCCCATCGGCTCCATCACCAACGGCGTCCACACCGCCACCTGGCTCGCCCCGCGTCTCGCCGCGCTCTACACCCGTTACCTCGGCCCCGACTGGTACGCCCGCCTCGACGACCAGGATACTTGGAGCCGCGTCGATGAGATCCCCGACGGCGAGCTGTGGGAGGCGCATCGCCAGCTCAAGAGCGAGTTGTTCGCCTATACCCGCGCGCGCGTTGGACGCCAGCGCCGCCGTCACGGCGAGGGCAAAGCCGCCCTCGGCGCGGTGGATCGCCTGCTCAACTCCGGCGCGCTCACCCTCGGCTTCGCTCGCCGTTTCGCCACCTACAAGCGCGCCACCCTCCTCTTCCGCGATCCCAAACGCCTCGCGCGCCTGCTCAACAATGTAGACCGCCCCGTGCAGATCATCTTCGCCGGCAAGGCCCACCCCGCCGACAAAGCTGGGCAGGAGTTCATCAAGCAGGTCTACGAGTACTCGCGCCGTCAGGAATTCGCCGGGCGCATCGTCTTGCTGGAGGATTACGACATTGACATGGCGCGGCGGCTCGTTAGCGGCGTGGATGTCTGGCTCAACACCCCCATACGTCCACACGAGGCCAGCGGCACCAGCGGCGAGAAGGCCAGCCTCAACGGCGTCCCCAATTGCAGCATCCGTGACGGCTGGTGGGACGAAGCCTACGCCGGCGACAACGGCTGGGCTATCGGCGACGCGCGCGACTACCAGGACGCCGAGACCCGCGACGACAACGACGCCGACACGCTCTACACCCTGCTGGAGCGCGAGATCGTCCCGCTCTACTACGACCGCGGATTGGACGAGATTCCTCACAACTGGGTCGCGGTGATGAAAGAGGCGATCAAGACTGTCGCGCCCACCTACAGCATGCGTCGCATGGTCAAAGAGTATGTTGAGTCACTCTACCTGCCGGCTCTCGCCCTCGGCGCGCGCATCGACGCCGCCCATTACCGCCTGGCGCGCGAGCTGATCGAGTGGGAGAGGCGCGTCCGCGAGAACTGGCCAGATGTCGCGCTCCAGGTCGAGGGGCCGCGCGATGGTCAGCTCCAAATCGGTCAGCCCATCACGCTGACAGCCCTGGCCAGCCTCGACGGTCTCACCCCAGACGACGTGCGCGTCGAGCTGATCTATGGACAGGACGACGACGGCGCGGTGCGTGGTCGCTGTGTCGTCGCGATGGAGCGTAAGGGCAAGGCGGAGCATGGCGTCTACCGCTACCACGCCACGATCCACCCTGAGACGACTGGCAGCCTCGTCTACGGCGTCCGCGCCACGCCTACTCATCCCGGCCTGGCCAGCCCCTACGAGTTGGGCCTCGCCCATTGGGCCTAGCCCAGCAAGATGCGTGCGTACGGCGGGCGTTGTCGGCGCGCTATAGTGAACCGGAAGCGCAGCCTGCGCTGATCACCGCGCGCAGACGCAAAGGAGGTACTGAGACCATGTTGACTCGCGTAGGCACAATTACGGTCCAGGTAAGCGATCAAGTCCAGGCGCTCGCCTACTACATCGAGAAGCTCGGATTCGAGACGCGCATGGACGTTTCCATGGGACCTGAGCAGCGCTGGATCGAGGTCGCCCCAGCGGGCGCGCAGACACGCATCCTGCTCTACAAAGCCACTCCCGACCAGCCTGGCGCCGATTCCTACGAGGCCGCGCTCTCTCGCATCGGAACCTCGACAGGCATGGTTCTCGACGTGGATGACATCGTGGCGACCTTCGCCCAGTTGCGTGAGCGCGGCGTCACAATCGTCGAGGAGCCATCACAGCAACCCTATGGCTGGTGGGGCGTCATCGCCGACCAGGATGGCAACACCTACGGCGTCCACCAATAATAATCAATACCAGTAGATGCCATTGACCTGCGCGCCACGTAACAGTCTCCGTAACGTGTTATGCGCGTAGCGTGTTAGTATGAGAGCGGCGCGAAGCCCCCTGGCTTTAGATATGGGGATGAAGCGCCGCGTCGCCGTCAGGCGACAGGGATCCAACGCGTGTCGTTGGCGCTCGCTGACCGCCAGCCAGATGAGATATACTGCGCGTATGCTGATGAAGACCTTCCAATATCGCCTGTACCCTACCAAGGAGCAGCGGCGTCTTTTGGAACGCCAGTTGGAGGAGTGTCGCTGGCTATGGAACACGCTGCTGGCTGAACGCAAGCGGACATGGGAAGAGCGCCATGAGACGGTGGACTACTACGAGCAGAAGGCCGAGTTGCCCAGCCTCAAGGTGGAGGCGCGTCCTACCTTGAGTGAGGTCCACTCGCAAGTGCTCCAAGATGTGGTGTTGCGCTTGAAGAAAGCCTTTGACGCCTTCTTTCGCCGCCGCAAAGCTGGAGAGATATCTGGCTATCCCCGCTTTCGGGGACACGGACGCTATGACAGTTTGACCTTCCCCCAGGTCCCGGTGGGCTGTGCGCTGGACGTGACCGAGCAGCGGTTGGTGGTCTCCAAGGTGGGCCGCATCAAGGTGTTACTGCACCGCCCGCTGGAGGGCGCACCCAAGACGGCGCCCATCCGCCGGACAGCGACGGGCAAGTGGTTCGTCTCCTTCTCCTGTGAATGGGAGCCGACGCCCCTGCCACGCACGCAGCGGGAAGTGGGCATTGATGTCGGCCTCACCGTCTTTGCCATGCCCACTGAAGGAGACCCCATTGCGAACCCCCGCTTCTTCCGCAGCGAGGAGCGCGCGCTGGCCAAAGCGCAGCGCAAGCATCAGGTGGCCCTGGATACCCACAAAGCACTGCGAGCGGCGTTGACCGAGCAGGCCAAGCAGACACATCCCGATCTGGAAGCTCGGCAGGTGTGGCAGCAGGTGAGCCAGGACGAGGTCGAGCGCACGGCGTGGCGCGAGCGCCAACGACGGCGGCGAGCGGTAGCGCGGGTACACGAGCGCATCCGCTGGCGGCGCGGCGACTTTGCTCACCAAGAGAGTCGTCGCTTGGTCAACTCGTATGACTTCTTTGCGGTCGAAGACTTGTCGGTACGGAACATGATGGCCAATCACACACTTGCCAAGAGCATTCATGACGTGGCGTGGACTCAGTTCGCAGGCGCGCTCTCCTACAAGGCAGCATGGGCCGGTCGGAGATATATCGCTGTGGACCCCGCGTATACGAGTCAGGACTGCTCTGGCTGCGGCCAGCGGAAAACCGATCTGACGCTCGCCGACCGCATCTACACCTGCGCGCGATGTGGGCTGGTCCTCGACCGCGACCGCAACGCGGCCGGCAACATTCTGGCGCGGGGGAAGGAACTGGTGGCATTGGGACGACAATGCTTGGGTTCGCCCTAGAAGCCCCCGCCTTTAGGCGTGGGGAGTCGTCACTATCAGTAGCGCGCTAGAATACATGGAAGCGCGCCGCAACCCTGATCCTGACTATACCGGCGCCGCTTTACAACCCTCCAGCCGGGAGGAGGCGGTGGCATGACCATGGATCTGCTCGAACGCGACGAATACCTGTCCGCGTTAGACGAGGCGCTGCGCCAGGCGGCCAGCGGACACGGACGCATCGCGCTCATCAGCGGCGAGGCTGGCATCGGCAAGACCGCCCTCGTCGAGCGCTTCGCCGACGCGCCTGCTGACCTGCGCGTTCTGTGGGGCGCGTGCGAGGCGCTCTTCACCCCGCGCCCCCTCGGTCCCTTCTACGACATCGCGCAACAGACGGCGTCTCCGCTCCGCGCGCTCCTCGATGGCGAGACGAACCGCCCACTGCTCTTCGCCGCCATTCTCGATGATCTGACGCGCTCGCCAGCCGTCCTGGTCATCGAAGACATTCACTGGGCCGACGAGGCGACGCTGGATCTCATCAAATACCTGGGACGGCGCATCCATCGCACGTCATCACTCCTCATCCTGACCTGGCGCGACGATGAACTGGGCAGGGATCACCCCCTGCGTTTCGTTCTGGGCGATCTGCCTGCCCGCGAGGTCACACGGTTACGCCTGTTCCCCCTCTCGCAAAGCGCCGTAGCCACGCTTGCCCAACAGGCCCATCGTCCGTCCCGGCAGTTGCATGCCATCACCGGCGGCAACTCCTTCTTCGTCACCGAAGTCCTCGCCAGCGACGCGCCGGGTGTCCCCACCAGCGTCTCCGACGCCGTGCTGGCGCGCCTGGCGCGCCGTTCGTCAGAAGCGCGTCGTCTCGTGGAGGCGGTGTCCATCGCGCCAGGTCAGATCGAGCAGGAGATCGTCACGGCCATCAGCGCGAGCGATGACGTCACGCTCGACGAATGCCTGTCCACCGGCGTCCTGCGCCTGGATGGCGGCGCCGTCAGGTTTCGTCACGAGCTGGCGCGTCAGGCGGTGGAGGGCGCGCTGTCTCCTGCGCGTCGGCAAGCCTTGAACGCGCAGGTCCTGCGGGCGCTGCTGGAGCGCGTAGAGATCCCCGGCGCCGAGAAACCCTCGCTGGCGCGACTCGTCCACCACGCCGCCCAGGCCGAAGACGCCGCGCTCGTCCTGCGCTTCGCCCCAGAAGCCGCCCGGCAGGCGTCCGCACGTGGCGCGCATCGCGAGGCGGCCGCCCACTATCAGACGGCCCTGCGCTCTGCCGAGACCCTCGATCCAGAGCAACGCGCCGTGTTACTCGATGGGCTGGCCAACGAGCGCTTTCTTACCGGACGCATGGAGGAAGCCGTCGCCCCCTATGAGACCGCGTTAGCCCTCTGGCGCGCGCTCGATCACATTGAGAAGGTCGGCCACACGTTGCGCCGCCTCTCACGCCTCCACTGGTTTCTCGGCAGAAACGCCGAGGCCGAACGCTACGCGATGGAAGCGGTAGAGGCGCTAGAGACCCTGCCGCCGGGTCGCGAGCTCGCCATGGCCTACGGTTCCCTGGCCCACCTAGGCACGCGCGCCGCCGCGAGCGCCGATACGCTGTTCTGGGGCGAGCGCGCCATCGCGCTGGCGGAACGTCTGGGCGATTACGAGACCCTCAGCTATGCCCTCAACAGCGTCGGACAGGTGGAAATGGCCAGCGGCGTCGAATCGGGCCGGGCCAAACTCGATCGTAGTCTTGCCATCGCGCTGGAGTATGGCTACGAGGAGCATGCCGCCCGCGCCTACGCCAACCTCGCCATCAACCGGATCGTCTGCCGCGAGTACGCCGAGGCCGAACGCTACTTACAGGAGGGCATCGCCTATTGCGCCGAGCGCGACCTTGGACCGCAGGGCCATTTCATGCGCTGGGTCCAGGCGCGCTCGCGTCTCGATCAGGGTGACTGGGTCGCGGCGGTGGAAGGCGCAGACGCCGTCCTCAACGTCCCCTGGATGGCGGTCACCAACCGCATTCCCGCTCTGCTCGTCCTCGGCCTGGTGCGGACGCGGCGGGGAGATCCCGGCGCCGAAGCCGCGCTCGACGAGGCGCGCGATCTGGCGCTCGCCATTGGCGAATCGCAGCGCATCGAGTCGGTGGCCGCCGCGCGCGCCGAGTGGCGCTGGCTGCAAGGGGATCTAGCAGGCTGCGTGGCGGAGGCCAGGATAGGCTTTCACCCAGAGTTCTCTACCACCCGCCCATGGTCAATGTGGTACCAGGGCGAGGTCATGATCTGGCTCTGGCGTGGCGGCGGCCTGAGCGAAGCCCCCGCTGGGACGCCCGCGCCGTACGCGTTACAGATCGCCGGCGACTGGCGCGGAGCGGCGGACGCCTGGGAACAGATCGGTTGTCCCTACGAGCAGGCGCTGGCCTTGTTGAATGGCGACGAAGCCGCCCAGCGTGAAGCGCTGACCATCTTTGAACAACTCGGCGCGGCGCCAGCGGCGGAGATCGCGCGGCGCAAGCTCCTGCGGGCAGGCGTGCGTGGCTTGCCGCGTGGTCCCCGTTCCGCCACCCAGGCGAACCCTGCTGGCCTCACCCCGCGCCAGTTCGAGATCCTGCTGCTGCTCGCTGAGGGCCTGCGCAACGCCGAGATCGCCGAACGGCTCTCGACGACCCCCAAAACCGTCGAACACCATATCACCGCCGTCCTGACCAAGCTCAACGCCCGCTCGCGCGCCGAGGCCGTCCGCTGCGCCTATGAGGCGGGCCTCATCCCCCGGAGCGCCACGACGCCATCCACTTCCTAATATAGGGGTGTGACACACCCTAACATGGGGGCTTCCTCCGATGTGGCGCCACCCTCCGCGCCGGTATGCTGCCTCTACCTGGACTGTCAGACGCGAGCGCCGCGTCAGCCAGGCGGGAACAGCAGCAGGAGAACGGCAGGAGGACGGCATGCCACGCTATCTCATCGAGCGCACCTTCCCAGATGGTCTCTACCCCCCGACGTGGAGGAAGGCGCCAACGTCTGGGGCGCGATCGTCGCCAACAACAGCGATGACCTGGTGACCTGGATTCATTCCTACGTCACCGAGGACAAATCGAAGAGCTTCTGCATCTACGAGGCTCCCTCGCCCGAGGCGGTCCGCCGCGCCGCCCGGCGCAACAATCTGCCCGTCGACAAGATCTTCGAGGTGCATCTCCTCGACCCCTACTCCTACCGCTGAGCCACCTTACCTACCTGGGAGAGCGACCTTTGTCTGTCAGGGCGCAACTAGTCGCGCCCACCTGCGACCACAACAGTAAGGAAACCCAACATGCGCGCTAACAAGTTCACCAAGTTCATCAAGTTTGCCCTCGCGATTGTCCCCGTGCTCGTCACCGTTCTGGCCCTCACCGTCGGCGTGGCAGGCGCCAATCATGGTAATGGCCGCGTGAGCCTTGGCGATGTCCGCGCCGCGACCGCCCGCTACAACTCGCTCTCCGTCGCCAAAGCGCACAAGTACGCGATACTCAAGGATGCGCAAGGCATCGCCTGCATTGACAACCCCGGCGTCGGCGCCATGGGCGTCCACTACGTCAACGGCGATCTCGTCGGTACCACCGAGGTCAACCCCCTCAAGCCAGAGGCCCTCGTCTACGAGCCACAGAAGAACGGGCGTCTGAATCTGGTCGCCGTCGAATACGTCACCTTCCAGGCCCAGTGGGACGCCACGCATAAGGCGCCGCCCAAGCTCTTTGGCCAGACCTTCATGCTGACGCCAGACGGCAACCGCTTCGGCCTGCCAGCCTTCTACTCCCTGCACGCCTGGATCTGGAAGCACAACCCAGATGGCACGTTCGCCATGTGGAACCCCACCGTCCATTGCCCTAGCGCATAGTCCTGGCGCCTAACCCGTTCGACCGCCAGCGTCTTCGGCGGTCAAACCATGTCGCACTCTGGCGAGGCGTCCGGTCTGCGCCGCTTCTGGCCCAGCAGGAGCGCACAGACGAGGCGTCTAGCGCCACCCATACCCACTCGCAGGCCCATTCATCGTGGCGCGGACGTTCGCCAGCATCCGCCGTTCGCATTTCTCAGAGTCGGGAGGAGGCCAACAGCGATCTTAATTGCGGTTGGATAAGGCGCGCCGCTTGCAGGCCGCCAGAAAGGTCAGCGACGATGAACACCAGACTGACGAGAACCATCGCGGTCTCAGCGCTGCCGCTCATCATAGCGTTGCTCGGCTGCGCTGTCACCGGTGGTCAGGCCACCGGGCCCGTTGCGACGCCCCCAAGACCTCTGGCGCCCTCAGTTCACGAAGTGGCGCAAACAACTACTCTCAACGGCGGAAACACCGGCCCAGTCAGCGCCACCTGTCCCCAGGGAGAGGTCGCGCTCGGCGGCGGCTGGAACGTACCCACCCAGCAGGCTCGTGTCTTCGCCGCCACGCTGAATGGCAATACCTGGTCCCTATCAGTTCTTCCACTTGGCCATCCAGCCACAACCACCGTCACCGCCTATGTCGAATGCCTCCGCAACGCCCCCGGCGCCGTCGTAACACAGCGCCCCACCACCGAAAATCTCAACCCGACGCCGACCAGCACGTTCAATGACAACCTCGGTGGAACCATCAGTCTCTGCGACTCCGGCGAGACACTCGTCGGCGGCGGATTCGACCTTGGCCCCGCAACCGCCAATCTTGAGCTAGAGGCGACCTGGCCGCGCAACGACGTCCTCCCCGTGCAAATGTGGGTCTTTTCGGTGCGCAACTATGACACCGTCGCCCACTCGATTACCCACTACGCCGAATGCCTCTCTGGCGTGACCGTCTCCGCGAGCTATCCGCGCCAGGACGGCAGCCCCGTCTACGCCAGCCAGACCGGCGCCGCCACGGTCTCCTGCTCTGCTGGTTCATCCTTAGCTGGAGGCGGCTTCCAGTACCGCATGCACAGCCCCGGCCCCTCGCGCCTTGGCAATCTCTTTAGCCTGAACGCGGCCAGTTCAGGATGGCAAGGCCAGGTGTACACTCTCAGTGGCTATGGCCTCTACTATCTCACTTCACTCGCCGCCGCCGTCTGCCTCGCGCTTCCCAATCCCACTCCTGGCGCGACCCAGCCCTGATTGCGCCTTGCAGGTAGACAATCCAGCGCCTCTCAGGTTATTCACCGCGCCTTTCGTCATCGCTTCGCGTATACTTGGGTACGCGACCTTGACATGGGCGCGGTTTTGCGGCTATGCTCGCCAGCGGCGCGGTAGATGTCATCAGATGTCGTCAGACGCATCGATCACTTCGCGCCCAGCCAGTGGACGGGAACGAACGCTGGAACGCGAGGG
This sequence comes from uncultured bacterium, assembly GCA_963733745.1. Lineage (GTDB taxonomy): Bacteria > Chloroflexota > Ktedonobacteria > Ktedonobacterales > JADMIN01 > DASWAC01. Next base: position 64,212 of record CAVTFE010000094.1, read on the forward strand.
AAAGGGAAGGCGATGATTGTGGATGAGACAGCGCCGAAGATGACGACGCGCCGCGCGGTCGCCCGCTGGATATCCATCATCATCCACCCGATCGTCTACCCGCTCGTCACCCTCGCCATCATCATCGACGTGGCCACCAGTGGCAACCTGGGCCTCTCCTTTCGCTTTCTCCTGCTTGCCATCGCCCTCACCTCGCTCCCCGTGACGCTCCTCGTCGGCTATCAGGTCGCACGCGGCCACTGGACCGATCTCGACGTCAGCGTGCGCAAGCAGCGCTACTTCCTCTACCCCTTCGGCCTCGCCAGCCTCATCCTGCTCGCCCTCGCCTTCAAATGGCTCGGCGCGCCCGCCGTCGCGGTCAAGGCCGCCGTCGCATCCGTCGTCGCCAACCTCGCCGATGGCGTCATCAACTTCTGGTACAAGGTCAGCGCGCACACCACCACCGCCGCCGTCTGCGCCACCCTGCTCTCACTCACCGTCCCTGCGCTTGCCGTCCCCTCCATCCTTGCGGCCGCCGCAGTGGCCTGGTCGCGCGTCGAGTTGGGACGCCACACCATCGGCCAGGCGATCCTGGGCTTGGGTGTCGGCGTCGCCAGCGTCCTCGCCACCTTCGCCCTTGGTGGCCGCTTCTAATCGCTAGGGCGCGCCTTTTTGCTATGAACCGCACTGACCGGCTTCTCGCCATCGTCCTCGAACTCCAGGGCAAACGCTGGCGCCGCGCCGAAGACCTCGCCGAGACCTTCGAGACCAGCAAACGCACCATCTACCGCGACATGCTCGCCCTCGGCGAGGCCGGCGTCCCCGTCGTCTCCATCCCCGGTCGCGGCTACTCCCTCGTCGAAGGCTACTTCCTCCCGCCCGTCAGCTTCAGCGCCGACGAGGCCACCATCCTCCTCCTTGGCGCCGACGTCATGGCCCAGAGCTTCGACGCCCACTACCAGTCCGTCGCCCACTCCGCCAGCCGCAAGATCCTCGGCGTCCTCCCCGACGCCCAGCGCCAGACCGTCGAATCCCTGCGCGAGCGCATCCAGTTTGTCACCGGCTCCAGCGCCCGACCCGATACGGCGCAGCAGCTCGAAAAGCTCCAACTGCTGCGCAGCGCCATCGTCGAGTCCCGTCGCGTCCGCTTCGACTACCACACCCGCTACACCGCTCGCCCTGACGCTGCCACGCGAGTGGATGCCCCCCGCGCTCTGTCGATCCCTACAGCCTCGCCCACGTCGGCGCATCCTGGTATCTCACCGGCTACTGCCACACCCGCCGTGGCCTGCGCACCTTCCGCCTCGAACGCATCGAGAACCTGACCGCCCAATCCGAAACCTTCGAGCGTCCCGCCACTGTGCGCCTCAATCCGCGCCAGCGCCAGCAAGAATCGCCGATCACCATTCGCGCGCTCTTCGCGCCGGAGGTCGCCCGTTGGGTGCGCGAGTCCCCCTCCTACTTCACCCTCGTCATGGATGACACGCCCGATGGCCTGCTTGTGAGCCTCGCCGTCCGCGACCTGAGCGAGATCACACAGTGGCTCCTCAGTTGGGGCCGCCACGTCCGCATCCTCGAGCCAGACGCGCTGCGCCATCTCCTCGCCGAAGAAGCGGCGGCCATGCTCCGCGCCCACCAGCGCGACTAGCCGTTCTCTTCCATCAACGGGGAGAGCTGAACTCTCTACCTGTCCACACAGGCGCGCCATAGCTCACACCGAGATGACGACTTTGCCACGGGTGTGTCCTGCTTCAAGGTAGCCGATAGCCTCCAGAACCTCACTCAGCGGATACGTGCGGTCGATGACCGGCATCACCTTTCCCGCCTCGATCATCTCCTTCAGTGTCAGCAGATCATCCTTGCTGTGCTGCGCGATGAACGGCGCGAGCCGCTGACGTACAAAGCGCGACATCACGACGGCTTTGAGCGTCGGCGCCAATGGGCGAATCCACCGGCCCTTCTGCGCGCCGGCAAGGACCAGCGTTCCTGTAGGACGCAGGACACGCCTGAGACCGCGCAGCGACCGGTTGCCCACGGCGTCGAAGATCAGCTCTACGTTGCGTGCGCTGCAGACACCCGTCACTTGCCGTCAAAAGGCGCCCCAGACTCCCGCCTTACGGTATCCGGCCAGCATGGCCAGCGCGATGACAAACTGGATCAGGCCCACGACCGCCTGGAGCGCCGCATCCCAGACAGGGCCTTGTCTCGGCACGATCCCAGCGAGCTGAAGCGCGGCAGCGGGCACGCGCACGATGCCGACCAGGAAGACGATCAGGATCAGCCAGAAGGTCCAGCGCCAACTGCGGATGACGCCGGTAGACAGCACAGCGAAGAGCGCGGTGGCGATCAGCAGGGTACCGATCTCAACCGGCCGCTGGTTATTGCCCGGTAGCCTCACCTCTTGAGGCAGTTGACTGTCGTAGAAACCACGCGCGGCCACCAGGAGCACGACCAAGAAGACCCAGTAGCCCGCGAACAGGGCGAGCACTAACACCTTGGTGCGATTCATCAGCCGACCTCTTTCACAGATCTGCCAGACCATGCTGGGCAGACACGCGAGCGTCGCTCTGTGAGAGCTCGCTCCACCGTACCAGACCACCATGCGGGCATGTCGCTGGTAACGCTCGCAAGCAGATCGTGGGCAGACGAGCCTGTCTATCTCACAGGCGGCGCACGCACAGGAGCATGACGCCAACCGCAAAAAAGCTGTGATAGACGCTGGCCAGATGCTCCCACCGCATCAAGAGCCTGCGGAAATTGCCGAGCCACGCGAAGGAATGCTCTACTGCGCGCACTATCCAGTTACGCCGCGCCGTGACTCCGCACTCGAGGTGTTCATTGAGCCGTGCTCCGCACCTCAGACAGTGATCACGAGCTTGCCTCTGGCGTGTCCTTCTTCCAGGTAGCGAATCGCCTCACTCGTTTCGCCGAGGGTATATCGTCTCTCGATGACGGGTACGATCTTGCCAGCTTCCAGCAACTCCCTGAGGAACGCTAAATGTTGCTGGGAGGGATTCGCCACAAAACCGGCCACCTTCTTGCTTCCTATCCTGGAAATCATCGCTCCAAGCAGTAAGGCTTGGAACAGGGCCCAGAATACATGCGTGGACGCTCCGACCAGGACATACCTGCCTTTGGGGCGTAAGGTCCGCAGGTAGGCGGAAAGCGGATGGTAGCCGTTCACCGCCACGATCAGATCATACCGCTGCCGCTGCTTGCCCCTCTTCTTGGTGAAATCCTCCTGTGTGTAATCGATGACATGGTTCGCGCCAAGGGCGACCGCCTGGTCCACGTTCCGAGTGCTACACACCGCCGTGACCTCCGCTCCAAGCGCCTTGGCGATCTGCAAGGCAAAGGTCCCCACGGCCCCTGAGGCGCCTTGAATCAAGACCTGCTCCCCGGCCTGAATCTGTCCCTTGTCGCGCAGTCCCTGCAGCGCGGTGACCGCCGATATCGGGACGGCCGCCGCCGCCTCATACGAGATATTGGTGGGCTTGAGCACGAGGCTATGTTCAGCAGCACATGCAAATTCGGCAAACGCGCCACGCCCGATCCCAAAGACCTCATCGCCGACCTGAAACTGCGTGACGTTGGCGCCAACCGCCTCCACCCGCCCTGCCAGATCCACACCGAGTCGCGTGTCCTTAGGCTTGCGGAGCCCGCCCCCGGCGCGGACCGGGAATGGTTGCCCTCGCATGCGATGCCAGTCCAGGGTATTGACGGACGCCGCGTGAACCTGTACCAATACTTCATCGTCTTTGGGAATGGGTTTCTCCACCTCTTGGAGCGCAAGCACATCGGGTGATCCGTAGCGTGTGCGGACAATCGCTTTCATGTAGATCTCCTTCGGTCAGCGGAACGACGGCGCGAATGCGGCGAACGGGACGGCTATATACGTTGTAAGCTTACGCGGTAAGTGTATGATATACTGACATTGTAAGTCTGTCAAGGCCCTGCGCTGGGTTCACCTCCAGGCATGAATAGCAGTATGATTTTCCGGCAGGAAGAAATAGAAGGTGGTGCGTTCTGATGCCCGACGATCCCGACAAAGAGCAGCGGGTTCCCCTGAATCGGGAGCGTGTGTTGCGCGCCGCGATCGCCCTTGCCGATTCGGCAGGCATAGAGGCGCTCACCATGCGCAATCTTGGCAAAGCGGTCGGCGTCGAGGCGATGTCGCTCTACAACCATGTCGCCAACAAGGACGACATCCTCAATGGCATGTTCGATCTCATCGTGAGCGAGATCGAACTGCCTTCCCGTCACATTGATTGGAAAACGGCGCTGCGGCAGAGCGCCGTCTCGGCTCACGAGACGCTCCTGCGCCACCCCTGGGCGTGTGACCTCTGGACATCGAGTCAGCTCTGGTCCGCACGTTTGCGCTTCTCGGATGCGCTGCTGGGGACCCTGCGGGAAGCGCCCTTCTCCAAAGAGATCACCTATCACGCCTATCATGTGCTGGACAGCTACATCGTGGGATACACGCGCCAGGAGACAGGCTATATGTTCGTTCCCGACGATCTGCCAGACCTTGTGGCAGCCTTCCTGCGACAACTCTCGACCACAGAATACCCCTACTTCGCCGAGCACGTGATGCAGCACCTGGAGCCTACCCATGGCGACCTGCGCGCCTTCGAGTTCGGCCTCGATCTCATTCTCGATAGCCTCGACCGGCTCCGTGAGACTTCTTGAAAACGCCCGCCGAACGCCTCGCAATCGCCCCACCTGCTATACTTGCCCCATCAGTTCCCCGGCCACAATGCCGCCCTCGCCGGGATCGATCTCCACCAAAAGACAAGGAGACGCGTCATGGGATTCTTCCGCCGCCGGGCCCCTGCCAGCCAGTCGCCGGACGCCACATCCACCGCCACTGGCCCGACATATAGCCCGGTTCCAGCCACAAGCGCCGCGCCAGAGAGCAGCCCCACTGCGTCCACACAGGAGCTAGATCAGCAACTCCCTGGCGTCGCGCTCCACTACCAGACCTGGGGCGCGCCGAACGCCTGAGCGCGCCGTCGTCCTCATCCACGGCCTCACCGCCAACCACATGACCTGGGCGCTCCTCGGCCCCCACCTGGCGAACGCGGGCTACTACGTAATCGCGCCGGACCTGCGCGGTCGTGGCCTCAGCGGCAAGCCTCCCCAGGGCTACGGTGTCGCCATTCATGCGGCGGACCTCCTTGCCCTGCTCGACGCCCTCAACATCCGCCAGGCCGATATCGTGGGTCACTCCCTTGGCGCCGTGATCGCCATGTACTTGGGCGCTGTCCATCCCGCGCGCGTCCGCAAGCTGGTCATGATCGACGCGGGCGGCAAGATTCCCGAAGACACCGCCCAGGCCATCGGCGCCTCCGTCGCGCGTCTCGGCGCCAGCTATCCCTCGCTCGACGCCTTTCTCGCCCTCATGCGCCAGTTGCCCATGATCACTGAGTGGACCCCTCTCTGGGAGGACTACTTCCGCTACGACGCCGAGGTCCGGCCCGATGGCACGGTCGCCTCGCGCGTGCCCAGGTCCGCCATCGAAGAAGAATCGCTCGCCCTCGCCCTGACCCGCAGCGAGGCGCTGCCAGACCTGATCCACAAGCCAACGCTGCTCCTCCGCGCCACCGTTGGACTGCTCGGCCCCGATCGCGGCTTCATCCTGCCACGCGACGAAGCCGAGCGTGTGCGCGACATCATCGCGGGCTGTCAACTGGTCGAGATCGCCGACACCAACCACTACACCGTCGTCACGGTCCCCGCCTTCGCCGAGGCCGTCAGCGCCTTCCTTAGCGCCAGCGCCTGATCTGGATCGCTCACCGCTTGCCACGCTAACAGACTGCGAGGGATAGGCGCATGGATCGCACGATTGTCTTCATCCACGGCGCCTGGATGACGCCCCGCTGCTGGGAGCCATTCGCATCCTACTTCTCGGCGCGCGGCTACACCTGCCAGGCTCCGCCCTGGCCCTACCACGACCGGCCAATCGATCAATTGCGCGCCCAGCCCGATCCCGGCTTGAAGCGCCTGGGGCTTGGCGAGATCATTGACCACTACGCGAGCGTCATCCAGGAACTTCCTGAGCCGCCCCTCCTGATCGGCCACTCTTTTGGCGGGCTTATCACCCAGGTGTTGCTCGACCGTGGCATCGGCGCATGCGGCGTGGCGCTCGATCCCGCGCCGCCCCGTGGCGTCCTCGGCGCGGCCTATCCCACCACCACCCGCTCGTTGTTGCGCATCATCGCGACGCCCGGCGGCTGGTCGAAGATCTTTCACTGGTCACTCGGCGAGTTCTCGTATGCGTTCGTCAATACGCTGCCCCCCGACGAGCAGAAGCGCATCTATGGCGAGTATGTCGTGCCGGAGGCGGGGCGGCTCTTCTTCCAGAACGCGTTCTCGGCGTTCAATGCGCGCACGCCCGGACGGGTCAATTTCAAGAACGGCCAGCGCCCCCCGCTGCTCATCATCGCGGGCGCGAAGGATCACATCGTCCCCGCCGCGATGGTGCGCGCGAACTACCGCAAGTATAGCCAGAAATCGGGCGCGCTCACCGAATATCACGAGTTTCCTGGCAGGACGCACTGGCTCATTGCCCAGCCGGGCTGGGAAGAAATCGCGGCGTTCGTCGATGACTGGCTCCAGAAGCGCGCGTCGAACGTCACATAGACGCAGGAAATGACATTCGCAAACACACGCTTCCGCTACTGACATACTGTTGTCACTCGCGTCTTCCATACTGTTCTCAGACCAGCGAAATGGACACGCTGGCCCGATGAGTCGGGACGATCAAACAGGATGGTCGATCCCAAGGATGGAATGGATGGAATGGAAGGAGACGACAGGATGTTGCACGGTCTTGATCTCGTGCTGATCGAAGTTCCCAGCGTAGCGGCGCTGCGCGACTTCTACATCAACACGCTCGGCTTCGAGCTAGAACTCGATGGCCAGCAGTTCATCCAGTTGCGGCGGCCGGGCGCCGATGGGGCGTCGCTCGCGCTCAGCGAGTCCGCGGACGCTAAGCCAACTAGCAATCCCCAGATGTGGTGGTACGTAGACGGCGCCGACGCGACCTGCGCGGAACTGGCGCAGCGCGGCGTCCAGATTGGCGAGCAGCCGCACGACATGCCGTTCGGGCGCGTCTTCTCCATCCACGACCCCGCCGGCAATACGCTCTACATGCTGGAGTTGCGCTAGATCGTTCCCTATCGGAAACGGAGCCGTCCCATGACGCTATCAATTCATACCGTCGCGGGCCGGCTCCCACTCCTGGCGTTCATCACCCGGCGATGATCGCCTCAATCCAGGGCAGATGCTCGGCGTAATGCTCATACGTATCCCCGATGATCTTGCGAAGGACCGGACGCTCATCGGGATCGTCGGGATCGTCCGGCTGAAAGTGAGTGATCGGCTTCGACAAATCCTCGTCCGCCAGCGCGCTAATCCGGGCGGCTAGTTGCGTGTGCGTCTCCTCGAACCGCCGCATGACCTCATCGAGTGAACGATCCTTCCGCGATGCGCGCAAGCAGCTCCTCAGTATCCTGTGGTGGCGTCTCATACGGCCCCATATGCTCACCTCCTTCAACTCTATTGAACGTGGACATAGGCGATCGTCGCCCCGCCATAATGGTATGCCATTCGCCCCAGCCCAGCGATGGGCTGGGGCGTTCACCCATCCAAACCCGTTTCATCCCTCACCCGTTGCAGTAGTCGCAGCCAAGCCTGATGTGAAGGCTGCAAACCCACAGGCGCTGTTGCAACGGCCTGCGCTCATCACTGCCAACTCTCGCCCGTAGCCCCCTACCTCAAAGAAAGGCGTCAGGGAGTAAGGGCCGCCCAGGCGGGCGAAAGGATGCGAGAGAGCCTGCGAGCCATGCTCCTCTGAAGAACCCGGCTTGCGACCATAGCCAGGCGCGCGCTGCGTGTATGCTATAGTGCCAGGGAGCGTTGTTTCGGCAGGGGACGCATAGTAACGCGTTGGCGAAGATCGTTAGGGGCATAGTTGGCGGGCGAGCAGCGTCTCAACGGCACTAGGCGCTCACGCCTCCCTAGAAAAGCAATGTCATGGAGGGCTATAACGGATTCGTCCACCGTGCGAGTTGGATCATCCTCGGCCTGGCGCCTGTCGTCAGGATCGTCCTGGTAGTTCATGCGCCAGGCCGCTCCAAAGCAGAAAGTGGCGGGAAGCCCAGGCGGCATGGACATCGCATGGCAGTTGTGGGGGATGTCGTGGAGCGTCTGGAGGTACATGCAGGATGACCAGCCCTCCTTCAAATTATCACGTGTTGCTCATTGACGATGATCCTACGCTGACCGCGCCGCTCCAGGAAGCGCTGGAACTTCTCGCTGGCTATGCGGTCACCGTCGCATCAGATGGCGGCGCCGGGCTTGCAGGCGCTCTCGGCGCGCCGGCCAGACTGTGTCGTCGTGGATATCCGCATGCCAGGAGTGGACGGCTACCAATTGATCCGGGCGGTGCGGGGCGATCCAGAGACGACCGATATTCCATTGGTGGTGCTCAGCGCATTGGCGCAAGAGGCGCAGACCCTGGCGGGTTTCCTCTCAGGCGCCGACGCCTATCTGTACAAGCCAATCGATCTGGACGAACTGCTCGCTGCCGTCAAGCAGGCCATTGAACTGACGGCCACCGAGCGTCAGCGACGCCTGACTGATCTCACCGTCGAATAACGGGATACGCGCCGTGCGAGCGAGGAAGCGGACCAAAGGGCAAAGCGCAAGGCGCAGCACAAGACAAAGCAGTAGGGGAAATGGGAATTGGGAGGGGGGATCTATGAACCAACCGCGCTCGGCGCCGAGATGGACAGGGCTGGAAGGTCAGCGTGCTTCCGGCCTCATGAAGCTGCCCCGCTGGCTCATATGGAACGTGGTCGATGCCTTTGCAGGCCCATTTCGTAGCGGCGCCGCAAGCGTCGCAGACCTCCCTGCTGACCAACTCGACCGCCAGCGACGGCGCCTCAATCTCCGCCTCATTCTGACCTTTGTGCTGCTGACGCTGCTCCTGGTGGCGCTTCCCATCTCCGTAGCGCGCATGCAGTCTCTCACGCTTATTGCGCTCTTTCTCGGACTCATCCTCTTCTCAGCGCTCGGATTGTGGGCCAACCATGCGGGACACACCACCGCCGCCGCCAGCGTATTCACTCTTGCCGTGTTTGCTGGCACGGTCGCCCTGGCGGTAAGCCGGAGCGGCGACAGCACGGGCGTGCTCGTCAGCTACGCGAATCTCGGCGTCTTTCTCCTGATCGCGGGATTGACACTCCCGGCCCCGCTGTTGTGGGCGAGCGCCCTGACGGCGAACGTCCTGACATTAGGAGGCCTCCTCTTTTTTCCTTTTGCCCCCCATCAGCCTGCGGGGATAGCGTCGGAGTTTCGTGGGCTTGCCACCGAAATCGTCACGTTTCAGCTGCTCATCGCCCTTCTGGCGCAGGTCTATATCAGCAGTTCGCGCGCCAGTTTGCGCGCCTCGGCGCAAGCGTATCAGCAAGAGCGCGCCCTCGCGGCGCTCAAGGACCAGTTCTTGATTGACGCCAATCATGAGTTACGCACGCCCGTCATGGCGTTGAGCAGCAACGTGCAGTTGCTGGCGAAACTCGGCGAGCGCGCGACCAGCGAGGATCGCGCCCGCCTGCTGGAACGCGCCTCACAGGCCGCAACGCGCCTGCAACGTCTCTTGCACAATGTCCTGGACGCTGGCGCGTTAGAGTCTGGCGCGCCACGTGTCGAGCCGGCGCCAGTTGCGTTGAGCGCGCTTGTCCACGAGACCCTCGAGACGTTTGATCCCGTGGAGGCAGGAGAGCCGGGCCTCACACAACAGGCGGCGCAGGCGCGGTCGGTGACAGTGAGCGTGCCTGCCGATCTCCAGGTGTACGCTGATCCCACGCGCCTGCGCCAGATCCTCGTCAACCTCGTCGCAAACGCCATCAAGTATTCTGAGCCAGGGACACCGCTGGCGATCCGCGCGTCACTGCTTGGCGCGTCAGCCCAAGGGGGTCCAACACGCCGTGGCGCTTCCGCTGAGCGTCTTGCCGTCCAGGTCAGTGTCCAGGATCAGGGGCTGGGTGTGCCACCAGCCGAGGCTCAGCAACTCTTCCAGCGCTTCGTACGCCTGCGACGCGACATCGCCGGCCCCGTTCGCGGAACCGGGGTGGGGCTGTATGTCACCCGCAGTCTGGTAGAGGCGATGGGAGGGCGTATTTGGGTTGAGAGCGCTGGTGTGCCAGGGAAAGGCTCGACGTTTCACTTCACGCTGCCAGCCGTGGTTGATGCAGATCCTTCCGCCACTCCTGACAACAGCCAGGACAACAGCCAGGACAACAGCCAGGACGCCGACGCGACGAGCGCCATATCCACCTGACACCGTCGGCCCGCGCGAACCAAAGCTACGCCTCGCGCCGCTGCGTCAGCACGCGAAATCCTCCCAGCCCGCGCGCATCGAACAACACCGCCGCCGCCGCCTCGAAGCTCCGCCGCCGCAACAGGTCCGCCTGCCCGCGATCCGTCTGCCGCTCCGTATCCGCCGCCGGATACAATCGCGCCCCACGCGCCGCGATCTCCTCGCGCACGCCAAGCCCCTCCAGAAACGCCGCCTGCGTCGTATATCCCGCCACGCGCAATCCCGTCGCCGATCCCGCCCGCGCCAGCGACGAAAAATTGACGTGCGCCGTCAGGTCGCGCGTCCCCGGCGCATCCAGCGGACGGACCAGGAACTGATGCCGCGCATAGACCGCCAGCGTCCCGCGCCGACGATCACGCGTATACAGCCGTCGCGCCGTCGCCCCATAGTCCACCGTCAGCAAAAAGCCCCGCGCCAGCCGGCTCGCCATCTCGCCCACTTCCTGTCCCGCCGCCAGACAGACCTCCGCGCGCCAGCCATCCCCATACCCTCGCCACGGCACGCGATACGCATCCAGATACCCCGCCACCGCCTCCGACGACATCGCACCCAACTCCTCCACCAGCGCATCCGTCCGCGGATCAACCGCGACGTAGACCTCCAGCAACTCGCCCCCGCGCGCCTCTACCACATGAACCGGCAGCGCGTCGAACAGCTCGTTCGAGATTACGCATCCAACCCACGGCTCCGGCGCCGCCTCCTCCCACGACGCCGCCCAGCGCACACTTCCCTGTGGCGCCCCTAACCGCGCCATCTCACCTGCTATCCGCTCCTGCCGCGCCGCCCGCAACGCCGACCCCTCCGGCGCCCGGTCCAGCAAGACATAGCGCAGCGCGCCCGCCCATCCCTGGTCCTCGCTCAGCGCATAGCGCCGCACATCCCGCGCCAGCAGCCCACGCCCCCCACCCGGCTCCACGACCGTAAATGGCTCAGGTCGCCCCAGCGTCTCCCACATCTGTCGCAACCGCCGCGCCATCGCCCAGCCCCACAACGGCGAGACATCCCCACTCGTGAAGTAATCGCCACTCCAGCCCAGCGGCTCGCGGCCCTCCGCCCCGCCCGTGTAGTAACCCAGCGCCGGATGATACAGCGCCAGCTCTATATAGCGCGCGAAGGTCATCGGCCCCCGCGCCCCGATCTCCTCGCGTATGATCTCGCCAAGCTCATTCATGATTTCAACCTCTGACTCCCTCCCCGTAAACAGGGAGGGCTGCGGTGGGTTCTGGCTCCCCCTCTCCTTGCGAGAGAGCAACTGTGTTGAACGTCAAGCAGTCGGCGCCAGGCGCCAGGGGGTCTGGTGCTTGACCATGGCGTTGAGGATGGTGAGCAGCTTATGCATACACGCTACCAGCGCCACCTTCGGGGGCTTGCCTTGCTCGCGCAAGCGGGTCCAGAAGGCGCGCAGCACCGGATTGTAGCGCACGGCGCTCAACGCGCTCATGTACAGCGCGGAGCGCACGCGCGCCCGTCCTCCCCAGATCAGACGTTTGCCGCGCGCGGACCGCTGTCGCGATTGAGCGGGGCGACGCCGACCAACGCGGCGAGCTGCTGGTGCGAGAGCGTGCCCAGTTCGGGCAGATCCGCCAGGAGGGTGAAGGAGAGGATCGGGCCGACACCGGGGACACTGCGCAGCAGGTCGTCACGCGCACGCCACAGCGGACTGGCGTGCAACGCCTGGTCCAGGTCCTGGTTGAGCTCATCCAGCGCCGCTTGGAGCCAGGCGATGTGCGCCTCAATGAGCGGAGGAGGGGGCTGGGGTCAGCTTCCAGGAACATGATAGCGAATCTGCGCTGGCGATGGCCCCGCTGCGTCAATGTCCCTCTGGCTAACCTTGCAGCCAGATGTCCTGCAGATCAAGTTCGCGCTCGAGGCGGCGTAATACCTCGTCGCCGATGGTCCCCTCATCACGGAGCTGGATCACCGCCTGGCGTTCCGCCAGAAGCACCTCGCGCTTCAGCCGTCTTGCCACACCGTCTTGCGCATTATCCCGCTCCGCTTCCTCCACGTCACCATCGCCATCATAGCGATGTGTCCGGTGCTCATGGATGGACCGCAGGTACGAGATATCCTCGTCCGTCGTCCATTTCTCCTCGGCCAGCTCATCGATGCGCCGCAGCGCCGCGCGCGCCGAGGTGAGCCGCGCAACCCCTTCTTCGCGTTCCGCCGCGCCATCTGTCCCCACGTGGAGTTTGCGCATCAGCGCCGGCAACGTCAGCCCTTGCCCGACCAGCGTCGCCAGGATCACACAGTAGGTCAGCAACACGATCAGCGGGCGCTCAGGAAAGGCCTGGCCCGCCGCCAGCGTCAGCGGAAGCGCCAGGGCGGCTGCTAGCGAGACGACACCACGCATGCCCATCCAGCCCAGAACAACGACGACGCGCAGTCGCGGCAAAGGTTCGCGCGCGCGGATGGAGGGAAACAGCCAGCGTGGCAGGTAGGCGCCGGGAAAGACCCAGAGTAGCCGCACCCCAATCACCACCAGACTCACCAGCGCGCCGTAGGTCAGCAACTCGCCAATGGTGATCTGTTGCGCGCCGAGCAGATTGACGAGCGCGCGCAGTTGCAGCCCGATCAGAATGAACGCCAGCCCATTGAGGAGGAAGGTCAGCACTCCCCAGACCGCCTCCGCCTGCACCCGTGACGCCGGGGAGATGATCCGCGCGCTCCTGCGTCCCACATACAGCCCCGCCGCCACCGCCGCCAGCACGCCTGAGGCTCCCACCGCTTCGGCGGGAATGTAGGCCGCGAACGGCACGAGGAACGAGAGGGTAATCTCGATGGGCGAGTCCTCCAGCCGCCGCTCGATCTGTGCGTAGAGCCAGGCGACCGCCAGGCCAATTCCCACGCCGCCAGCGCAGACCCAGAGGAATGTCAGCCCCGCCTGCGCGAACGAGAACGCGCCGGTGATGAGCGCGACGAGCGCGAAGCGATAGATCACCAGCCCACTCGCGTCGTTCACCAGACTCTCGCCCTCGACGATGGTCACCAATCGCTGTGGCGCGCCCAGGCGCTGGGCGATGGCGGTCGACGCGACCGCATCGGTGGGCGAGACAATGGCGCCCAGGACGAAGGCCGCCGCCCACGAGAAGTTCGGGAGGACAGCATGTGCGACCACCGCCACTATCAGCGTCGTGACGATGACAAGTCCGATGGCGAGCAGGCTAATCGAGCGCAGATTGAGGCGGAAGTCGCGCCACGACGTACTCCATGCGTCCGCGTAGAGCAGCAGCGGCAGGAAGAGCAGAAAGATCAGCTCGGGCTGTAAGTCGATGGGCGGTAAGCCAGGCACAAAGCCCAGCGCGAGACCTCCGAGCACCAGCACGATGGGATAGGGCAGGTGAACGCGCGTAGCGATGTAGGCGAGCGCCGCCACCGCGAAGAGCAAGAGCAGAACCAGTTCGACCACCGGCATGGACGGACCCGCTGACTTTTCCTGTCATGCGCCAAGAGCACCGATGACCACGCCCAGCGCCTGGCGCATATCCACTGGCGTGACGCCTCATGATACATCACCTCAGCGCCCATGCCGTTCACAGCCAGCGCCGACGGAATCAGTGTGAATGATCCGTCCAGGAGGTGATGGGACGAAAGCGCCGCCCGCCGTGGATCAGCCGAAGGTGAAGGCGAACGCCTCCACGCCCGCGTCGAGGAACTCGATCTCGAACGTGCGGTCAGCGATGCTCCCCGGTTGGCGGATCAACTGATGCAGCCGCTGCTCGCTCACCACGCCCTCGCCCTGCTCGTCGACATCACTCCCGTGTGCCGCGCCTGCTGGTTGTCCATCGAGCAAGACGCGAAAGCGCACGGACGTTCCTTGCGCCGCCGGTCCCATAACCAGATGCAGATCGCGGGCATGAAAACGGTATGCGATCCGCCCGTCGGCCGCGTTCAGCGCAGTGAATCCTGGCTCCATGGTCCACTCGCCTGCCAGAGCCCACTCATTGCGATCGAGGCGCGCAGGGACGGTATAGACATGGCGCTCGTCCAGGACCGTGCCACCGGGAGACGCGAAGCTCTCGGTGCGCTCGTAGCCCACATAGTTCTCCCCCGACGCCAGATGCTCCCAATCGGCGGCGACCTCCGCGCCACGAGCATTGCTGGCGTCAACTGTGACAAGATCCCGCCCGACGCTCTCGTCTCCGGCCTCGGCGAGCAACTGTTGAAGGACCTGCTCCGCCTCCTCGTAGTCACCCTCGCCGAATTGATGATGGCGAATGCGCCCCTGCGCGTCGACGAGGTAGAGCGCTGGCCAGTAGTGATTGTCGAACGCATCCCAGACCGCGTACTCATTGTCAACCGCGACGGGATACGTGACCTGCATCTCCTTCACCGCGCGGCGCACGTTCTCGATGTCGTGCTCGAAGGGGAACTCCGGCGTGTGTGCGCCGATCACGACCAAGCCATGATCGCGGTATTTCTCGTTCCACGCGCGCAGATAGGGCAGGGTGCGCAGCCAGTTGATGCAGGTATAGGTCCAGAAGTCGACGGCGACAACCTTACCACGCAACTCCTCGCTCTTCAGTGGCGGCGAGTTGAGCCACGCGGTCGCGCCGTCGAGTGACGGGAAGAAGCCTTCACTTCCTCCATCGCCGCCAGACGACGCATCCACAGCATCCAGCAGGCCGAAGTCGGCGGTGGCGTAGGTAATCGGCGAAGCGCCCACCAACCCGTGGCGACGATAGTTGATCTGCTCTGACATGCGCAAATCCTCCCTCTCTGACATTTGCCGTGTTACCGCATCCGTCACGACACTCGGTCATCTCGCGGACTTCAGTCCGTCGCGCGTGCTCCGGCTCTTCAGAGCCGAGAGCGCCATCTCCAGCACTCCACCCAGAAACCGATCACAACTTATCGCTCTCCATGACCGCCTGGGCAAACGCCTGCGGCGCTTCCTGCGGCAGATTATGCCCGACGCCCCCGATGATGACCCGATGCTCATATGCGCCCATGAATTTTGCGCGATAGGCGCTGCTCTCCGGGTATGGCGCGCCGTTGGCGTCGCCTTCCAGTGTGATGGTAGGGACGGTAATGACCGGACCTTGCGCCAGCCGCTGTTCCAGTTCGTCGTAGCGAGCTTCGCCCTCAGCCAGGCCCAACCGCCAGCGGTAGTTGTGAATCACGATGCGCACATGATCGGGATTGTCGAAGGACGCCGCCGTGCGCTCGAAGGTTGCGTCGTCGAACGCCCACTGCGGGGAGGCGAGCCGCCAGATGAGCCTGTTGAACTCACGCAGGTATTTCTCGTAACCGGCCCGGCCGCGTTCGGTGGCGAAGTAATACTGGTACCACCACGCCAGCTCTGCCTGCGGTGGCAGCGGCGCCTGGTTAGCGGCCTGGCTGCCGATAAGATAGCCACTCACCGACACGAGCGCCGCACTGCGTTCAGGCCAGAGCGCCGCGAGGATGCCGGCCGTCCGCGCGCCCCAATCGAATCCGGCCACAATTGCGCGCTCGATCCGCAGCGCGTCCAACAGCGCGATCGCGTCCATCGCCAGCGCCGCTTGCTGGCCATTGCGAACCGTATCTGATGAAAGAAAGTGTGTCCCGCCATAGCCGCGTAGATAGGGAACGATCACCCGATAGCCCTTCGCCGCCAGCAATGGGGCAACCTCGGCGTAGCTGTGAATATCGTAGGGCCAGCCGTGCAGCAGCAGGACCGCCGGACCACTCGCAGGACCATCTTCGGCGTAGCCGACACTCAGGGCGCCGGCGTTGATCTGCTTCACCGAGTCGAATGCGGCGCTCATCCCTGCCTTCCTCTCTCCAATTGGACTCACGTCCGGCGCGTTGCCCGTGATTCCCCCTTCCCTGTGAGGGATGGGGATTAGGGGGTTAGGTCTGGCGCGCCCACTAGCGCAACGACCTGAACGCCGTCCGCAGTTCGTCGCTGAAAGAGCTGCGGCTGTTCCCAGG
The DNA here is from genome assembly GCA_963733745.1 of uncultured bacterium. Taxonomy (GTDB): domain Bacteria; phylum Chloroflexota; class Ktedonobacteria; order Ktedonobacterales; family JADMIN01; genus DASWAC01. The sequence goes on from CAVTFE010000094.1 coordinate 80,488, forward strand.
CCGCGAAGTGCGTCGCCCTTGGGGAGCCGGTTGTAGTGGATGAGGTTGGGATACGCCTTCTCCGTCCAGCTCTGCGGCGCGGCGTAGATCTCGTCGGGGAAGACGCTCACCGCCGTCGGGATCGGGACGCCCTTCGGGGCGAAGAAGGCGAGATTGCTCTCCCAATACAGCCGCGCCGAGGAGACCGCCGTGTTCGTCAGCCAGTAGAGCGTGACGTTGTCGAGGATGTCGTCGCGCGTCAGGCCCTCCGGCTGCCCGGCGAAGACGCGCGCGATCAGCCGCTCAGCTGCGCGATGTCGTGGTCGAGCATCCAGGCCGCCAGGCCGACGGGCGAATCCGCCAGCGCGTAGAGCGTCTGCGGGCGGTTCGCCATCTCCTGGCGTAGCCCAGGCCATGCTTGTAGAAGTAGTCGAGCTGATCCCACGCGTACTGCTCGTCGGCCGAGAGGCCCGCTGGCGCCGGACCGCCGGCTGCGAGCGCCTTGGCGATGTCGTCGGGAATCGTGGCCGGCATGTTGGTGTGGATGCCGAGCAGACCCGGCGGCTCGCAGCAGCGCCATCTGCTCCGTGACCGCGTTGCCCCAGTCGCCGCCTTGCGCCACGTAGCGCGTCGTAGCCGAGCCGCTGCATCAGCACGATCCAGGCGCGCGCGATGCGGATCGGGTCCCAGCCGGTCGCGGTCGGCTTGCCCGAAAACCCGTGGCCCGGCAGCGACGGGATCACGACGTCGAAGGCGTCCGCCGCGCTTCCGCCGTGGGCCGTCGGGATTGGTCAGCGGCTCGATGATCTTGAGTTGCTCGATGATCGAGCCCGGCCAGCCGTGCGTGACGATGACCGGCAGCGCGTTCGGCTGCTTGGAGCGCACGTGAATGAAGTGGATGTCGACGCCCGTCGATCTCGGTGATGAACTGCGGCAGGGCGTTAAGCCTCGCCTCGACCTTGCGCCAGTCGTAGCTCGGTCGCCCAATAGCTGCGCGAGCTGCCGCATCGTCGCGAGCTGCACGCCCTGCGACGTCATCCGCCACGATCTCCTTATCGGGCCAGATCGTCGCCGCCACCCGCCGTTTCAAGTCGGCGAGCGCCTCATCCGAAGCCGTGTAGCTAAAGGGACGGATGGCTACCTGGGTCGTCTCTGTCACCGAAGTCTCCTTTCTCCTGTGTCGTTCGATGGTGTCGTTCGATGCTCGTAGCGACTGCCAACACGGGCGAGGCGTGGACGCCTCGCCCGTAGCCAGTATACGCTGACTTAGCGCAACGAGCGGAACGCCGTGCGCATCTCTTCACTGAACAGCTGGGGGTCTTCCCACGCGGCGAAGTGACCACCCCGCTCGGCTTCGCGGTAGTAGATGAGGTTGGGGTAGACCTTCTTCACCCAGTTCTCCGGCGCCTGGACGAGCTCGCTGGGGAAGACGGTGTACGCCACCGGCAGCTTGAGGTCAGGGGGCTTCTTCCCAGACGCCAGCGCCGCGCCGATGCTCTGTGTCTCCTCCCAGTACAGCCGCGCCGACGAGGCGGCGGTGTTGGTCAGCCAATACAGGGTGACGTTGTCGACAATATGCTCGCGGGTCAGGCCACCGGTGGGCGTGCCATCCACAAACGCGTGGGAGATCTTCGCGTAGCTGTCGGGATCGTGGTCGAGCATCCAGCCCGCCAGCCCGACCGGTGAGTCCGTCAACGCGTAGCCCACCGTTTGCGGATGCTCGCCCTGCTCCACAAAGTAGCCCCGCTTGAAGATCGCGGCGACCTGATTGAAGGCCATCGGTTCCTTGTTCACGCCGGCGGAGACAAAGGCGACCGCCAGCCGCTTGAGGACGCCCTCCGGCGCGGGGATACTGCCGCCGAAGATCGCGGCCAGCACCACCGGCGGGAAGGAGCCGAGCGCATTGAGGTGGATGCCCAGCAGCCCGTTCGGGGCCAGGCGACCCATCGCGTCGGTGATGTTGGCGCCCTGGTCGCCGCCCTGGGCGACGTAGCGGGTATAGCCCAGGCGGGTCATCAGCTCCCCCCAGGCGCGCGCGATGCGGTCGGGACCCCAGCCCGCCTCCTTCGGCGCCTCCGAGAACCCGTAGCCGGGAATCGACGGCAGCACGAGGTGAAACGCCTCCTCGGCGGTCCCGCCGTGCGCGGTGGGGTCGGTGAGCGGGCCGATCACCTCCAGCAGCTCGATCACTGAGCCGGGCCAGCCATGGGTGATGAGCAGCGGCAGCGCGTTCTCATGCTGCGACTTCACGTGGATGAAGTGGATATTCAGCCCGTCAATCTCGGTCGTGAACTGCGGCAGCGCGTTCAGCCTGGCCGCCACTCGGCGCATATCGTAGTCGGTTCCCCAATACTGTGTGAGCGCTTGCAGCGTCGCCAGTTGCACACCCTGCGACGCATCGTCCACCGTCTCCTTGCTGGGCATGCGACTGGCAGTGAGGCGTTGGCGCAGCTCGTCGAGGTCCTCTTGCGAGATAGCGACGCTAAAGGGTTGGATGGTCGTCTGAGTCATCGTCGTCTCTGTCATGAAAGTCTCCTTCTTTCGCGTTGCTCCATCGTGTCGCTCAATGGTGGTAGCGCCTGTCGACATGGCGCCGGTCCACCTGTTAATAGCCCATGAGCAGCCCACGGCACGAGCATACACAGGAAATGCGGAGACTTCCCTCTAAGAACGTACAGTCTTTCCCCCTCCTACAAACGCACACCACGAAAAATGTAGAGGGGGCGACACTGCAAAGTCTGGAGGGCGCCGACTACAGCAGGCCGCGCTGGGCCGCCACCGCCACCGCCTGAGCGCGGGTATCGACCGCCAGCTTGTTGAAGATGGCCGTCAGGTGATAATTGACAGTGCTCGTCGCGATGAAGAGCTGCCGTCCGATGATCTTGCTGGAGAGTCCCTGGGCCACCAGCCGCAGCACCTCGCGTTCACGTTCGGTCAGTGGGTTCTGGCGCGCGCGTGCGACCGCTGGTTCCCCGGCATGCTCGTCCGCCTGGCGCGCACGCCCAGGACGCTCAGTACTCGGGAGCGCCTCGGCGGCCTCTTCCAGCAGGCGCAGGGCCAGTGCGGCCACCGCGTCGAACGAGGCGCCCATCTCGGTATGCCGCTGCTAATCCTCGTTCTTCCCGGGCGCCTGCCTGTGCGAGTCGCTCGCGTAGAGCCGCTACCTCCTGCCCTCCTGGCTCGCCTGGGAATGCCGCGCCCGTGGCCTGGGTCAGTGCCTCCGCTGCCCCCAACAGGCGCGCTCGCAGTTCCGGCTCGGTGTGCGTCCAACTGAGAGCTAACGTGGCTTGCGCAGCCATACTGAGGAGCCAGCGATCCTGGAAGGCTATGCTCGTTTGCAATCCCGCACGCACATGCGCCACGGCGCCATGGAGATCCCCGAGCTTCCACGCGTTTACTCCGAGGAAGCCATGGTAGTACGCAGCTTGGTGGGCGTCCCCTGCGGCCTCCAGCCCCCGCACTCCATCTGTATAGTGCGCCACGGCGGCCACTGTATCTCCGGCCATGTCGGCGGCAAGGCCAAGACTGCAGAGCGCGAGGCCAACGCCCCAGGGATCCCCCAGCGTCTTCCAGCTGTGCAGCGCCTCCTCCAGCAAACGGGTCCCTTCCTCACGCTCACCGGCCATATGCACGGCATTCCCCAGCGGTATATGGGCCATTGCGGCCGCAGTCGGGTCCCGTCCCTCGGCCAGGGTCAGCGCCTCCAGGAGTGCCGTCCGCGCCCGTTCAGTCTCACCCTTCGACGCGAGGATCATTCCCAGTGGGATGAGTGCGCGAGTGCGCAGGAAAAGGTTCTGCGGCGCACGGGCGAGCGCTTCCTGTAGCCAACGCACGCCTTCCGCGTGGTAGCCGAACATTGCCCAGAACCAGCCCAACGCTCCGGCCAGCCGCAGACTTGCCACGCGCTCAGCCTCGCCATCGTGATCGAATAGCCAGCGGAGCGCCGCACGCAGGTTGTCTTGCTCACGCTCCAGTCGCAGGAACCAGACACGCTGATCCGGCCCGCGCAATTCGTGATCTGCGCGCTCGGCCAGCGCCAGGAAATAGTAAGCATGGGCGCGCTTGGCGGCCTCGAACACGCCATGGACGTTCAGGCGTTCCTCAGCATACTCCCGGACAGTCTCCAGCATGGTGAACTCCGGCTCGAGATCGTCCTCCAGCTCCTCTGGCTCGCTGCCGAACGTCCCTGGTCCGACTGACTCTTCAGGCCGCGTTGGCAAGAGCAGGCTCTTCTCGGCAAGCGAGAGCAGTCGGCGCACCGTGCGCCCTGTCTCTCTCTCGTCTCCGGCCTCTCCATCGCTCGCCTCCGCTCGTTCCGATTCCACCACGCTATCAACCGTCGCGATGGCATCGAGCGTGACGCGCCCGACAAACACGCCCAGACAGCGGAAGAGTCGCTGCTCTGGCGCGGACAGAAGGTCGTAGCTCCAGCCCACTGCCGCCTCCAGGCTCCGCTGCCGCTCTGGCAGATCCGGCGCCTCCACCGCCAGCAGTTGCAGGCGATCCGTTAGTCGCCGCGTGAGCGTGGACAGCGAGAGCACATCCAGCCGCGCCGCTGCCAGTTCAAGCGCCAGCGGCAGCCCGTCAAGTTGCGCCACCAGTTGCGCGAGCAGTGGCGTCTGCTGCTCGCTCAAGGCGAAGTGCGCCCGCCGCGACCGGACGCGCTGCAGGAAGAGCGTGACCGACGGGATGGCCGCCAGTTCAGCCAGAGGAGGCAGAGCGACGCTGAGGTCAGGAACCCGGAGCGGCGCGACACGCAGCGTCTGCTCCCAACGGAGATGGAGCGGCGCCCGGCTGGTCACAAGTAGCGCGAGGTCAGGACAACGCGCCAGGAGGTCGGCCAGCAACGCGGCGGCCGGCGCCACCTGCTCAAAGTTGTCAAGCGCCAGCAGCGTCGCCCGATCTTGCAAATAGGCGAGAAGTTGCTCGCCCGGCGGATGCTGGCCCATCTCCGTGAGGCCACAAGCGCGACCGATCGCCCCAGGCACATCCTGCGGAGCGCGAACGGGCGCCAGATCAACCAGGGTCACTCCATCGGAGAAGCGGTTGGCGAGTTGAGCGTCGGCGGCTGCCGCCAGCGCCAATCGAGTCTTGCCCACACCCGCTGGGCCGACGAGCGTCAGCAGACGGACGCCCTCGATGGTCAGCATCCGCAGGATCGTCTCTACCTCCTGCGCTCGGCCCACCAAAGGCGTTGGCTGAATCGGAATCCACCCAATGTGGCGCCATCGAGCGGCGCCTGGGCGAGCGGGGTCAGGAGCAAGGATTGGCGCGTCCACAAGAGGCGCCGCGCTCAATGACCGAGCGGCCGTCTCAAAGTCAGCGCGCTCAGCGCCTGAGAGCGCAAGCGCATTGGTGAGACCCGCAACCGTGGTCGTACGTGGCGCATGGCGCGCGCCACGCTCCAGCGCCGCGATGGCGCTCTGGCTTACTCCGGAGCGAGCCGCGAGTTGTTTCTGCGTGAGCTGCGAAGCCGCCCGGTAGCGCCGAAGCAGAGCGCTGAAAGTGGCCGGTTCTCTGGTGGTCATGCAGCCCGTACCTGAGTGCAGATCGGCAATTCCGCAGGTCATGGGAATCGCTTCAAGGTCGCTACACACTGACCAGATGCTGTAAAGCCAACCGCGTCATTGTAGCACGGCGACTGCGCGCCAGGCAGACACGCCGCGCCGCGAAAGCGCGCCTTCAATCGTCAGCGTATCGCTGTAGACGCTCCAGGCGCTACACCTTTACTACCTGCCGTGGCGTGAAGCGTAGCGCCACGATGTCGTCGTTCACCCACTCCGCCAGGTACTTCTCCGCGGCGTCTCGTGGCTCGTAGCGATACGTAATCTCCCGAAGCCAGCGATGCCCAGGATCTTCCTCGATGGCAAAGACGCCCTTCAGTAAATACCCCTCGCTCCCATACGGATCGCCACCCACCGTCAGCGCGCCCTTCGGATTCGCCTGGATGCTGCTGATCTTGCGTCCGCCGCGTGAGCTGATGAACATCACCTCGTCGCCATCGCGGATGAACCAGATTGGGATCGTGTGCGGATACCCCTCCTCGTCGATCACCGAGATACGCCCAATCAGCGGTTGATCCAGCAACTTACGCACCAGCTCGCTCAGTATCATTCCCGTCACTCTCCTTTTCACCTCATCTCAATTCTAGAGCAATCCACAGACCCCTAACACCCTCCATGCCGCAGTCGTTGCGCCTACTACACGAGCGATGACGGGACTTCAGTTCCTCAACACCAGGCATGCGGGAGGAGGGTGATCTGGATGTCCACGTAGGTGGACATTGTGGCCTTCTGGCCTAAAGGCGCGGGTTCAATCGCCAGCGCCCCTGCTTGCCCGTCGTCCCCCCTTCCCTGGGAGGGAAGGGGGTCAGGAGGTTAGGTTCTGGTAATTCCTCACACCAGCCATGCAGTGGTTGCGCAACGCTCCATTCGCTGCTACAATGCCACCGACCGCCCCCGTCGAAACGCCTCTCACCTCGGCGCTCTCATAAGCACGGCAAAACGCCCCAAAGGACCCGCGCGCATGGCCATCAATCCCCGGCTCATCCCCACCGACTCACTCAAACAGCGCCCCGACTGGCTGCGCGTGCGCGTCCCCACCGGCGAGACCTACGACGGCCTCAAGACCCTCATGCGCAGCAAAGCCCTGCACACCGTCTGTGAGGAGGCCCGCTGCCCCAACATCGCCGAATGCTGGAGCCACGGCGTCGCAACCTTCATGATCCTCGGCGACACCTGCACCCGCAGTTGCGGCTTCTGCGCCGTCGCCACCGGACGCCCCCTCGCGCTCGACTGGGAGGAGCCACGCCGCGTCGCCGAGGCCGTCGCCCAGATGAACCTCAAGCACGTCGTCGTCACCATGGTCAACCGCGACGAGCTACGTGACGGCGGCGCCACACTCTTCGCCGCCACCATCCGCCACATCCGCCGCGCCAACCCCGACTGCGCCGTCGAGGTCCTCGCCTCCGACTTCAAGGGCTATCGCGACGCCCTGCAAATCCTCATGGACGCCCGCCCCGACGTCTTCAGCCACAACGTCGAGACCGTCCCGCGGCTCTACCGGCGCGTGCGTCCCCAGGCCATTTACCAGCGTTCGCTCGACGTGCTCTCCTGGGCCAAGGAGATGCGTCCCCAGACGCCCACCAAGACCGGCTTCATGCTCGGCCTCGGCGAGACACACGACGAGATTGTCGACCTGCTGCGCGATTTGCGCGCGCGGGACATAGATATCATCACCATCGGGCAATACCTGCGCCCGACCAAAGACCACCTCCCCATCGACCGCTACGTCACCCCGGACGAGTTCCGCGAGTACGCGCGCATCGGACAGGAGATGGGCTTCCGCCACGTCGAGAGCGGCCCGCTGGTGCGCAGCTCCTACCATGCCTGGGATCAACTCCGGGAATTTCAGGCCGCGGAGACACATCTGGCCTGATCGCGGGCTTGCTCGTATCCCAAGACACGTCATCTTCGTTATAGAAAGAGGAATTATCTGCCCAGCCGCTCGCCGAGGAAACCTCATACCGAATCCGGTTCAGTTGTTGGCGTTGTGGCGGACTGAAGTCCGCCGTCTTCGTGCTCCGGCTCTTCAGAGCCGAGAGGGCGAACAACAACAATCCCGCCGGAGTCCGTATCACAGGAAACCTCACAGGAATCCGCTCTGGAATCCTCTGGCGAGCGCGGCCAATCGTGCGATCTCTCACGTAGAGGGCTACTGTCGGCTCCTGGTCTTAACCGTCCCTTTACGGAGTCGTAACCAGACAGCGCCAACCCATGGCGTACAGTGAAGCCGTGTGTGCCTGAATGCGCGCCGAAGCGCCAGGGTGGCCGTGAGAACACCGCCGTGAGAAACAACCGCAATGTCGCGGGTGGTGGGGCTGTGGACGCCGAATAGTCAGCGTATAGGGGACAGGCATGCGGGTCGTTCGCAATATTATTGCGCTCCTTATCAACCAGGTCGGCAACTGGATCATCACCCTGATCCTGACCATCGCGTTGCCACGCTATCTGGGGGTCAACGAATTTGGCCTCTATAGCTTCGCTCTGGCCTTCGTCGGTTTCTTCGCCCTCGGCATGAAGCTCGGCACCGGCACCTACCTGAGCTGGCGCATCCCCCGCGAGCCAGAGCTGGCCGGACGCCTCACCTTCAACACCCTGCTGCTCCAGCTTCCCCTGATCCTCGTCTGCTCGGCGGTGGCGATCATCGTCGTGCCCTTGCTCGACCCCACACCGCTGCTGCTCCACGTGACGCTGCTCTTGCTCCTCGCCACCTCCATCTCGTCGCTCTCCGCCACACTTTCCTCCGGGCTGACCGGCCTGCAGATCATGAAGACGCCGGCCTTCATCATGCTCGGCGGCGCCGCGCTCGATACCGGCCTCGTCGTTGCGGGCATGCGATTCGATATCTCGCTCGTGGTCATCGCCGCCCTCAGCGCGCTCTCCGAGGTCGCCATCTTCGTCGTCATGGCGATCTACGCGCTCCCCCGGCTGCGTCTCAACTTCCATGTAGATCCCACCCTCTGGCGCGCCATCCTGCTCGGCGGCATGCCCTTCTTCGCCTGGTCCGTCGTCCTGCTCTTCTACTGGCAGGTCGACATCACCATGATCAAGGCCATGGTCCCTCATGACGCCAACCACATTGTCGGCTGGTACGCCGCCGCCAGCCGCCTCACCAACATTCCGCTCTTCCTCCCCATGATCGTCATCGCGCCGCTCCTTCCCGCCCTCTCAGCCGAGCGCAACGCCGATTCTCCCAAGTTCCGCGACATGGTCTCGCGCAGCCTGCGCCTTGTCACGCTCGTCGCGCTCCCAGCGGGTGTCGGCGTATTTATCCTCGCGAACGAGATCACCGAATTGCTCAACTATCCCACGGGATTTGAAGGAGTCTCACTGTTACTGCGCATTCTGGCGTTCAACGTTCCTCTGGTCGCCATTGATATGATCCTGGGTACCGTGCTCATCGCCGCCTCCCGCCAGCGCGCCTGGACCATCGTCGGCATCCTCGCTGGCGTCTTCAATCCCCTCGTCAACCTCTGGGCGATCCCTTTCACGCAGCGTGTCTTTGGCAACGCCGCCATCGGCGCGGCAGTCGTCACCGTCGCGACCGAGCTGGTCATGTTCATCGGCGCGCTCTACCTGCGTCCCAAGGGCGTCTTCACCCGTTGGGATATCTGGTACGTCGGGCGCTGCCTGATCGCCGCTGGGGTCATGGCGCCTGTCGTGTACTTCTTCGTGAAGGCCCAGGTTGGCCTGTTCCCCGCCATAATTTACGGCGCGATCACCTACGCGACCGTCGCCTATACCCTCAAGCTCGTGCGCGATGACGATATCCTCAGCCTCGTCAGCATCGTCACCTCGCGTGTCGGCGTGCAACTGCCCTTCAAAGGCCAGACGGGAACCTTCGCCCGCATCCCCGTCGTCGGCGCCGATCCCTCCCAGAGCCTGGAGAACCCGCTCCACACCACCACTGAATGGGCGCCGCCGCCAGCGCGTCTGGCTGGCTGGCCGCCGCCGCCAGCGCGCCGGTGCTCTCCAGCGAGAACTGGGTCAACATCATCTATTCCGACGACGACCTGGACGACACCGCCCTGCACGAGACCATCCCAATGCACATCGCGCCTACCGCGCTGGACGGCCCACCCTCGCAACTGCATTCATCGGGGGCGCGCTAACCTCGAACCGCCATGTCATCATCGCCGTCCCATTCAACCTGGCGCGTCGCACTCGCAGGACTGTGCATGACCATCGCTCCTCGAGCGTACCTGACGCCTGTCGCGTCCGTTTGGAAGAGAAAGAGTATCATAGGGGCGCGCTTCCTGCTCCCTCCCTATCGCGGTGAAAGCTGGGGCGGGTCTTCAGGCCGTCGCAATCTGTATCACAAGTAAAGTGAGGCGTTCTTCATGGGTGTACGGCAACTGATCTGGGAAGACGCCCGCGAATGGAAGCGGATCGGCTATCTCGGCTTCGACAAAGCGGAAAAGCCCGTCAAACTGCGCGATGTCCTGCGTCTGCTGTGGACACACGTCGGTCTGCGCGCAACCAGCTGGTATCGCCTCAGCCATGCCGCGCATCGCCGTCATATTCCCCTTTGCCCGGCATGATCGCGCGCATGAACGTGCGTCGCTACGGGCTGGACATCGTCTCCAGCGTGCCAATTGGCCCCGGACTGTACATCCCCCATCCTGTCGGGACCGTCGTGATGGCCGTCTCGCTTGGCAGCCGCTGCCACCTCATCAGCGCTGTCACCATTGGCATGCGCACCACGCAGGCCTTCCCGCGCATCGGCGATAATGTCACCATCAGCGCGGGCGCGCGCGTCCTCGGCGACATCTACGTTGGTGACGGCGCCACCATCGGCGCGAACGCCGTCGTCATCACCAACGCTCCCGACGGCGCCACCATGGTCGGCGCGCCTGCCCGTCCGACGCGATCCAAGCAGCCCACGGCGTCCCCTGAGCCGCTTCCCGACCAGAGCTACGCCTGGGAACCGTCCACCGGAACCACCGGGCTGCGCGAGTAGACCAGTCATGTCTTCGTCACAGTCCTAGCCGTCTTTATCCGTAGGGACGTGATCTATCGCGCCCTTATGAATACCGTAGGATACGGGGAAAACCCGCCTGCGTGGGTTTTGTGGCCAGCGGCCCACAGGCGCGAATTCACTCGCCAGCCAGGCGCGAATCGTATCGCCGGTGGTCTCCCTTCCTTCATAGGGAAGGAGGTCAGAGGATGAGGTCCGCCGCGCACAAAAGGAAATCCCCCAATGAGCGAATCACATACCGCGCCAGCGCCACCCATCGTCTCAAACAGCGCACAGCCTCCAATTGCGCCCCCGCCCGAGAGCCGCGCCCAGCTCCGCCGCCTCCTGCGTGGTGATCTCCGCCAACTCGGTCCACTGTGGCGCAAAGCGCGCGAGGCCAGCGCCGCCCGTCGACAATTGCGCCGTGTTACCAGCCTCGGCGGACAGGTACGCGTCCGTGGGCGCGTCTTCGTCCAGAATGACGGCCAAATCCATATCGGCGAGCGCGTCCATTTCGTCGCCACCACCGTCCCCACCGAACTGGTCGCCTTCAAGGGTGGCGAACTGACCATCGGCCCGCGCACGTTCGTCAATTACGGCTGTTCCTTCGCTGCCACCGCGCACGTCGCCATCGGCGCCGATTGCCTCTTCGGCCCCTACGTCAACATCACCGACAACGACTTCCACGACCTGCGCGACCGCACACTCCAGCCAGAGGCACAGCCCGTCACCATCGGCGACCACGTCTGGATCGGCACGCGCGCGCTCATCCTCCCCGGCGTCACCATCGGCGCGGGCGCGGTGGTGGGCGCTGGCTCCGTCGTCACTAAAGACGTGCCCCCCAACGGCGTCGTCGCCGGCAACCCCGCCCGCCTCCTGCGCATCCTCGACGTCGAATCGTCCGCCCCCACGCCTGGTGAGTAACCCCGCCTTGTTTCAAGGCAGTCAAGACATTAGCATAGGATATCGGCGCACACACAGCGACCGGCGATGACGCTGCTGCGCCGCCACCGGTCGTCTGAAGCCAAAGGAGATGAAAGGTCGCCTAGACGTGTGGCTCCTCTGGCTCCTCACTGTGGCCGAGCGTCTCAACGCTCTCGGTCGGTCGCTGGTCCCAGCCACTGTTCTTGACGCCGTCCTTCGAGACGTTGAGATAGACGCCATCGGGGTCAATGCGCGAGATGGCGCTCTTGGGAACGTAGTACTCGTGCGGGAAGATCAGCCCCTTCTCGAGCCTGAAATAGCTCCCGAGAGCAATTCCCCCGCTGACCTTGCCCAGCTTCTCGCCAGACACATCATAGACGGTCGCTCCAGCGGGAATACTCAGGTTTCCACTGGTCTGGTATCCACCCACTCCGGATGGATCGTTTGGATCGTTTTGCCGCATCTGGTCGTCACGGTTGTCCACGGTTGGACTCCTTTCCGCGTCTAGCCATACAGTGCCATCAGCAGCGCCATCAACTAGAAGCTCACACGCCCATCCTTTGGCTTCCCGCACTCTAGTCATACATCGCTCGTTTATGTCAAGCGAGCGATGGGCATCGGGCGCCGCCATGTGCGCATATGTAGTGCGACCAGACCCACGTCCAGCGCTACATGCGTCCACTGCTGAAGCGTGTCGAGAATGGCGAGATCGACCCAGCTTCGTCATCACCCACCACCTGCCGCTCTCCGACGCCCCCAAGGGCTACAAGATGTTCCGCGACAAGCAGGACGAGTGCGTCAAGGTCATCCTCACCGCCTAGCCGCCTTCCCCACTACGAACACCCACTTCCAGCGCCCCCGCGGATCCGGCTTCGGCCCTATCGGTCCTATCTGTCGGGGGCGCGTCCTCTCGGCCTGGTTTCTCCCTTCCTGGGAGAGAAAGGAGTCAGGTCTCCCCTGCTCAAAATGTCCTCTTCCTGCTATAGTAGCTGCACGATCCGGCGGCTTGCCAAATCTCCCTGCCGTACATATCTGGTGTGAGGGTATACCTATGTCCACACGCGCCACGTCCTATCTCCCTGCCGTCCTCTTCGTCGACCCCGACATGGCGGGAGCGCGCGCGCTGACAGATACGCTCGCCGCGCGCTACGCCGTCGGTGTCGTGGGATCGCTCGCGGCGGCATACCAGGCCCTCGCCGTCATGATTCCTACCCTCCTCGTCTGCGAGCTCACCCTGCCCGACGGCGACGGCCTCACCCTCCTCCAACAGATGCGCGCCGCGCCGAGACACGCGCCGTCCTGCTCATGGTCGTTTCGCAGCGCCGCTCCCCCACCGACAAGATCGCCGCCTTACGCGCCGGCGCCGATGATTACCTCGTCAAGCCCGTCACCACGGAAGCTTTTGCCAACCATGCCGCGCGCCTCCTGCGCTACCGCCGCACCCTTCACTGATTTATTCGAGATATTTGTGGGATATATCCGACGGCGCATCCAGCTCCAGCGTGAATACATATGACCGCCCCTGAGACCAACTCCAAAGAGCCCCACTGCGGAGAGGTGTAACACAGCTACGTAACTCTATTGGTGCTCATTCTCAGGCGTCTCGGGGGCGTGTTGCGCCTTGTTCAGCGTCGGGAGAAAAGCATCAGGAGACCGACGTGCGGCGCCTACCAGCCGCGCAGCATCAAGGGGGAGCGGCCTTCTTTTGCGGATCATGGACTAGGGGGAGGGGTCGCAGCCGGAAGGATTGAAGCCGGCGAGAAGTGTCACAAGGCGCGCGGCGTCTGCGCAAGCGCGGAGCCGCGTTCGGTAGCGATCAACAACATAAGGCGCTCTTTGGCCCGAAAATGTTCGGGTCTTCCGTTCTTCAAGGCAGAAGAAGGAGGCGCAACAGTATGCGCATCGCGAAGCGGCCTCTGCTGCTCGGTCTGAGCAGCCTCGCTATCCTGTCCCTCGTCGTTGCGGCAGTCGTCACCTTTGGCGCGCGGAATGCGTCCGCCGCGTCTATCGGCTTTCCAAACTATCCAACTGACACGCGCCGGCCCAGGCTCACTCAACGCCGGCCCGACGGCGACCAACTTCACCACCCAGCCTGACGAGATCGACGCCGCGCTCAATGGCGACGCCGACGCTGACAACGGCGGCGGTGGCGACGGCGAGGAAGCGGCGTCAACCGCACGCTGCCCGGCGCCAAGACCGGCCATGGCAAGCCCGTCAGCCCGAACGCCGGACCCAAATCGAACCCCACCCTGGGCACACATTTCCAGGGTCTCAACCTCTTCGACCAGCGCTTCGCCAACAATGGCAACCAGTTCAGCGTCGAGCCGCCCGACCAGGGGCTCTGCGCCGGCAATGGCTTCGTGCTGGAGACGGTCAACGACGTCCTGCGCGTCTACCACACCAACGGTTCACCCGCGACCGGCGTCGTCGATCTGAACACCTTCTACGGCTATCCAGCGGCGATCAACCGCACGACTGGCGCGCGCGGCCCCACCATCACCGACCCCAGTTGCCTCTATGACCAGGCGATCGGACGCTTCGTCCATGTCGCGCTGACGCTCGACCACGTGGGGACCACCGCCACCCTGAGCGGCACGAACCATCTTGACATCGCGGTGAGCGACACCGGCGACCCGACGGGAAGCTGGACGATCTTCAAGCTCCCGGTCCAGAACAACGGGACCGAGGGGACGCCGGATCACCACTGCACCAACGGCTTCTGCCTCGGCGACTACCCACACATCGGCGCCGACGCCAACGGCATCTACCTGACCACCAACGAATTCGCGGTCGTCGGCCCCGGCTTCTTCGGCGCGCAGGTCTATGGCATCGGCAACAACGTCCTGACCGGCGGGACCGGCAGCGTCGTCCTCTTCGACACGCTCGGCGCTGGCCCGGATGGCGCTGGCTTCACCGTCTGGGCGGCGCAGACGCCCGGCAATCAGTTCGACACCTCCAACGGCGGCTCAGAGTTCTTCCTCAGCTCGCGCGCCGTCTTCTCCGACGACGGCACGAGCAACGGCATCCTGCTGTGGACGATGAGCAACACCTCCTCGTTGAACACCAGTTCGCCGTCGCCGAGCCTCGACCTCACCAACATCGCCGTGGACACCTACGCCGTTCCGCCACTCGCGACGCAGCCGGCTGGCAATCGCCCACTCTCACAGTGCATCGCGGATACCGTCATCAAGCCGGACTGCAACACCACCATCGCCGGTATCGCCAGCCACAACAACGCGACGTTCGGCCCGCCAAACGGGAAGTTGAACTCCAACGACTCGCGTATGCAGCAGGTCTCCTACGCCAATGGCAAGGTGTGGGGCGCGCTGGACACCGCATTGATCGTTGGTGGTGAGGAGCGGGCTGGCGTCGCCTACTACATCATCAACCCGCACTCCGCCAAACTCGTCCTGCAAGGGCAGGCTGGGCTGGCGCATACCGATCTGACCTATCCAGCTATCGGCGTGCTGGAAAATGGTCGCGGCGTCATGACCTTCACGCTGACGGGAGACAACAACTATCCAAGCGCCGCCTACGCCGGGCTTGACGCCAAGGTTGGTCTAAGCGACATCCAGATCGCGGCGGCTGGCTCCGGCCCATGGGACGGCTTCACCTCGTACGTGGTCTTCGGCAGTGGTCGCCCGCGCTGGGGTGACTACGGCGCCGCGGCGGTGGACGGAAACAGCATCTGGGTCGCCTCCGAATACGTCGCCCAGACCTGCAATTACGCCACCTATATCGTGGATCCCACCTGCGGCGCCACCCGCGCCCCGCTGGGCAACTGGTCCACGCACATCAGCAAGCTCACCCCGTAGTGTGACGGTTTCCGTCACGGTGTGATCTATGTGATCTGTGTCATTTGAAGGTCGGATTCCTATGCGGGAGTTCGGCCTTCATTGATGTATTGGTTTATGCGACGATGTCTTTAGCGTACCTATATTATAGCGGTCTGCTTGTGGGAAAATTCGGACTATTCCTGAGTTTGTGAGTCCCGAAATAGCCGGCGCCCATGCCATCAAACCCCTGCGCAGGCGCATAGGTCGTCCTGACCCCTTTCTGCCGCGACTTGACAGATAACGAAAAATTCGTTAGGATGGCTGCCATGGAAGAAGGAGCGAATGCCGCCGAGCGGATCATCAGGCGCTTCGGTGGCCAGAGCGCGCTTGCCGCCCTGCTCGGCAAGCGGCAGAGCACAATCGAACACTGGGCGAGGACAGGGCGAGTGCCCGCCCAATGGCAAACGCCGCTCATGTCGCTCGCCCGCCAGAGAGGTGTGATCTTGGAAGCAAAAGACTTCGTCGAACTCACGCCCAACCCGATCCAGCCGGCGGAGGGCCGCCTCGGCATCCTGCTCGTCGGCCTCGGCGCCGTCGCCTCGACGTTCATCGCCGGCGTCGAGCACGCCCGTCGCGGCAGCGGCCGGCCCATCGGCTCGCTGACCCAGATGGGCACCATCCGCCTCGGCAAGCGAACGGAAAACCGCTCGCCGCTCATCCGCGAGTTCGTCCCGCTCGCGAACCTCGACGACATCGTCTTCGGCGCCTGGGACCCCTTCCCCGACAACGCCTACGAGGCGGCGGTGAAGTGCGGCGTCCTCGACCGCCACGAACACATCGAGCCGATCGCCGACTTCCTCAAGTCCATCAAGCCGATGCCGGCCGCCTTCGACCAGTACTACGTCAAGCGCCTCAACGGGCCTAACGTCAAGCGCGGCACGAAGAGGGAGCTGGCCGAGCAGATTCGCGCGGACATTCGCGACTTCAAGTCCGCAAACAAGTGCGACCGCCTCGTCATGGTCTGGTGCGCCTCGACCGAGATCTTCATGGAGGAGGGACCAAGCCACCTCAACCTCGAAAGCTTCGAGGCGGCGCTCGACGCCAACGACGAAACGATCGCCCCCTCGATGCTCTACGCCTATGCCGCCCTGATGGAAGGCGTCCCCTTCGCCAACGGCGCCCCCAACCTGACGGCTGACATCCCGGCGCTGGTTGAGCTGGCGAACGACCAGGGCGTTCCGATCTGCGGCAAGGACTTCAAGACCGGCCAGACCCTGATCAAGACGGTGCTCGCGCCGATGCTGAAGGCGCGCATGCTCGGCCTCAACGGCTGGTACTCGACGAACATCCTCGGCAACCGCGACGGCGAGGTCCTCGACGACCCGGAGAGCTTCAAGACCAAGGAGGAGTCGAAGCTCGGCGTGCTCGAGTACATCCTCCAGCCCCAGCTCTACCCCGAACTCTACGGCGACGTCTATCACAAGGTGCGGATCAACTATTACCCACCCCGCGGCGACAACAAGGAGGGCTGGGACAACATCGACATCTTCGGCTGGCTCGGCTACCCGATGCAGATCAAGATCGACTTCCTCTGCCGCGATTCGATTCTCGCCGCGCCGCTTCTGCTTGACCTCGCTCTCTTCCTCGACCTCGCCAAGCGAGCCGGCATGAAGGGCATCCAGGAATGGCTGTCCTTCTACTTCAAGAGCCCGCAGCACGCGGCCACGGTGTACCCGGAGCACGACATCTTCATCCAGCAGACGAAGCTCAAGAACACGCTGCGCTGGATGATGGGCGAAGAGCAGATCACCCACCTCGGCCTGGAGTACTACCAGGACCATGAGGAAGATTGACCACTCCCCACGGCTGAAGCCGGGGGATTCTTGGGCTGACGACTGCTCATCCAGCAAGCTGGGCAAGTCTGACACCGTCATGTCGTGGCCCGAAGCCACCTCCACAAGCGTCAATTTCCGCAGGCCCTGCGGTATGTGGACAGGATCGCACACGGCGAGCCAGAGCGCCATTCATCAATCTCCGCCAGAAGACCCCGCCCTTCAGGGCTGGGGATAACGGGTAGGTCTCGGCATACCAGGGATGAAAGCGGCGATAGCCCTCCAGGTCAAGGGTCAGGCGTTGGAACAGCCGCCCGACGTTCCGTAAGCGGCGCCGAAGATCCCGGCAATAGGCGCGGTCTCTGGATTCGCTGCCGCTGCTGCTCAGACCGCTCGAACTTCGGCGAGCCGCTTGACTGCGTGCTCGTCGTCCCAGCAGACGGCGGCTTCCCATGCGGCCCACGCTTGCGCGGCGATGTCGTACGCCTCGTCGTCGAGACCGGCGGCGTTGTGGGGCAGCGCCAGGTCGAGGTCGGGGACGTCGACGTGCGCCTCGTCCCAGTCGATCAGCGCGACCCGATCTGCGGTCATGCGGATGTTGCGCGGGTTGGGGTCGCCGTGGACGACGCAGGTCTGACGTCCGACGAGCCGCGCCCACGCGGCTCGGCATCGCGCAACGCCCTCAGGCGGCATCTCGCCGAGGTCGATCTTCGTCCCGGTCTCGGCGTGCAGGAGGTCGGTCGACGATCGCCAGCCCGGGCGCTGCGGCCACCCCGGCGTCAACCGATGCAGCCGGCGGAGCGTGTCGGCCACGCGACGCCAGTCGGCCTCCGTCTCGGGCGGTCCGCCCTCGACGTAGGTCATCACCACCACACCGTCGGCGAACAGCCGGCCGGCCGTCGTCGGGATCGGCGCCGGCACAGTCAGACCTTCACGGTCGAGGCGTTTGAGGAGCGCGGTCTCCCACGCGAGATCAGCGTCGCTCCTGGCGCCGAGACGACCGACCGCGAGGCGCCCGTTGACGCGCACGCTCCACACGTCGTTTGCCACTCCGCCAGCGAGCGGTTCGATGCGAGCGACGTCGTCACCCCACTGCTCGAGCGCCTCCCATCCCACTGGCCACCTCCTCCCCTTCACGCAGCGCAAGATCACGCTCTATCGACACAAACGAAGTGCTTTCCATTCGTCGGCAGAACGCTCATGGTCCCGCGAGTGCGGCCAGTAGGCTATTGTACCGTCTGTGCCGTCTGTGCCGTCTGTGCCGTCTGTGCCGTCTGTGCCGTCTGTACCGTCTGTGCAGGAGTTCTGCCGGGCATCTGGCCTCCCGTTCTGACGACACGCTCCCGACACGCTCCGTTTCAGCCATGGCGCCCCATCAGTCTTCGAGGCGCACCCCCTCTATCTCGGCGCGGTCACGGCGCCTCCCAAAGAACCTCCTTTTTCTTGCTCAATTGATACTGATGGATAGATCGCGCCCTGTTCATACAATCCGGACTACACCAGCGGCGGGCGCCGTTTTTCGTCGTATCGTAAAAGAATAGGATACAGCGGTCATTCTTGCACTGATGGAGCCGTCCCCAATCAGACTCGGTGAAGAGCCGCAATGCCGAGAGCGCGATGGGAACCAATACGCTCCCCTCCTCGGGGTCATGTAGCCGCATGATCGCTTTGACGTTTCCCTCGCTCGTTCTCTCGAGCGCGGAATAGCCCAGCGCCAGGATCGCATTGACCGGCGTGAGCTCCTCCTCCTCGACCACTCCAGACTCGACCACCTGTGTGATGAGCGTGCGCAGCGCCCTTCGAAGCTCCAGGACGGCGTCAAGTAGCTCGCTTGTCCAGGCGATCGCCCCGTCCGCCCCCTCGATGACACACTGGTCAGGGTAGCGCTTGCATGCCGCTTCCCACCAGCGCGCCAGGGCCTCCGGCGATGGAAGCGTATCGCGCGGCTTCCCCCGATCAATGATCTCCGTGTTGATCAAATCCAACGCCAATGCTCCACGCAGAGCCACGGCTCCATGCGCGGATGGCGAGGCGTGAGTTATTTTTCCTCGCCGCGCCGCTTTGGTCATCAAAAAGCCTCCATCCTTCGCGCTGCCTGCCTTTCCATGCTTTGGCTGCGTCTGGCGCTTTTCCCTCTCAATTATACAGGTCTATCACCCTCTTGACATGTACAACATTCTCAGGTATACCATCCCGTATACATGTCAAAGACCATTTAGATATGTATACGATGGTCGTCTCAACATGGTTTCCCCTGCCAACGTCAGCAGGGGAAGGCTTGCCAGGCGTTTGGCGGACATATCACCGCCCACCACGCCTGCGGGCGAAAGGAGCATACCCATGCAACCAGCGGCGCCACCGCTCGTGGAATCAGTCGTCGAGCCAGTCGTGGAATCGGTCAACGTCGGGCGGCCCAGAGAAGTCTTCTGGAAAGGGCGACAGGTACTGACAGGCATCTTCAAAGAGCCGGTGGCGGGGCGCGTCGCTATCCGGCGGCTCAATCTGGAGGGAGATCAGCAGGCGGACTTGAGGGTCCATGGGGGACCAGACATGGCCGTCTACGTTTACCCCGCCAGCTACTACGCGTTCTGGCGCGAGCAGTTTCCCGAGATGGAGTTGCCCTGGGGCATGTTCGGTGAGAACCTCACCGTCTGGGGACTCCAGGACGACACCGTCCATATCGGCGATCACCTGCAGGTGGGGTCGGCGCGACTGGTGGTGCGGTCTCCGCGCATGCCGTGCTACAAGCTTGGCATGAAGTTCGGACGCGACGACGTCCTCAAGCTCCTCTTCCAAAACGGATTCTCCGGTTTCTACTGCGCCGTGCTCCAGGAGGGAGACGTAGCGGCTGGAGACCCAGTCACGCTGCTGCATCGTGACGAGCGCGCAGTGAGCGTGCGGGATATTGTCCATCTCCAGGGAGAGGGCAGGTACGATGCGGACCTGTTGCGCCAGGCGGTGGCCGTAGAAGCGCTGTCGCAAAGCTGGCGGGAGACCTTCCTGGAGCGTCTCGAACTGTTCTCATAGCAGGCCATCGGAGGCCATTGGAAGCCGTTGGAGGACATCCATGAGCACGACACGACCCTTCCGTTTCGGGATCAAGGTGGCGACCGACCCAGGCGACATCCCCACGCGGGAAGCGTGGACCGCCCTGGCGCGCAAGGCCGAGGACCTGGGCTACGCGACGTTTAGCATCGCCGATCATGTGATCAATGAATATCTGCCCATCGCGGCGCTGATGTTTGTCGCCGACGCCACCCACACGCTGCGGATCGGCAGTTGTGTCTTCGACAATAACTACCGCCATCCGGTGTTGCTGGCCAAAGAAGTCGCTGCGCTCGACCTGCTTTCCGATGGGCGCTTTGAACTGGGCCTGGGAGCCGGGTCGCTCCAGATCGATTATGACCAGTCGGGCCTGCCGTTTGATCGCCCTGGCGTCCGCATCCAGCGCCTGGGGGAGTCGGTGGCGCTTCTCAAGCAGTTCTTCACCCAGGACGCGGTGACCTTTGCTGGCGAACACTATACCGTGACTAATCTGGCGGCCTTCCCCAAACCGGCGCAGCGACCGTATCCGCCCATCTTCATCGGCGGTGGCGGCAAGAAGCTGCTCACGCTGGCGGCGCGCGAGGCCGACATCATTGGCGTGGAAGCGCAGTTACAATCTGGCCAGGGAGGCAGCGATCCCAGCGAGCGTACAGAGGCGGCGCTGGGGCAAAAGATGGCGTTGCTGCGCGAGGTCGCGGGAGAGCGCTTTGCCGCCATCGAGTTGAATTATGGGTTCCAGGCGGTCATCGTCACCGAGAACCGGCGGCAGGTGGCGGAGCAGCGCGCGCGTGAACGGGCGGCGACGGGGGTGACGGCGGAACAGATCTTAGCCAATCCCTATCTGCTCATCGGCACGGTGGAGCAAATGGTAGAAACGCTGCAACGACGGCGCGAAGAGTTTGGCGTCTCGTATTTGCAGGTCTTCTTTCAAGACATCGATGCGTTCGCGCCGGTGGTCGCGCGCCTGGCAGGCACATAAACCAGGACAAAAAACCAGGGCGTACGGCGCTATAATCACTGGGGTGGCGCCAGTGAGGAGCGCGATCGGTGTTCGCAGGAGAAGATTCGTGGGGAGCGCAGACGCCGCAGGCGCGCATATCCGTCCGGCGACGGAAGCCGATCAGGCGGAGATCACACGCATCGTGCGTTCGTCGAATATCAACCCATTCAGTCTGCGCTGGCCGCGCTTTCTCATCGCCGAAGACCAGGGGCGCATCGCCGGCGTTGGGCAGGTCAAACAGCACGGCGACGGCAGCCGCGAGCTGGCCTCCATCGCCACCATTCCGGAGTGGCGCGGCAAGGGCATCGCCAGCGCCGTCGTCAACGCGTTGCTGGCGCGCGAATCTGGCGTCCTCTACCTGACCTGCCGCCGCCAGATGGAGCCGTTCTACAACCGTTTCGGCTTCACCACCGTCGGGCGTGAGGAGATGTCGCCCTACTTCCGGCGCATCGCCTGGGCGACGAATCCCCCACGATTCCTCGTGCGTCTTTTCGGCTTTGGCGAGGAAGGTGGCCTTATCATGAAGCGCGCCGCCAGCCCTGCCGGGTGAATCCTTGTGAATCCTTGTGAATCCTTCTCAATCCTGCTACGGCGATTCAGGGCGGTCGAAGTGGTGGTTGAGCCAGGATTGGGCGCTACGACCATGGCCAAAGGTCGAATAGAGGATGTAGCGGCAATTGTGGACCAGAATACCTTGGGCAAAGTATTCGTGGGCGTCTTCAACTTCCAGATTGTAGACCGCCTCTTTGCTCCCTTCTCCGCTGATGAGAGAACTTGAGACGACATGAACGGGAACAGGTTGAACTTGCAAAGTACTTGTTGTGGCTGTAGGCTGCGCCGCAGATGACACATATCCGCGTCTCAAGGTCCAGTCCCTTTGCCCGACGAGCAGCGGACTTGCAGGCATTGGAACAGAACTTCGGAGGTTGACACTCCGCCGGGGCTAAAGCCCGATGGATTCTCGGTTCTCCGACGCGACCAACGCCACGCCTCCCCGAAGGGCCTGCCCGGCCCGCTCTATGTTCCTTGCCGCGTTGTGGTCCCGATGCAGGCTTGTGCCACACTCCGGGCACCTGTGCCACCGAACAGAGAGACCTTTGGAGACCACAATGCCACAGCCTGGCCCAGAACACCGTTGACTGGTGAACGCAGGGTTGACCGCGACCACTGAGCGACCGGCGCATGCTGCCTTGAAGCTCAGGATACTTAAGAACACACTCCACCCGGCATCCGCAATGCTTTTGGCGAGGTGGCGATTCTTGAGCATATTGGCCGTCTGCAAGTCCTCATGATAAATCACATCATTGGCACGCACTAACGCCAGCGCCGTCTTGTGGTGAAAATCCTGTCGCTGGCGGCGCACCGTCTGATGCGCCTTGGCGAGCAATTGGACTGCCTTCCGCCTGCGATTGCTCCCCTTCTTGCGACGCGAGACACGCCGTTGCGCGGTTTTCAGCGCGCGCTCGGCCTGGCGATACCAACCCGGCGAGAAGATGCGTGTGCCGTTCGACAGCGTAGCGAACGCTTCGATGCCGAGGTCTATCCCCGTCTCCTGCTCAGTGGGTGGAAGCGGCTGTACTGGCACATCCGCGCAGGAGAAGCAGACATACCAGCCGTCCGCTTCCCGACTGATGGTGACCGTCTTGGGTGTGCCCTCGATTGGGCGAGACCAACGGACCGCAATCCGACCGATCTTGGAGAGGACGAGGAAGCCGTTGTCCAGCGTCGTCCCGTTGCCGAATTCCTTGTAGGTGAAGGAATGCCAGCGGTCGCGTCCCTGGTAGCGAGGGAAGCCTGCTTTCTCGCCCGCTTTCACCCGGCGAAAGAATGCTTGATACGTCTTGTCGAGCCGCGCCAGCACGTCTTGTAAGACATGCGAGTGCATGGCGGCGTACTCCGGAAACTCCTCGCGGAGGTCTTTGAGTTCAGCTTCCTGCTGATAGCGCGAGAGCGAGACACCCGCGCGACGGTAGGCGATGATGCGTTGCTCTAAGGCGGTGTTATAGAGCCAGCGACACAAGCCCAGCACGCGTCCAAGCTCCCGCTCCTGGTTGGGAGTCGGAATGAGCTTGTATTTGTATGCCTTGCGTACCGTTTGCTGCTCCATAGATGCCTATTCTGCCTGGTCGGCGTAAAATCGGCAATGGCCCGAAAAGGTGGCGAAAGCCGCACACGCCTCACCGCTCGCCTTGAAAGGCGGCGACTTGCGGGTGGCGAAAGCCCGATTCTGTCAACACTTCTGGATGTGAAAGCTGATCCGCATTGCTGGCAACTATACGGCTGTGGCTCACGGTCCTTCCATAATTGCTTGCCAAGTTTTCTATGCCACTGTCTTCCATCCGACGATTGATGCCAATTCGAGGCGCGCCTGCGGATCTTGTGAAACCATTCTCGCCGTTTCGCCCGCTCTTCGTCTGACAAGAGTGACATGTGGTAGGCGTGGTGTTCTTTGCCGGGGACGCACTCCAGGTTGTCCAGCAAGTTGTTGAGGGGATTGCCATCTCTATGGTGAATATGGTGTCCAGCAGGGATAGGGCCGTGAGCGTCCCGCCAGATTTCCTGGTGTAGACGTCCAATTCCCTGCTGGCGGTATTTGCTGGACGGCACGTAATACACGCTGTCCGACCGGCTACGGGAGGTGAGGTATCGCCGGAAGACAATGCCTCGATAGACGACGATTTCTGGTTTGTTTGGAGGCCGCGAGCGTCGTATTGCGAAATTTCCTCCTCATTGGCTGCCAGTACAATATCTCCCGGTTGAAGAGAGCGCAAGGCAATGAATCCAACATCTTTAACGTAGACTGGATGGATTTGGTGTGCCAATGAGGATGCTGCCGTTCGAGAATGCAACACGCATAACCTGGGCAGCGGGGTTTGTCATTCCTGCGTGAAGGACACGGCGACAGCCGGCCCTTGTGAGGACGTACTCGCCGACACGGATTTGCTCAATTGGCTTTGGGCCGTTGATTGTTTCCACGAGTGTGCCAGCAATGAAGCATGCGTCCATCAGATGATCGTTCTGCTTGAGCGGCTGTTCGGGCAGGCGCGTTGCTCCGCCTCTACTGGTGGGGATGGGCGCGCTATCGTACTGGTAGCTGGCGTACTCGGAGAGGGTGTGGACGCAGCGCGGCGAGACGTAGAGACCACGCGTGCCATCCTCGCGCCTGGCGAGCAGCCGGGTGATGGTCTGGATGCCAGGGCGCACGGCGTTCGCGGCGGGGAATGCGCGGCAGGGCAATTTGGCCTCGGCGAGGGCATGATCCAGCGCGCGGATATGCTCCGGCTCGTCGGGGCCGCAGCGCCAGAGGCGCACGTTGTATTTGCGCGTCAATTCGAGCAGGGCAGGGATGACGACGGCGTCGAGTGGGGCGCGACGCTGGTAGTATTCGTCGAGCTGCCAGGCGCGCTCGTCCTGGTCGATGCCAAAGACGGCGGCGGCGGTGGGGTTGGTGTAGCCCCAGTCCACGCCGCCGATGACGCGGCTGAACGTTTTGTTTTCCGCCGGCTCGGCGACGTTGCCGCCCTCGGCGGCGTCGAGCGCATAGACGAGGCCCTCGAAGGCGGTGAAGAGGCCGAGATCGGCGATGTAGTCGGGTGGCAGATTCGCGGCGTTCTCCTGGGTGGCGGCGCGGTAGAGGGCATGATTTGGACGCGGGGATAGCTCGAAGTCGTAGGCGTAGCCGTCGCGACCATGAGGCGTGCCGGTGGCCCAGCCCATCTGAGGGTAGCCGCGCTGGCGCAGGCGGCCTTTCAAGACTTGCCAGGCGTAGTGGCCGCAGAGGGGCGCTTCGTCGAGCCAGAACCAGGCGAGGGTGAGGCCGCGCACACGGTCGGGTTCGTCGAGGGAACGGAAGAGGATCTCGGAGCCGTTGGGCAATGTCAGGCGCTGCTCGGATTTGTGCCAGGTGTAGCCGCCGTCGTCGCCAAGAAACTCGTCGAGGAGGGCGAAGAAGGTTCGCTGGGTGGCGTCGCGGAGCATGGGATACGTTGGCGCGCCGATCAGGCCGAGGCTGCCAGGGTGGTCGAGCGCCCAGGCGAGGGCGCGCAAGGCTCCGGCGGTGGTTTTGCCCGCGCCGACGCCGCCGACGTAGAAGCTGAAGCGGGCGTCGGTGGCGAGGAAGGCGGCCTGGACGGGATTGAGGGTCCAGCGGGCGAGGAGGGCGGCGCTGGGTGGTGGGAGTGTGTTGTTTGGTTCATTGGTGTTCAAATTGTCCATGAGATAAGTCCTTTCGCGGGCTGGCGATTGAAATCGCGCCTGGGGGCGTTCCGCCACAACGTCCGCCTGCGCGGACGCGAGACCTCTCCCCCTGACCCCCTTCCCTCTGAGAGGAGGGGGACCACGGCGCGTGATGGCATTCACGCGATGACGTTGTAGGACAAATGTTCTGAGCACGCAACGGACAAATACGGACATTTCCGGACAAACGCGGACATGGGAACCGGGCGAGAGTAAAGTGATGTCGGATTTGTGGGCATTTGTCCGTAGATGTCCGCAAATGTCCGGACGGGGCGTCGCGCAAGGCGGCGCAGATACGGCAGCGATGTGGCACAATGGAGCGATTCCGCAAGAGGGGTTTGGTAAGAGAGATTCGGCGAGCGCGAGACAGCGCGGAAAACGAGACTGAGCCGGGGAGGGAGCGACGATGACGAGCGAGCAGGATGAGCGAGTGGCCGCCGCGGATACGGCAGCGGATGGCGCTGAGGCTCCAGCGCACGGCTCGGCGCGGTTCCGGGTTGGAGTCTTCGCGGTGATCGAGGCGCCGGGGGCTGATGGCGAGATGCGCTATCTGCTGGCGCGACGGTCGGACATCGGCTGGTGGAATCTGGTGGGTGGCGGGCTGGAGCGCGGCGAGACGCCGGAGGAGGGGCTGGCGCGAGAGGCGCGCGAGGAGATCGGGGCGGAGATCGCGGTGGCGCGGCTGGTGGGGGTGTATGCGAAGCCGCAAAAAAATGAGGTGGTGCTGACGTACCTCTGCCGGTTGGCGCCGGGATCGCCAGCGCCAGGGACCAGTGAGGAGGTCAGCGAGGTGGGGGTGTTCAGGGTGGCGGAACTGCCGGAGGATACGCTGCCGAAGCACCGCCAGCGTGTGCTGGACGCGGCGAGTGGGCAGGTGGAGGCGTTCCGGCGGACGCAGGCGGCGAGCAGCGCGGAGGACCAGCGGCGGACCTGACCCCTGCCCACTTTCCCTCAAGGGGGACCATGTGCGAGGATGAATCACAGGTCCTGCGGCGTGAGACCGGTATGTTTGGCGAGACGCGCCAGCATGCGCGGTCCCAGCTCCTCGTCATCGTGGAAGGCAAAAGTGACGTCTGGCCACCCATCACGCGCAAGCGTACGGTGGGATCCCGAGGTCCGCTTGATGCGCCACCCAAGACGGAGGAGAGCCGCCAAAACGCGCCGCGCCTTGGTTACACTGGGTTGCAGGCCAATTGCTCATATGCTCATGTCACGCGGCTGGCGCGAACGTGATCGTGGTCCACTGTGCGTCACGTTCGCCCTGTTCGAGTTGTTCCGCCAGGACACGGAGCGCAAGCGCTTGCGCATGGGCGCGCGCTTCTTCTATGGTTGAACCGTAGGCCAGCACACCGGGAAGCTCCACGACTTCGGCGAGCCAACGACCATCCTCTTCCTGTTCTTCTTGAAGTGTCAATCTCATCGGGTCTCCCACTACCTGGCCAGCCATGATTGCTGCATATTCCTTCGCCATCAGTCTCGCTCGACCTGATGATACAATACGCGCATCACTTCATTTGCCTTCATTACAGTTCATTGCGCTTCATTTTCGCCTGCGTAGAGACCAACGGGGATTGCGAATTGGAGCCGGATATGCAGATGGTTGAACTCTATCCCGGCATCGTAGCTGACCCACAGATTCTGGGTGGGAAGCCGGTCATCAAGGGAACGCGCGTACCGGTCTCGCTGGTGCTGGGCAAGCTGGCCGGTGGGATGAGCATGGATGAGGTGCGCGACGAATATTATCTGACGGATGAGGGGATTCGCGCGGCGTTTGGTTATGCGGCGCAGCAGGTTGAGCAGGATACGATCGTTGTTACCCGGCAGTAGTGGCTGGGCGTTCCTGGTGGACGAGAACACCGCGAAATCGCTCGCCTTTGCCTTGCGCGCAGCCGGGTACACCGCCGAGCATGTCTACGAGGCAGGGCTGCAAGGACGTCCTGATACCGAGATCTTCGCCTACGCCCAGGCGCATCAGCAAACCATCATCACGGCTGACCTCGACTTTGCGCACATCCTCAACTTTCCGCCGCCACACTTCGGCATCATGGTTCTGCGTCTGCCTGAGACGATACCGACAAGCGAACTGACACGCGAGGTCTTGAACGCGCTGACGCAACTGGCAGGGCAGTCGCTGGCGAACACACTGTTTATCATTGAGCCGGGCCGCGTGCGCAAACGGGTCTGATCACGGCGTATCCTTCCTCTGACGCCGTTGGTGTTATACTGCCAGCCTACCGACAGGTCCGCCGCCTTGCCAGCTCAGGGAGGTTCTTTTCATGCTGACGATCTCGCCCAGTTCACCCCATATCGCGCGCTACCACGAGGCCCTGCGGTGGTATCACGAGGAAAAGGTGGGGCATGAACTGGCGGTGAAGACGGCGTTTCAGACGCTGCTCATGGAACTCACCCCTACGGGCTGGATCTTCATTCCCGAATACACGCTGGCGAACGGTAAACGCCCCGATGGCGCGCTCCGCGATAATTTCACGATTCTGCGCGGCTACTGGGAGGCGAAGGACACGCGCGACGACCTGGACGTGGAGGTGCGGAAAAAGCTGGCGGCGGGGTATCCGACCGACAACATCATCTTCGAGGACACCACCCATGCGCACTTGTATCAGAATGGTCGCCTCGTCCAGATCTTCGACCTCGCCGACTCCAAAGCCCTGGCCGACCTGCTGACTGCGTTCTTCAGCTATGCGGCGCCGCAGATCGAGGGCTTCGAGCGCGCGGTGGGGGAGTTCAGGGAGCGGATTCCCGACCTGGCGCTGGGCCTCAAGCAGCTCATCGGCAAGGAGCATGCCGAGAATCCTGTCTTCAGCAAGGCGTTCGCCGGGTTCTACGCGCTCTGTGCGACCTCACTTGACCCCAAGATCAGCGCCGAGACGATCTATGACATGCTCGTGCAGCACATGCTGACGGAGCGGCTCTTTCGCACGGTGTTCGATAATCCCGACTTCACGCGCCGCAATGTCATCGCCGTCGAGATCGAGCGGGTGATTGACGCGCTCACCAGCCGCGAGTTCGACCGCCATGGCTTCCAGCGGACGCTCGACCGCTTCTATGTGGCCATCGAGGGGGCGGCGCGCAGCCTGACGGAGTGGTCGGAGAAGCAAGCGTTCATGAACATGGTGTACGAGCGCTTCTTCCAGGGGTATTCGGTGAAGGACGCGGACACGCACGGCATCGTGTATACGCCGCAGGAGATCGTGGACTTCATGTGTACGAGTGTGGAGGAGGTGTTGCAGCGCGAGTTCGGGACGTCGCTCTCGGCGCCGGGGGTGCAGATTCTGGACCCCTGCACGGGGACGGGGAATTTTGTCGTGAACCTGATCCAGCGGATTTCTGGGGCGAGCCTGGAGCGGAAGTATCGGGAGGATTTGTTTGCGAACGAGATCATGCTGCTGCCGTACTACATCGCGTCGCTGAACATCGAGCACGCCTACTACGAGCGCACCGGGCGCTACGAGCCGTTCGAGGGCGTCTGCTTCGTGGACACGCTGGAGCTGGAGGGGCAGCAGATGCAGATGTTCACCGAGGCGAACACCGAGCGCATCCAGCGAGAAAAGGAAGCGGAGATTCGCGTGATTATCGGCAATCCGCCGTACAACATGGGGCAGATGAACGAGAACGACAACAATAAGAACCGTTCATATCCAGTCGTTGATAACAGGATTCGCACAACGTATTCCAAGGCGTCTGATGCGACGCTCAACAATAAGCTCTATGACGCCTATGTTCGGTTTTTCCGCTGGGCGACAGATCGGCTGCAAGGGCGCGATGGTGTCGTGTGCTTTGTCAGCAACAACTCGTTTGTGGACCAGATTGCCTTCGATGGGATGCGCAAGCACCTGTTGCAGGACTTCACACAGATCTACCATCTGGACCTGCACGGGAATGTGCGCAAGAACCCGAAGCTCTCCGGGACAACGCATAATGTCTTTGGAATTCAGGTGGGTGTCGGCATCACCGTCGCTGTGCGCTCCTCACGTCAAGCTGAGCATGCGCTGAATTACTACCGCGTACCTGAAGACTGGCGCAAGGAGCAGAAGCTGGCCAATCTGCGCGAGGCTGGTGCGATCTCTGGCATTGAGTGGCAGGAGCTGACTCCAGATTCTCATCAGAATTGGCTTACTGAAGGCTTCCGGCCTGAATACGAACATTTCATGCTGCTAGGGAATAGAGGCGGCAAGTCACAGCACCCAGGCAGTGTTGGCTGCATGTTTGAATTATTCTCGCTTGGAGTAGCTACTAATCGTGATGAATGGGTTTATGACTATGATGAGGCGCATCTAGCGCAAAAGACCAGACAACTTATCACGAACTACAATGCAGAGGTATTTCGCTGGTCCCGCGAAGGTGGGAATACGCTTCGTGTCGATAATTTTGTTAATTCAGATCCAAGGTATATGAAGTGGACGGATCGCCTCAAAGATTCTTTGGTTGCCAGACGAATGATAGATTTCCAGCAAGATTCAGTGCGCAACGCCGTACACAGGCCGTTTTGCCGCAAATATCTTTACTTCGATCATCTCCTAAATCAGCGTCGCTATCAGCAGCAACATATCTTCCCTACGCCCGCTACCGAGGCAGAGAATGTGGTGATTATCGTAAGCGATCATGGGCATCGCGCACCGTTCAGCGCACTGGCTACGAACGCTATTCCAGACCTGCATACGCTGGCCTCAGAAGATGGCTTCCAGTGCTTTCCGCTGTACACGTATGACGAGGATGGGACGGGGCGGCGGGAGAACATCACGGAGTGGGCGCTGGAGCAGTTTCGGGCGGCGTACGGTCCCGACGTGACGCGGCGCGACATCTTCGCCTACGTCTACGCGCTGCTGCATCACCCGCAGTATCGCGAACGCTACGCGGAGAACCTCAAACGCGAACTGCCGCGCATCCCGCTGGTTCCCGAACGCGCGCAGTACGAGGCGCTCTGCCAGACGGGGCAGGCGCTGCTGGATCTGCACCTGACGTACGAGCAGGCGAAGGAGTATCCGCTGCGGGCGGTGGGGGTGGCTGGCGACTAAAGTCGCGCCTGTGGGTGTGACGCCGCGATGTCTGCCGGCGCGGACATCCAGCAGGCGGCGCGATGGTACAATGTTGCACAGAACGCAAACCTGATATGCGTTATAACGCATATCCATTCTCGGCGGGTGAAAGAAGACACGATGCGCGCGGACGCCCATCGGCAGGCGGCGGAGGACATCGAGGCGAGTATCGCGCTGCTCTCCGCCGACCCACGTGGCGCACGGCTGACCATCGAGGGCGCGTGGGGCGCGGCGTTCCACTGGATCGCCTTTGGCTGCGAGACGAAGCATCAGGCGCATCAGGAGAGCCATGCGCGGCTGGGCGCGTTCTTACGCAAGCAGGGCGAATCGCCGGTAGCCGATCAGTGGGAGCAGATTGACCAACTGCGGCAGGGCGGCTGGTATGGGACGCGTACCGATCCCGCCAGCGCGCAGGCGGCGCTCGTCATCCTGGATGCTATTCGCATGTGGGCGACAAGCTAAGAGACGAAAGGATGCGCATGATGGCGGAAGAGTCGACCACGCGAATGAGCGATGCGATTCCGCCATGGCTGGATGCGGAGTCGCGCGCGCTCCTTGAAGACATGGTCGTGACGCTGACGCAGGCGCGGGCCGACGTGCTAGCAGTCATTCTCTATGGCTCAATGGCGCGCCATGACGAGCGCACCCTGGACGATGCGCAGCCCAGCGACGTGGATGTGTTGGTCGTCTTCAATACCGATGACGAGCGGATCGCGCTGCATGAGGGCACCGAGTTATTCCACATTCTCGGCAGGGCGTATGACCGGCATGTGGACGCGCCACGCGACGTGAAAGTCATGTTTGCTTCGCGCACGCTCGGCGAGTGGGATTCCACGTTTGTCACCGCCATAGCGCGCGATGGCGTACTGCTGTGGGCGCACGGGCCGCTGCCAGTGCCATTGGCTGCCGTCGCCTGAGCGTAGGAGGATAATGGATGTCGGTGGGAGCGTATCTGCGGGCGGCGCCAAAGGCGCACCTGCACGCGCATCTGGAAGGGTCGATCCTGCCGGAGACGCTGCTGACGCTGGCGCGGCGCAACGGGGTGGCGCTGCCTGCGGACTCGGTCGAGGGGCTGCGCGCGTGGTTCACCTTCCGTGACTTCGACCACTTCATCGAGATCTACCTCACTATCACGCGCTGCCTGCGCACGGTGGAGGACTACGAGCTGATCGCGTATGAGTTCGGCGCGGAGATGGCGCGGCAGCACACCCGCTACGCCGAGGTGACGTTTTCTCCGAGCACGCACGAGGCGCTGGGCGTCCCGTTCGACACGCAGTTCGCCGGGCTGACGCGGGGACGCGAGCGCGCACGGAACGAGTTCGGCGTCGAGATGGCGTGGATCTTCGACATCGTGCGCAATATCCGACCGGAGGAGCGGCGCGCGGAGCTGGCGGATTATACGCTGGCGCGGGCGGTCGAGGGGATGGGCGATGGCGTCGTCGCGCTGGGACTGGGCGGCGCGGAGATTGGCAATCCACCGGAGGCGTTCGCGGCGTACTTCGCGCGGGCGCGCGCGGCGGGGCTGCATCGCATCCCGCACGCGGGGGAGACGGACGGTCCGGCGAGCGTCTGGGGGGCGATTCGCGCGCTGGGAGCCGAGCGCATCGGGCATGGCGTGCGCTCGATTGAGGACCCGGCGCTGGTGGCGTATCTAGCCGATCAGCAGGTCGCGCTGGAGGTCTGCCCGACGAGCAACCTGCGTCTGAAGGTGTATCCCGACTACGCGGCGCATCCGCTGCGGCGGCTGTATGAGGCTGGTGTCCCAGTCACGATCAACGCGGATGATCCGCCGCTCTTCAACACGACGCTGAATGACGAAGTTGAACTGCTGGCGACGGCGTTTGGGCTGGGGCTGGACGAGATTGACGCGATCCTGCTGAACGGCGTGCGCTATAGCTTTTTGCCCGCCGAACGCAAGGCGGCGCTGGAGGCGGAGTTCGTGGCGGAACTGGCGCGTCTGCGGTCTGACCTCACCCCCTGCCCCCTCTCCCTGTGGGAGAGGGGGAACCATGGGCAATGATGTTCTGCCTCCCCTCGTGGGGGAGGGGTTCGTCCGCTTCCAGGCGCGGTTTCAACCGGAGGCCAGATGATCGCGAGAATGCCGCGGGAATTACGCGCGCAGAAAACTGTGACGCCAGTGATCGACACATGCGATATCGTTGTTTGCGACCGCCTTCTGGCTGGGAGGCGTCGCCGATCTCATGCGACGGCTCCCAGGAGAAGTGAGGAGAAGCGTGGATCACGAGGCCAGATCAAGCAGATCGAGCGAGGAAGCATCCTGGGCGGCTGGAGATACGTGGACTGGCGCCCGCATCCGCTTGCGCGCCGTGGAGCCCGCTGATTGGGAGACGCACTTTTTGTGGGACCAGGACAGCGAGACCGCCCGCAGCCTGGACCGTGTGCATTTCCCCCATTCGCGGGAGGCGGCCAAACGCTGGGCGGAGCGCGCATCCCTGCAGGAGGGCAAAACCACGGATGACTTCGACTTCGAGATCGAAACGCTCGCTGGAGAGCAGGTGGGCGCCATCGGGACGCATCACTGTGAGCGGCGCGCTGGGACGTTCAGTTATGGCGTTGCTATCCGCGCCGAACATATGCGCAAGGGCTATGCCTCAGAGGCCATCGTGCTGGTGTTGCGCTATTTCTTCCACGAGCTGGGCTACCAAAAGGCGACCGCGCAGGTGTACGGCTTCAATGCCGCCTCCATCGCGCTGCATGAGCGGCTGGGCTTTCAGCGCGAAGGCTGCCTGCGCCGCATGATCTTTACGCACGGGCGATACTTTGACAGAAAAGGGCCATTCCCGCCGCAAGCCGCCGGGTTTCAACCCGCGCGGCGAGGCGTACGCGTGCTTGAGCCTTTCCGGATTTGCGCCGATCAGGCAGAATAGACGCCTATGGAACAGCAGAGCGTCCATAAATCCAACAAGTACAAACTCAAGGCGACTCCCAAACAGGAGCAGGAACTTGGGCGCGTCCTTGGCTTGTGCCGCTGGCTCTACAACACCGCGTTGGAACAGCGAATTATCGCTTGGCAACGACTGCGCGTCTCCGTCTCACGGTATCAGCAAGAGGCGGAACTCAAGGACATCCGCACTGACATGCCAGAGTATGCTGCCATCCACTCCCATGTGTTGCAAGACGTGATAGCGCGGCTGGACAAAACGTATCAAGCGTTCTTTCGTCGGATACAACAGGGCGAGAAGGTAGGCTTCCCGCGCTATCAGGCGCGCACTCGCTATCACTCCTTCACCTACAAGGAGTTCGGCAACGGAGCCACACTGGACAATGGGTTCCTGGTCCTGTCCAAGATTGGGCGCGTTGCCGTGCGCTGGTCCCGCCCCTTGGAAGGCACGCCCAAGACGGTCACGATCAGCCGAGAGGTAGATGGCTGATATGTCTGCTTCTCCTGTGCGGATGTGCCAGTGCAGCCCTTGCCTGCTACTGGCCAGGAAACGGGGATAGACCTGGGGATTGAAGCCTTCGCTACCCTGTCTAACGGCGCACGCATCTTTTCTCCTGGCTGGTATCGCAAAGCCGAACGCGCGCTGAAAACCGCACAGCGTCGTGTAAGCCGCCGCAAGAAGGGGAGTAATCGCAGGCGCAAGGCGGTGACGCTCTTGGCGAAGGCTCATCAGAAGGTGCGTCGCCAGCGGCGGGACTTCCACCATAAGACGGCGTTGGCCCTCGTTCAGCAGAATGATGTGATCTATCACGAGGACTTGCAGGTCCGCAACATGGTCCAGAATCACCATCTCGCCAAAGAGCATCAGCGATGCGGGCTGGGCGGCGTTCTTGACCATCCTGAGCTTCAAGGCAGCATGCGCTGGTCGCTCAGTGGTCGCGGTCACTCCTGCGTTCACCAGCCAGCGGTGTTCCGGGCCAGGCTGTGGGGCCATTGTGCAGAAGGGCTTATCCGTCCGCTGGCATCGTTGCCCAGAGTGTGGAACGAGCCTACATCGGGACCACAACGCGGCGAGAAACATAGAAAGGCTCGGGCGGAGCCTTCGGGGAGGCGTGGCGTTGGCCGCGTCGGAGAACCGAGAATCCGCAGGGCTGTAGCCCCAGCGGAGTGTCAAGAGTTGTTCTTTGGCATGTCACGCGAGGAATTCGAGGCGCAGCATCTGCCAACGACGAGCGAGTAGCTCCCTTTACCAGAAACACGCGCTTACAATCTGAGGGCGCCTATGCGACGCAATGACGCCTGAAGCCTCAACTGGCGTCCCACAGCAGGAGATAGCGGTCACAGGCGAGGCATTGGAAGAGGTAGACGCCGAGATCGTAGGCCGGCGTGATGCTTTTGGGTGAATCGGGGCGGGTGGTTTCCCAGATGGTCTGCGCATATGCCTCGGTGTGATCGCGGTCATAGAGCGAATCGGCGATGAACGTGAGAATATCGCGATCGCCAGCCAGTGCCAGCAGATCAGGCTTGCCAGCCTCGCGTTCGTAGCGGCAGTAGTCGCCGCAATGCGCTGGCCAGAAGAAATGTTGCCAGGTAGAGGGATGGGGTGTGCGCTGCATGACCTCGACGCTGAGCGGACGAGCAATGACCTCTATCTCCTCGGCGGAGTAATCGGGATGGAGCGCCGAGAGTTGGTTGCGTAGCGCGCCGATATCGCCTTCATTCATCTCCAGCCCACGCTCAACGAGCACGCCGCCTGAGAGGCACTGGTCGCATACATGCCTGATACCCTTCGTCGCCTCGGGATTACCATACAAGACCATGCGATAGACATAGCGAATGACTCCGCAGAGGTCGCAGCGGCGCGGCTCGAAGAGAAAGTGCGAGAACTGGTGTGGCAGGCGAAAGTAACGGTAGATGATCTCTGGCTCGTCCATGGTTAGCTCCCCTTGATACGCTGTTGGCATATCACGGCACAGAGCCACATATCCTGGGGAGAGAACGCGATGGATGACCAGCAGGGATTATTATCAAGGAATGCCACGAATCATGACTGGCAGAGACAGACCATCGCCGAGACATTCGAGCGCATCAAGCGAGAGCCACAGCAGCCATGGGTAGCCATCGGAGACTTCCTCGATGACTGGCGTTTCACCGCCAGGGCGGACCGATCTGCGCTTGTGCAGGAGCCAATCGCGTCGGCGGGCATTGCGGAGGACAATGTCGAAGTGAGGCGATGGGCGGCATTCTGCGCGGCGATAGTCGAATGACTATGCTGGAAGGATGGCGCGCATTTCCCCTCCTGGACGGCGAAGAGCGAGTACCAGTTGGCGGAGCCATGGTTTCTCTATCCCGGCGACCTGCTGTGCGCCTGGCAGTTGACCACCACACCTACTCCATTCAAGATGCGCAACATCTTCGGCGGCGACCAGATGCTCACGCGTGTGTAGTGGTCAGCGTTCGATGGTAATGATGTGCGCCTGAAGCTTGCCATCCATGGGACCTGCGCCGAAGCGCTGGGCGATGGCTTGCTCTACGGCGTCGGTCGCTTCATCCAGGCGTGCGGGGTCGCGCGCTTCGATCTCGTTGCGTAGTATTGTGCCCTCACAGTAGGCGACCGCCGGAATACGCGGCGAACTCGCACGGCTGCGCCTGGCGAGCGTGACGATCTCAGGCGGCGCCTCGAATCCTCCGCTGGCGAGGTCGCGCGCGATGGCCTCTTTGTCGTGGTAGCCGTGGGGCGTGCGCGCGAGAAAGCGCGGGGGGTCGTCGGGAAAGACCGACGCCAGCGCCGTCGTCACGGTGTCTTCGAACTCGTTGTCCTCGATGCGGTCCCACACGCTGAAGAGAAGGACGCCGCCCGGACGCAGGACACGTCGCGCCTCGGCGAAGGCGCGCGCTTTGTCGGGAAAGAACATCGCGCCGAACTGGCAGACGACGGCGTCGAAGGTTCCGTCCGCGAAGGGCAATTGCTGGGCGTCGGCCTGGCGCCACTCGATGGGGCGCGCCGAACTGAGCGTGGCGGCGTGGTCAAGCATGGCCTGGTTGAGATCGGTGGCGACGATGGTGGCGGATTCGGGGAGTGTCGTCGCCAGCGCGCGGGTCACGACGCCTGTGCCTGCGGCGATTTCGAGGACGCGCGTGGGAGAACGCTGCGCGACGCGGCTGGCCAGATCGCCGGCGTAGGGGGCGAAGATCATAGGGACCATGTAGGTCTCATACATGATGGGAATCGAGCCGGTGAAAGTTGTGTCGTGATTGCGGTCGCTCACGGTGGGTTTCTCCTCGTGCATGCAGGGGATCTGTCGCACACGATGATACATCATCCGGCGCCGGGAAGGGCGAGCGGCTCGCTCACGGTGAGCATCTCGTTGTACTCGTTCCAGGCGTAGCCGAGCGGGTAGTCGCGGTAGCCGACTTCCCAGGCGGGAACGTCCACCGATAGATCGCCGGGCGTCGCCAGCCAGTGGCCATTGCCTGCGCGCTGGACGTAGCCATAGCGCGCGGCGAAGGCCAGGAAGCCACGGACACGCTCACGCGCGCCGCGCTGAGTCAAGAGCCTCCGGTCTACCTGACGTCCCTGTTCCACCAGCGCATGCGCCTCCGCCGTGATGGCGTCTGTACACTCGTCCAGCGTGAACGGCTCGGCGTCCAACTGGACATTCTGCGCGCGCCGGACGAGAAACGCCGCGCCCAGTTGTGTGCAGGTGAAACGCGCCGAGCGCAGCCACGAGCGCCGTAACGCCTCATCCAGTGTGCGCTGAGGAAACTGTGGGACACGCTCGATAGGCGGGGCGAGGGTGACGAACATGCGCTTGCGGTGGGTGGTCATGAAGTCGTAGACGATCATGATCGTGATCAGCCGCGTGTCTGGATGCGCCTCGCGCAGGATGCGATGCAGCCCCGACGTGATTGGGCTGATCCGCCCATCGGGCGAGAGCCGCCCTTCCGGCGAGCCGTAGAGCGAGCCGCCATGCCGCATCCAGCCGGCAATCGCCTCCAACTCCGCCTTCGCCGTCTCCACCACACGGCGTTCGGCGCGGCGGCGGGAGGCGCCAGCGAACATATCCGGCCCGACACGGGGCTGCAGCGGATCGTGAAAGCGCCACGCCAGCAGATCAGAGAGCATGAGGCGCGCGACAGCGTCGGGGTCATTGTTCGTCGCTTCCGCCAGCCGCTGGATCATCCACGGGGCGAGGGTATCGCCGATGGGCGTATCGCCCTCGACGCGCAGATACTCGCGTATCCAGGTCTCGCCGGGACGCATCGAGTAGTCGGTGAGGGGATAGACGCCGAGACCGCGCAGGATGGGTCCGACGCTGATGGGACGGACCAGGCGCAGGAACGCGCGGACCCAGCGCGGAACCGCCACGGCGCGCGCGAGGAAGCCTGGTTCGAAGGAGTCGGAGCGCATGGCGAAGCGCATCTCTCTGGTGAGCGAACGCCTGCCACGATGGAAGAGGATGCGACCCAGTGGGGCCATGGTGTCGAGGTCACGTTTGTGCGAGATGGCGAAGTAGACAGGGGGCCGAACGCGCGCGTGCTCCAGCCCGGAGACATCGAGCGCGAAGGCCACGCGTGGGACCGTCGCGAAGGCGGCGGCGAGGGACACGCGGCCAGCCGCGCTCCACCAACGATTCATGTTGTCATGACGGCGCTCAATCATCCACGACCTGCCAGAACATCGTGCCAAAGCATCATGCTCGTTGCATCCCACGCTGGCGCATCAGTATGTCAGCAAGGGACGGTCGAGCATACTGTTATTCTAGTCTGCGCGGCGCGAATTGCAAGCGCCTGCTGGGACTGCAGGGTCGACGTAGCGTGCTTGACGCAGGCGTATTTCTCCTCTATAGTAAGTGAACTCTATACTGAATAGAGCCTGTGAATCCGTTTTGAGCAGAAAGTACACATTTGGCGCGTGCATACGCGCTGGTGAGGAGGGATGTATGCGTGGTGTCTCGTTCTTCCGGCTTCCCGTCACTCTACTTATTGCGATGGCTGCGCTGTTCGTGAGCGCAGGCGCGCAGACTGCATCCGCCGCGCCTCAAATTCCCTGCCGGCCTGGGCAGTCGTGTCCGTATTGGGGCATCATGACGACACAGAATCCTGGTAATCTGCAGAATGAATTGCGGGCTGCTGCAGCCATTTCGACGAACGATGTGTGGGCCGCAGGCGACAAGATTGATATTGCGTCAAGTCGGCCGCGTCCAGGCGTGCGATCATCCAGGTTGCCTAGCGCTCGACTGTCGCCCGGCGCTCGAATTGGTCGCGGGCCTAAAGCTGGCTGTGGGGCATGTACTTCTTATGCGTTAATCGAACACTGGAATGGCGTGGCGTGGAGCGTCGCGTCCCATCCCGCCAGTACGGATTCCTACTCGGTGTTCGATGGCATGGCGGCGCTTGCGAGTAACGACGTCTGGGCCGTGGGGGGACACATCAACACAACTTCTGGGCACTCAGAGGATCTCATTGAGCATTGGGACGGCGCGACCTGGAGCAGGATCTCTGCTGGAACAATCCTGCAGGATGAGAGTCTTGTCGCGGTAGCGGGCAAGACAGCTAGCGATGTTTGGGCAGTTGGCTACTACATTGATGCGGCTCATGGGAACATTTACGCGACGGAGATCAAGCACTGGGACGGCGTGAGCTGGAGCCTTGTTCCCAGCCCGAATGCAATGTCTGGCGGCTCGCCAATTGATTCCCAACTATTCTCTGTCGCCGCGCTTGCCAGCAATGACGTTTGGGCGGTGGGATATGCTGGGCTGATCGACTCCACGACGCTCATCGAGCATTGGAATGGCGTACAGTGGAGCATTGTAGCAAGTCCAAACGTCAACGGGAATAACGACAACATGCTGTTGGGCGTCAGCGGCTCAGGACCAAACGATGTCTGGGCTGTTGGCGGCTATGCTGGCCAGGCGGCGAGCGTGAGCCCGCTGATTGAGCACTGGAATGGCTCAAGTTGGAGCATCGTCTCGATCTATCCTGCCGCAACGGTTGGAGAGTTAGATGGAGTAATCGCGGCGAGCCTCGGAAACGTCTGGGCCGTCGGGTTTCAACAAGACTCTTTGACACTCCGCACGGGCTAAAGCCCGGCGGATTCTCAGGCTACGCACAGCCCAACGGCTCACGTTAGCGCCCGAAGGTTCTGCCCGAACCCACTGGAGGTTGACTCCATCGCGGCGTGGCGTGGTGAGCTCAACGACCGCCGCTCAAGCGGAGCGCACCTCGTCCAAGACGGGTTACGGCTTTTACCCGTGGGAACGACATTCCACGGAACCCCGTAAGAGGAGGTGCTTGGTGCGGTGCAAAATGTCCTGCCCACCTCTTCTCGCACAACGGGGAGGACACGGCAATGGACGCAGGACGCATGGCGAACGCCCCCAACCGCCTCACCGCACGGGTTGAAATCCCGGCGGCTTGCGGCGGGCGAAAGCCCAATAAGGTCAGCGGGAATTTTCTCACCCTCATTGCGCGCTGGAATGGGATCGCCTGGACGCAAGAGCAATCGCCACCTCTCAACCCTGGAGATCAATTCCTCTACGCAGTGACGGCGAGTCCAGATGGCGCGGCATTCGCTACTGGCACGTATCCGAGTGGGAGCGGTGATCAAGGTTTGGCGCTGGCAATCCGTCTGGGAGTGCGCATGCGCTAGCCATGCTCTCGGTTGCACACACGACCGCCAGGATATTCCGATGGGTATCCTGGCGTGGTTTGTTTGCGCGCTTTTCGCATAGATCACTGTCACGCAGGCAGGCGCTGTACGATCCAGTCGCCTCCTTTCTGGCGACTTGCGAGCGGCCAGACGCGGTGGCAGAATGGGAGACGCGATCCGTGTTGGCGGGCGAAGAAGGTGAGGGGCGATGGCATGGATGCGGCGAACGAGCAGACGCAGGGCGCCTCAGTAGAGAAGACGGAAGAGACAAGATCGGTCGAGAAGACATCCGCGGGGAAGATGGAGGTCGAGTACGCGACGATTGAGGCGGCGGAGATCGCGCAGACGCTGGAGAAAGACCGGCGGATGCTCGTCTTTGGCGAGGACCGGCTGCTCTTCCTCGCCGACGCCGTCTTCGCCATCGCGATGACGCTGCTCGTGCTGGAGGTCAGTTTTCCAGTAGGCGAGAATCTCGACGAAGGTCACTTCAACGCGGCGCTGGGGACGCTGATCGCGCAGACGCTGAGCTATCTCATCACCTTCGCGGTGCTGGCGCGCTACTGGATCGCGCATCGGAGCCTGATGCGCCTGGTGGACCGGCTGGATACGCCGGTGATCTGGCTGACCTTCCTCTTTCTCGTCTTTGTCGCCTTCTTCCCCGTGCCGTCCGGCATTCTGGGCGATTACGACTTCACCGGCGCGGTCGTGTTCTTTACGCTGGCGCTGGTGGGCTGCGGCTATTCGCTGCTGGCGATCTGGCTGTACGTGTCGGGGAAGAACCGTCTGCTGGGGGCGCGGATCTCGCGGCGGGCGATTGTGGATCGCAGCGTCGATCTGGCGGTGGCGCCGACGATCTTTCTGCTCTCGCTTTTGCTGCTGCCCATAGGCCATTTCAATCCAAGCCTGATCTTTCTCTCGTGGCTGCTGGTGGTCCCGGTGAGTTGGTTGATCCAGTTCCTGCGGCGACGCAGAGACGCGCGCACGGCACAGAGTGGGGTGGCGGTCGTCACGGAAGGGTGATCGGGAGCAGGCAGGACCTCTCCCCCCAGCCCCCTCCCCTGAAAGGGAGGGGGAGCCAGACATGCGGCGACCAGTCTCGTGTATAGTTCCCCCTTCCCTCACAGGGAAGGGGGTCA
Source organism: uncultured bacterium (assembly GCA_963733745.1). Taxonomy (GTDB): domain Bacteria; phylum Chloroflexota; class Ktedonobacteria; order Ktedonobacterales; family JADMIN01; genus DASWAC01. The sequence goes on from CAVTFE010000094.1 coordinate 121,542, forward strand.
GGGGGGTTAGGTCTGGAGGCAAGGCTTACATCGGCGACTCGACCTCCAGGACGGTGGCGAGGGCGCCAAGGGTCGCAGCTTCTTTCTCGGTGACGCGCGAATCGCCATTGCCTTCTTTTGAGGCGTCCGCCACCCGTCGCCCGATCTCCAGCAGCCAGCGTTTGAACTCGTTGGCCTCTTCGGCGGGGGCTTTGTGGGCAAGCAGGGCGGCCAGCGCGTGGAGCGCCGCCAGCGCCTGCTCTCTGATCTTCTCGGCGTCGCGTTCCGCCGCGCTACCTCTCGCGCTCTCGCCCAGGATCTGGTCGATGGTTTGACCGGCGTTCTGGCGCGCGGTCAGGCTGGCGGCGACCTCGCCGATGAGGGCGTTGTCGGAGCCTGCGGCGTGGGTGGCGCGCACCCTCTTCTGCATGGCTTGATATTCGGTGACGAGGGAGATCGAGCCGCTCATGTCGGCGGCGATGACCGCGCGGGCGACCATGACGGGCGCGCGCTCCAGCGATTCCCACTCGGTCGGGGTGAAGAGTTCTTTGGCGGTCATCGTGATGGGCCTCCTCGCAGGGGTGCGGTGATCTGCGCGCGAGGATCGTCCCCGCGTGGTTATGTCGAGCAGTGTATGCGATGGAGGCGGCGCGCTTCAACTCAGCCGCAAGAGTGAGTGAGATACACCAGGCGCGATTGGAGGTTCTGCGCGGATTCGAGGAGACAGACGAGGTTGAGTCTGCGCACCGCGATCTGCTGGTGGCGCCCCAGATTGCTCAGTCGAGGGTGCGGTAGAGGAAGACCGACGTGACCAGGGAGCCGTCGACGGTGCGAGCATGGCCAGGGATCACGCCGACCTCCTGATAGCCGAGCCGGCGATACAGCCCTTCGGCGACGCTACCCTTGCGCGTATCGAGGACGAGCAGGGTGCGTCCGGCGGCGCGGGCCTCGTCCTCGAGCGCCAGCATCAACTGCGTGCCGATGCCCTGGCCGCGCGCGGAACGCAAGACGCACACCTTCTGCACTTCGGCGCGATGCCGGGCATTGGGCGTCGCCGTCAGGTGGAGTTGCGCGCTGCCGACGAGCGCGCCGTCCTCGGCGCGCGCCACCAGCAGGACGCGCTCGCCCGCTTCGATCTGGGCGATGGCGTGCTGCCAGTAGCGCTGGAGCGCGCTCTCGTCGAGCGGCGTCATAAAGCCAAGCGAGACCCCACTGGCGACGGCGTCTCGCAAGATGCGCGTGAGGTCATTGACGACATCGCGGGCCTCCGCCGCGGTCAGGGAGTGTATGCGCGCCACGAATCATGTCCTCCAAATGGCAACGGCGATCATCTCTTCAGATATACGAGGGTATGTGACACGCCTGTGTTATTCGACCTCTGGGGACTGTTCAGCCGGACTTGCCATTTAGACGTAGCATAGAGATATGCTGGCTGACGAGATTGGCAATAGGCCGCACGTCAGCAGGTCAGTACCGCGAGGTCAGCCGCCCCATTGGCGACATGTTCCAGCCCTGGCAGACCAGGCCAGCACGGACTGATGCGCAGGTAGGCGCCGACGTTCGCCTGGCGCCACTTGTGTTAGCAGGCCAGCGGATCGCAGGATCAAAGAGGAACGGCACATATGAAGCGCCTTCGGAATCTACACGTCGTGAAGGACTTTCCTGCCGTGGTCTCGTTTATCAAATACGAGAGGGCATTTCCTAACTCATATCACCAGCCCTCCCACGTGTGCGCGAGTACGCGCTTGGGTGAGCGGATCAGGTCGGGCCGTCCGGCCTGGTGAGCGGCGAGCCCGACGATCACCGTGGCAGCATAGGTCAGCGCGACCTGCGTGGCGACGGCTGACCAGCCAGTCAGTGGCGGGCGCTGAAGCCGAAAGCAGGAGAAGGGCGAGAAGACACGGCCAAAGAAGCGTTCAATGGAGCTGCGCTTACGCAGTTCGTCGGCGGTCCAGGTGGGAGGCAAGCAGGAGCGGTTCTTCTGTCGCTTTGGGTTCCACGGAATGACGGCGACCGCACCGAGCGTGGTGTGGATCCAGGCAATCAGGCCTAGAGCATGAGACAGGCGAAGGCGAGGAAGTGCAAGCCCGTCAGCACTTGTGGCAGACGTTCGCAATCACGTGCCAGCCGGCGAGCACGGCTCATCCAGGCAAAACTGCGCTCGACCACCCATCGTTTCGGCAGCAAGACAAAGCCGCGTTTGGCCTCTGGGGTCTTGACGACGACCAGTTCGATGCCGTGCGCGGCGGCGCTAGCCGCGGGGTCGGGACCGGTGTAGCCTTGGTCCACGTAGGCGATCTCGACGTGTTCGCCGGTCACGGTCTGGACCTGCGCCGTCAGCGCCTGGACTTGGGTCCGCTCGTCTTCGCTCGCTGGGGTGACGCTCAAGGCCAGTGGATAGCCCAGCGTATCCACGGCGACATGGAGCTTCGATCCCTTGCGTCGTTTGTGCCCGCTGTAGCCCGCACGGCTGCCACTCTCCGGGGTCGATTGCAGCACGCGCGCATCCAAGATGACGGCGCTGGGCTGAGTGGAGCGGCCTTTGAGCGTACGCAGCAGCAGACGAGTGTCGTGGACCAGCGCCTCAAAGCTACTCGCCGCCAGCCAGCGGCGCAACTGCTGATAGACCACTGGCCACGGTGGGAAGTCGCTAGTGCCTTTGCAAGATGGATGAACGAGAATGTGGTACGCTCGAGGGCATGAGACCTCCCATCTTTGTGCGAACGCTGACCGACGACGAGCGGCAGGCGCTGGAGCAGGGCTTGCGCTCCAACGACGCCTTCGTCCTGCGCCGCTGCCAGATCCTGTTGGCCAGCGCCCGCGGCGAGCGTGCCCCCCGCATCGCGACGTACCTGGGTATCGACGACCAGACGGTGCTCGACGCGCTGCACGCCTTCAACGCCGTCGGACTGGCCTGCCTGCAGAAGAAGTCCTCACGCGCCCACCGCACGCGCCTGGTCTTCAGTCCGGAGCAGGCCGAGCGCTTACGCGCGCTCTTGCAGCGCAGCCCTCGCGACTTCGGCAAGCCCGACAGCCTGTGGACCTTGGAGTGGGTGGCCGAGGTCAGCGTGGCCGAGGGGCTGGACGCCGACGCGGGTGAGCGGGGAGACCATCCGCCAGACGCGTCCTGCGGCTGGGCGCTGAGCTGGAAGCGCGCCAAGCACTGGATCACCAGCCCCGATCCGGGGTACGCGCGAAAAAAGAGCAGCGCGACCGCCTGATCGCTGTGGCGAGCCGCACCCCGACTGGGTGCTGGGCTACGCCGATGAGACCTGGTGGAGTCGGTTGGCGCGGCCCCACCTGCACGCCTGGACGGACCGGCTGACGGACCGCTGCGCCTGATCGAGCAGGAGGTGCCCAAGGGTGACACCGACCCCAAGGCCTTGGCCTGCTACGGCGTGCTGCTGCGCCAGCTCGGGCGTGCCGAGCGCGTCTGGCTGCGCTTCGTCGACGGCCGGCCGGTGAGCGCTATCACCGAGGAGTTCCTGGCCTGGGTCTGCGCGCGGCTGCAGGGGACAGGGGTGCGGGTGTGGCTGCTGGTCTGGGACAACGCCTGCTGGCACATGAGCAGGCGGGTGCGGGCCTGGATCCGCGCGCACAACCGGCAGGTCAAGCGCCAGGGGACGGGTGTGCGCATCGTGGCGTGTATCTGCCGATCAAGAGCCCGTGGCTCAACCCGATCGAGCCGAAGTGGGTGCATGGCAAGCGCGCCATGGTCGAGCCCGAACGGCTGCTGAGTGCCCACGAGGTGGCTGACCGCGTCTGTGCTCACTTTGGCTGCTCCCATGACGCTCACCTGGTTATTCCCGACACGGCGGCCTGATCATGCACTAGGCAGATAGCGCCAAGGCACACCGGTATGGGCCAGATAGCGTACGGCATTGAAGACCGCGCGCAGGTCATGCTGGCGTTGCAGCGCCGTCGGCGAGAGCAACGTCAGGTAGGGCACGGCGACGGCCCATTCTTCGTCGCTCACATCACTGGGGTAGGAGGTGGTGGTAGCCATGGTCGCATCCTACCACCTCCTCCATCTTCAGTCCTTAACAGCCTCTAAGCCCCAGTAGCCCGCGTCCAGGCGGATCACGCGCGGGCGCAGGCCATAGAGCTGCATGGCCCAGGTGAGCAGCGGGCGGGCGAAGGGTGCGTCATGCACGTTGGCGGGGGAAAGTAAGAAGAGCAACGGCAGTCCCGAGCCGCGACACAAGAGAGTGTGGACACGGTAGCCGCGTAGAAGCGGACGAGGATGGTGCGCTGGAGCATGCCCAACGGCCGCATCTGGATCTGTTCGGCGCCAGGCCAGGATAGGCGCGCTGTCAACAATGAGATCACGCCCGCCCACCACCCGCCATTGCACCGCGCGGCGCACGACGACCACCAAGAGTGCCTCGGTGACCGGCGCTCCCGCTCGTGCCGCTCGCTTCCACTGTTGCGCGGGGCTCGGGACCATGGGACAGCCATCGTCCTTGAGCGGGAGCCCACACGCTCGGGCGAGAGCGGGCCAGGCGACTAACCAGTCGTACATATCTTGGTAAGAGAGCTGCCACAGCACGCGCAAGAGCCCAATGAGCAGCAACGACGCCTCCGAGTAGCGACGGGGACGCCCGCCTGGCGCTGCCGCCAATGGCGGAGGACAGCGCCAGTGGGCGTATTCCACGGCCAGGCGGCACAACACAAGCAGGCGCAGCCGACGAATGAGTGTCAGGGCGTCAAGGCGCAATGCCGGAGGTCTCGCCGCCCGAGCCCAGTGATATGCTGGGGGCGGGACTGGCGCGTGAGGTTGGTAGGACGCAGTCAACATCGCTGGCATAACACCTGACCTCCGCACTGTAGGGGCGTCCCTCAACACGTCCAGCCTACCGCACAATAGAGGTGGGGCATCGACTGGGACGCATGGTATGCGAGGAACGACTTTTGCAGGCGCAGGACCGCGCACGAGGACTGCACATGGCAGAGGAACAACCGGGCGACTGGCCGCGGTTCATGCTGGTAACGTATCAGCCGCCGACAGGTATTCCACATGGATGGGACGCGGAACTGCTCGAGAAAGGGGCTCCCGACGGCTTGGTGTGTTTGGCTGCACGTGAGCTGGCCCTCCTTGAGCATCCAGTGACCGGCCCGCTGGTAACCTTGGGATCAACCGGGTACCACGGTCACTTCTGCCTGGAACCACGGACCAAGCAGGTTGTCCACATCAACTACGGCGCATTCAGACCCGGCGATCCACTGCCACATTTCGCAGGACCTGCCACCTTTGTCAACTCAAGCCTCGACCAGTTCATCGTGTCTGTACGCGCCGTCACAATCCGCTTTCCGTACGACACTGTGAGCCTCAAAGTTTCTCAGCATCTGAGTATCTATGAATGGGACCTGAGCGACGAGGACTGGGACGAACTCTTTCGTGAGCACGATCAGGCGGCGCAGGACCTGACCACGATCTTGGCTGGCATCGATCCAGCGGCGGTCGTGGATCAGGACAGGTACTGGACGGGGTTTGTTGCGGATGTGCAGATGGGGAACTACGACGCTAGGGATGTTCTCAACCCTCCAGAACGTTGATGTGGCAACTCCGCTACCAGGCCAGGTTAGGAAATGCCCTCAAATACGATATAGTCACTCTCAGAAGGTACGACAGCTCACGCTTGCTCGTGGTACTCTGCGCATGCCTTGCGCTGCTCGCAGGATGCAGTGCGGCGACAACAGCAAGCGGTTCTTCGTTTCCAATGATCAATGTGGCCGGATGGCATCACGCGCGGGCCCGACGGAAATGTGTGGTTCGTAGATCATGCTGAGGGCGCCATCGGTCGGATCACCCCCGACGGAACCCAGACCTACTACACGATCCCGACGTTGCACAGCCAGGGAGCGACGATCACGGCTAGTCCGGATGGCGCCCTCTGGTTCACCGAGCTGAACGGAGGGACGATCGGCCGCATCACAACGGACGGTGTCATTCGCGAGTACCCGCTTCCCGCAGCATATGGTGGCCCCCTCGGCATCGTGGCTGGGTCCGACGGGAATCTGTGGTTCTCCGAATACGGCCAGCCCGCCATCGGGCGGATCACGCCGAGCGGAGCGCTCACACAGTTCCCGATTCCAACCACATCCGGCTCAGCAGTCTTCCTTGCGCTCGGTGAGGACCATCATGTCTGGTTCACCGAGCTTGCGGGACGCATCGGCACGATTTCAACCGACGGCAGCGTCACCGAATATGCGCTCCCCTCCGTATCCGCCGCAGCCCAGGCGATTGTGGCGGGTCCGGACCACGCTCTCTGGTTCGCAGAGCCCGGCAGGAATGCTATCGGCCGCATCACGCTCGACGGCAAGGTCACCGAGTTTCCCACGCCGACGCCGAATAGTCTTCCCTTCGGCATCAGCGCGGGGCCAGACGGGAATCTCTGGTTCACCGAGGTCCAGTCGGACTCTGTCGGACGGGTGACGCTTGCGGGCGCCGTCACCGAATTCCACGTGACCGCGATTGAACATGCCCAGCCCAACCTTATCACCGCAGGTGCAGACGGCAATCTCTGGTTTACCGCCTACCAGGCGGGTGCAATAGGGCGCATCACGCCCACAGGCGATCTCAAGATCTTCCTGACCCCCGGCGCTAATCGCTAGTCGTAAGGGCATGAGAGTGGTCTGAAGGCAAGTTCCCTGCGTCGCGCGGGCATCCATCAGGCGATTCTATCGAAGCGTTCCGCGAGCGGGCCGGTCCAGCCTCTACCGCCCACCGGGCAGGAGACGGGGATTGATCTCGGCATTGAGGCGTTTGCCACGCTGTCAAATGGCACGCGCATCTTTCACCCTGGGTGGTATCGTAAGGCCGAGCGCGCGCTCAAAACCGCCCAACCTCGGGTCTCGCGTCGCAAGAAGGGGAGTAATCGCAGGCGCAAGGCCGTCACGCTACTTGCCAGGGCGCATCAGAAGGTGCGACGGCAGCGACAGGATTTTCACCACAAGACGGCGCTCGCTCTTGTGCGCGAGAACGATACGATCTATCACGAGGACTTGCAGACGGCCAACATGCTCAAGAACCACCACCTCGCCAAGTCTATCCAGGACGCGGGCTGGGCAGCGTTCCTGAGCATCCTGAGCTTCAAGGCAGCATGCGCCGGTCGCTCAGTCGTAGCCGTGCCGCCTGCTTATACCAGTCAGATGTGTTCTGGCTGTGGCGTTGTTGTCTCAAAGGGCTTATCCGTCCGCTGGCATTCGTGTCCAGAGTGTGGCACGAGCCTGCATCGGGACCACAACGCGGCGAAGAATATAGAGCGGCGCGGGCAGCGCCTTCGGGGAGAGGCTGGGTTACTGGCCTCGCAGAACCGAGAACCCATGGGGCTTTAGCCCCCGTGGAGTGTCAGATCCTTCTCATGGTGCGGACAGAGTAGCGCTAGCGCCAGTCTGCTGAGAGCCGGATCGTTCACGAACTTCTCCGGCTCGGCGTAGACCTGGTCGAGCCAGACGAGGATTGCCTCCCCGCTCAGACCCATCTCCGCGAGGCGTGTTCCCGCCTCATGCGCCAGTACCAGTAGCCGGCCTTCAGGCCAGCCTAATGATTTCACCAACGTTCGTTCCAACATGCGAAACCCTCCACATCAGCCGTAGCACTTTCTATCGTTACTTTGAGAAGCCGTTGTCAAAAGATTGACCACGAGCACCGGATTACGCGGCTAGAAGTCGCCAAACCGTACCTGGCGCACCTGCCCGGATCCGCTCGGCCTGGCGCCGCTCGGTATCGCGGATCGTCTCGGCCAGCGTGAAGATCTCCTCAGCCTGTCGGCTCGGTACGAAGAGCACGCCATCATCGTCGCCGAGGACCAGATCGTCGCGGGTCACTGAACAGTCTCCGATGACGGTGGACTCCAGCGCACCGGGCGGGCGTCGAGCCGGAGGGGGCCCGTGGGGATCGCTCCCAGGCTGAAGACCGACAGCCCGATCGCCCGACTATCAGCGGTGTCGCGGTGCAGTCCCCAGATCACCATGCCTTCCATACCGGCTGCATGGGCCTCCAGAGCCACCAGGTCACCAAACGCATGCTTCATCCAGGAGCCCGCCGTTGTCGACTACCAGCACGTCGCCCGGTGCTGCCGTTTCGAATGCCTCCAGGAAGGCATCGACGCTTCCGGCATGCCTGGCGGGACAGACACGACCGGCCAGGCGGCTGCCAGGCGCCACAGCACGCAAGAGCGCAGACGCGCAACGCACTGGGACCTGGGCGCGTATACAAGCGTCGGCCAGGTGGGCTGTGGTAAGGGCTGCGAACCGTTGCTGCAACATTTGGTGGTCCATGATGATGATTCTTCCCCGTGGGTGGTCGCAGGCCTGATGATGGATTGGCCGGGGCTGCCCGCCGGAAGCTCAGCTGGGATCGGCCACAGTGACGGCTTGCGGCGGGGGGCATTGTGCCTGCAGGAGCGGGTCGGGTATCCGGTTTCCGAGTCGAAGGAAGCCGGCTCCGGTCAGTGCCAGCGCCAGGGCGCCGCCCCACCAGATGGTGTCGGGTGACGTTCCGAGCAGCACGCCGCCGACCGCGGGGCCGAGAGCCACGCCGACCATGAAGCTGAGCTGGTAGAACGACATGTAGCGGCCGAGCAGATGCGGCGGCGCGATTTCCGCGACTAGCGGGCCGAGCACGATGAACTGGCCACACTCAGCGATCGCGATCAGGATCGCGACGCCGGCCAAGATGGTGGTAGCGGTGAGCGTCGAGTGCGTGAGCGGTGCGAGCAGGACCGCGAGCAGGCCGACTGCGAATATGGCGCTGGTGGCGAACAAAGCGTGAGTGCGGCGCATCCGCGCCACCGCACGTGTCGCCGGTACCTGCGCGACGACGATGAAGAAGGTGTTGATGAAGACGACGACACCGATCCCAATGGGCCCGACAGGTGTATGCGCCTCCGCAAACGGCGGGAGGATGTTGGAGAAGAACGCGCCGCCGATCATCACGAGCGCGAGGTTGCCCGCGATCAAGGCGAGCAAGAGCCGATCCCGAGCGACAGCTCGGAAACCCTGTGCGCCCTCGCTCGCCGACGGAGCATGCGCGAGGCCTGGATCCGGGATCCAGACGAGCACAACCAGCGCGAAGACGACGAACGTGACTGCGTCGAAGAGGTAGAGGCCCTGGAACGCGCGGAGGTCATGGGCGAAAGCGACGATGAAGCCCGCAACCGTCGCGCCGAGGCCGAGACCGAAGTTGCCTGCGACTCGTCGGAGCGCGGTCGATGCGGCGCGCTGCTCCGCCGGGACCAGGGTCAAGGTCAGGACTTGGCCGGCGGTTCCCACGAATCCGAAGCCGGCGCCGCCGACGGCCGCGCAGACGAAGGCTTGCCAGGGACGGTCGACAAACGCCAAGCCCCCGTAGCCGAGTGCGTTCACAACATTGCCCGCGATCAGGATCCGTTTCGCACTGAAACGATCGAGGAGCGCACCCGAAGGGAGCGTTACCACTGCGGCCGTGCCCATGACCGTCGCCAGGACCAGCCCCGCGGTCGCCGTCGAGAAGCCGCGGACCGCGTGGAGGTAGATGATCTCGAAGGGAAGGATCAGTCCGGTGCCGAAGTAGTTGAGCGCGTTCCCGGCCTGAAGAACGAGGACAGGCCTCGGTAGGCCCGTCCGCCAGCTGGCGAACACACGAGCGAGCGGTCTTCTCACTTGCTGTCTGCGGGTGGCTGCTTTCCCGTGCATGGGCTCCTCCTCGGGATTCGCACGTTCACCAGCCCCCCGGCGGCGGCGATCGCCGTTCGCGATCGCCCCGCGCCCGGCCGGTGCGGACAATTCCATGGGTTACCTTTGGTTACCTTTGGTTACCTTGGGTTACCTTCCAGGGTCGGTTCCAGCTGGTGCGGCACGATCCGGTGGGCGGATCGTCCGGCGGTCGATAGTGCATACACCAGTGCATACACCGCGGCACTGGGAAACTGGGCGCCCGCGAGCCGCCCAGTTCGCGCCGCCCAGTTCGCGCCGTGGGCGGTGTATATACTGGGGCGGAGGGACGACGTGGTGCGGGAAGGAAGGTGCGCAGGATGGTGACAGACGATCTTCTCTCCCGGGCGCGGGCCGGGGATGGCGAGGCGTTCCAGGAGCTGGCCGAGTCGCACCGGCGGGAGCTGCAGGTGCACTGCTACCGGATGCTCGGATCCCTCCAGGACGCCGAGGACGCCGTCCAGGAGACGATGCTGGCCGCCTGGCAGGGCATCGGCGGGTTCACTGAGGAACGCGCGTCGCTGCGCACCTGGCTGTACAAGATCGCCACCAACCGGTGCCTCAACGCGCGCCGCGCTGCGAGCCGGCGCCCGGCGAGGGAGTGGGACATGTCGCAGTTCGAAGCGCCCGTGCCGACGCCGCGCGACGAGCCGGCCTGGCTGCAGCCGATTCCTGACCAACTCCTCGAGGGCGCCATCGACCGGTCGCTCGGGCCGGAGGCCCGCTACGAGCAGAGCGAAGCGATCTCGCTGGCCTTCGTGACCGCCCTGCAGCTGCTTCCGCCGCGCCAGCTCGCCGTCCTCATCTTGCGCGACGTCCTCGGCTTCCACGCCAGCGAGGTGGCCGACATGCTGGAGGTGACCGTCCAGTCGGTCAACAGCGCCCTGAAACGAGCCCGCGCTAGCCTGCAGCGCCGGCAGCCAGCCGCCGACCACCAGCCGCCGCCCGTCGCGGGCTCGCCCGCCGAGGACGCGATCGTGGCCATGTTCGCCCGCGCCTGGGAGTCGGCCGATCTGGAGGCGCTGGTAGCCCTGCTGACCGACGACGTCTTCATCGCTATGCCTCCGGAGCCATTCGGATACGAGGGCCGTGACAACGTGGCCCGCTACTGGGGCCGCCAGTTCGGCGCGGGCCGCATGTTCGACCTCGTGCCGACCCGAGCCAACGGCCAGCCCGCGTTCGGAGCCTACCTGCGCGTCCCGGCTGGAATCCGCCACGCGGCCGGCTTCTACGTGCTCACCCTTGCCGGCGACCGGATCTGCGCCATGACCCGCTTCGACAACAGCGTGCTGCCGTGGTTCGGGCTACCGCGATCGCTCCCGAGCCGATGACGGTTGCCCTGACTCGGTGTTCGGGCGCCTGGTGGAGTTCCTGAACCGGCCGGACAGCGCGGGCGTCGTGTATCGGCTTGGCCACACCAAGCCGGAGTCCGTCATGGTCGAGATCGCGCTGCCAGGCTGGCGCTGGGAAGTCGACATGCATGACCAACGGATCGACGGAGATCGAGCGCTCCCAGTCGACCGGCAGCCTTAAGCGCCTGAATCGTACAGGAATCGTACAGGGGGCCGGATGCGATCACGAAA
>CAVTFE010000095.1:0-75891 GCA_963733745.1 uncultured bacterium
GGATCGCCACGGTGTCGCCAACCACGCAGCCTCGTGCGCATCGGCCCTTGCCGAGCACCTTGCCTTCTCGTCCTTCAGCAGCCCGCCTCGATGAACTTCTTGGCGTTGTCCCAGGCGCCGCCGCCGTTGTTCAGCACCATCGCCATCAGCATGCCGGCGATCGTGCCGACCATCAGCAGGCCGGCCGCGGCTTCCGGCCCGAGCATCAGGCCGACGAGGACCGGCGTGCCCACCACCAGGAAGCCGGGGAGCATCATCTCGCGCAGCGCGGCGCCGAGTGCTGATATCCACGCACGTGGCGTAATCGGGCCGGCGTACCCGCCATGATGCCCGGGTCCTTGCGGAACTGCCGGCGCACCTCTTCGATCATGCCCTGCGCGGCCGGCCCACCGCACGAATCGCCAGCGAGCTGAAGAGGAAGACCAGCATCGCGCCGATGAACGCGCCGATGAAGATCGCGTGGATTCGCCAGATTGACACGGTGACTGGCTTCGGATCGACATGGTCTCACGTAGACATCCAGGTACGCGCTGAAGAGCAGGAAGGCCGCCAGAGCGGCCGAGCCGACGGCGTAGCCCTTGGTGAGCGCCTTGGTGGTGTTGCCGACGGCGTCCAGCGCGTCGGTGATCTCGCGACGGATTCCGGCCGGCCGCTCATCTCGGTGATGCCGCCGGCGTTGTCGGTGATCGGGCCGAAGGTGTCCATCGCCAGGATGTAGCCGCGGTCATCAGCATACCCATCGTGGCGACCGCGGTCCCGAAGATGCCGCGGCTGATGATCCGAATCCCTCAGGATCTGTAGGCCGATCTGCCGAGCCAAGGTAGTAGGCTAGGACGAGGGCATGCAGATGACGATGACGGCAGAGCCGTGTCTCAAAGCCAACCGCCATGCCGGAGATAATCGTCGTCGCCGGTCCGGTCTTGCGGCTTCAGCGATCTCCCGCACCGGTCGCCAGGTGCCCGAGGTGTAGTACTGGGTGATGAGACGAAAGCGATAGCTGGTCAGCGATACCAACGAGGCCGCGAAGGCCGAAGACCCACCAGTGCTCAGTTCGTGCTGCGAGCAGGAAGTAGGTAGCGGCGAGGATGACGATCGCGCAGGACGGCGGCAGCGTAGTAGCCCTGCGTTCAGCTGGCCCATGGCCATCTCACCGGGGTCGCGATTGCCAGCCACTACCAGGCTCGCACGACGGGCACTTGCGAACCACAGACGCCGATCAGGCGAGCAGATATGCCAAAGCCGCGACCACCAGCGGGAAGAGGATCCAGGCTGGATTGGTCTTACCCGTGTTCGCCGCGATGGCTCCGGCGACCCCCCAAGGATCATCGCGCCGATATTCTCGGCAGCGGTCGACTCGAAGAGGTCCGCGCCACGTCCAGCGCAGTCGCCCACGTTGTCGCCGACCAGGTCGGCGATAACAGCGGGGTTGCGGGGGTCGTCCTCCGGGATGCCAGCCTCGACCTTACCGACGAGGTCGGCGCCCACGTCGGCGGCCTTGGTGTAAATGCCACCGCCAAGCTGCGCGAACAGCGCGACAAAGCTGGCGCCGAAGCCAAAGCCGACGATAGTAGCCGGCGTAGCAATCGGCAAGCCGCCAGACCACCAAAGACCATGAAGACAATGGTGACGCCGAGCAAGCTCAGCGCGATGACGAGGAAACCAGAGACGGCGCCGCCGCGGAAGGAGACCATGAGCGCATCACCGAGGCCGCTCCGCGCCGCGCCAGCAACACGAATATTGGAGCGCACGGCGACATTCATACCGATGAAGCCGGCCGCTCCCGAGCAGGCCGCGCCGAAGAGGAAGGCGATGCCTGAGCGAATCGCGAACTCGTGGTAGGCGTCCTCGCGAAGCCCGCCACTGTGCCATTGCTGAGTGAACCGAAGGCCGAGTACGACGCCGATGACGACGGCCGCGACCACAGCCAGGTCGCGATGGTCCGATACTGTCGCCCGAGAAACGCTGAGCGCCAGTGAAGATCGCATCCGAAACCTTACGCATCTCCGGTGTGCCTGTATCGTTCGCAAACACCCACCGGGCGAGAAAGATGGCGAACACAATCGCAGCAAGGCTGGCCCCGATGGGAACGGCCAGCCACCACATGATGTGTTCACGAGTGCCCCACTGCCCTCCTAATGAACCTAAACAAGTAGATAAGACAACGCTACGCTGCGTTGAGGCAGGGCCGCCCGAACAAACAACGCGCCCGCTCCGGCGCACTCAATGGACGTGAGAACAGATCTCACGAGGTTCTCGATAGAGAAGATGAATGCGGGAGTGGCGGGCGCGTTTCGGGGAGCGCTCGCCTGGGATTCCCGAGCTACGCGGAAAGCCGCCCAAGTGCCATGCAGGTTGTGTGACATGCTCCTCATGCGTAAACGCAGAGGCTTCTCGGTTCTCCGACATGACCTACGCCACGCCTCCCCGAAGGCTTCGCCCAAGCCTTTCTATGTTTCTTGCCGCGTTGTGGTCCCGATGCAAGCTCATTCCACAGCCCGGACAGCTATGCCACCGGACCGATAAGCCTTTCTGAACCAGAACACCGCAGCCAGAACACAACTGACTGGTGTAGGCAGGCGGAACAGCTACGACTCGCCGCCCAGCGTATGCTGCTTTGGCGGCGAGGATGGACAAGAACGCTGTCCACCCCGCATCTTGGATGCTCTTGGCGAGATGGTGATTCTTGAGCATGTTGGCCGTCTGCACGTCCTCATGATAGATGATATCGTTGGCGCGCACAAGGGCAAGCGCTGTCTTGTGGTGAAAATCCTGTCGTTGACGCCTCACCTTCTGATGGGCTTTCGCTAGCAACGCGACTGCCTTCTTGCGGCGATTACTGCCTTTCTTGCGGCGGCTGACACGGCGGTGCGCTGTCTTCAACATCCTTTCGGCTGTGCGATACCGGCCGGGGTGAAAGACGCGCATGCCATCGGAGAGCGTAGCAAAGGCTTCCAGTCCAAGGTCAATCCCCATTTTCCGTCCGGTAACAGGAAGTAGCTGTACCGGCACGTCCGCGCAGGAGAAGCAGGCATACCAGCCATCTGCTTCACGACGGATGGTAACTGTTTTGGGTGTCCCTTCCAATGCACGATGTAGCCGGATAGGGATCCGTCCAATTTTGGACAGGCTCAGCACATCGCCATCAAGGACAGCGCCGTTGCCATACTCTGGGAAAGTAAAGCTGGTATAGCGCCCCTTTCCCTGAAAACGTGGATAGCGTGGTGTCTCGCCTGCTTTGACACGGCGGAAGAATGCCTGAAAAGCGTGGTCAAGGCGCAAGATCACATCCTGCAACACATGAGCATGAACCGCGCCAAACTCTGGGCAGGTGGCTTTGAGATCGGGCAGTTCGGCCTTTTGCTGGTAGTAACTGGCTCCGATGCCTTGCCCGCGCACCCACCACGTCTTGCGTTGTTCCAACGCGACATTATAGAGCGTGCGGCACAGCCACAAGACTATTTTTGCTCCAACGCCTGATGTTGTTCAGGCGTTGGCTCAAGCCGATACCTGTAGGTTTTGCGTACGTTATGCCGTTCCATGTCGCTCTATTCTGCCCGACTGGCGTACACTTGTCAGAGATCGAACTGCGTGGTTTTTAGGTCGCCAACAGGCGACAACGCCCTCGTCCCGGTGTCTAAAGGCAAAGGGATGTGGGCGTCTTCTGCTTAGGCATTGATTGCGTTTCACGAAACGCATGCCAATCCGAGTGTAACATAGCGACTGGCGCATAGCAACCTCGGCGCTATCCTGGCATGCGGCTAGTACGTTTGCTCGTTTGCGATGGTTTAGGGCCTCAGAGCGCCAGCTCCCAGGTCTGCTCAATCAGGTCATGCCCAAAGCTATAATGGGACCCCTCGCTCACGAGACGGAATCCTGCCTTCTCGTAGATGTGGCGCGCGGCGCGCAAGGCATCATTCGTCCACAGCGTGATCGTCGTGTAGCCCACCTGGCGCGCAAAACGGATGCACTCATCGACCAGACGGGTTCCGATACCAAGCCCGCGCGCTGAAGGCTCGACCAGCAGCAAGCGCAGACTCGCGACCTCGTCGGACTGCCGGACCAGGAAGACCGAGCCGGCAATCTCGCCATCGCGTTCGGCGATCCAGCAGCGCTCACGTTTGGGGTCGAAGTTCTGGATGAACTTCGCCGCGATCTCCGCGACCAGCGCCTCGAACTGCTCATCCCAGCCGTACTCCTGCGCATAGAGCGCGCCATGACGATGGATAATCCAGCCTATGTCGCCAGGGTGGGGGGGATCGGAGCAGGTATGGAGGCGCCGCGACGGATGGAGGGGCGAACACTGCCTCAATCGTGCGCATCGCATCGAGCAAGCGCTCCTGCTCGGTCTCCGAAAGTTTGCTCAGGAGCGCCGCGACTTCATCGTGTGAACGCTGGTCGAGCGGGGCAAAGGCGTCTCGACCCTCTTGTGTCAGTCGCAGTTGGCGCTGACGGCCATCAGTCGGAGAGGGGGTGCGGTCGAGAAAGCCGCTATGCTCGAAACGCCGCAGAATACGGCTGAGGTAGCCTGCGTCCAATCCGAGATCTTTCGCGGAACTCCGCTTGCGGCGATGTTCTCATGATGAGCAAGCTCAGAGAGCACACGCACTTCGGTCAGCGCGAATGGGCTTTGCAACAGCCCCTCATGCAGCACGCCAATCTGCTTTGTATAGAACCGATTGAAGCGCCGCACAGCTTCGGCACGCTGCTCCACATTGCGACTCATGCTGGTTCTGACGCCTGGCCTGTCCTCTCTGCGTGATGCTCGCCGGAAATCGCCCATTTGCATGCCGTTGTCAACTATATAGTTGACTTTGTCAACATTATACGCCAGGCACAGCACGCAGGCGAGCGGGGCAAGTTAGAGGAAATAACGCTGGTCAGGCTACGGCGTCGTTTTGACCTCGTAGTGACGGGCGATTGGCTCGACTTTGGAGAACAGTTGTCGCGCTTCTGGCTCAAAGACGGGAACGGTATAATCAGGTCCGGCAAAGGCCCGGACAGCGTCGAGCGAGTCAAACAGGTTCAAGATGGCGAATTCTACCTCTTCGTCTCCATCCTGCCGCAGAATGTATCCACCTCGATAGCCAGCGATCTGCCGGAGACCAGGAAGCGCCGTCTCGCGCAGGAGCTTTTCGTAGGCGTCCGCATGTTCAGCTCGCTGTTGAGTCCTTCCACAATCTGGCGATCATCTAGCGCCTTCTACTACTGCGCCAACCCGTAGCGGCCCTTACGCTTGCTCTTGCAACGCCGCCAGCAGATCGTCGATGCCGTCGAAGATGAGATCAGGCTTGCTGCCCGTCGCCGCTTCGGCCTGCGCGCGCGTGTTCATGCCAGTAAGACCAGCGCGGCGTCTATTCCGGCGGCGTGTCCGGCGACGATGTCCAACTCTAGACCATCGCCGACGACCAGCGTCTCACTCGCCTCGACGCCCATTTCGCGCAACGCCTCCAGCATCATCCCTGGGGCGGGCTTGCCGAGATCTCCGCCGCGCGCCCACTAGAATATTCCAGCGCGGCGACAATTGAGCCGGTACCCGGATTGAGGCCGTCCTCAACGGGGAACGATGGGTCGCGGTTGACGGCGATAAAATCGGCTCCAGCCAGGATCGCGCGCAGTCCACGGCGCAGGCGGTCATAGCTCAGGTTGAAGTCCAGACCCACCAGCAACGCATCCGGCGGCGGCCCATCCATCCCCTCGCGCCAGACTGTGCGTAGCCCCTCGGCTTCGACCATCCGCTCGACCGAGGCGACGCCGAGCACGAAGGCCGTCCCACCAGGATGGCGCGCGGCAATCTGACGCGCGGCGGCGGCTCCAGACGTCAGCACGCGCCCCTCTGGATGTGGCGCGCCGAGGCGGGCCAGCTTGGCGGTTACCTCGTCAGGTGTGGCGAAGGAGTTGTTGGAGAGGAAGATCAGCCTGCGCCCGGTGGCGTCGGCCCAGGAGATGAAGTCGCGCGCGCCGGGCAGCAATCGCTCGCCGCGATAGATGACGCCGTCGAGATCGAGGATGAAGGCGCGGTAGTCTCGCAAGTCTGATCGTGGCGGCTACCCGGAGATCTGCTGGCGAATCGCGAGCACTTCTTTACGCAGCGCCGTGTTCTCATTGACCTCGCGACTGATCTTGTCGCAGCCGTGCAGCACGGTGCATGATCGCGTCCACCAAGCGCCTGGCCAATCTCCATCAGCGACGCCTCGGTCTCCTGTCGCATCAGATACATCGCCACCTGGCGTGGGACGACGATGTGCTTGTCGCGCTGCTTGCCACGCAGGTCGTCGAGCGAGAGGCGGTAGTATTCGGAGACCGCGTTGATCACGTCGTCGATGCTGACACGACGCTGCCGCGCGTCGG
Organism: uncultured bacterium; assembly: GCA_963733745.1. Taxonomy (GTDB): domain Bacteria; phylum Chloroflexota; class Ktedonobacteria; order Ktedonobacterales; family JADMIN01; genus DASWAC01. Next base: position 6,349 of record CAVTFE010000095.1, read on the forward strand.
TGGCGATATTGGCGAGCGCCGCCTTGGCAGTATCAATGGTGAGCGGCATGCGCTGGAGTTGCGAGAAGGCCAGCAGCCGGTTCAGGCTACCCTCCAGCTCGCGGATGTTGCTTTGCACGCGGCTAGCGAGGTACTGGATCACATCGTCCGGTACCATGCGCTGGCTGAGGTCAGCCTTGGCGCGCAGGATGGCGACGCGCGTCTCGAGGTCGGGCGGCTGGATGTCGGCGATCAGGCCCCACTCGAAGCGCGAGCGCAGCCGCTCTTCCAGGCTGACAATAGCCTTGGGCGGGCGGTCGCTGCACATCACGATCTGTTTATTTGACTCGTAGAGGCTGTTGAAGGTATGGAAGAACTCTTCCTCGGTCGAGTCCTTGCCGGCGATGAACTGGATGTCATCCACAAGCAGCACGTCCGCCGAGCGGTACTTGGCGCGGAACTCCTCGTTGGTGCGGTAGCGGATGGCGTTGATCATCTCGTTGGTAAAGGTCTCCGACGAGACGTAGAGGACCACCAGACCATTTTCGAGCGCGTTATGGCCAATGGCGTGCAGCAGGTGCGTCTTGCCGAGTCCCACGCCGCCATAGAGGAAGAGCGGGTTATAGGCGTGGCCCGGCGCCTCGGCGACCGCCACTGAGGCCGCGTGCGCGAGCTGGTTACCGGCGCCGACGATGAAGGTGGAGAACGTGTAGCGCGCGTTCAGCCGCGGCGCGGGAATCGAGAACGGTTGCGCGTAACCAGGATCGCCGCTGTCACGCCGCCGCACATCAGAGACGGCGGCGGGATCGTCATCTTCGGCCATCTGGCCAGCCTGCTCATTGCGCGCAGCGCTCCCGGCGTTCCGTGGATCCATGCGGACCTTCCCATCTAGCGCTGGCCCCCGAACAACCGGCGCAGACGCAATGGGTTGTATTGTACCCCCTGAGGCGCGCCGTGGCGTCTTGCCATGGGTATCATGGGTCGCTCGTGGGGAGGCCGTCTTGACCACATCGGCGCTGGAGGGGTAGGAGTCGTCGCTCTCGACCAACTCAACTGGCGCGCGAAACAGTGGAGACGCCATGTAGTCGCGCGTCTGACGCTGCGTTACGGCGGGGCGCGCCTGGCGAATCACCTGGCGCTGCGGGCTGGCGTACAGATGAGAATCGCTTTCGGCGACGGCGAGCTGGCCGCAGACGCTGACCTCCAGCGCGCAGGGCTGGCCGGTGACGCTGGCGATGGCGGCCTCGATGCGCTCGCGGTAGCGCGACTCCAGCAGTTCTTTGGCGAATGTCGTGCGTACCTGTAGCTCCGCCGCGCCATCCTCATCCAGGCGTAGCTGCGTGCCACGGAGCCACGTCTCGAACTGGGCGGAACTCATCTCCTGGCGCAGACGCTCCTGCGCGCCGCGCCAGATATGACTGTCGTTGAGCATGATTGCCTGCCGTACTATCCTACTGACATCTCGCCTACCGACATCTCGCCTGTTATCTCGCGCGTCGCTGAGGTCCGAGATCAGCGCATCACAACCTGGTTCTCGTGACGGGTGAGAGGAATGGTACATTACCCGCCTGCCGGGTCGCAAGCGGTCTACCCGAATGGCCAGAGCGCATAGCCCATGTGGTTCTAGCGCCCATGAATTCGCATGAATTCGCGCTTGCCAGCCTAGCGGCGCCGTACCATCTCGAAGTGGTATTGGATAGAACGGACGATTGAGCGCCGCCGCCACATCGCAGCGTCCTGTGTTCGGCGTTAGACATGGGCGCGCGACGCTTCGCGCCTTGACATGCGCCTGCTTGGAATCTATGCTTGAATTCAGCACACAAGACATGGCGCAAAATGAATTACCACGTATGGAGGCGTGAGCATGGGAAGACTTGACGGGCGGGTCGCGCTGGTCACCGGCGCGGCGCGTGGCATCGGCGCGGCGACGGCGCGCAGGTTCGCGGAGGAGGGCGCGCGAGTCGCGCTCGTCGATCTCGACGAAGTGGGATGCAAAGCCGTCGCGGAGGAGATCGCGTCTGGCGGCGCAGAGTCGCTGGCGCTCACCTGCGACGTCTCCGACGCCAAGCAGGTCCAGCAGATGGTGGATCAGACGCTGGAGCGCTTTGGCCAGCTCGACATCCTTGTGAATAACGCCGGTATCCTGCGCGACAACCTGGTCTTCAAGATGACCGACGACGACTGGGACCGTGTGATCGGCGTGCACCTGCGCGGCGCGTTCCTCTGCGCGCGGGCGGCGCAGAAGCCGATGGTCGAACGCAAGTACGGGCGCATCATCAGCCTCTCGTCTACCTCGGCGCTGGGCAATCGCGGGCAGATCAACTACTCGGCGGCGAAAGCCGGCCTGCAAGGGCTGACGCGCACGCTGGCCATCGAGCTTGGCCCCTTCGGCATCACGGCCAACGCCATCGCGCCAGGGTTCATCGACACCGACATGACGCGCTCCACCGCCGAGCGGCTGGGCGCGACGCCAGAGCAGTTCCAGGAGGTCATGTCGCAGCACATTCCGCTGCGCCGCATCGGCCAGCCGAGCGAGGTCGCCAGTGTGGCGGCGTTCCTCGCCTCCGACGACGCCAGCTTTGTCAGCGGGCAGGTCATCTACGTCGCCGGCGGCCCTGCTGGGTATCTTGATGTAACTCTGTTGGTATCCTGATGTAAGTCGCGTCCAGATCGTCACAGCACCACCAGAAGGAGCGCAACATGACCCTGGGACAGATGCTCGCGCAGACGGCGGAACGGCTGCCGAACAAGACTGCGATCCGCTTCCGCGATCAGGAAACGACCTATGCCGACTTCGACAAGCGCGCGAACCAGGTGGCGAACGGCCTCATCGCGCTTGACGTGCAACCGGGCGACCGCGTGGCGCTCTTGCTGCACAATCTGCCGCTCTTCATGGAAGCCTACTACGGCATCCTCAAGGCGGGGGCGGCGGTCGTGCCGATGAACGTGCTCTATAAGCCTGCCGAGATCGAGTACATCGTCAAGGACAGCGGCGCGAAGGCGCTGCTCACCCTCGCTCCCTTCGCCCCGCAGGCGCTCCAGGCGGCGGCCAACGCGCCTGAGTTGCAGAAGGTGATCGTCGCCTCGCCGGAGGAGATGCCTGGCGCAGTCCTCTGGCGCGACGCGTTCGGCCAGGCGTCTGAGGCCCCGCCGAACGTCGCGGTTGGCGATGGAGATGTCGCCGTCATTCCCTACACTTCCGGCACGACAGGGCGTCCGAAGGGCGCGATGCTGACACACCGCAACCTGATCGCCAACTGCGAGCAGTGCGAGCAAGTCGAGCGCATCAAGCCGCAGGAAGATGATGTGACCTGGATCGCGCTGCCGCTCTTCCATATCTACGCGATGAACGTCGGCATGAACCTGACCATCAAGGCAGGCGGGACGATGGCGTTGATCGAGCGCTTCGAGCCAGCCTCGGCGCTAGAATCCGTCCAGTCGAATAAATGCACCGTCCTCTACGGTGCGCCGCCGATGTTCGTCGTGTGGTCGCAGATGCCGAATATCCGCGACTATGACCTCTCCAGCGTGCGCTACATCGCCTCCGGCGCCGCAGCGTTGCCGGTCAAGATCATGGAGCTCTTCGAGGGGATGGCTGGTGTGCCGATCAGCGAGGGCTATGGCCTGACCGAGGCGTCGCCTGTCGTGTCGAGCAACGCCGCTGGTCCCGTCACCAAGCCAGGCACGGTCGGAAAGCCGATTCCCGGCGTCGAGGTGAAAATTGTCAACGCCGATGGCGGTGAGGTTGCGCCTGGTGAGTTGGGCGAACTGATCTGTCGCGGCGAGAATATCATGAAGGGCTATTGGAAGCAGCCGGAGGCGACCGCCGAGGCGCTGCGCGATGGCTGGCTCTACACCGGCGATCTGGCGACGGTGGATGAGGACGGCTACATCTCCATCGTGGACCGCAAGAAAGACATGATCATCGTCTCCGGCTACAACGTCTATCCGCGCGAGGTCGAGGAAGTGCTGTTCAAGCATCCGGCGATAGCAGACGTATCGGTAATCGGCGTTCCCGACGACTATCAGGGCGAGTCGGTGATGGCGGTCGTCGTGCTCAAGCCCGACCAGACAGCGACCGAGCAGGAGATCATCGACTACTGCCGCAACGAGATCGCGGTCTTCAAGTGTCCGCGCAAGGTGGTTTTCCGCGACGCGCTGCCCAAGAACAACACCGGCAAGGTGCTGCGCCGCGAGCTGCGTGAGTCGGTAGCGCAGGGAGCATAGGAGCGCGGCGCATCAAGTAGCGACGAAAGTCAGGCGCGCAGATGATTACAGCGCTGATACTGATCAACGTGAAGCGCGACGCGGTCAACGCCACCGCGCAGGCGCTGTTGGAGATCCCGAGCGTCGCGGAGGTCTACTCAGTGACCGGCGAGTATGACCTGGTCGCCATCGTGCGTCTGGCACAGTATGACGATCTCGCGGAGGTCGTCACCGAGCGCATGATCGCGCTCGACGGCATCACGCGCACGCAGACGATGATGGCGTTCAAGGCGTACTCGCGCGCCGACCTGGAGCAGGCCTGGGATATCGGCGTCAAGTAGCCGCCCGGGTCGCACGGCTCAGAGAAAGTCGTCGCGCTGTGTGTGGCGTCGGCGTGGGGCCTTGCGTGGATTGCCGCGCCTGCGGTCTGGCGCGGGTCGCTCGTCATCGCCGTCGGCGTCTTTATCCCATGCGCTCCGTATCGCGGCGCGGTGGCGCGCGCGTTGCGCGACATCTCGTGGCGCATCGTGCAATTTCGTTCGCAGTTCGTCGGGATGCGCCGAGGCCGCGCCGTGTTCGCTCGCGTGCCAGCACAGATCGGCGTCGCGCGTGACGACCACCACATCCATCACATCATCGGCGCGCGATCGTTCCTCCGCCGCCAACCGCACGATCACCGCGTCGGCAGTTACGCTGCGAGCGGTGTAGATCACCTGCCCGCGCGCCAGCCCCACGAGCGGAGAGCGTCTCTCCGCCGGACCATCGCCGTCGAAGACCACGATCACGCGATGCGTTGCGCTCTGATACGTGGCGCGAATCTGCGCCAGGAGCGCCTCGCGTCCGCTGGCCAGGCTGCGCCGCTCAGCCGCCAGCAGCTCTGGGGCGTGGCGGATGACGTTATAGCCATCCACCAAGATCACTCGTGACCACATAGCGCCCCTCCAGCTCGCTCACCTCGCGCGACACTTCCCTTTTACTTTACGCGAGATGCGCTTCTGAGTGGCGCCACAGGCAGAATCAGTGCGGCAGCAGACTGAGCAGGAAGTCGACGAAGTTGGTAATCGCCGCGTGGATGTCGACGTGTGTGACGCTGGCGATCGTGTCGTTGATTGGCTCGAAGCCTTCGGCCAGCGCGACGATCAGCGCGAGAATGAGTACCAGCGCGACCAGTGTGGTTAGGATCCAACGGCCAATCGGGCGTTGGGGCGGCTCAAGTGGGATATGAGGAGGCGAATCGGCGAGGGGAGGAAGGGGGCGCGAGACCGGCGCGGCGATGCCGTAAGCCCCTGTGCGTGGCGCGCCCGTCGGCTGGCTCAGGAACAACCCGCAGCGCGCGCACTGCGCCTTGCCGGTGCGATTGACGAGGCCACAACGCGGGCAGCTGATGAGCAATACATAGCCACACTCGGCGCAGCGCGAGGCATTATCATAGTTCGCCGCGCCGCAGCGGGGACATTCGACAAACTCGGATCGGGCGATATCCATCATCGCGGTCTGTTCAGCGGCGATATCGCGCCGCCCGCCGAGGTTCGCCGATGATGGCGCGCGACCAAGCACGCCGGAGGACGGCGCCCCAGGGAGCCGGCCTGGCGGAGTGTACGGTCCAGCAGATGGAATATGACGTAGCGGCGATGCCGGGCCATGCGACGGAACAGGTGGCGGGCTGGGCGGACGTGTGCCAAGCATCTGTCGTAGCCACGGTGGTCGCTCAGCGTCCGGATCGTCCTGTCGCCAACCGGAGCCGTAACGAGCGTCTCGTTCGTCATCCATCGCACCGCTCCAATTTCCACGCCATCCTTGGCGCTCGGTGGTCTGGCCGAATTATGCCATAGCGTGTCAATATAGGCGCACGTTCACCCACAGTATACGCCGATTGTATACAGGGTGAGGGCGCCCCTGAATCTCCTCGTGTGAATCCATGATACGACTGCCATCAAGAGGATGGCGCCGACTGAGTCGAGAACTGCGCTCGCCGCATAGCTTGACATGACGCGCGTTGACCGGTCCGTACACGCCATGCTACACTGGATGTCGAGCGGGCATGGTTTCGGTCGAACTTTCGCCTGACCAGCCCCGCCTCATTCGCGCCGCCACATTGTATATCCACTCCTCTCCCGCCGTCTGTGATCTCTATCACACCCTGCCAGCAGCGGCGAGCGAGTGAGCCAGGAAGAGGAAGTAACGCCGTGCCAAAGGTTACCTTCGTCAACGAGAACCGCACTGTCGAGGTCGAGCGTGGCGCGTCGCTCCGCTACGCCGCGCTGGAGAATGACATCCCGCTGTATTGCATATGGTTCGGCCTCTCAAAGATCGCCAACTGCCACGGCAATGGCCTCTGCTGGACGGATCGCGTCGAGATCAGCCCAGCCACGGCGGTGAACTCCAAGACGGCGCTGGAGAACGCGATGACACGGGTCGTGAGCAGAAAGAATCCCCGCACGCGCCTCGCCTGCCAGGTGGAGGTGCTCGAGGATTGTGAAGTCCGCACACGCTGCAAGAACCGCCGCTAAGTGACTGGCCAGGGATTGACTGGCCGTATCCGACGAAACGTGCGACGAGACGTGGGAGAGATACCATGCGACTGGATCGCATTTTCAACGAGGGCGAGGCGACCGTCCTGCTCCGCCGGTTGGGCTTTACCGTGCGCGACGCCATAGGACGCGCAGGCTGGTACGAGATCGAGCATCCACAGGTCGGCGGGATGCGCTCGCTCACCGACGAGCAACTGTGCCGTTTCGCCGAAGGGGTCGCCGTCGCCGAGGAGATCTTGAGTAAGGCGCCAGTGCAGCGCGGCTAATCCACTTTTGCTCAGCGAACGCCAGGGACGCCTCGTCGTCTCTGGCTTTTTTGTCGCCTATGCGTGATAGTGATGGTCTACAGCGATATCTACACGGCAGCGCGTATTTTTTGCGAGCATGAGCCACATCGTCAGCGCGCATGAGAGGGGAGCGAGATGGGCGTCAATGCAATCGCCGCGCGGTGGGGCCATCATAGCGCGCTCTTCATCATGCGCGAGGAAGACGCCGCGCCGCAGAGCGAAACTCCACAGAACGCGACGACGCCAGCAGAGCTTGACCCTGCGCGACAGGTAGAGGCGCGACGTTACGCGCGGCAGCGCCGCAGGCTCTCGCTGGTTAACCTGGCGATCAGCGCGATTTTGATCGCGATCTTGCTGCTGAGCGGGCTGAACTTCTGGCTGCGCGACGCACTGGCGTCAATCGCTGGCGGCTGGGAGCCGGTAGCCGGATGGCAGCCGCTGCTCGTCGCGCTGTACTTCCTTGCGCTGGCGCTCGCCGTCACGATCATCGACCTGCCGCTCAGCTACTACAGCGGCTACGTTCTGCCGCACCGCTACGGCCTTTCGACACAGTCACGCGCCGGGTGGGTCTGGGATCTGAGCAAAGGGCTGGCGCTCTCGCTCGCCTTCGAGCTGGTCGCGGTCGTCTTCGTCTACTGGCTGCTGGCAGTCTCGCCGGACTGGTGGTGGCTCTGGATCGGCGTGGCGGCGCTCTTCGTCAGCGTGATCCTTGCGAATCTGGCGCCGGTGCTGCTGTTGCCTCTCTTCTACAAACTGACCCCGCTGCCTGAGGGCGAGGTGCGCGCGAAGACGCTGGCGCTGGCGGCGCAGGCACGGACGCGTGTGCGTGGCGTTTATTCGATGAACATGAGCGCGAAGACGACGGCGGCGAACGCGGCGGTGATGGGCCTTGGCAACACGCGCCGCATCGTCATCGGCGACACACTGCTGGATCGCTACACGCCCGACGAGATAGAGGTCGTCGTGGCGCATGAGCTAGGGCATCAGGTTCACAGGGATATCCCTAAACTGATCGCCGTGCAGAGCGTCGTGACACTTGGCGGCTTTTATCTCGCCAGTCTGACGCTCAATCTGGTCGTGACGAACGTTCCTGGCTATCACGGTCTGTCTGACCCGGCGACGATGCCCCCGCTGGCGGCCGTGCTTGGCGTCTTCGGACTGCTGATCCTGCCGCTCAACAATGGCTTCAGCCGTCTGGTAGAGAGCCAGGCCGATGGCTACGCGCTGGATCTGACCGGCAAGGTAGACGCCTTCAAGAGCGCGATGACGCGGATGACGAACCAGAATCTCGCCGAGATGACGCCACCCGCCTGGGTTGAGTTCTTCCTCTACGACCATCCCTCCACCGGCAGGCGTCTCGCCTACGCCGACCGCTGGGCACAGAAGCACAAATAACAGCACGGTTACTCCAGCGCGCCGTGGACCAACTGCCCGCCGACCAGCGTCGCAAGCACTTGCGTCTGGGCGATGCGCTCAGGTGGCGCGGTGAAGGGGTCGTCGGAGAGCACGATCAGGTCGGCGAGCTTGCCGGGCGCAAGGCTGCCCTGCCGCTCCTCCTGTCCACCGGCATACGCTGCGCCGACGGTATAGCCCCAGATCGCCTGCGCGACGGAGAGCGCCTGATTGGGTAGCCAGGCTGGGCGGTCCGGCTCGGCGGAGTTCTGCCGGTTGATCGCGGCGTGCAAGATGCGCCACGGGTCAGGCGTGTCTACTGGGACATCCGATCCGAGCGCAAGCGTGGCTCCCGCCTGACGCAGCGCCTGATACGCGTACGCCTTCTTGTAGCGGCTGCCCCAGTAGCGTTCGGCGGCGTCGCGGTCCACCACCGCGTGAAACGGCTGCACTGAGGCGACCACACCAAGCTGCGCCATACGCGCGATGTCGTCTGTCCGCGCCAGTTGCACATGCTCCAAGCGCATACGACGTCTGCGCGCGGGAACGCCGCTCTCCTCGGCCTGCGTCGCTTCTGCCCGCTGCGCCGACTCAATGCCGTCCAATGCGGCGTGAACGGCGCGGTCGCCGATGGCGTGAATCGCCACGCCGATGCCCCCCATCGTCGCGTCGCGCGCCAGTTTCTCCACCTCCGCCTCGGTCGTCGTCAGCAGGCCGCGATTCTCCGGCTGCCCCTCGTAGGGGTCGAGCATCGCCGCCGTCTGCGAGCCGAGCGCGCCGTCCATGTAGAGCTTGACGCCGGCGAAGCGCAAGATGTCGTCGCCAAAGTCGCCCTCAATACCAAGCTCCAGCGCATGTGGCAGCGCGCGCCGCTGGATGTAGTAGAGGACGCGGGGAGTCAGTTCACCGCTGGCGCGCAGCCGCTGCAAGAGCCGTAGCGAACGGTCATCCTCGATGTTGTGAACGCCGGTCAGCCCACGCGCGCGCAGCTCGGCCAAAATGATCCGTAGCTCCGCCAGCAGCCGCTCGTCGCTAGCAGGATCGGCGACTTCATAAACCAGGCTGGTCGCGTCTTCATAGAGCATGCCGTCTGGCTCGCCAGCGGTGTCGCGTCCAATGCGGCCACGGCCAGGATCAGGCGTCGCCGCGTCGATATCAGCGCGGCGCAAGGTCTCGGAATTCACCCAGAGCGAGTGGTAATCGTGACTGGAGAGCGCGACGAGGCGCCCAGGGACGGCGGCATCGAGCGAGGCCCTGCCAGGGAAGTTCTGTCCAGGCCAGTGATTTTTGTCCCAGCTACGCCCGAAGATCCATGCTCCTGCTGGCGTCTGCGCCGCGCGCGCCGCGACTCGCGCGACAGCATCTTCCTCTGAGTGCGCGTCACGCAGATCCACATCCAGTCGGGACTGCGCATAATGAACGAGATGCGCATGCGCGTCGATGAAGCCGGGCAGGACCGTACGCCCATGAAGATCAATCGTCTCTGTGAGCGGGCCGGAAAGCGCGCGCATGGCAGTGTCGTCGCCGGTCGCCAGGATGCGTCCTGAGGTCAGGTCAATTGCCAGCGCCGAAACGCGCGGTGTCTGCTCGTCCATTGTATGGATGGCGCCGTTGACCAGCAGGAGTACAGGACGGTGGGCCAGTGACATGGCGCGCTCCTTCAGGGGAATCCAAGGGGGGAATGGTCACTCAAGATGAGTGGACGCGAACAGGCATCACTCTCTGACGCCATTGTACGCCACGAAGGTGTGGCTATCCGCGCATGCCTTGCGTCGAATACACTGTAACCAACACTGTGGGCATGGATCGCCCGTTGCGAGATCGCTTGACAGCGACGCATGTCGGCGCCATGCTCAGCATGAGTAGACTGAGTGCGCTCAGGGAACAGCCGTGGAGGGATCACGATGGCCGACGAGACCGGACAGACCAAAGATACCGCGAGTGTCAGCCCACTGAGTACGAGCACGCCCGCGTGGCGGCCCAACGAGGTACCCGGCGAGACGAACATCGGCTCAGGAAACGGGGCAACGCCGAGCCAAACCGATGCATATGGCGCCACGACGCCTGATGAGGCGTATGAGACCTCAAGCCCGCTGCCGCTGGTCATTGGGCTGGCTGCGGCAGGGCTAGCGACCGCTGGCGCCGTGGCGTTCTTCGTCAGACGGCGCGCTCAGAATAGTGGGACCAACTCCACGCCACTGCTCACCAGCGACACACTGCGCAACCTGACAGACTCGGCGAGCGATCAACTGGATGACCTGCGCCACACGCTAAAGCAGCAGTTGGTGGAACGCCCCTACCGGGCGACTCGCCCAGCGCGTCGTCAACTCCGCCGCTCGACCGCGCCGCTCCGCCGTGGCGTGGACTCGATTTCACGCACGACACGCGACGTCCAGCGGAACGCGCGCGATGTGCAGCGCGAGGCCCAACACCGCTGGGAGCGAACGATGACCGGCGGACGCTGGTGGCGGCGCGGCATGATCTGGGGCGGGGCGCTCGGCATCGTGATCGGCTTCCTGCTAGCGCCGAAGACGGGACGTGAGTTGCGCGACGACATCTCGCGCCGCTTCGAGCAGATACGGCCGCAGGCGGAGAAACTGTACCAGCAAGGCAAGGCGCAGGTGGACCGCTTCATCCAGTCACGCCAGAGCTAAGCATCGTCCAATATCTGGACGGCCTACCTGTTGTGAAGTGGCCTACCGCACTCGACACCCTTGTGGATATTAGGGATACGTCGTGGTGTAGACGGTCGTCAGCGGCTGGCCGTAGTTGTCTGGGCGCATGACGCTCCAGAGAACCTCTGGACCTGCGCCTGCTGTACGCACATCGCCGCCAGCAGGCGAGAGCGCGCCCAACGATTCCCACCTGCTCCGCCCAAGCGTGATGCGCAACAACTTGGTGGCGGGCGCGCCACTGTAGGTATTTGGCGTGACAGCTAAGAGAGCGCCATCGGTCGCCTGCGCGAATATGCGGATGCCGAAACTGTTGGCGCCGCTGGTATCGAGCCAGGTCGCGCCGCCGTCAGTGGTGCAGGATATTTGTTGGACTGGCGGATGGGTGTAGTCGCCGAGCGTCTGATAGGCGGCGCAGGCGCGCCAGAAGCGCTGATTCTGGCCATCCCCGACAACGAGAGGGTAAACCGTCCCGCTGTGCGCCATGCCAATCTGCGTCCAGTGCGCCCCCTGATCGCCACTCCGCCACAACTCGTACGTCGTCACTGCCATGTTATTGATGACCTGGGCCAGCAGCTCTCCACTCGATCCGGGCCAGAATCCGGCAATGTAACGCTCGCTGCGATCGCCATTCTTGAGAAAGATATTCCCATCAATACGCGTCCATGTCCGCATGCCATCCTTGCTCATGAAAAGGGCTGAGTAGCAGTCGCTACAGTGGCTATGTGAGCGGGTATCTGCAAGGGCATACGAGACACCGCCCAGGGTGGCGAGACCCACAAATTTTGGCGTCGCCTCTGCTGGAGGGTCACGCGGCGCCCAGGTTGCGCCGCCATCTGCCGTCAGGTACGTGCGCATCTCTCCAGTTTCCTGAGCGCAACATTGGCCATCGGGAGCATAGGTCCGCAAGAGCGCCTGCCGTGGCTGAAACGCATCCACTGTGATATCGCAACTGGTCACACCACTGGCGAGAGGAATACTTCCCACCACTATCCAGTGTGCGGCGCGATCATGCGTTACCCAGATTTGCGCCTGACCATTCGCCAAATCGCAAAGATATGCGGTGTCGCCGTCGCTCTGCGCGAGCACTGGACCATCCCAGTTGTACGGAGTCAGCTTGAGCCCCGGCGGGAGTTGATGGGCGGTCCAGGTGAGTGGGTGCGCCGGTTTGATTGTGAGCGGAGGTGGAGTCAACACAGGCGTGGCGGTTGGGAATGCCGTCGGGGTGGCGGCCTTCTTCGCACCTGTGGTCGCGCAGGCGCTAGCAAGTATTAGGGCGAGCAGAAGGGCTATTGCCGATAGGCTGCGACGCCAGGACACAAAGCAGCTCCCCCCTCCGCGCGCTGCCACCAACGTCAAGATTCGACGAAGGCGGCGAACGCTATAGGGGAGAGACGCGCTAGAGGATCAGTTCTTTACGGCGCGCCTCCAGCCGCGCCACGGTATCCTGCGCCGCCGCCAGCGCGTCGCGCTCCTTCTGTACGACCTCTGGCTTCGCGCGCGCCACAAAGTCAGGGTTGTCCAGAACGCGGCGTGAGCGCTCCACTAGCGCCTGCGCCTTAGCGATCTCGTCGGCCAGCCGCGCCTGCTCCTTCGCCAGATCGAGCAGCCCGGCCAGCGGCAGATAGACCTCGACGCCGCCCGCCACCAGCGCCATCGCCTGCTCCGGCTTGCGCGCAAGTTTCCGCTCGATCTGCGGCTCCTCTGTGCGCGCGAGCTGCTCGATCAGGCTCGCCTGGCGCTTGAACATCGCCGTCTTTGCGCCGCCCGCTAGGATGACCGCGACTCGCTTGGCCGGGTCCACCTCGGCCTGCTTGCGCGCGTCGCGGATGCGCGTCACGATCTCCTGCAACAGCGCGAAATCCTCCTCGGCGCCGTCATCGATCTGCCGCAGGCTGGCTTCCGTTGGCTCCGGCCACGGCGCGACGATCAACGCGGTGGCGGGCCGCTCGGCTTCGGGAACATCGGCGTACAGGTGTTGCCAGATCTCCTCGGTCACGAACGGCATGAAGGGATGGAGCAGCCGCAGCGCGTGATCCAGCGTCGCGCGCAGAATCTGCGCCGTGCGCTCGCCCGTCGCCTCGTCGCGGAGCTGCGCTTTCGCCACCTCCAGATACCAGTCGCAATACTCCGACCAGAAGAAGTCCTGAATCTGCCGCCCCGCCTCGCCGAACTCGTAGTTCTCCATCAGTCGCGTGACCTCACGCGCAAGACGCTGCACCCGGCTGAGAATCCAGCGGTCGGCGAGCGTCTTGGGCTGGAGCGTCTCCAGCGCGGGAACCTCGCCGCCCATCGCGGCCGTCTGGCCGATGACGAAGCGCGCCGCGTTCCAGATCTTATTGGCGAAGTTGCGATTGCCGACGATGCGCGCCGGAACCAGTTTGGAGTCGGCTCCGGGCGTGCTGCTCGTCGCCAGCGTGAAGCGCAAGGCGTCGGTGCCATACTCGTCCATGACCTCGATGGGGTCAATAACGTTGCCGAGCGACTTGCTCATCTTGCGGCCCTGCTCGTCGCGCACCAAGCCGTGCAGGTAGATCGTCGAGAACGGCGCGACGCCGAGGAAGTGAATGCCCGCCATCATCATGCGCGCGACCCAGAAGAAGATGATGTCGTAGCCTGTTTCAAGTACGCTGGTGGGATAGTAGCGGCGCAGGTCGGCTGTGTCATCGGGCCAGCCGAGCGTGCTGAACGGCCAAAGCCACGAGCTGAACCAGGTGTCCAGCACGTCGGGGTCTTGCTCGATCTTGGAGCCGCCGCAATGCGCGCAAGCCGCCGGGTCCTCGCGGCTGACGGTCATCTCACCGCAGTCGGCGCAGTACCAGACGGGGATGCGATGTCCCCACCAGAGCTGGCGCGAGATGTTCCAGTCGCGGATGTTCTCCAGCCAGTCCGTGTAGGTTTTGGTGAAGCGCTGCGGCACGATCTGCGTCTGGCCGTACCTCACCGCACCGAGCGCGCCGTTCGCCAGCGGCGCCATCTTGACCCACCACTGCATCGAGATCAGCGGCTCGATGATGGTATGGCTGCGCGAGCAGTAGCCGAGCGGAATCGTGTACTCCTGCTCCTTCTCAAGCAAGTCCAGCCGCTTGAACTCGGCGACGACGCCCTTGCGCGCGACGTAGCGGTCCTGCCCGGCGAACGGCCCGGCTTCGGCGGTCATCTTGGCGTCGAAGCCGATCACCTGGATGCGCTCCAGGTTGTGCCGGTTCCCGATCTCGAAGTCGGTCGGGTCGTGCGCGGGCGTTACCTTGACCGCGCCCGTGCCAAACGACTGGTCAACCGCCTCGTCGGTGACGATAGGGATGCGCCGGTTCATGATCGGCAGGATGGCGTAGCGGCCCATGAGGTCGCGGTAGCGCTTGTCGTTCGGATTGACGGCGACGGCGGTATCGCCCAAGATTGTCTCCGGGCGCGTCGTGGCGACGGTGATGTAGCGTGTGTGCGCCTCGCCGGCGAGCGGCTCCAGCGGGTAACGGACGTAGTAGAGCGTCCCCGGCGTGTCCTCGGTCTCGACTTCGAGGTCGGAGATCGCGCTCAGGCAGACCGGACACCAGTTGATGATGCGCTCGCCGCGATAGACCAGCCCCTCCTCATAGAGGCGCACGAAGACCTCGCGGACAGCGCGGGTCAGCCCCTCGTCCAGCGTGAAGCGCTCGCGCTCCCAATCGCAGGAGGCGCCGAGGCGGCGATGCTGATCCTGAATACGGCTCTTGTAGCGGCTCACCCAGTCCCAGACGCGCTCGACGAAGGCCTCGCGCCCGATCTGATGGCGGTCTGTCCCCTCTTTGGCTAGCTCGCGCTCGACCACGGCCTGCGTGGCGATACCGGCGTGGTCTTCTCCGGGAACCCAGAGCGTCTCATCGCCGAGCATGCGATGGTAGCGGATCATGATGTCTTCGAGCGTCGCAGTGATGGCGTGGCCGAGGTGCAGCGCGCCGGTGACGTTGGGCGGCGGCATGCTGATGACGAAGGGACGGCGATCGGGATTCTTGCTGGGGCGCGGTCTGAAGTAGCCGTTCTCTTCCCACCAGCGATACAGCCGTCCCTCGACGGCGTACGGCTCGTAGGCTTTGGCGAAGAGGTCCATGCGCGCGCCATTCCCATTACCTGCGCCATTGGCTCCGTTCGCGGCGTTCTTAGTCGTATTAGCGCGCTGCTTCGCGCCCTTGGCGAACTTGTCGCCAGATTGCTGTTTCGTCGCCATCGCCTCACCTTATCTTTTCGAACACACAAAAGCCCTCTTCGCCAAGGACGAAAAAGGGCTTCGTGGTACCACCTTGATTCGCGCTCGCACCACTATTACCAGGCGCGAGTCGCCTCAACCAGCGTGATAACGGACGCACCCCCGCGCGGGGCTACATCTCACCCCGCGTGCTCTCCAGGCCACTTCCGCGCCGCTCAACCCATAAGGGAACTTTCAGCCGCCGGAAACTGCCCGGCGATTCCCGTCTCTGGAGTGGGGAGACTGCTCGCGTACTCTTCCTGGTCATCGCAGATCGCGACATACAGTATACGCCTTGCCGACTGCCCTCGTCAAACGTGGCCCAGTTGGCGAACGGCCCGTACGCCAAGGTTGTAGCAGATATTGTTATTGCGCTGAGGCCTGCTCTTTGGCGCGAGTGAATGATGCTTCTGTCAAGCTCTTCAGGGTGGGCAGGTCCACATCGTGGAGGCGCTTGATGTAGAGACAGCCCTTGCCGGTGGTGTGCTTGCCTAATTTCTTGAGCAGGGCGTCATCCGAATCAACACCGCCCATGTTGTAGATGTTGACACTCCGCACGGGCTAAAGCCCGGCGGATTCTCGGTTCTCCGACGCGGCCAACGCCACGCCTCCCCGAAGGCTCTGCCCGAGCCTCTCTATGTTCTTGGCGGCGTTGTGGTCCCGATGCAGGCTCGTTCCGCAGTCCGGGCAGGTATGCCAGCGGACGGACAAGCCCTTCGCGACCAGTGACGCCGCAGCCAGAGCAGGTCTGGCTGGTGTAGGCAGGCGGCACGGCTACGACTCGAGCGCCCGGCCCATGCTGCCTTGGCGCTGAGGATGCTCAAGAATTGCGACCACCCCGCATCGTGGATGCTCTTGGCGAGGTGGTGGTTCTTGACCATGTTGGCCGTCTGCAAGTCCTCGTGATAGATCGTGTCGTTGTCGCGAACCAGTGCGAGCGCCGTCTTGTGGTGGAAGTCCTGCCGTTGGCGCTTCACCTTCAGGTGCGCCTTGGCGAGCAGCTTGACCGCCTTGCGCCGGCGGTTGCTGCCCTTCTTGCGGCGCGAGACCCGCCGCTGGGCCGTCTTCAGCGCGCGCTCGGCCTTGCGATACCAGCCGGGATGTAAAGATAGCGTGCCATCCGAGAGCGTGGCGAAGGCTTCCAGACCCAGGTCTATGCCCGTCTCCTGCCCAGTGGGCGGCAAGGGGCTGTACGGGCACGTCGGCGCAGGAGAAGCAGACATACCAGCCATCGGCTTCCCGGCTGATCGTGACCGTCTTGGGCGTGCCTTCAAGCGGGCGGGACCAGCGCACGGCGATCCGCCCGATCTTGGAGAGGACCAGGAAGCCGTTATCCAGCGTGGCCCCGTTGCCGAACTCCTTGTAGGTGAACGAGTGGTAGCGGTTGCGCCCTGGATAGCGCGGGAAGCCCGTCTTCTCGTCCCTCGCGCACGCGGCGGAAGAACGCTTGATACGTCTTATCGAGCCGGGCCAGCATATCTTGCAGGACATGGGAGTGGATGGCGGCGAATTCAGGGAATGCGGCGCGGATGTCCTTCAATTCCGCCTCTTGCTGGAAACGTGAGACGGAGACGCGCACTCGCTGCCAGGCGGTGATGCGTTGCTCAAGCGCCGTGTTGTAGAGCCTGCACAGACCGAGTACCCGCTCAAGCTCACGCTCCTGTTCGTGGGTAGGCTTGAGCTTGTATTTGAAGGCCTTGCGCAGGCGCTGCTTTTCCATAAGGAGCTATTCTGCCTGATCGGCGCAAAAACGGCAAGGGCGAAAAGAGGGCTAAGTGCGCCTAACAGAACCCAAGCCGTGTGGTAGATTAGCGGCATGAGCACGCCATTAATCAGCGACATGCTGTGGGAGATCGTCGCCCCACTGCTGCCACCCGAGCCACCCAAGCCCAAAGGTGGTCGTCCACGCAGCATCTCCGACCGCGCCGCGTTGACCGGGATCATCTTTGTCTTGAAGAGCGGCATCCCCTGGGAGATGCTGCCCCAGGAGCTCGGGCTGCGGCAGCGGGATGACGTGCTGGCGACGCCTGAGCGACTGGCAGCGAGCGGGCGTGTGGAGGCGCTTGCACCGTGCTCTCCTGCAACGGCTCCAGGATGCGGGGCGGATCGATTGGGGGCGGGCGTCAGCTCGACAGCGCGAGCGTGCCGGCTCCTGGGGGGCGAGGCGACCGGCAAGGACCCGACGAATCGCGGCAAGCTGGGCACCAAGCGCCATCTGCGTGGTGGACCGCGAGCGGAATGCCCCTTCGGTGACCATCTCTGGGGCCAATCGTCCACGACTCGAAGGCGCTGGAGCAGTCGGTTGATGCGATTCCGCCGCTGCGGCTCCGGGCAAGCGCCGCGGGCGGCGGCGCAAGCGCCCCACAAACTGCACGCGGACAAAGGCTACGACTACCCGCGCTGTCGGCGGGCCTTGCGCTCGCGGGGCATCATCCCGCGCATCGCGCGGCGGGGCATTGAGTCCAGGCGAGCGGCTCGGGCGCTATCGCTGGGTGGTGGAGCGCACCCTTTCCTGGCTCAATCGCTTCCGCCGTCTCAAGGTGCGCTATGAGCGGCGCGGCGGACATCCATCAGGCCTTCCTCACCCTGGGCTGTGCGCTCATCTGCGCACGCTCTCTGTCGCAGGCCACACCGTGATGCAATTCCGCCAGCCTGTGCCACCATGCGAGGAAGGACAAGATGATTCAGGTAGCGCTGACTGGCTACACGCTCGTGCTGGGCGAGCGCTTGCCAGAAGAGGATGAGCCAAACTGCGCTCATGCACTGTTAGCAGAGCGCTTCGACGGTGCTGCAGCCACTGGGCAGCGCCACCTGTCGGTGCCCAATGAACTCCATGTCGAAGTCCGCCACACCACCCTCCGGGCGGAGTGGCCCTTCCTCTGTGTCGCCCTCCGCTACCATCCTGAGGGGGGCGGAGACCCTGGAGTGTTGCTGGTGCCCGAGACCGGTCTGCTCTTCATAGGCGCTGGCGAGCGTCTCTTGGCATATGACCTGCACGGCCCACAGCGTCTGTGGGAAGATCAGGCGGACATGGGCTTTCATGCCTGGCAACGGCACGGAGACTGGGTGCTGGGAGCGTCCGAACTCGACCTGGCAGCGTGGGATATCCGTGGCGTCAAGCACTGGTCGCGCTTCGCGGAGCCGACGTGGTCGTATCGCGTGGAAGACGGCACGGTACATCTCGACGTGATGGGGACCCGCTCCTCATTCCCCCTCGCATCTGGTCCCAACCCACCTTGACCACGTCCGACGCGACGTCTCCCCTGCTTCCCTGCTTCCCTGCTTCCCTGTTGCTCAGGTTGCAGTTCTGTTAGGCGCAGTAAGGAGGACTAAAGCCCGAAAGCGCCTCCCCGCACGGATTGAATCCAGGCGGCTTGCGGCGGGCCAGAGCCTGTTTCTGTCAGGAGCCCAGCGGTGAGGAAACTGGCAGCCACCTGGCAAGCAAGGGCGGTGTTTGCCGCCTGGCCTGTTTGCGTAGCAAGCGCTCGTGCTCGCCTGCTAGGCGGCGTTGCGCGCGAAGCGAGAGCCGATCAGCGCGAGGATACCAGCGGCGAGAAAGGCAATGAAATGCGTTAGGTGTGATTTATTGGGATCGCTGAAGGTGAAGAGGTGCGGGAAGCCCGGGATGATGTAGTAGATGGCGATGGCAATGCAGAGAATCCCGACGACGACGAGGATCGTGGAGAGCGTGGAACCGCGCATGGGATGAGACCCTTTCGTTAGGAGCGGCGATTACCAGGGGAGCGAGAACACGCCAAGCGAGATGGGCGCGAAGATCAGGAACGCGATCAGCCCTTCGACGAGGCAGAAGATGGCGAACGGGGTCAGCCGCCCGACCTCGAAGTACGCCGTCAGGAAGCGCACGCTCAAGAATGCCGCGATGCCGGAGACGACCGCGCCGATGATCGCGATCACTAGCGTCGAGGTTGGCGCGTCGAAGAGTTTGGGAACCTCTAGCAGGCCCGCCAGCAGGATCACCGGCGTCGCCAGCAGGAAGGAGAAGCGCGCCGCCTCGGCATGGCTGAGCCGCGCGCCCATCCCCGCGACCATCGCGATACCCGACCGCGAGATGCCGGGAATCAGCGCGAACGCCTGCGCCGCGCCGATGAGCGTCGCCTGAAGGAAGGTGAGCTGCGGGATGCGCTTGAACGCCTGCTCCTGCTTGTAGCGGTCGTGTACATCCGGCTCTGAGCGCCGCCGCAAATACTCGCCAGCGAAGAGAATTGTGCCGTTGAGGCAAAGGAACGCCGCCGGGATGACGGGCCACTGGCTGGAGAAGAAGATCGCCTTGATGGGTCCATTGAGCAGCAGGCCCGCCAGGCCGACAGGGATGGTGCCGACGATCAGCAGCCAGATCGTCTTGCCCTGCGGGTGCGCGTCGAGCCGCCCCGCGAAGGCTGTCTTGAAGAAAGCGGCGATGAGCTCGACCCAGTCGCGCCAGAAGAAGGTCAGTAGCGCGGTGGCGGTGCCGAGATGCAGCATAACGAGGATCGGCACGAAGGTCTCGGAGGTGAGCAGGTTGCCCCAGCCGAACAGACCAGGAATGATGATGGACTGGCCGAGACTGCTGACGGGGAACAGCTCGGTCACGCCCTGGAGCACGGCCAGGAATAGCACCTGAAGCAGCTCAGGCAGGTGATTCAAAAGATCCATGCTTGGCCGTTATCTCCTCTGCCGCGCGTGACGGCGTGGTGTGTTTCGTTTCGCTCGCTCAGTTGCCTGTTGGGCACTTACCAAGGTATGTGTTGATGTTCCTTAGCTGCTGGGTATACGTTGCCGCAATCCACAGTTGCCTGAAGAGGCACCCGTCGTGGATGTAGAAGAAACCGTTGGTGATCGATCCCAGGTTCGGATCGGCCGCAGCGTAGAGGAACGGGACACTTGCGATGTTATTAGCTGGATCACCTGCGGTGGCGCCGGGCGCAGAGATTGGCCCCGGCGGCAGGTCCGTACATTGGGTATACGTATTGTACGGACTATCCTTGGCGACATCCTTTGGGGATGTATTTTGCAGGAACCAGTAGTTGCCATCGGTTGGTTTGTTATCCGAGAAATAGGCGTACCAGGCCGTCGGATCGGCGTCGAGACAATGATAGGTTCCAGCGGGGTAATCAGTTGGAATCTTGATCTTCCCCTGAGAGGCGAGCAGGCGCCGGTAGAGGATATCGGCAATCTTGCCACGATCATCATGGTCGTTCCGCAGACCAGATTCCCGTACGACAATCGAGGCGAGCGTCAGCGCCTTGTAGATCGCCTCCACCGGGTCATCGGTGAAGAACTTGGCCTTGGCCACGGTCAGGATGTCGGTGCTATTGTCCGCGCCGACCTTCGCCATGTGCGCCTGGCAACTCTTGGCATCGCCGAAATACGCGCCAGGGTTGTCATCCGGACCGGGACAGAGTACCGTCCCGAACTCGTCGAGCATGCGATTGATGACGTCTTCCTCAGTGTCGGTCTTGTTGAACGAGTAGGTGTCGGGATAGAGGTAGCCTTCGAGCGCGAACTTGGCGTCTTTGTGCAGCTCCTTGGGTACGAACCAATAGGTGTCCGAGACGTTCGTGCCGTCCATATACTTGCCGGTCGTCACGATCTTCATGAAGTTCTCGGCATTGAACCTCGGCAGATCATGGAAGCGCGGCGCCAGCGCAGGTTTTTGTGGATCGTCGTCAGCGTACTCAGTACAGCCCTTCTTTTTCGGGGTCACGGAGCCTGTATATTCCAGGACGCGCATGCCGGGCGGGATGGTGACGCATACCTGTGGGATCGGCGAGGCGGTTTCCAAGGTCTGGATGATCTTATCCATCGTCTCGCCGGGCGAGAGAGTATAGACACCAGACTTCAGGTCGAACTGCTTGACGTATTTGGTGTAGAACGTGAAGACGGTGGCGTTGCGGATCAGCCCCGCCTCCTGGAGACGTGGGCCAAGATCGGAAGGCGTCTCGCCGTCCTTTACCTCAAAATACACCTGCGCGTTCGAGCCTGGGACCGCCGGCTGGGTCACGTTGAAGTACGCCGTACCGGGCCAAAGCCGCACGCAGAGGCGACCAGCGCCAGGAACAGGGTGATGACCAGAGCTGAACGCTTCATGCCCGTCGCTACTCCTCCACCTCGTCGCTGGATCGCCCGGCGACATCCCCGCGATCATGCAGCGCCGTGATCTGTTGCGCCTCGCCGCGATTGCGCGCGTCCAGGTAGTCCTGCAAAATCACCGCCGCAGCCGTCGCGTCCAGCCGCTCACGGATGCGGTCAGGCCGGACGCCCGCCGCCCGCAACGCCTCTTCGGCGCGTACCGATGAGAGCGTCTCGTCGGCGAAGACGACTGGCTGCGCGATGCGTTCACGTAGCTTCGCGGCGAACGTCTGGATCGCACGCGCCTGACCATGTAGCTGGCCATCGAAGCTCACCGGCAGACCTACCACGACGACCTCCGCGCCAGATTCAGCCACCAACCGCGCCACCGCTTCGAGCGCCGCCGCGGTTGACGTGCGGCGAATGATCGTGCGCGGCGAAGCGAGTGTCTCCGTCTCGTCGGAGACCGCCACGCCGATGCGCTTCTCGCCGACATCCAGCGCCAGATGAATCATCGGATGAATCATCGCAGATTCCTACACGGGTTCCAGTTTGCCAGGCGTCGCTAGCAAAAGCCCGAAGGCCATTGTACGGCCCGATGGCGCCGCTGGCAAGCGCTGGGGGACCCTTCTCCCTGCCAGAGACACGATGTCCGGAAGTCCTATCATTGCGCTCGCCGCTACCGTATTCGGACACGTCTATGATAGACTTGCCAGGCGCTTGCGAGGCGGCGACAGATGATCGTACTCACGGATGGATGGATAGAGCAAGGCGCAGGACGCGAGAGGAGCGTTAGATGAACGACTTTCTGCGGCAGTTTTTCTGGCCGCTGATCACGAGTCTCGCTCTCATAGCCGCATTAATCAATTTCGGCCTCGCCTGGTCACGCCGCAAGACGCCAACGGTCATGCTCGTACGCAACATCGCCGGACTGGCAAGCCTGGCGCTCGGCGTCGCCATCATCCTGGGCAAGAATCTTGGCTGGCAAAAGCCGTTCCCTCTCGAATGGCAGTACGTCTTCGTCGCCACTGGAGCCTTCGTCTTCGTGGCGCTCTGGCTGCCGTCCTATGTTGATCGCAACTCGCCGCAGGAAGCGGGCCACAAATCCATGCAGGAACGCGCAGCGCGCCCCGCCAACGCGACGATCCGCCTGACGAATTCCCCTAGCTCAGACGAGTGGGTCAACTAAACGCGACGAACAATACCCGCACCGTCAGCGCGCGCTCTTTCAGGGGCGCGCTTCTTCTTACCTTCCAGGTCCGGTATGGTGGTTTGGCGCGAGAGCCAGGCTGGCGGTTGAAACCGCGCCTTTGGGCCTGGCGCGATTTCACCCTGTCACGCATCTCTGCCACCATGTCATGAAGGCGGTGACGCGATATAATCTCGGCACAGCGCGTGATAATGCCCAATCCCAGGAGACGCAGCCGCATGTCCATTCCCGGCGCAAGCGATGTCCTCGCCTATCTGCGCCATCACTCCAGACTCGACATCGCCGAGCCGATCCAGTTGCGTCTGGATAGCTCCGACGCCATCGGCAATCGCTACACCATCGCGGCGAGCGGCGGCGCCATCGTCGTCAAAGCCTATACCACCACCGGAGCCGAGCGTACGCGGCGCGAGATCGCTGGGATGCGGCTCGTGGATGAGATCAACCTGGCGCCAGAATTGCTGCTAGCCGAGCGCGAAGGCGGCCCGCTGGGCGGAGGCGTGGTGGTGTACCGCGCGCCTGCTGGCGCGACCTGGGAGGGGCGGCGTCTCAGCGATGAGGAGGTCGAGCGCTGGCTCTTTCTCCTGCTGACGCTGCACCACCTCTCGATTCACGGCGCCACCATCGTCTCCGCGCTGAGCAAGGACCCCCCTGCCTGGTGGAAGCGTACGCAGCCGGCATGGGAGGGGTGCATCACCACGTATACCGCGCACGCCACTCAGCCGCTGATGCGCGCGCTGACCCGGCTACACGCTATCGTCGGCGCGCGAGTGCAGGCCCGGCGCGATCTGTGGAGCGCCATTCCACGCCGGCAGTGTCACGGCGATCCACTTCCCGCTCATGTCGTCCGCGAACGCGAGCGCACGCTGCTGATCGAGTGGGAAGGCTTTGGCCTGGCTGATCCGGCGATGGAGATTGGGCGCGCCGCCACGCTGGCGCGGCTGACGGGAGAGATCACCGAAGCGCAGTGCGCGCGCTTCCTGCGTGAGTATCGAGACGGCGCCAGCGACCTGAATGATGCGACGCTCGGCGAGCGCCTCGAGGTCTTTGCCTCGATCATGCCGCTTGGCTTCGTCTTTCATGAGTTGCGGCGGCTCGCGGAAACAGAGATGCGGGCGAATGAGCGCGTCTACACGCTCCAGCGTGTCGCGGTTGCGCTGAACATACTTGAACGCGACCTCGGCGCGACGGTTGGTGATCCTGACGCCCTGCTCGACCCCCTGCGCTACGCCGTCTGAGACATCAGCTACAGCAGCTCATCAGGCATCGGTTAGATAACTGGCTGTATAAAAGGAGCGCTCCATGGCGGAAGGACACAGCCTCTGGTTCGAGCCAACCCGCGACTACGCGCTGCGCCTTGTCGGCATCCGCAGCGTCAGTCCGAGCGCAGCCGAGAACGACGTGGCGCGCGAGGTCACGCGCATTCTGGGCGAGGGCGGCCTCGAATCCAGCTACGCCGCGCTTGGCCTCGATCCCATCGAAGGGGACCCATATGGGCGCGTCAACGCCTATGCGTTCCTGCGCGGAGCCAGCCCGCGAACCATCGTGCTGCTGGGGCATATCGACACCGTGCCGACCGCCGACTACGGCGCATTAGAAGACCATGCCCTGGACCCAGTGGCGCTGCACGAGCGGCGCGACGCGCTCGCCGCGATCACTCTGGGGCTGGCGGAGGAGATCGCCCGCTACGGCGATGATCTGCTCTTTGGTCGCGGCACGATCGATATGAAGGCTGGCGTCGCGGCGAACATCGCGGTGATGCGCGCGCTGGCCGAGCGCTCACAGCAGGAGGCCCTGCCGCTCTCGGTCGTATTGCTAGCCACGCCGGATGAAGAGAACGAGTCGGCGGGCGTCCTGCAGGCCGTGCGTTTCCTGCTGCGCCTGCGCGAGGAGCACGGCCTGGAGTACCTGGGCGCGATCAACACCGACTACACCACCGCACGCTATCCCGATGATCCGCATCGCTATGTCTTCACCGGCACGATTGGCAAACTGCTGCCGAGCTTTCTCGTCATCGGCAAGGAGTCGCACGTCGGCGATCCCTTCGACGGGGTGGACGCCGATCTGCTGGCGGCGGAGTTGATCGCCGACCTGAGCATGAATCCCGATCTGTGCGATGTCGTGCGCGGGCAGAAAGCGCCGCCGCCGGTTACCCTGCGCGCTACGGACCTGAAGGTCGGTTACGATGTGCAGTTGCCCTTCGCCGCCTATTTCTACCTGAATGTGCTGACGCTCTCTTCCAGCCCGGCCGAGTTGCTGGAGCGGCTGCGAGAGCGGACCGAAGCGACACTCGCGCGCGTCCTGGAACAACTGCGCACAGCAGAGGAGCGCTGGACGCGTCTGACCGCCGACGAGACGCCGTTGCACGCTCTACGCGAGGGCAAGGTGATGAT
Organism: uncultured bacterium; assembly: GCA_963733745.1. Taxonomy (GTDB): domain Bacteria; phylum Chloroflexota; class Ktedonobacteria; order Ktedonobacterales; family JADMIN01; genus DASWAC01. The sequence goes on from CAVTFE010000095.1 coordinate 31,307, forward strand.
GCTGGCGGAACTGGGCGAGGCGACCGAGATACAACTTGGCGTGGATGCGGTGAACGCCGCCCTTGCGGCGATGAACGAGGCGTTGCCTGCGACGCTGGATAAGCGCGAGCACAGCCTGCGCCTGGTCCAGCGCCTCTGGACACTCAGCGGTCTCAGCGGCCCAGCCGTCGTGCTCTACTATTCGCCGCCGTACTATCCACACGCGCAGACGGCGCCGGGCGCGCTCCACGAGGCGATGGCCGCGGTCGCGACGGATCATCCAGAACTCCAGTTACAGACAGTGGAGTTTTACCCGTACATCTCCGACATGAGCTATCTGCGCCTCGATCCTGGCATGGATCTCGCGGCGCTGAAGGCCAATATGCCGCTCTGGTCTGACGAGTTTCCCCCCGCTGGCGGCGCCTACTCATTGCCGCTTGACGAGATCGCGCGGCTGGGGCTGCCGGCGATCAACCTTGGCCCCTATGGCTGGGGCGCGCACCAGCGTGGCGAGCGGTTGCTGCAATCGTACTCGTTCGGCGTCCTGCCACAACTCATCGTCGAGGTCATCGAGCGCCTCGGCGCGCGCAACGATTCACCGACAAGCTAAGCGGCGCCGTTATTGGGCGCATTTCTCCCCACCGTGTGATGCCCTCATTCCACAGGACGGACGCGTTGGTTGGCGTCCCGTGAAGACGCCAGGAAGAGAAATCTTGTTGAGTTGGTTCGGAACCTTGACTAACAGACCAGGTCTTGGGTACTATTGCTCTTACCAAAGGCGAGGAAGCGTACACCAACGACGGAGTTGGCGTTTATGAACCATCCAATGTGGCGGCTGATGGGCGGCGCACGCGCGGGCAAGGCCGAAGATGCGCATCCCGCGTCGCGTGGCGCGGATGTGCGCGCGATGCGGGAGTTCAACCTGCTCCTCGTCCTCAATTGCATCCGCGAGCATGGACCCTTGCCTCGTGTCGCCATCGCGCGGCGCACTGGTCTTTCCCGCCCTACGGTCAGCAGCCTGATGGAGATCCTCCTGCGCGAGGGTCTGGTGCGTGAAGGAGACCTCATGAACTCCTCCGCGGTTGGCGGCCGGCGCGCCGTCGAGGTCCATTTCAACGCCAGCGCGGGCTATGTCGTCGGCGTCGACGTTGGGCGCACGCACCTGACCATGATTCTGGCGAATCTCGCGGCTGAGATACAGGCGCGCCACTCCGAGCCATTTGATTCCTCACGCGGCGCTGAGGCGTGCTTACCCTTGCTCTCCAAGCACCTGCGCACATTCGTCGAGGCGGCGGATACTCGCTGGGATCAGATCGTGGGAATCGGCATGGGTGTGCCTGGTCCCATCGACACCGACCGGCGGCGGCTGGTCTCGCCACCCCGACTGCCCGGCTGGGATCGATTTGACCTCTACGAGACGATGCACCGCGAGCTGGACGCGCCGATCTTCCTCGACAATGACGCCAACATGGGGACGCTGGGCGAGAGCCGCTATGGCGCGGGACGCGGCGTCGAGAATATGGCATACATCAAACTCGGCACCGGCATCGGTGGCGGCATGATCCTGAATGGCGTGATCTATCGTGGCAGCGGAAGCGCCGGAGAGATCGGGCACGTGACCGTCAACGCGGACGGCCCGGAGTGCGCCTGTGGCAACAAGGGGTGTCTGGAGGCGCTCGCTGGCGCTGGCGCCATCGTGGAGGACGCCAGCCGGGGGGCCAGCAAGGCCGCATGCGATATCGCCGATGTCATACACTCCGCGCAAGAAGGTGATGTGAACTGCCGCGTCGCGCTTGAACGCGCCGGAGTCTCTGTCGGCGTCGCGGTCGCGGACCTGATTAATCTGTGCAGCCCCTCGCTCATTCTGCTGGACGGTGGCGTCTCACGCGCGGGAGAGTTGTTGCTGGAGCCGCTGCGCAGAACCGCCGCGGCGCGCAGCCTCCCTATCGCCTGGGCGAATACGACGATCCAACTGGCGCAATTGGGCGATAACGCGATCGCGCTTGGCGCGGTCAGTACGGTGCTGGACGCCGCCTTCGGCGTGTCGACCTCGATGCACACATCTCCGATGCGGGCAGTCGCGGCGCGCGCTGCGGTTCCATAAATGGATTGGACAGACCTGCGCTTGTTTGAAGGAGGTGGAACAAAGAGAACTGCAAGTCGCGTGCGGCTCCACATGTGAGATCACGCGTGCGACACGGGTATATCTTTATACACAAGCCTATGGTGGAACACAGCTTTTCACTCCAACCGCGTGATACGACGCGCGCAGTATGGTAGACAGGCATTGTCATGGAAGGGGGTGGCTCGCGGCTTTGACGACACTCAGGGTTCTGGCGCTCTACACGACGCTGGACCAACGGCGTTCACAGCACTGTTACTTCGATGTAGGACAAGAACGGAGCAACCTAACTCATGAGGCTTAAAGGTAGCCCACGATGGCGCACTCTGGCGGTGGCTGGCATCGGTAGCGCGATTCTGGTAAGCGCGCTGGCGGCTTGCGGCAGCACCAGCGAGGGCATCGCCAACGGGAAGAATTGCAAACACGTCGCCTTCCTCCTTCCGGAGAGCGCCACCGCCGCCCGGTGGGAGGCCGCCGACCATCCCGATGTGGTGAAAGCGATCCAAGCGGACCTGCCAGGCGCGACGGTCGACGTGACCAACGCGCAGGGCAACGCGACGACCCAGCAGACGCAGGCCGAGGCCGCGCTGTCCAAGGGCGCCTGCATCCTGGTCGTCGCGCCGTTCGACAGCACGGCGTCGGCGGCGATCGTGACGAAGGCGAAAGCCCAAAAAGTGCCGGTCATCTCGTATGACCGCCTGATCGACAGCGCCGACCTGGCGTACTACGCCTCCTTCGACGGCGTGGACGTCGGCAAGAAGCAGGGTCAGTACATCGCTGACAATTACAAGAAGTTTGTCACCCCCGGTCACAACAACCTGGTCATGATCAACGGGGCCGATACTGACAACAACGCCAAGCTCTTCGGCGGTGGCGCTCACCAGATCCTCGATCCGCTGATCAACTCGAAGGAGCTCACCAAGGTCTTTGAGCAGTCCACGCCGGGCTGGGACAACGGCAAAGCTCAGGCCGAGATGGAAGCGGCCTTGACACAGACCCAAAACGACGTCTCGGTCGCCTATGTCATGAACGACGGCATGGCCAACACGGTCATCGCCGCCCTCAAGGCGCAGCACCTGAACGGGAAGGTGCTCGTCACCGGTCAGGACGCTGAGGTCAGCGGTATCCGCAACATCCTCCTTGGCGATCAGTCCATGACGATCTACAAGCCGATCCAGAAGCTGGCGGACTCGGTGGGCAAGCTCGTCGCCGCGATCAGCACCGGTGGCGACACCAGCTCCATCGCGAGCGCCAGCATCAAGACGCCTACCAGTGGCACGGCTATCCCCTCGATCCTCAATCCCGTGACCGAGGTTGACATCTCCAACATCAAGGACACGGTCATCGCTGATGGCTTCGTGTCCAAGGCTGACGTCTGCAAGGACGTTCCTGCTGGCGCTGGTGGTGTCTGCTAACTGAAAACTGATCGCTGGTGTGTTGTCTGAAGGAGGGGGATCCGAATGAGCGGCGACGTTCATTCTTCTCCCTCACGGATGCAACCCTCAGCCCTTCAGGTAGATGTATGGGACGGCCTCTGCGCTGTCCCATACGCTCTATCTGCGGCGTTCAACCAACGGCGCTGCGCAAAGCAAATCTTCAGGCGCCGATGTTATACTTACCCCAGATGACAGCTGACGCTAGTCTGACGCTAGTCTGACGCTAGTCTGACACCTATGCTAGAGCGTGGAGGTACGTTATGACCGAGGGCAGTGTTCCGCTCCCCGCCGACCCATCGCCCAACGCGGCGGCAAAGCCAACACGCACTGGCGAGCCTGTCTTGCGGATGACCGGGGTCAGCAAGTCATTCGGCGCCGTGCAGGCGCTGCAAGACGTGGATTTTGAGGTCTACGCAGGCGAAGTCGTCGGGCTGGTCGGCGATAACGGCGCGGGCAAGTCCACTCTCGTGAAGGCGATCGCCGGAGTCAATCCCCCCGATACTGGAGAGATTTTCGTTGGGGGTCGTAGAGTCACTATCTCACAACCCCAGGATGCGACGCGCTGGGGGATCGAGACTGTGTACCAGGATCTCGCGCTCAGCGACAATCTCGATGTTGTCGCCAACATGTATCTGGGACGCGAGGATATTACCCCGTTTGGTCTCGATGAGACGAAGATGGAAGTAGAGACCCTTCGCGTGCTGAAGCAGCTCGATGTGAAGACGCTCAGATCGGTGCGCACACCAGTCGCCCAGCTCTCCGGTGGACAGCGGCAATCCATCGCCGTCGCCAGGACGATTCTGCGCAATCCGCGCGTGGTGCTGCTCGACGAGCCGACCGCGGCGCTAGGCGTCGCGCAGACGAAGCAGGTGCTCAATCTGATCCGCGCCCTACGCGAGCAGGGATTGGGCGTCGTCGTCATCTCGCACAACCTGGCGGATGTCTTCGAGGTGGTCGATCGCGTGATCGTGATGCGTCTTGGCAGGCGTGTCGCCACGTTCGATATCCATGAGACGACGCCGGAGCAGGTCGTCGGAGCCATCACGGGCGCGGAATTCGGAGCAGCCGCGGCGGAGCAATAGGGAAGCGCCAGAGGAGCAATCGGTCGCCTCCGTCACTCGAAGAGGAGTTCAGTTCATGACCACCAACACCGCAGGCAGCTCGGAGCCTGATGCCATCCCTGCAGAATCGCCTTCAGCGTCTGACACCGCCCCAGGGTCTGCGAGCGCTGGTGGTCTCATCAGTCGCGTACGTGGACTCATCGGCAATGATCTGGGACAGATTCCCGTCTTCATTGGATTGGTCTTCATCGCGATCTACTTCCAGATCGCGGGCGGCGGCTTCTTTCTGACGCCCCAGAACCTGACCAATCTGGTACAGCAGATCATCACGATCGCCATCGTCGCGCTTGCCGCGGTGATGGTGCTGTTGATCGGCGAGATTGATCTCTCCCTCGCCGCCGTCTCTGCCCTTTGTGGAGCATTCATGGGCGTGCTCTCCGCGCGGCATGACTTTCCAGCATGGGCGGCGATCTTAGTGGCGATTCTCGCCGGATTGGTGATCGGCGCGATCAACGGCTTCTTCATCTCCGTCCTGCTCATGCCGTCGTTTATCGTGACGCTTGCCGCATTGATCTTCTATCAGGGTCTACTCTTGGCGGTACTGTATCCGCAGACCACCCTGCCCATTCGCGACGACGTCATCACCAATCTCGCGGTCACCTATTTGCCTGAGTATCTCGGGGTCGGCATCCCCATTGTGTTGGTCGCGCTCTACGCGCTGAACCTGGTGATCTCACGCGCGGCGAGACAGCGGGCTGGGCTGCCAGTGATGACGGTCGGACAACTTGCGTTTCGCATCGGCCTAGTAGCAGTGATCGTCATCGCCCTTCTTGTCTTCTTCGACAACTATCTCGGCGTTCCACTGGTCGCGCTTATCCTGCTGGGCTTGATTATCATCTTCTGGCTCATCACGACCCGCACCCGCTTTGGACGTCACATCTACGCGGTCGGCGGCAACACTGAGGCGGCGCGCCGGGCTGGTATTCGTGTGGTGAGTCTTCGTATTGTGATCTTTGCGCTCGCCTCGATGCTCGCGGCGGTCGGCGGCATTCTGCTCGCCTCGCGCCAGGTCTCGGCGGCGTCGGCGGTGGACCAGACGCTCCTGCTGAGCGCCATCGCGGCGGCGGTCATTGGTGGCGTCAGCCTCTTCGGTGGCCGTGGCTCCGTGTGGGCCGTCGTCCTCGGCTCACTGATCGTCGGCAGCCTCGAAAACGGACTAGACCTTATTGGACAATCCACCGCAGTCAAAAATATGGTTGAGGGTGTGGTGCTCCTCCTGGCCGTCCTGGTGGACGCCCTCTCACGCAGACGGAACGCGACCGGGCTGCGCTAGCCGACGACAACGTCTTGACCCAGGGCGAGGACGAACAAAATGAGCGAGACACAGGGCGAAGCGCCGCTGCGCGTAGGTGTCGTGGGTTATGGGCTGGCGGGAACCGTGTTCCATACCCCTCTCATCGCCTCGACGCCAGGAATGGCTGTCACAGCTATCGTCACGGCGGATCAGGCGCGGCAGGCAAGAGCCAGGCGCGATTTTCCCCGGGCGCGCATCTACTCGTCGTCAGACGCGCTGCTCGCCGACGCCGCGCAACTCGATCTGGTGGTGGTGGCCACCCCGAACCGTTTCCACACGTCCATCGGGGTCGCCGCGCTGGAGGCTGGATTGCCGGTCGTGATGGACAAGCCGGTCGCGCCTTCGGTCGCCGAGGCGGAGCGCCTGGGAGCGGCGGCGGAGCGCGCGGGCAAGATGCTCTCAGTCTTCCAGAACCGGCGCTGGGATGGCGACTTCATCACCCTGCAACGGCTGATCGCGGGTGACGCGCTGGGGCCGATGGTGCGGCTGGAGAGCCGTTTCGAGCGCTTCCACCCAACCCCAAACGCCGACGCCTGGCGCGAGCGATCCGCGCCAGAGGAGGGCGGTGGACTGCTCCTCGATCTGGGCGCGCATCTGGTGGACCAGGCGATGGTTCTCTTCGGACGCCCGGTCTCGGTCTACGCCGAAGTAGACACTCATCGTCCCGGCGCGGCGATTGACGACGATACGTTCGTGGCGTTGCGCTTCGCCGGTGGGCAGACGGCGCACCTGTGGATGAGCGTCGTACCACGCCTGCCAGCGCCGCGCTATCGTGCGGTCGGGCTGCGTGGTGTCTACGAGAAAGATGGCGTCGATCCGCAGGAGGACGCTTTACGCTTAGGCGGGCATCCGGGTGATGAGGGTTGGGGACAGGAGCCACCAGAGGCATGGGGGCGGCTGGTGACTGAGATTGCGGGCATGCAGGTTGATGGGCGCGTCGAGACTGCTCCAGGTAGTTATGAGACCTACTATGCGCTCGTCCGCGACGCCATTCGCTCCGGTGGAGCGCCACCTGTCTCGCTGGCCGAGGCGGTAGCGGCACTACGAGTGATCGAGGCGGCAAGAGAGAGTGCGCAAACGGGAACCGTCATCCACCTCTCGTGATCATGAGGCGCTAGACGGCTTTCTATCTGGCTCTGACACTCCGCTGGGGCCTCGGCCCCACGGGTTCTCAGGCTACGCATGCGGCGCCCCGCTACGTTGACGCCTGAAGGCGGTATCCCCGCCTACTGCAGCGCTTGTCCCAGCGTCGCCTGTCCCAGCCGCAAGATGTTCAGCGCCGCGTTGTGGTCTCGATGCAGGTTTGTCCCACACTCCGGGCACGCATGCCAGCGGACGGACAAGCTCTTGGAGACGAGAGCGCCGCAGCCTGAACAGGCCTGGCTGGTAAACGCGGGATTCACCGCCTGCACTCGCTTCCCGGCACCTGCCGCCTTGAAAGTGAGGATGGCCAGGAACGCGCTCCACCCAGCGTCGGTGATCGACTTAGCAAGGTGGTGGTTCTGAACCATGTTGCGGACCCGCAGGTCTTCATGATAGATCACATCGTACGCTTGCAGCAGCTTGCGCGCTTCCTTGTGGTGGAAGTCACGCCGCCGCCGTTTGATGTGCTGATGCGCCTTTGCCAAGAGCGCCACCGCTTTGCACCTCCGATTGCTGCCCTTCTTGCGACGGGCAACGCGCCGTTGGCAGCGGCGCAGATGTGCTTCCGCCTTGCGATAGAAGCTGGGGGTGAAGATCGGCTGCCCGTCGGCGAGCGTTGCGAACGACTCCAACCCCAGGTCGATCCCTGTCTCTTGTCCCGTTGCCGGGAGCGGATGCACGGGCACGTCGGCGCAGGAGATGGCGACATACCAGCCATCAGCTTCTTTGGAGATGGTGACGGTCTTCGCTGTCCCCTCAATCGGGCGGCTCCAGTGCACACTGATGCGCCCGATCTTGGACAGGACGAGGAAGCCGTTGTCGAGTCGTGCGCCGTTGCCATACTCCTTGAAGGTGAAGGAGTGGTAGCGGGTGCGCCCCTTGAAGCGGGGGAACCCCGCCTTTTCCCCACGTGAGAGACGGCGGAAGAACGCCTGGTACGTCTTGTCCAGCCGGGCCAAGACGTCTTGCAAGACATGGCTGTGGATAGCCTCGTATTCGGGAAACTCCGCGCGGATCTCCTTGAGTTCCGCTTCCTGCTCATTGCGCGAGACGGAGGCGCGGCACCGCTGGTAGGCGATGATGCGCTGCTCGAGGGCTGTGTTGTAGAGGTCGTGGCAGCGCCACAGGACTTCATCCAGCGCTCGCTCTTGGGCGGGTGTGGGGCGGAGTTTCTCTTTGTAGGTTTTGCGGAAGGTGATCTCGCTCATCCTGTGCTGTTCCGACCAGACCGTGTGAAAGTGGCGACTGCTGGGACTGCTGGCTCACGCCCCACACGCCTCACCGCCGCCGTTGAAACCCAGCGGCTTGCGGCGGGCTAAAGCCCGTTTCTGTCAGCGCCTCGGCCAACTGGCGAAAGCGCAGCGCGCGCTCCTGATAGAGTGTGGTCCGCGCGGGATTGGGTGTCGCCACAGCGTTGTCATCTGAGGTAGCGACGCGAGACGCTTCGCTCAGCGCCTCATCCCAGGTCGCGACGCCGGTGGCGATGCGCGCGAGGAGGGCCGCGCCCCTGGCTGAGGCGTCGGCGGCTCCGCCTGCCCGTACAGGGAGATCGAAGACGTCGGCGACGAGCTGGCGCACCCACGGCAGGTCGAGCACATGACCCGACGCTAGGATCGCGCGTGGCCGTCCGGTCAGCGCAAAGAGACCCGATGCGATCCACCAGGCGTTGAAGATGACGCCCTCACAGGCGGCGCGCATCAGGTGGGCTGGAGTATGACGCGCATCGAGGCCAACAAAGGACGCGCGGGCCTGCGCCGACCAGAGCGGCGCGCGTTCGCCCGTCAGGTAGGGCAGACAGAACAACTCGCCGGCCTCCACCGTTCCCGCCTTCTCCAGCAGCGCAGTGAGGCGGCTCTCAGCGGTCGCGCCTGGCGTTTCGCCGCGCAGAACGCCACCGAGCCATTCCAGCGCATTGCCACCGCTGTTGCTGGCGGCGCCGACGACATAGCGCCCCTGATCGAGCACGTAACAGAAGGCGCGCGCCACCGGGTCGGTCATCGGCGTTGCGCTTCCTGCGCGTAGCGCGAGGCTGGTACCGATGGTGAGCGCCATCGTGTCACTCGCCTCACTTGCGCCGCCTGCGATGACGCCAAGGCCGAGGTTGGCGAGTACGCCGTCGGAGGCGCCGATCACGAAGGGCGTCTGCACGCTCAGCCCCGCCGCCAGGAGCCTCTCCTCTCGCAGGCCAGTACGCACAGTGGTCGTGGGAACGAGTCGAGACAGGCGAGTGGCGCCTATGCCGGTGAGCCGCAGCGCGTCGCTATCCCAGGCATTCTCGCGCAGGTTGTAGAGGCCGGTCGCGCTGGCGATGGAGACGTCCACCTCCCACGCGCCCAGCCAGCGTCGCCAGATCCACTCTTTGAGCGAGACAAAGCGCGTCGCCGCGGCGAAAATGTCTGGACGACGCGTACGCAGCCACAACAACTTCGCCAGCGGCGCCATGGCGTGGATTGGGGTTCCGGTGCGCGCATAGAGCGCCTTGCCCTCAGGCGTCGCCCAGAGAGCGCGCGCCTCGCCTTCCGCGCGTCCATCCATCCAGAGCAGCGCAGGCAGCAGTGGACGCTCATCGGCGCCGACCGGGAGGATGCTGTGCATGGCGGCGCTGATTCCCACGCGCGCAATATGATAGCCCGATGTACGCGCCTGCGTCACAGCCTGGGCGAGTACCGCAGTGGCGGCCTCCACAACGGCGTCGGGGTCCTGCTCCGCATAGACAACGGTGGAATCCGTATCCGCGTCCACATCTGGAGTGGCGAGCAGCGGGATGGTTGCGGCGGCGTACGCAACCGTCTGGCCGGCGCCATCATCGAAGGCGATGGCCTTCAGCGTGGTTGTTCCCAGGTCCAGGCCTATCGTACAGGCGCGCGCGCCCAAGCGCTCACTCATCCCCGCCACCTTTCTTCGTTGTCGCTCCAGCACGATTCAGCGCAGCATGCTCTTTACTGAGACGACATGATGCGCACACGCATGGTAGCGCGCGTTGCGGGTGTCCGCAAGCGACGACGGATGATTGCGTTTGGGAGTGGCCTGATGATTATTGCAGATGATTACTGCAGGTGAGCGCGCGTCTCGCAGCCGGGACACCGCGTCGTCGTGGGCGCGAGTTCGAGCTGGCGGCGCGAGAGCGGCTGGCCGCAGACCTCGCAGGCGCCATAGCGCCCCTGCGTGGCCAGGGTGAGCGCATGTTGCGTGCGGCGCAGGTCTTCGCGCAGGAGTGGTCGCAACGCTTCGTTGATCGCGCGTGTCGTGTCGTCAATCTGCGCTTCAGGCGCCTCAAGTTCGGCGATGGCTAGCAACAGCGCGACATGCTCGCGCTCCAGACGGCGCAGCGCCAGGCCAAGCGTTGCGCTCCGTTCCCCCACCAGTCCAACTCGTGGCCGTGTCGTCGTTCGACGATTGGCCGAGAATCGTAGCGGGCGATAGCCGCCCCGCGATTCGGCGTGCTGCAGACGTGTTACTTCCTCCACAACCCACTCCTCCCCACTGGGCCGGACGCGACGTTGCGCCCTGGCCCCATGCCGTACCGATGATGACGATCAATCTATGCGGACGATAGGCGTCCTCATCGTGTACAACGCGCCTCCTGGGAAAGTGGCAACATGAATTATGGATCGCATGGGACAATCGTCCATCACTGGGGTAACGTAGCGAAGGTGAATTACGGCGCCGCCATATCTGCCTGGGCGTCTGTCAGGACCATACGCCGGACAGACTGGTTTGACGGTCTCGCCGCGTAGCGTCTATACTTTACTCGCCCCTGGCGCCCATCTTCGCCTGGGCGGCGCCATGCCTTCATTTCGATGCGCATACTGGAGAACACGACATGACAGAGAGCGATAGCGAAAAGCAACCGATGCAGTTCGACGACGCGACGCCAGAGGCTCCCATGAGGGGAGGTGATCTGGAGGCGCAGCTTGCCGCCGCGCGCGCCGAGGCCGAACAATATAAGGATAAATTCCTGCGCGAATACGCCGACAAGGACAACTATCGCAAGCGTACCGAGCGCATGGCGGCGGACGCGATTCGCCGCGAGAAGCGCGATTTGCTGGAGAAGATTCTCGATGTCATGGATAACCTTGACCGCAGCATGCGCTTCCAGGAAACGATGGACCGCGACACGCTCCTCCAAACGCTACGCATGATGCAGTGGCAGTTGGGTGAGGCGCTGAAGTCGGAGGGGCTAACGCCGGTCCCAACGGTCGGCGAGACGTTCGACCCGTACGTGCATGACGCCGTCGAGACGGTGCAGACCAGCGAGCAGCCCGAAGGGGTCGTCGTCGAGGAAGTGCGCAAAGGCTACCGGATGGGCGACGAGACACTGCGTCCCGCGCGCGTGAAGGTCAGCGCTGGACCAGGCTAGCCACCGGTTGAAGTCGGATTTTCGGGCTGGCGAGCGCAGCCGAGGTCAATTGCCGCGACGAGCATGGAATCGCACGGGACAGCATGGAATACAAGGACTACTATAAGATACTCGGCGTCTCAAAGACGGCCAGCTCCGACGAGATCAAGAAGGCGTTCCGTAAGCTCGCGCGCAAGTATCATCCCGACGTGAACCCAGGCGACAAAACGGCCGAGGCGCGCTTCAAAGAGGTCAACGAGGCGTACGAGGTCCTCTCCGATCCCGATAAGCGCCGCAAGTATGACCTGCTCGGACCCAACTGGGCAGAGCAATTTGGCCCGTCGCGTTCCGGCGCGCGTCCACGGCCAGGCGCTTCCGGAGGCAATATCCCATTCGACTTCGGCGATCCGACTGGGTTCTCCGACTTCTTCGACGCGCTCTTTGGCCGCCGCGCGGGCACAACAGGCACGACGGCCCCATCGAACCCCACGCGTAGCAGACCCACCGGCGCGCCACCACCGCAGCAAGGCCCCCGACAGGGCGAGAATCTGGAGCAGCCGCTCCAGATCACGTTCCGCGAGGCGTACACCGGCGCAATGCGCACCTACACCATCCAGGTGCCCGATATCTGCTCGGCGTGTAAGGGCACTGGCGAGATTCGCGGGCGGCTCTGCGCTACCTGCCAGGGAACCGGGCAGGCGATGCGCACGCGGCGTCTGGAAGTGCGCATACCGGCCGGAGTCGACAATGGCTCGCGGGTGCGGCTGGCGGGCGAGGGTCAGCCCGGCGTCAATGGTGGCGCGCCGGGTGATCTTTTCCTCATCATCGCGGTCACGCCCGACACCGCTTTTGAGCGCAAGGGTGAAGATATCCTGACCGACGCGCCCACCCCACTCTACGCCGCAATTCTCGGCGGCGAGGCGCCTGTCACCATGCCAGATGGCAAGCGTGTGCTGCTCACCATCCCACCAGAGACGCAGAACGGCCAGATCTTTCGCCTGGCGGGCAAAGGGATGCCGCGTCTGAAGGGCGAGGGGGCTGGGAATCTGCTCGCGCGGATTCAAGTCATCTTGCCGCGCAACCTCTCACCGCAGGAGCGCCAGCGCTTCGAAGAGCTTGCGCGCACCCGACCCGCCGGAGGCTGATGACAGGCTGATGGCAGCCCCCCTATAGCCGCTGTTCTTTCCTGGTCGCCGCTTGACGTAGCCGGAGACGCCTGCAATACTCACGCAGATGCGGCATCTTGGCATATGGCGTTCCATGCGGTCAGAGGGGGAGGCGCGGTGATAGGCACGATCTTCGGCAAGTTGGCCGAGTGGCTCTTCGGCGCTGGCATCGAGGCAGCGGGTGAACGCGCTGGCGTCCGCTGGTTTCGGAGCGTCTGTCTCGTCCTCGCCATCCTGATCTCTGGCTACATCGCCGTCGCCAGCGCGCTTCTGTGGGAGGTGGATAGCCAGCCCGGCGTGATGGGCCTCTGGCAGTTCACGCAGCAGGCAGGCGGACCGCTCTGGACGCTGACGCTTCCCCTTCTGGGCGCGACCCTGACGCTCTGGCTGCTCATTCCTGTGCCGGGCCGACACGGAATTGGCGTCGCGCTGGCGGCGTCCGTCTTTGGCTTCTCACTTGCCGCCATCATCGCTATGACCGGTTCCGGCATTCATAGCATCAGTGTAGTGACGCTCATTAGCATGCTCAGCGCGCTCCTTCTCCCGATCCTGGCGCTCGTACTCGCTATTAGCGACGTGCCGCCGCTCGATTCGGCGATGTCGCATGTGAGCTGGGTCTACTGGGGGCGTATCCGTCACCTGCGCGCGCTACGCCTGTATGGCGCGCGTCATCTCTGGCATGTTATCGAGCCGCACGGAACTGACAGCTCGCTCACCATCAAAGGGATGTACGACGCGGAGCATCGTGTCAAAGCTGCGAGCATCGCCCACTTCCAGTTGAAAGCCGACAGCGGCACGCCATACTTCCTGCAGGTCGATATGTCCTCTCCACGTGACATCATCGGCTTCCGCATCAGCTTCACCAAGCCGGAGAAAGAGGTCGCTCAGCGCACGTACGCTGGTGAAGCCCGCGCGCGCGGACAGCGCACGATCTACTACTTCCTGCTGCCCGACCCACGCACACCCATTCCGGCGTCCTTCGCGCCGCGCATCGCGCAGGTTATTGATGAGGGCAGGAGCTTCCTGCGCACCCGCGACTTTGTCGTCGCCACGCCCTACGGCATTCGCCTCACCCACTACAGCGGCGCATTTCAATTCTCACCGAAAGAAGCCAACCTCGATCCCTATCTGACGTGGATGCGCAGTCTGGTCGCATTGCTCGAAGAGGTCACGCCCGCCGAGACGGCGACGCCTCTCGCGGACTGATGAGGAGATCCGGCGCCGTCTTTAGGCCACCTTTAGATCGTGGGGCGCCTACCTCAAATCCCTGATCGTGGATGACGGCTGGATTCACCCGCCGCCTTCGCCAGATCGAGATCAGCGCCCAGACGAAGAGAAGAAATCCAGCGGGGATCGTCACAACGTACACAATCGCGCCCGTATTGAACGAGAATCCCGTCTCAAACGCCAGCGCATAGACCGCCGTGGCGGCGAGTGGAAACGCCAGGAGCGCTAGCGCATTCGCAAGACGTACAGGGTACGCGGCGAGCAGGACCAGCAGGCTCGCTCGCGTCTCCACGCGCCGGTTGCGGTACAGCGTGAGCAGGACGATTAGCAGCAACGGCGGCAAAATAAAGAGCGCGAGCGGCTGCGCAGGGACCGTGACGAGCGCGAAATAGGCCAGCGCCAGCAGCAGGACGATCACCGTCTCGACGAGCGTTGGCCGGAACGCGCTCACACGCAGCAGACTGATCAGCCAGTAGACCAGAATGAGACCGAGCGTCGCCACGGCGACGTAGGCGGCGAACGTGATGACGGGAGTTCGCTCTCCCGTCTCCGCCCACCAGGTCAGCGACCACGCGCCAGCGATGGCTCCCGCCAGTATGGCGATTCCCAGCGCCCGCCACATGCTCGCAAAGCGAAGCAACCATTGCAGGAGATACCAGCCGAAGAGGACGGTGATGAGGGCGTGCCAGGAGAGGCCGGTCAACGAGACGCTGATCGGCAGTTCCCCATATAGCGTCTGCACGAAGACACCCTCGATGAGCCAGCCGAAGATGGCGCCAGCGAGATAGAGGGCCGCCAGCGAGCGCACGCGAAAGGCGGTGACAACTGCCAGGAAGAGCCAGGCCGCGACGGCATAGACCAGGATTGCGCTGAGAATGCCTGGAAACGTCGTAGCTTCTAGCGGGCGCGCCCAGAAGAGCATCTCGGAGAAGTAGACGAAGACGTAGCCCACCAGAAGTGCGAGCAGGATGCGCTTGAGAAACGCGATCATGGCTACCCTCACGCGCAGTCTGCCACTATCACGATTATCACGATGATCACGATAAAGCGCGCTCAGTATACGCCAGTTCGTTCGAGTTCGTTGGTCACTACACCTCCGGGCTCGGTATGCTGGCGAAGCTGCTGAACGCCAGCCAGCGGGGAAATCCGCGCACGACATCCCGCGCACCTTGGAGCCTGATGAGGTCGTCGCGCATCGCGGCGCCGAAGCTCAAGCGGCCAATCCAGACGCGATGAAGCGCGACGGTGTCCGCCGTGACAAGCAGGTCGAGGTCGAAGCCAGGATCGGTCAGGCACATGGCGACATCAGACGGCTCCAATAACAGCCAGATGGAGTCCTTGCGCGCCCCCGTGAAATCAATCTGGACACAGACGCGGCGCTCAGGCAAACGGTCCCGATGGATACGACGGCGCATGTCCCAGACCAGCAGCCTGGGGTCGAGATCACCTGGTCCAATGTCACGATTCGCCCAGCGCTGGCCCCAGACGCCGAGTTGCATGATGATCGGCTCCAACTCCTGCCCCGCTGGCGTCAGGTAATAGCCTACTCGCTGGGTGTCCGCCTCCATCCTACGCTCGACGACGCCCACGCGCTCCAACTGGCGCAATCTGCTGGCGAGCAGCGAGCGCGAGATGTGCGGCAAGCCGCGCTCCAGATCGTTGAAGCGATGGCTGCCGAGGACGAGTTCGCGTACAATAAGCGGCGTCCAGCGCTCGGCGATGACCTCCGACGCCTTCGCCACGGAGCAGAATTGTCCATAGGTTGTCTTCATCGCCATGCCCCCTTCTCCGAAGACGGTCCATTTTTCGAACTTGAATGCCCGCCACCATAACATACACTGGCGGTGATGGCGACTGCTTCATCACTTCCGAATGAGTCGCCAAGCCTATGTGTTCTACGCTTCAGGAGGATTTGATTATGGTGGTAGCGCAATAGCAAACAGCCACGTGGCGTCCAGCGCCGGTACGTCCCGATGACGATCTCTTCGTGGGCTTGGCCGCGGAGGTGGGGGCGCAATGCGCGCCATTCGCCGCCGCGCACGACCGCGACAATACGTTCGTCGCCGAGAACTATGCGCTGCTGCGTGACGCTGGCTACACACGCCTGGCGATTCCCAAGGAATTGGGTGGCCTCGGCGCGACCATGCGCCAGGTCTGCTACGCACAGGCGGAGCTTGCGAAATATTGTGGCGCGACCGCGCTCGCCATCAACATGCACATTTACGTCACCCTGGTCACGACGTATCGCTGGCGGCACGGCGCGGCGGAAACGGCAGGGTTGCTGCGCAGCGTCGCCAATGATGGCGCGATTCTGATGACCAGCGGCGGCTCCGATGGCATCTGGCCCTCCGCCGTCGCCAAGCGGGTCGAGGGCGGCTATCGCGTCTCTGGGCGCAAGGTCTTCTGCAGCCAGGCGCCTGCAGCGACGACGCTGACGACTTCCGCTGTGTATGAGGATCCCCGCGAGGGCATGACAGTGCTGGCGATTCTGGTCCCGATGGCCAGCGAGGGTGTACGTGTCATCGAGACCTGGGACACGCTGGGCATGCGCGGCACGTCGAGCCACGACACCGAGCTGACTGAGGTGTTCGTGCCGGATCAGGCGGTCATCACGCGGCGCGAGTGGGGGAAGGTTGACCTCTCGCTGCGTAACGCGCTCGTCCACATCACGCCGACCGCCTCCGCCGTCTACTTTGGCATCGCGTCTGGCGCGCGCGACGAAGCAGTGCGGACAATCGCGCAGCGCAAGGCGGGGAATGGCGAGCCGGTGATCAATGATCCGATCGTTCAGCGCCAGATCGGACTGATGGAGTACCGCCTGCGCACGGCCTGGTGGTCGCTGGTCGGCGCGCTAGACGAGTTAGGCGACGACTATACGCTTGGCGAGCGCGAGGTTGGGCTGACGCAGATGGCGAAGCGTGACGTATTGCTGGCGGCGCAGGAAGTGGTTGACACCGCGATGGAGACCGTCGGCGGCTCGGCCTACTTCCGCCGGTCCCCGCTGGAGCGCGCCTACCGCGACGTGCGTGCTGGCAAGTACCACCCGTTCAATCCTGAGCGCGCGCTACTCTACGCAGGCCGCCAGACGCTCGGCCTGCCGGTGGATGGGATCTGGTAGCATATGACGGATGCAGCGGAGACATTTCGCGCGTGGGCGGCGCAATGGGCCAGCAGCGTCGCGGTGGTGATCGCGGGTGAGGGGGATGATATGCGCGCGGCGACCATTACCGCCTTCATCCCCGTCTCCTTTGAGCCACCGCTGATCGCCGTCTTTCTAAACACTAGCAGCCGGATGAACGACTTGCTGCGTTACGCTGAGCGCTGGACGGTCTCGCTACTGGAGACAGAGCAGTACCGTCAGGCGCGCCACTTCGCCCATCCCGCGCGCCTGATGGGCAGCGCCGAGCTAGAGCGGATCGGCGTCATAGACGTTGGCGAAGGGCCGCCAGCGCTGGCGAACGCCGCCGCGTGGCTCGGTTGCGCGCGCGAGAGCATCCTGGAGATCGGCGATCACACCGCCTTTGTAGGTAGAGTCATGGCTCATGGGCGGCAGCCGGAGGCGCGTCCGCTCCTCGTATGGCGCGGGGTCCTCTATCGCCTGGGTGAGGTCGCGGCGCCTTCTAGCTGGACCGCCTTCGCCGCCGACGATCTGAGCGCCGACTGGTAAACCTCTGGCGAATGGGCAGCCTGTCTGCGGGCTTTGTGCGCGCATCTCGCGCTATCGTCTCGCCAGCGAGTGTTCCGCGAGCGATCGTGGTCGCGGCGGTTGGCGGCGGTTGTAGGAACAGTCCCTTTCTTCATCAATTAGTTGAGCGTTGTCATGGCCGGTCACATCACAGCGCTGGTAGCCGCCAGGACTCTGCTGACGTACCTCGTTCCCTTCTCGACCTCAACCTGTTCCGCGCTCCAAATCAACAAGTTGGCGAGGAACGCCCGCATGGCCTGACACCCTTTGCCAGCTCACATGGGCGGCCGTCGCGCGTGACAGCAAGCAGCGTTGACGTAATACGCACTGCCAGCTATACTGAACGAGCCGCATGAGAGAGTAGCGGGTAGCATAGCTCTCTGGCAGGCATAACCGCGTTTTTGAAGCTCGACGCCAACCTGACCACATCAGCGAAGGGACTAACCCGTGTCACAAAGCGCGCGACACAACCTCATCGTCGCCGTTACGATCCTGGTCCTCGGCGGTATGCTCCTCATGTCACTTCTGTTCAGCATCCTGGCAGTGTAGATCTCACCATTGCCTATTCAATGGCTGAGGTGGTCGCAAAGTCCGATCTATTTCCCTCCACTGTCTCATTCTCTGGCCCCGGCTGCCAGCCGAGCCTTGGCGCATGGCGCCGCTCAAGATGAAGCGCCAATGTGGTTTGGCAGGGTGAAGTCGAAGACGGCAGCCTCGCCAACAGGCTCCCCGCTATCACCGGCCAGGCGCAACTCGAGATGCAGATTGAGTTCTGCGGACTGGCTGGTGAGCTGCGGTGGCTTGAAGAAAAACACGTAGGCCACCTCCTGCTTGCCTGGTCGGTAGGCGCTATCGCTCAAGATCGCCTTTGCGATGATTTCCTGCCCCTCCTGAGTGGTCAGGAATGGCGCGGCCAGATCGTAATAGCAGGCGTCTGATGGGATCAGGCACGGCCGTTCCGCGCTGACGCCGATGATAACCCAATCACTATCCGCCACCGCCTGCTCGACGGTGATCGTGACATCTCCCAGCGTCCTGGTCTGGTCAACATGGGTATACACCCGCCCCGCAGCCACTGGAACCTGGAGTAGAGGATGGAGGAGGACGCTGGCGCTATAGGACGCGGCTCCAATAGTCACCACGAGAAACAGGCCCAGGGCGATGCTCTGGCGAAGTGAGAGGCGTCTTCCTGAGCGAATAGGCAAGCGGAACGCGCGGGCCAGCAAGCCAGGCCGTTGCACAGCGTGGCTCTCTTGCGATGCGAGATGCGCGGAGAGCTGCGACCACAGCGGCGCCACAGGCGGCGGATCGCCATAGCGCTCATGAAACTGCTGGCGCAACGCTCGTTCCAGCTCAGAATCCTGCATGTTGATCTTGTTCATTGCTGTGGAATCCCCCTCACTAATCGGCGCGCGTCCTGAGCGAAGCCGCGCTATCGGTCGTATCCGGCGTCCACTCCTGTGACAGACGTTCACGTAGCGCGGCGAGCGCACGATGCAGGCGCGATTTGACGGTTCCCAGCGGCGCGCCAGTCATGGTCGCGATCTCCGCGAGATCAAGATCGGCGAAATAGCGTAGCGCGAGAACGCGCGACTGCTCGGCTGGCAACGATGCGACCTCGTGCGCCAAGTCAGTGCGCTGCTCACGTTTGAGCACGTGCGAGAATCCATCGCTCGCTACGCTTTCCAGCGTCGACTCGTCGAGAGGTTCGGAAGCGATAGAGTGGCGACGCGCTTGTTTGCGGCAACGGTTCGCCACGACGGTGAGCAGCCAGGGACGAAAGGGGCGATCTAACCGGAACGCCGGCAACCCACGCCAGACATCCAGCCACGCCTCCTGCGCCACCTCCTCTGCGGCAGTCGCTTCACCCAGCAAGGCGCGGGCGGTCCGCCAGACCAGCGCATGATATGTCTCGACAAGCTGCTGAAAGGCGCGCTGATCGCCTGTCTGGGCGCGACGGATGATACTGCTTTCCTCCATGCGCATCCTCCTCAAGGAGAGACAATCGCCTTGGAGCCTGGCCTGACTCTTGCGATCTTATGCGATCCTGGCTGAAGACATCTTCGCCTGTGAATATCCTGTTTGCGATCAAAAGGTTCCTTCACTTTTCGCTCAACCATGGGCATCAAGGCCAAGCTCGGTCACTCTTCCCAGCGCTCTAACGATTCTCTTACACAACTCCTACGAAGCTCTAACGCCGCGCCGATGCGTCTCTAACGGCCTGCGCGGCATACTAGTTCGAGGCTTCTGCGCAACATCTTGCGCGGATCAAAACCTCTCCAGTGCGCGCCACTCCAGAACGAGGCGCACTCTACTCGTATTCCAGGAGGAAATTCATCGTGGCCAGCAAGATCAAGCCAGTCGGCGACCGTGTGGTCGTCCGGCCCGCCGCCAAGGAAGAGATGACGTCTAGCGGCCTCATCATTCCCGATACCGCCAAGGAAAAGCCGCAGGAAGGCACCGTCATCGCCGTCGGCGCCGGCAAGCTCTCCGACAAGGGCGATCGCCAGCCGCTGGAGGTCAAGGAAGGCGACCGCGTACTCTTCGCCAAGTATGGCGGCACGGAGTTCAAGCTCGACGGCGAGGACCTGCTCGTCCTGCGCGAGTCGGACATCCTGGCGATCCTCGAGGACAAGAAGTAAGCCGCTCACCGGAAGCGACTGGCTTTCCGGGCGTATATTCACCACGCAAGGGGAACTGAAACACCATGGCCAAGCAACTCGTTTTCGACGAGCAGGCGCGCCGCTCGCTCAAGAAGGGCATCGACACCCTGGCGAGCGCCGTCAAGACCACCCTCGGCCCCAAGGGCCGCAACGTCGCGCTGGACAAGAAGTTCGGCGCGCCGACCGTCACCCATGACGGCGTGACCGTCGCCAAGGAAATCGAGCTCGAAGATCCCTTCGAGAACATGGGCGCGCAGCTTCTCAAGGAAGCCGCCACCAAGACCAACGACGTCGCCGGCGACGGCACCACCACCGCGACCGTCCTGGCGCAGGCCATCGTCAACGAGGGCCTGAAGAACCTCGCCGCCGGCGCCAACCCGATGCTGCTGCGCCAGGGCATCGATCAGGGCGTGCAGGCGGTCGTCGAGTACATCCGCGCGAATGCGACGCCGGTCGAGGGCAAGAAGGAGATCGCGCAGATCGCCACCATCTCCGCCGCCGACCCGGAGATCGGCAACCTGATCGCCGACGTGATGGAGAAGGTCGGCAAGGACGGCGTCATCACGGTCGAAGAGAGCAAGGGCATCAACTTCGAGACCGAGTACGTCGAGGGCATGCAGTTCGACCGCGGCTACATCTCGGCCTACTTCGTCACCAACTCCGACCGCATGGAAGCCGTCGTCGAGGACGCCTACATCCTGATCACCGACAAGAAGATCAGCGCCGTCGCGGACATCGCTGCCGGTGCTGGAGAAGCTGACGCAGATGGGCAACCGCAACATCGTCATCATCGCCGAGGATGTGGACGGCGAGGCGCTGGCGACCCTGGTGGTCAACAAGCTGCGCGGCATCCTCAACGTGCTGGCGGTCAAGGCGCCGGGCTTCGGCGACCGCCGCAAGGCGATGCTGCGGGACATCGCCATCCTGACCGGTGGCACGGTCATCTCCGAGGAGATGGGCCGCAGGCTGGAGAACGCGACGCTGGCCGACCTGGGCCAGGCCCGCCGTGTCGTCGCCAACAAGGACGAGACGACCATCGTCGAGGGCAAGGGCGAGCACGAGGACATCAAGGCCCGCATCAAGCAGATCAAGGCCGAGATCGACTCGACCACCAGCGACTACGACCGCGAGAAGCTCCAGGAGCGCCTGGCCAAGCTCTCCGGTGGCGTGGGTCTGATCAAGGTCGGCGCCGGCACCGAGATCGAGCTGAAGTTCCGAAAGACGCGCGTCGAGGACGCCCTCTCGGCGACCCGCGCGGCGGTCGAGGAAGGCATCGTGCCCGGCGGCGGCGTCGCGCTGCTCAACGCAGTCGAGGCGCTCGACAAGCTCAAGTTAGAGGGTGACGCCGCGACCGGCGTGGCGATCCTGCGCCGCGCGCTGGAGGAGCCGCTGCGCACCATCGCCGCCAACGCTGGCGAGGATGGCGCGGTGGTCGTCGCAGGCGGTGCGCCGCGCGCAGACCGAGAAGAAGAACAAGCACATCGGCTACAACGTGCTCACCAACCAGGCCGAGGACATGGTTGAGGCGGGCGTCATCGACGCCGCCAAGGTGACGCGCTCGGCGCTGGAGAACGCGGCCTCGATCGCCGCGATGATCCTGACCACCGAGGCGCTCATCACCGATCTGCCGGAGAAGGAGAAGCCGGCCGCCCCGGCGATGCCGGACTACTAGGCCGACGGATCACATGAGTTGCGCGTCGCTGCGCAACTACAGGGAGGCGCGCTCAGCGATGGGCGCGCCTTCTTCGTTGTCCTTGCGCCTCGCGTTACAGTCGGGTGATCGAGCATCGCCAGGCGAGCGCCCCTTCGGGAAAGAGACGTTGCGCGAACCGCGCCTCCACAATCTCGTCCACTTGCCAGCCGTTGGCGAACGCGGTGCGTATCTCCTCCTGCGTGACCCGTCGCGGCAAGGGAAATGAGCCTGGCTGGCGATCGCTGAAGCAGAGCATGAAGTATCTGCCACCAGAGCCGAGGACATGCCCCAAGCTCTCGACATAGCGGGCGCGGTCCTCATCGCCGAAGACGTGAAACAGGCCGGAGTCAGTCACTGTATCGAACATCCGGCCAAGCTCCTCCAGCGTCAACGCGTCGTGGACGCGAAACTCGACCGCCAGGCCGCGCTCCCACGCCTTCTGGCGCGCCTGCTCAATCGCAGCTGCCGCGGCATCAATGCCCCAGGTCTCGTGGCCGAGGCTGGCGAAGTAGAGCGCGTTCTCGCCTGTCCCACAGCCAGCGTCGAGCACACTTCCCTGTATTACGCCTTGCTCAGCGAGCGCGACGAATGCGGGCTGTGGCCCACCAATATCCCACGGCGGCGTCCCGCGGTACGCATCATCAAAGTTGACCATCAAATATCCCCCAGGCTGATGATGTTATGGGAGCCGCCAGATATGCGCGGTTTTATCCAGGCTGGCGGAGGCGAGGCGCTTGTTATCCGGCGCCCAGGCGACGGTATGCACCAGCCCCGTTGGCGAGCCATCCTCCACTGTGCCTGTGATGACGTGGCCCTCGTAGCTGTCCTTGATCTCGTCCGTGTCCGGATCCCAGACCAGCGCTTTCTCGTCTCCACCTCCAGACACCACGCGCTTGCCGTCGGGCGACCACATCGCCGCGTAGACAGCGTCCGTGTGTCCGCTGAACGTCGAGATACGCTGTCCCGTCGTCGCATCCCAGCGCTGGACCGTGCCATCCCCGCTCGCCGAGATTACCGACCGCCCGTCAGGCGCCCAGCGCGCGGCGTTGACCTCGCGTGAGTGCTCCCGGTATTCGACGGATGGCGCGCCGGTGGCCGCGTCCCAAACATGCGCGGTGTAGTCGTTGCTCGCCGAGGCGATTCGCTTGCCGTCGGGCGACCATGCGACAGTGTAGACCCAGCTAATGTGCTTCGTGTAGGTGACGAGGCTCTTCGCCGACGCGACATCCCAGATCTGCGCGGTCCAATCCACGCTGCCGGTGGCGATCTTCGTTCCGTCCGGCGACCACGCCGCCGAGAGGACGCCCTTCTCATGCCCGCTGAATGTCGTCTGGAGCTGGCCGCTGGTGGGGTCCCAAATCTGAGCGGTCATGTCGCGGCTGGCGCTCAGGATGCGCTTGCCGTCAGGGGACCACGCGATGTCCCAGACCTTATCGGTATGGTTGCGATAGGTGAGCAAACTTGAGCCGGTAGCGGCGTCCCAGATCTGCGCGGTGAAGTCGTCGCTCGTCGTCGCCACTTTCGTTCCGTCAGGCGACCAGGCGACGGTGTTGACCGCAGCGGTATGGCCCTTCAAGACGAGCAGCGGCGTCTTGATGATAGCGACGCCTGGAGGCAGCGTCGGGCCACCGCTACTACCAGACAGGAATGGCGCGCATGAGGTCAGCCCCAGCCCACCGAGCGCCAGCGCGCCGCCCGCCAGCGTGCGCAGCGCCTCTCGCCGGGAGAGCATGCGCCGGTCGCCATCACTCACTATTTGCCAGCCTTCTCAACACAGCATTCCACGCGCGCCGCCTCAATGGTACACTAGCGGCGAGCCGTCAGGCGGTAACGTCTCCCACAACAGCCAGAAAGAGGCATGCCCCATGGCGCAAACGACTGAGCCTGCGGAAGCGCCCGCGAATCAGGCGACCCCTGCGCGCAGGCCGATTCCGCTGTCGCGGCGCAAGGGCGACCTGCTCTTCATCGCGTTCTTTCTGCTCAATCTCGGCTTCATCACCTACATCGTGGACCTGGAGCAGCTTGTCATCGCCAACCCGGCGCATTTCACCTATCCGCTCTGGCCGCCAGCGCCGCTCGTGGACCTCGTACACAATTACGGGAAAGCGCTCGATCCGTTGCTGCTGGCGCGACCAGTCTGGTGGAAGGCGACGATCTGGATCGACGCGCTCTTCTTCGGCCCATTCTACGCCGTCGCGCTCTACGCGTACATCCGTGGCCGCGACTGGATACGCATGCCAACGGTCATCTGGGCGAGCGTGCTGATGACCAACGTGACGATTATCCTCTTCGAGGAGGTCGCCGGACCCAGCGCGACGCCACAGCTCCCGCTGGTGATCTTGCTGAACCTGCCCTGGCTGCTCGTGCCGATTGCCGCGCTGGCTCGCATGTGGCGCAACGAGCACCCCTTCACCGAGCCAGCGGGCTAGATTCTTCTGGTTTCAAGATCACGCATCAACGTTGGTATATCAATCCGTCATGAGAGGCATTAGTCGAGTGGATACATCGGCGCCTATCTCGCAATCATCAGGGATGATGTCCTGGCGAGCGCAGATTACGACTGACGCTCTCTACAAGAATCTTGTCGCATCGCTTGCCCAGCCCATTGAAGACTCGCCACGAAGCATTCGGTCGCCAGGAACCGATCTGCGCAAGGCTTTTCCTCATCCCTGGACCCTCCCATTGATAGCTCTCGGCCTGGCCTGTTTGGGTTTGCTCGTGAACTGGCATGACAATTATTGGTTGCAATGGTTCCTCATATGGGCAGTCAGTGCAGTCGCCTTGCTTGTGTCACTGCTCTCGTTTCCACTTGCGTGGCTCGACGCTCGCAGGCGTAAACGCTATGCGCAGGGTCTGCGCCAGGCGACAGGGAGCCTCTTGAGTGTGCGTACACTACGCCAGGCGATCATAGAAGGTGATGATGTGGTAGCGCCGCCTATTCCGTCACCATCTGGCCGCATCAGTCCAGAAGCGAGCGCTGTGCCTTCATCTGCCCTTCCAGTGCGTCTAAAAGTGGCGTCGCCATTCCGCCATTTCCTGCGCGGACAGCGCAGCTCCGCTTTGTTCTCGATATTCCCACAGCTCTTCCTTCTCGTCGAATTTATGGTCTTGATGCTGCTCGGTATGAGCATTTTCACCTGGCTGTTTCTCCTGTTTCTCGCGCTTTTGCTCTCCACCGCATTATGGCGTTTCGTTGCGCTTACGCGTCTGGCGCGGCCCACGTCCGTCGAGGTTAGTCAGGAGGGTTTGAGTTGGCGTATCGGGCGGCGCGGATTCGCTCTTCCATGGGAAGAGGCACGCGGATGGGCAATACTCAATTTGCCCGAGCCACCAAGCTGGAGCGCATGGGTGAATCAGCGGCGGACATCAGATTCCGCAAGCGCGCTGTACGCGCTCATCGGTGAGCATGCGACTCTGGTATGGACTCAGCAATCCACAGCAGCCCAACCTGCTTCTACCAACTCGACACTTTCGGACTTCGTTACGGCGCGAGTCGCCATCCCGCTGCGTGATCTCACAGAGGGTACGACACGGCTCTCTGCAGAATTCCAGGGAAGGACAGGACGCGAGCGCGAAATGGCGTTTGCATCAGACGCTGGCTCAATTCCTGGCATGCGCCTGCTCTCGATGGGCGCTGCGGGAATCTTCCTGACGCTGAGCATCCTCGTGACTCTTGCGGCCATCCTGACACCGTTCGCCCAGCAACAATACTTTGGCGGGCAACTTCAGCAACTCGAAGCTACCCACACACAAGCGCGCGACCCGCTCACGTCCGATACGCTCGGCTGGACGCCTGCGCCGCCTGACGCCGCCGACGGCTTTGCATTCTCCTCCAACGGCTACGTCTTCGTCCCAGCAACCTGCTGCGAATTGAGTAGCCAGATCAATGGTGTGATGAGCGATGGCCTTGTGGAAATCACCATGCGCCAGGTGGCTGAGTTCGACTTGAGTCCCTCTGGTCTGCTCTTTCGCGCTGATCCAACCACCCATACCGCTCTGGCATTTACGATAACGCCAAACGCCGAGTGGCACTTAGAGCAATTCACATTAGGGGACGACGGTACTCTCACCCATGAACGCGACCTTCGGTACGAGGGAGTCATCTTCGGGGTCGGCGCGATTCATCGGGGAGTGGACGCGACCAATCGCCTGGCTGTACTCATGCGTGGCTCGTCGTACACCTTCTTCGTGAATGGCCAGTTCGTCGGCGGCTACCAAGCGGGCGACCTTCCACAGACTGGGCAGGTGGGTGTGTACACAGAGGGTCTCGGCGACTTGGTCATCTTCTCGGATCTGCTCATCTCCCCTACCCCGACTATGGCATGATGTGAAGGTCGCTTGTGCCTTTACAAGGCAGCGCAAGCGAATTCTCGTTTCTTACCCGATAAAGAATCTTGCGCCATCAGCGCATAAAGAAAGGCCTCTCGATCGGTGGAAACGCCAACGCCTACCTTGCGGATGATCGGCGATGCGTCCATGAACTGGCCATTTAGAGACGAGTTGCATAAGGCGCTGGTCGCGTGCCTGGAACAGCCAGTCGCAACGCCGCCACGAACAGCCACCAGCGATCGTAACGCCCAGCGCAAGGCGCTTACCATCCTATGGCTGGTCTTCGTCGTATTGTGGGTGTTCGCTCTGGCCAGCCTGTATTCGGCGTGGTATGGTCTCGGGCCGAATGACTGGTCGTGGTTCTGGTGGACTGCAGGTCCCGTTCTCGTCTTAGGTGTATTGCTCTTTATTAGCGCCTTGTACACGCTCTGGCGCATTCATCATCCTGCCACAAAAACAGGTGCTGACACGCCACTACTCAACGTCCGCGCGCTTCGCACAGCGGTCTTATCCGCAGATGATACGCTTGCGCCACCGGTGATGAATACGACGGCTCCAGATGCGCCAGGCGCGCTGACTACGGAGACAAGCGTGCTACGGGTGCTTCCAGCGTTGCGGAAGTCTCTGATGACCACAGCGGCGATTCAAATAATCTACACATTCGTGGCTGGATTGTGGGTCGTCATGCAAGTGGTTGAGCCGTTGACCTGGGGCAGAATGGGAGAACCTTCCTGGCAAGCGCTGCTGTTTTTTCCGTTGATGCTCGCGCTGGTAATATGGGGAAGCATTTCAGCAATAGGCGCAACTCGACCGTTTCATGTCAGGGCAGACGCCGACGGGCTACATTGGCGCGAGGGCTGGAGCAAGAAGCGCCTGCGCTGGCAGGATGTGCGTGGATGGTGTGTGTTCCTGCTGGCGCCAGAGAGTCCACTTGACCGCTCCCCACGGCTGAAGCCGGGGGATTCTTGGGCTGACGACCGCTGAGGAGGCGCGCTGCGCCAGTCTGACACCATCATGTCGTGGCCCGAAGCCACCTCCACAAGCGTCGATTCCCGCAGGCCCTGCGGTATGCAAGCAGGTGACCACACCAGGGAGAAGCGAGCAAGTCAGACGGTACGTCCTGAACGATTGGCGCCGCCAGGCGGCGCGCGGCGCTTCATCCCCATCGGTGAACCAAGGGGTCTTCGCGCCGCACGTTCTGATAACCTCGCATCCGCGCTGTCCTGGCCTGATTCCATCAGGTCTCAGCCCTTGAGCGCCATCTATGCGTTCATCGGAGAGAACGCCAGCCTGATGTGGCTCTATAGGCCACGTTCGCGTCGCACTGCGCAGGCTAGCCAGGCGCTCGCGCAGCTCATTCAGTCGCATTCAGGACTTCCCTTACGTGATCTATCGCCTGCTTCGACCCGCCTTCTCGATCAGATTCAACATAGCCGAAGCCGCGCACGGCAAGCGGCGTTAGCCGCGAAAGATGACGACACCGAAAGCAATACGCAGCCAGCCCTGCTGAGCGCGACGCTTATCTTCATTTTGTCTGTGTTGGTTGTCCTGGCTGGTATCCTGACGCCGTTCGCCCAGCAGCAGTATTACGGTTCCAAGATCCAACAACTGGAAGCCACCCAGCCACAAGTGCGCGATTCACTGAAAGCGGATACATTAGGCTGGACACCCGCGCCTCCCGACCAGGCAAAGACCTTCACCTTCACCACAAACGGGTATGCCTCAGAGAGGGCATGCTGTAATGTGACGAGCCGCGTTCCGGGAACAATGGGGAGCGGCTTACTCGAGGTCACCCTGCGCCCACAGACGGCGTACGACAACTTCAGCGCTGGTCTGCTCTTTCGTGCGGACACGAGTGCACATACTGCGCTCGTATTTACAATTAGTCCAAGCCAGGAGTGGCAATTGCTGCAATTCACCATGGGGGACGATGGCTCGCTGACGAATGAACACGAATTGCGATATGACGGTTTCTTTATCAACAAGGTTGGAGCGATTCATACGGGAGAAGACGCGAGCAATCGTCTGGCCGTGCTGATAGATGGCTCCTCATACACCTTCTTTATCAACGGGCAGTATGTTGGCGGCTATCTTGCGAACGATCTCCCCCTAGCAGGTGGGGTGGGGATATACGTGGAATCATCAGGTGGTTTGGAGACTTTCTCGGATCTGCTCATCTCGCCGCCACCCGTCAGCGCATGAGAGAACATCACATGGCATGCGTTCAGGCGCTGGCTGGCGGGCCGAGATAGGCGCGGAAGAAGTCGAGGGTGCGGCGCTTATACTCGTCAGGATGGGCGTTCAGCGCGCCGCCATGCCCACCGCTGGGCGCGATCCACTCGGCCTTGGGACTGCCAGCCGCCGCATAGAGCGCCTGCTCGCCAGAGAGCGGTGTGGTGGTGTTCGTGTCGTCGGCGGAGTGGATGAACATCACCGCGCGTGGCGAGATCGAGCCGACAACCGCGAGTGGCCGCGCCGCGCTGAGATCGGCCTCGATCAGAGCGTTCACCAGCGCTGGCTCATAGGGCAGCACCGGCACGGCGAGCGGGCCGACGGGTATGCTGCCCATGCGGTCGAGCTGTGGCTGCTCGTCTGCCCAGGCGCTATCTGCTACCACCGCCAGAAGCGACGACTCTTTCGCGGCGGCCAGCAGGACCGTTCCCGCGCCAAGCGAGACGCCCAGCGCGCCGAAACGCTTCACGCGCAGATCGGGCAGCCCGGCGAGATAGCGCGCCGCGCCGATCAGATCGTTCGCTTCATGCGCGCCGAGATCAATGTGCCAGCCATCGCTCTGCCCGCAACCACGGCTATCGTAGAGTAGGACGTTGTAGCCAGTGGTGTAGAGATAGCGCGCCCAGGGGAGCATGTTCTGGCGCACACCCTTGAAGCCGTGGACGAGGATGATCGTTGGCGCGTCGGGCGAGCGTAACGCGAGCCATCCCGCGAGATGGACGCCATCGCTCGCTGTGAAGCGCACGTCGCGCACGGGCAACCCGGCGGTCGCGGCGTTCGGCGCGATGCGGACCGGCCAAATTGCTATCAGCTTCACCGCGCGCACGCCTGGCGCGGCGACCCAGGCGAGCACGATCAGCGCCAGCACGATGATGAGCGCGGCGCGCGGTATCCGAAATTTCCCCAGATGAATCGCGCGC
The DNA here is from genome assembly GCA_963733745.1 of uncultured bacterium. Taxonomy (GTDB): domain Bacteria; phylum Chloroflexota; class Ktedonobacteria; order Ktedonobacterales; family JADMIN01; genus DASWAC01. The sequence continues at coordinate 60,656 of CAVTFE010000095.1, forward strand.
TGGCGGGACATGCCTGGCTCCCGCTATGAATGAACGACAACTGGTCCATTGTAACAGGAGTCAGGAAAGCGCAGAGGCAATGGCTAGAACTCGATAGGCGCAGCCTCGTATTCTGCGCCCTCGGTCGCTGGGCGCATGTCGGAGCGCTTGACGAGCAGTAGCGCCGCCAGCGCGCCGATCGCCAGGAGGATCGCGCCAAGCTGGAAGATCTCGACTGTCGAGGCGATGTACGCCGACTGTACGACATGCTGGATCTGTGGGAAGAGGGGTGAGTTGGCGAACTGCTGGAACTGCGGCGGCAGATTGCGCAGGCCCGTGCTGGCGACAAAGGTTCCTGCGTTTTGCAAGCCAGTGACAATGCCATCGAGGATCGCCTTGCCCTGCTCGGCGGGAACACCTGGCACAGTCAGCGCCTTGACGCCGTCGCTCACACGGCCATTGTAGCGGCTGGTGAGAATCGCGCCGAAGAAGGCGATGCCAAACGCGGTCCCGAGTTGGCGGCAGACTGAGTTGACGCCCGACGCCATCCCCGCGCGGTCGCGGCTGACGGTACTGACGGCTACATCGGCGATTGGAGGATTCACCATGCCACTGCCCAGACCCGCTAGGATGAAGCCTGGCAGCAGGACGAGCCACGCCGTCTGGCTCAGGTCGGTCGTGATGCGCGTCATCAGCAGGACGCCGACCGCCGCCAGCGCCATGCCGAGGACGAGGAAGACCTTGGGGCCGAAGCGGCTCATCTGCGCCCCGGCGAGCGGCGCCGTCAGCAGCACCAGCCCGCTCAGCGGCAGCGCGCGCAGTCCCGCCTGGAGCGGCGAGAAGCCCAGGTAGTTCTGCAGGTAGAGCGTCAGGAAGAAGAAGAGCGAGTAGAGACCGGCGCTGAGCGTGAAGGCGACGATGGCGACGCCGGTGAAGCTGGCGTTCTTGAAGAGGCGCGGGTCCACCATCGGGTTCTTCAGCAGCATCTCGCCGATCACGAAGGTGACCAGCGCTAGGGTTCCGATTCCAAACAGCGTCAGTATGTAGGGCGAGGTCCAGCCTTTGTCGGCGTCGTTGCCCTGGATCAGCGCCAGCACGAGACAGAAGAGCGCCACTGAGAGCGTAAGGAGGCCGAAGACGTCGATCGAGCGTGGGGCGGTGGTATCGTAGGATTCCTGGACGGACCAGAGGCAGAGCGCAATGGCGATGATGCCGATAGGGACGTTGATCCAGAAGATGGACTGCCAGTTGACCTTCTCGACCAGCAGCCCGCCCAGCACCGGCCCGATCGCCGTCGCCAAGCCCGTCACGCCGCCATAGACGCCGAAGGCGATTCCACGCTCGCGTCCATGGAACGTCGAGGAGAGGATCGCCAGCGAGAGTGGCAGCATGATCGAGCCACCGAGACCTTGCAGCGCGCGCGCCGCGATCAGCGTTTGGATATGCGTCAAGCTGAAGAGGGTGAAGTCGCCGGAGAGCGCGCAGAGCATCGAGCCGAGCGCGAAGACGCCCAGGCCGACGACGAAGAGACGCTTGCGTCCGAAGAGGTCGCCTAACCGCCCGGCGGTGACCAGGAAGACGGCCAGCGCGAGGGTATAGGCGCTCACGACCCATTGCAGGTCGGCGAAGCTGGTGTTGAGGTCATCGCCAATCGTGGGCAGCGCCACGTTGACAATGGTGACGTCGAGCAGGGCCATGAAGAGGCCGAGGCTGACGGTGATGAGCGCCCACCAGCGGCGCGGGTCGGCGGTGGTCGCGGGCGTGGCGGCTGCGGTATCGGTGCTCGCCATCAGTATCTCCTGTCTGCTGTCATTGAGATGGTCGCTCTTTATCAATCAGTTGATTGACATAGGCGATGATACCAGCCAGCATGTCAAATGTCAATCACCTGATTGAATCTTCGTTTGACCTTCCCTTATGGGAATTGTAGCAACTGCGTATTCCAGCGCAAGAGTCGTCAGGCTGACAGCTTGCGCAAGGACTGGCCGCACAAATCATCGCCTATGTATGGTTAAATCTCGACAACGGAGATTTCCAGCGGATGCGCTCATCGCTGCAAGGAGGATCTGGTATGAGGGCTATGCGCGCGGTCGTGCTGAGCGGGCCAGGTCCAGTCGAGAATCTGGAGATCAAGGACCTGCCCATCCCCGAACCGCCTCCTGGCTGGGTGCGCATTGCCGTGAAGGCCTTTGGCCTGAATCGCTCCGAATTGCACACACGGCTCGGATACGCCGAAGGGGTGACTTTTCCGCGTGTAATTGGCATCGAGTGCGCAGGCGTCATTGATGACCCAGGAGATAGCGACCTTCAGCGCGGCCAGCAGGTGGTAACCATGATGGGAAACATGGGTCGCACGTTCGACGGCGGATACGCCGAATACACTGTCGTGCCACGCGGCCAGGTCATCCCGTTTCACTCCAACCTGCCTTGGGAGACGCTTGGCGCGATTCCCGAGACCCTGCAGACGGCCTACGGCTCCCTGACCACCGGACTCGATCTCCAGCCCAGCCAATCGCTGCTGATTCGCGGTGGGACGTCGGCGCTCGGCATCGCCACGACCGCGCTTGCCAAGGACATCGGGGCGACTGTCTTCGCCACCACGCGCCGCGTCGATCGCGTCCAAACGCTCACCGAACATGGTGTCGATCACGCTATCGTGGATACAGGCGAGATCGCGCCCGCCGTGCGCAAGATACTGCCCAATGGCGTTGACGCCGCGCTGGAGCTCGTCGGAACACCTACCCTGCCTGATACCTTAGCCGCTACTCGCATCCATGGGACTGTCTGCTTCACGGGGATGCTGTCGAACGAGTGGATCGTGGAAAAGTTCTACGCCATCGCGTACATTCCCAACGGTGTGCGGCTCACGGCCTATGGTGGCGAGAGCGTGGACCTTCCTGCGGCGGTCCTGCGACGCTATCTCGACAAGATCGCGGCGGGCAAGCTAAAGTTCGCCCCCGCCCGCGTCTACACGCTGGACGAGATCCGGCAGGCGCACGACGACATGGAGCATGACCGCGTAGCAGGCAAGATGGTAGTACGCCTTTCTGAGCCAACCTGATGCGCAATGTCGTATCCCTCTGTGGCGCCGCCATTGTCCTCAGCCCTACCATGAGTAGTGTGATCTGAGTGATCCGACACCACGACGAGAGCGCCAGGGCAAAGGGGGCGGATACCATGACCGAGGCGGCGATCCGCACGACCAACCTGACGCGCGACTTCGGCGCCGTGCGCGCGGTCGATGCGCTGACGCTGGAAGTTCCGCCGGGCATCATCTTCGGGTTCCTCGGCGCGAACGGGGCAGGCAAGACGACCACCATCAACCTGCTGCTTGGGCTGCTGGAGCCGACCTCCGGCCAGGCGCAGGTACTCGGCTTCGACACACGGACGCAGGGAAGCGCTATCCGCGAGCGATCCGGCGCGCTGCTCGAATTCAGTGGCCTCTACGAGCGGCTGACCGCCGAAGATAACCTCGACTTCTACGGACGTGTCTGGCGCCTCTCCGCCGCCGCGCGTCAGGCGCGTATCCGGGAGTTGCTGACTCACGTCGGCCTCTACGACCGCCGCAAAGAGCGCGTTGGCGCGTGGAGTCGTGGCATGAAGCAGAAACTGGCCATCGCGCGTGTGCTGCTGCACCGGCCTGCGCTGATCTTCCTCGACGAGCCGACGGCAGGGCTTGATCCTATGGCTGCCGCGGCGCTGCGTGATGACCTGGAAGGGCTGGTCGCCCGCGAGGGCGTGACGGTCTTCCTCAACACGCACAATCTGCCTGAAGCCGAGCGGCTCTGCCAGCAGGTCGGCGTCATCCGGTCAGGCAAGCTGCTGACCGTCGGCAGCCCTGATGCGTTGCGCCAGCGGACTGGCCGGCCGGAAGCTGAAGTCTCCGGTGATGGCTTCACGCCGGAGCTACTGGCGTCGCTACGCGCGCGACGTGACATCGCCAGCGCGCAGGTCGAGAACGGGCGCCTGCTCCTTGAGCTGGCGGATCAGCAGGTAAAGATGGCGCCAATCATCACGGCTCTGATGGAGGGTGGAGTTCAAATCGAGGAGGCGCGTCGCGGCCAGGCAAGCCTGGAGGATGTCTTCCTCTCGCTGATGGAAGAGGACAGCGCGCAGGAGATACCGGAGGTAGCGCAATGATCGCTGACATCTGGACGGTCATGGGGAAAGAGTGGCGCGAGTATCTGGTCGGCTCTGGCGCAGGTGGAGGCAGTGGGCGCGGCGTCATCGCCGCGTTGCTCCTCATCGGCATCGTCAGTATCCTCTGGCCGCTGCAGATGGGGCGCGACCTATTTACGTCGGCGGCGCCAATCATCGTGGATGGGCTGTTCCTGCCGTATATCGTCTTGCAGACCGTCATCGCGGATAGCTTCGCCGGTGAGCGCGAGCGCCATACGCTGGAGACGCTGCTGGCGAGCCGTCTCTCCGACCGGGCCATCCTCTTCGGCAAGGTCAGCGCGGCGGTCGCTTATGGCTCGGCGGCTGGCATCATTGGCGCGCTGGCGCAGGCGGTGGTGGCGAACCTCTCGCCGAAGAACGCGGACTCTGGACTGGCATTCTATCCAGTAGGCAGCATCGTGGCGATCGTTGTACTGGCGCTGCTGATGTCGCTGTTGACGGCGAGCGTGGGCTGCCTCGTCTCGCTACGTGCGGCGACCACGCGACAGGCGCAGTTGAGTCTGACCTTCGGCTTCCTCGTCCTGGTCTTCGCGCCGTTCATCATCTTCCAGGTACTGCCCAGGCAGACACAGGACGCCATCCTCGCGGCGCTCAACGCCGCCGACCCGACGCGGGTGTTGCTCATCTTCGCGACTGGTTTGCTGGTGGTGGCCGTAGCGCTGCTGCTCGTCGCTATGGCCCGCTTCCAGCGCGCACGGCTGATCCTCTCGTAAAGGCACGCCCTTCGCATCGTATCGCGCGTAGGTTCTGTTGTCTCATACCAAATCCGTTACAGTCGTTGTCGTTTGGGAGGAGCGGGCGGCCTGCGGTCGCCTTTATGGAAGTTGGGCGACGACTATCCTGCCGGACCTGGTATGAGCCGTCATAGAGACGACGCCCAACTTCTCTGGTGGGGCGCCCAAAAAATACTTGCATGACGCATGCAAACAGTATAGGATAAACGCATGACACCCGACGAGCGACCAACCCAAGCAGATGTCGAGCAGTTGGTGACTGCCCTGTTCCAGGTGAATGCTGGGCTTGAGCGCGGCAAGCAGCGCAACGCCCAGGCCAGCGCGCTGTACCTCTTGCAGGTCATTGCCACCATGCCCGACGCCAGCCCAACAGAATTGGCTGTAGTGGTCTCGCTGCATCAATCCTCGATCACGCGGCAGGTGAGTTTGCTCGAGGACGCCGGATTCGTGACCGTCGCCGTCAACCCGCGCGACCGGCGTTCCTGCCGAATCACGCTGACGGAGGCTGGGCGCGCTGAGTTGGCGCGGCTGTATCAGATCGGCATGGGTCGCTTCGCCACCTTCGTGGCGGACTGGGATGCGGAGGAGGTGCGCGCTTTCACCCATCTGCTTATGAAGTTCGAGGCTTCCAAGGCCGAGGTCGCACGCCGGGAACAGGAAGAGCAGGGAGAGCAGGCTTCTCCGGCGCCTCCAGGGTCTCCGGCCTCTCCACAGCGCAGAAAGCGTCGCTGGCAAGAGGCTCCCTGAAGAGAGGTGTTCGACTTCGTACTCGACGCGGCGAGATGACACAAGGAGTAAACAATGATTGACGCGGACTCGCAACAATCCACCTTCCCCACGACCCAATCCGCAACGAATTTCTGGCGAGCTGCCGCGCCTGTGGTGGCGCTGGTCTTCCTCTCGCCCGTGCTGACAGAACTGCTCGCAGGCATCGTACCCATTTCACGGTTATGGCTGCTCATCCCGGAGATGGCCGTCTATGGTGGCGCGGCGCTCATGATCCGTGAGGTGGCGCGGCGGCAGGGCCGTGGCTGGGGGTCCATTCTGCTGCTGGGCGTTGCCTTTGCCGTGCTCGAGGAGCTCGTGATCCTGCAAACCTCGCTGACGCCCCAATTCTTCCCGGCGGGAACGGATAGCTTCGGCTGGGCGTTCGGCGTGCAGTGGTCATATTTCGTCGCCATGCTCGGTTATGAGAGCGTCTATGCTATCGTCTTGCCAATTGCGCTGACAGAAATCCTCTTCCTCGCGCGGCGTGACGAACCCTGGCTCTCGCGGCGCGGGCTGGCAATGACCGCGGTCATTTTCGCGCTGGCGTCGGTGGGCGTCTGGTGGCTCTGGAGCCATGTCGGCGTGGCGCGCTACAGCGGCGCCGTGACAATCTCGCCGCTGAACGTGGTCCTGGGCGCGGCCAGCGCCGTGGTGTTGGTCGCCGGGACGCTCGCGCTGCGGAGGAACCCACGTCCGGCTGCGGAGGCCGCCCGCCCGGTGCGCCGCCGCGCCTGGTGGCCCTGGGCGTTATGGCTGGTCGCCTTCATCTTCGGCCTGTTTTGGTGGATTCTCGTGGTCCTCGCCTATCTGCCCGCGAACGTAGCCTCTGGCGGGTCGCCGCTGATTCCGATCATCTTCGGCGCGGTCTGGGGGCTGTTCGCATTTGTGACGATCCGCTGGCTCTCTGGCGCCGCGAACTGGCAGGACCGTCACCGCCTCGCGCTGATCTTCGGGGCGAGTGTGGCCTCGATGCTGGCCGGGACGCTCACGGTGTTGGCGGGCGAGCCAATTGACCTCCTCGGCAAGCTGGCGCTCGACCTCGTGGCGATTGTCCTCTTTGGTGTCCTGGCATGGCGCCTGCGCGGCGGACGCGCAGGCTAGGGAGATGGCTACCGTGTGCTGTTTCAGTGCATAATCCAGACTAAGTAGGTGCAGGTAAGTTCGGCGGAACGGGGGTATGCTTCACTGAGTCGAGGAATGGGGAGATCCCTCGGCAGCCGCAGGGACGGAGCGCATGGATGGAGGCAGAGGGCATTACCATCACGCCCAAGCAGCGTGAAGAAGTCGATCGGCAGCTCCAGCGCACGGCTTTGACCCGGCGCGTGCGCGAGCGGCTGGAGATGGTCAAAGCCGCCGCGTTGGGTGACGAACTGAGACGCATCGCGCGCTGGAGCGGACGCTCGGTGGTCACCGTAGAGCGCTGGCTGGGGCGTTTTGCGCAGGGTGGCGTCGACGCTCTGGCCGATGCGCCCCGCTCGGGTCGACCGGTGCACGCCGATGCGGCGTATCTGGCGGCCATGGAAACGGCGTTGAGAACGGCCGCCCAAGCAGGTAGGCTTGGCGTGGGACGTTTGGACGTCCGAGCGGCTGTCGCTCTACTTGGAGCAGCAGACGGGGGTGCGCCTCTCGCCCGGCTGGCTGCGGGCGCTCTTGTCGGAGCGTGGCTGGGTGTGTGGCCGGCCCAAGCACACGCTCAAGCACCTGCAAGACCCGGCGGCAGTAGCCGCCTCCCGCGCCGAACTGGAGGGAGTGGGGGAAAAAGGTGCGCGCGGAGCCGGAGCGCTACGAGCTGCATTTCCAGGACGAGACGCATCTGGAGACCAATCCCCATCTCTGCCGGACCTGGCATCGGCGGGGAGAGCAACCGACGCTCCCGGGCGTCGGGACCAATCGGCGCGTCACGGTATTTGGCAGCGTCGAGGCCCTGGGACGCGCGCGGGTGGAACTGGTGCGGGCGGGACAGGACAGCGCCGGGTTCGTGCGCTATCTGGAGCTCCTAGAGACCCATCACCAAGCCGTGCAGCGGGAGATCTATCTCGTGCTCGATAACGGCTCGGCGCATACCAGCCAGGTGAGTCTGCAAGCCCTCGCCGAGCGGCGGGACTGGCTCCATGTGCTCTGGTTGGCCAAGTATGCGCCGCACCTCAATCCCAAGGAGCGTGAGTGGCGCTCCTTGAAGCGGGATGCCCGCTCGCACCTGGCAGCGACCCTGCGTGACTTCGTCGATGGCATCCTCTGCGGCTTGCGCCACTTAGGCGCCCAGTGCGCCACCATCGTCGATGAGGTGCCGCAGTGGTTTCTCGATGGCCACCGCAAGCCACCCACGGGCCGCCCACCCGGTCGGCCCGTGGGTGCGAAAGACTCCTACAAACGGGCTCCATATCGCCGGAAACAGAACTTAGCTGCACCTACTTAGCTCGCTATGAAGCTGCGCATCGCGCGAGCCAGGCAGGATTGCCCGCCACTCCCCAACACATCTCGTGTGGAACGAGCCGCTTCAGGCGGAAGAGCGTGTTGTCAGGCGAGCGATCTCATCGTAGACGCTCTGAACTGGCACACTTTCAGGATCGCTCAGGAGTTGCATTGCCATCCCTTTGCTGAAGGCGATGAGCACGGCGCTGGTGGTGTGAATGTCGAGGTCAGAAGGGAAATCACCTGTAGCTACACCCGCGACGAGAAATGATTCGAGATGCTCGCGCCAGCGCGTGTCCAGGTCATGCAGCATCTGCCTGATGCGCGGATCACGCAACGAGCGCAAATACAACTCGAAGAGGACGATGTAGGTGTCGGGACGCGCCTTGATCTGATAGCGCACTTCCTCCAGCTCGGTGCGCAGAGCGTCACGCGGCGACATCTCTTCCAGCGGCGGCTGGTCGGGCGCATGGAACGTCTGGAACTCCTGCATGAGCAGTTGCATCACGCCGCGTACCAGGTCTTCTTTGGTGGAGAAATAGTAATGCAGCGTCGCGATGTTCACGCCGACGCGCTCCGCCACGTCCCGCGTGCGCAATCCCTCGAATCCACTCTCGGCGATGATCTGGTATGCCGCGCGTGCCAGCGCCTCGCGTTGCGCCTCGCCATGCGCCGTGTGCGCGGCGGTATGCGGCGCGCGTCCCTCTCTCTCAGTAGCCTCGCTCATCGTCTCGCCTCACGCGCCGATCTGCACGACGACCGCCGAGATATTGTCCTCGCCGCCCGCCTTGTTCGCAGCCTGGATCAGCGCGTCGCAGGCGGTCTGCGGGTCAGGGTTGGCGCGCATGATGCGCGTGATCTCGTTGTCATGCACCATCTCCCAGAGGCCATCCGAACAGAGCAGCAATCGCATGCCCGGTCGCAGCCACTGCGTGAAGAAATCCACCTCCATCTCGCGGTTGAGACCGAGGCTGCGGAAGATCTGGTTGCGCTCTGGATGCGTGTAGCGATCGGCGTCGGCGATGATGCCTCCCGCGACCAGTTGCTCGACGAGCGAGTGGTCAATGGTGATGCGCCGCAGCGTCTCACCTTCCAGGACGTAGGCGCGGCTGTCGCCTGCGTTGGCGACATAGGCGGTTCCCTCATAGGCCAGGACGGCGACGACGGTCGAACCCATATCCAGTTTCTGCTCGTCGTTGGCTGTGCAGAGCGCCTCGTTCGCGGCCTGGATGCCCTCCCGTAGGATGTGCTTCAACCCTTCCTCTGTCGCTGGCGCGTCGGTCAGCAACTCGACTCGCGGCAGCGCGACGGTGCGCAGCACGTGATCGAGCAGCGTCCGGACGACGAGACGACTGGCCTCGCGTCCGCTGGCGTGCCCGCCGAGACCATCCGCCACGACGGCGAGCGCGAGCGGCTCCGCGTAGGAATCATGCTGGATCTCCAGCACGATATGCCCGATGCTGTCCTCGTTGTGGCCACCCTGGCGCGAGATACCAATGTCCGACGCTGCGCCGATGGTGATCTTGACCCCGCTGGGAAACGGCGGAGCCTCGGTCTTGTCCTCCTCGACGCGATACTCGCGCCCATGCTCGTAGATAATTGACTCGCCGCCAGGCGCAGGTGGCATGTTCGCCTCGGAGAGCGGCTGCGTCGGCGTCTCGTCGGGGACGGCGATGCGCTCATGCAGCGTCAGTTCGTGGCCGAGCATGTCGGCGCCGCATTCCGGGCAGAAGCGCTGCGGGTCGTCGCTCGCAGCAAACGTGGTTCCGCAGGACCAGCATTTCTCATTGCCACGCAGGTCCACCACGCGATAGACGTTCTCGCCATCATACGTCTCGGCGGCGCTGACGACGCGCTGCACTTGATAGCGGCCAGCCGCCACGGCTTGAGCAGGCAGCGGCCAGGGCAGATCGCCAACCATCTCAGCGCTTTGAGTGGGCGTGCTCGGAGCGGTGGCGCCATTCGCTGGCGAGATAGCAGCTTCGACTGGCTGTGTGATGACCGGCGCGCCAACCGCTGCAATGTCTTGCTCGTCGTCGCTGGCGCGTGGGATGCGTGGCGGACGCTTCGCGCGCTCGATCTCGTCGCCTTCGCTTCCTATCTGCGCGAGAGGAGCAGGCGAGGCGGGCGCTGGTTCGACAGCGGTGGGCTGGCCTTCTGCCTGGCTCACCGCCTGCGCCAGCGCCTTGGACTGGTCGGCGCCGCAGACGTTGCAGAAACGCGCGTTCGGGCGCAGTTCCGCGCCGCACTGGATACACCGCATGGGGATAACTCCTTTGTATCCACTGTGACAACTCCCCACGGCTCAAGCCAGGGGCTTCTAGGCTCGGCAAGCCGAAGCCAGGCATTGTTGCCCCAATGCCAAAATGTTCTTCGCAGCATTGTAGTCGCGGTCGAGGATGCTACCACAACAGGGGCAGCTGTAGATGCGGTCACCGAGGGAGCGTTTGCCGATGCCCACACGAAGAGCAATCCTGACTGGTGTACGCGGGATTCACCGCCACATACTTCCGACCGGCCCATGCTGCCTTGTACGAAAGGAGGCTGGCGAATTGACTCCACGCCGCGTCATGGATGCTCTTAGCGAGACAGTGGTTGTGTACCATCCGGTTGACCGACAAGTCCTCGACGGCGATCAGGTCAAAGGCGTCCGCAATGCGGCGGCTGCGCTGATGCGTGAAGTCGCCGCGCCGCCACGCGATGCGCTCATGCACACGTGCGACCACACGCCGGTGCTTGGCGCGCTCAGGTGTGCCTTTCTCCTCTTTGCTGAGGCGGCGCTGAACCTTGGCAAGCGCCTTTTCCTCTTGAGGAAGAAACGAGGGTTGGCGATTTGTTGCCCGTCACTTAGGGTGGCGAAGGTCTTCAAGCCCACATCAATGCCCACCTGGCGCCCTGTCGCTGGCAACGGCGTCGGCTCGGCGCATTCGCAGAAGAAACAGACATACCACTTGCCCGTGCTGCTCCGACTGATGGTGGCGGTCTTGGTCATGCCCTCCATCGGGCGATGCAGGATGATCTTGACCGATCCCACGCCATGCAAACGCAGGCGCTTCCCGTCCGCTTCCAACTTGCAGCCGCTCGGCGCCTGGGGATAGGTGAGGCTCGCATACCGTCCCGCCCGCGAAAACGCGGGTAGCCGGCGTCTCACCCGCCTTCATGCGGCGAAAGAATGCCTTGAACGCCAGGTCAATCCGTACCGCGACGTTTTGCAACGCTTGCGCGTTGACCTGGGCCAACGATGGGCGGGTCGCCTTGAGGATAGGCAGTGTCATGGCCTGATCGTAGTAGCGCAACGATTCCTGTCGCTGCTCCCACGCATCACGTCGTTCGGCCAGCATGTGATTGTACAGCCAGCGACATTCCTCAAGCTGCTGCTCAAGAAGGCGCTGCTGCTGCTTGGTCGGGTACAGACGACACTTGAACGCTCTAAGCATGTACAGACTTTAGCTTAGAGCAAGCAAATGATCAAGTGAGAAGGCTATTCATCCCCTTGCCTTTCCCCATCAGCTATCAAGAAAGGCCAGAGGACCCCGCCTTCAGGCACGGGGCGGAATGGCGACTACGTCTGCTTCAGCAGTTGCTGGGCCTCGGCGTCGCGTGGGTTGAGCGCTATCGCCTTCTTGAGCGCTGTGCGCGCCTGAGAGCGACGTCCACCCGCATGGTACGCCATGCCGAGCGCGGTCTGCGCCTCGGCGGACTCCGGCGCCAGTTTCGCAGCCTGCTCCAGTTCGCGCGTCGCCTCCGGCAGACGCCCCATGCCCATCAGCGCTCGTCCAAGCTCCAGATGTCCCGCCGCCTCGCGTGGCTCCAGTGCGACCGCGCGGCGCAGGTACTCGACCGCCTCGTCCAGCCGCTGGCGCGCGATCTCGACCTTCCCGAGCGCGACGAGCGTCGGGCCGTCGTCCGGGCGCAGTGTCAGCGCGTCGCGTAGCTCACCCTCCGCCTGCGCGAGTTGCCCCATCTCCAGGCAGATTATCCCCAACTGATAGGGAATCTCGGCGTTACGTGGATCAAGCTGGCGCGCCCGTGAAAATGCGAGTTGCGCCTGGAGCGCCTCGCCTGCCTCGCGCCACGCCATGCCTTCCTGATACGCTGCCTCGGCGCTAGGTCGTAATCTGCCCGCCTCGGCGAAGGCGTGCGACGCCTCGCCCGCGCGGCCAAGCTGGCGCTGGGCGCGTCCCAACAGCAGATAGACATCGTAGGCCGCACGCCCCTGCGTGATCGCCGCCTCACTCTGCTGCACCGCTTGCAGATATTGCCCGCGCCGAACGCCTCGGTCGCCTTACGCGCATAGAGATCGGCGGTCGTCGCGGTGGGGACGATCGCGTGTGGCTGGCGCGGCCTGTGGCCTGGCGGCAGGTTTCGCCGGAGGGCGCTTCGCGGACGGGACGAGCGGTACGCCATCGTTGGCGCAGAATCTGGCGCCAGGGCGGTTGAAGTAGCCGCAGCGCGGGCAGATCATGCCACCCGACGGGGCTGGCCGCGCTGGAACCGCCGTGCGTGGCGCCGGACTGACCGTTCCACTGGACGTTGCGACTCCGACTGGCGTAGGCAACGCGTCCAGGCAGGCGCGCAGGGCCTCGCGGAGCTCGACGGCGGTCTGGAAGCGCTCTGCGGCGTTGAGCTTCATCGCGCGGATGACGACGCGCTCGGTCGCCTCGCTGAGTCCTGGCTGATACTTGCGCAACTGCCCCGGCGCGGGCGTCTCCAGCGGGACTGGCTCGGTGTTGGTCAGCAGGTGGTAGATCGTCGCGCCGAGACTATAGATATCCGAGCGGGCGTCGGTCTGCGTCTGGCCCAGATGCTCCGGCGAGGCGTAAGTCATCGTGCCGAGGTTTTCGGTGTTCGACGCCTTGCCCGCTTTGTAAGTGCGCGCGATGCCAAAGTCGATCAGCCGCACGTCGCCCGACGGCGTGACCATGATGTTGCCTGGCTTGAGGTCGCGTACGATAATTGGCGGACGCTGGCTATGCAGATAGGCCAGCACATCGCAGACACCGATCATCCAGGTGAGGACATCACGTTCCGGCAGTGGAGCGTGCGGCTGCTCCTGTCGCTGCTCTAGCGTCATGCCTGGGATGTATTCCATCACAAAGTAGCGACGGCCACCCTCGGTAAAGCGATCCACGAAGGCGGGGATGCGTGGGTGCGAGAGGCGCGAGAGCAGCGTGATCTCTTCGTCGAAGCGCTTCGCCGCCCACGCCATGTCCTCCGGCGACGTGTTTGTGTCGTCGAGCAGCGCCTTGAGCGCATAGACAACGCCGGGCCGCTTGAGGTCCTCGACCTGATAGACGCTGCCCATCCCGCCTTCGCCCAGCCGTGCAAGCACGCGGTAGCGGTTCGCCAGCACAGTCCCGGAGGCGAGGGTCATGACGCGAGGCTCCCTCAGGCTTCCACGCAGCGGGCCAGGACGACGGTGATATTGTCCTCGCCGCCGTTCTCATTCGCGCGCTGCACCAGCAACTCCGCCGCGTGCTCGATACCCTCGGTCTCGCTGAGGATGCTGGCGATCTGCTCGTCGCGCACCATCTCCCAGGCGCCGTCGCTGCAGAGCAGGAGGATATCACCGGCGTTGAGCTGCTCCATGAAGATATCGACCTCGACGCTGGAGCGCGTCGTCGCGCTGAGCGAGCGGTAGATCAGGTTGCGGTTGGGGTGATCGTAGACGTCGGCGGGATCGATCTGACCAGCCTCCACCAGCCGTTCGACCAGCGAGTGGTCGCGGGTGATGCGCGTGAGCTTGCCGTCGCGGAAGAGATAGGTGCGGCTGTCGCCGACGTTGGCGATGAAGGCGCGCCCGGAGACGACGAGCGCGGCGGTCACGGTGGAGCCCATCTCGCGCGAGTCAGAATGGTCGCGCCCGTAGGCGATCAGGGCGTCGTTGCTCGCCTCGACGGCGTCGCGCACCTGGTCGGCGTAATGCTCCAAGGCGACGGACTCATCCAGCCGCTGGGTGGCCGCGCCGGTGGGCTGTGTCGAGCCATTCGCGCCAAGCTCCGGCAAGGGCTTTGTCTTGTTGGGATCACGTTCGTCCTTGCCGCGCTTGCCTTTGCCCTTTTTCTGGTCGCGCGTCAGGGGGACGGTGGGCTGGCCGCTGGCGGGACCGATCAATGGGGTAAGCGTGTCACGGATGGTCTCAACGGCGAGGCGGCTGGCGACTTCGCCGGCGTGGTAGCCGCCCATGCCATCGGCGACGACGAAGAGGCCGGAACCGGGAATGCCATCCTGTGGAACGGCGGCGTAGCACGAGTCTTCGTTCTGATCGCGCTGGAGTCCGACGTCGGTTTTCGAGGCGGCAATGAGGCGCAGCGCCATGCTGGCCCCCTCTCTGAAGGCAAACGACGTGGCGAAGATTACGCGAGGAGCGCGTACGGCGCCGCGTCCGGCAGACGATGACCGGAGAACCAGGGCTGTAAGGCGTGTGACACCTCAGCACAGCCTGACGAAAGACGCTCGCGGGCGCGTCCTGGAGTCCAGGATGACGAAGGCTCTCCCTGCGCACACCCGCTGTGGATGAATACGTTTGGCGCCCACAAAAGGCGTCGTTTGAGGCGCATTCTATCACGCATTCAGCCGCCACGTAAATTGGCGCGACAGTCGTCCTCAAGTCTTCCTGCAAGAAAAGAGAGGAGGCAGTGGACGAGATCGTCCGCTGCCTCACAGTTCTGCCTGGTTTTGCCAGATTACGCTGTCGCGGCGGTAGCCTCGGCCTCGACCGGCAGGATGCTGACGCGCTTCTTGGTGCGACTATCCCACTCGAACTTGACCGTGCCATCGACCATCGCGAAGAGGGTGTAGTCGCGTCCGACGCCGACGTGCCGGCCGGGGTTGATGCGCGTGCCGCGCTGGCGCACGATGATCGTGCCGGCATGCACGCGCTGGCCGTCGAAGCGCTTCACGCCGAGCATCTTCGGCTTGCTATCGCGCCCGTTACGCGAGCTGCCGACGCCCTTTTTATGTGCCATTGTGGCTCTCCAGTCTCTTAACTATGCTATTCGGACGCTACTCCGCGAGATCGACCTCATCGCCGGTCCCAAGAGCCTCTTCGCCGACGATTCCGCCGCCAAGCGCGACCAACTGCTTCGCCTCGAAGCGTTCCACAGCGCGCGTCCCCCAGGTCTCGTAGCGCTTGCGGTCCTCGGCGCTCACCAGGCTCTTGCC
>CAVTFE010000096.1:0-71765 GCA_963733745.1 uncultured bacterium
ACCGGCTCCAGCGTCTCTGCCGCCTGCCCCACCCAGCGCACCAGCGTGCCTAGGGACACATGGGCGCCAAAGAGGTCCGACAGCAGTTGGCGCGTGCGCGCATAGGGCAGGAGTTGCTGCTCCAGCAGATACACCGCCAGCGCCCGCACCCGCGCTCCATACTGCGCCCGACTCGACGCCTCTACAGGAAAGACGCCCACACTGACGTGCGTGCCCACTGGGCAACGCACCTGCAGCGCCTGATGCTCTGTGATCTGGAGGCGCGTCACCGGCAGATCCTGCACTTGGCGACGTTCGCGGAGCACAACCGCCGCCTCGCTCAGCGGCGCCTGGCAGCTGGAGCAGCTCACTGGCCGATGCTCCACCACCGTATCTGGCGCTTGGACCAGGCGGAGCGTCTCCCCCCGATGCCCCAGTTGCCCACCGGGCTTCTTCCCACTCTTCTTGCGTAGGCTGCGTGTCTTGCGGCCCAGCCCGTCACTGCTGGGCGGTTTGCCGCTGTTGTGACTGTCTTTGGTCAGCCGGGCCTGGAGCTCGTGCACCAACACCCCCAGCGCCTCCACCTGCTCACGCAGGCGCGCATTCTCGACTTGGAGCGCAGCGATCTCGTCTTCTAAAGTCATGCCTCTACGCTACACCTGCAGCGCAAGTCCGGCTGAACAGTTACAATTTTAGTAACATAAATCACCTCTCTCCATGGTTGGCGCATAATGACTGGCCGCCTCATGTAGGCCCAGCAACGCACCTCAACGTGCAGCAAATCCGTCTCCACTTCAGTGCTATAAGTTTTGAGACGCGGGGAGTGGAGGCGAAGGATGAGCGAGCAGACGCGAGTGGATCAGGGCAGAGATCAGGGCGCGGTGGTGCGCGCGGTGGCGGTGGGCAATAAGCTCAACGTCGCGGCGGCGGCCTCCGAGGCGAGCTATGTCGCCGAATTGGAGCGCATCCTGAAGCTGGCCGAGCCGCACCTCATGCTCGACCGTCCGAACCTCGTCGTCCTCACCGAGGTTCTCGGCCTCCCCGCCGCGCTGGCAGGAAACCGGGGCGCGCTGGCCAGGCGCCCGCCGGGTACGATAAGCGCGCTGGCGCTGCTGGGCCTCGCGGCTGTGACGCCGCGCTTCAGGCGTATCGACCTGCGCTGGGTCGGCGCGGGACTCGCGGCGGCGGGGCTGGCCAACGCCGCACTGACGACGTACCTGCGGAAGTCGCAACTGGCGCTGGGGCTGCTGGCCGTCGGGCAGGGGAATCGCGTGGCGCGGCGCCTACGCATGTGGCGCGGAATCTCGCCGACACGCGCGCTGCTGCTGGCCTCCTGCGACGCGCTCTATCGTCCGCTCGTCGAGACGCTCTCGCGGCTGGCGGTGAAGTATTCAGCTACCATCGTCGCCGGGACGCTGGCGCCAGAGGTACGCCGCTCGACGGACGCGCGCGAGATTCGCCGCTGGGGCAGGGCTGGAGCGGACTGCGTGTACATCCCTACTGGGCCGGAGGTCTACAACACGGCGCTGGTCTTCGGGCCAGATGGCGCGCTGCTGGGGCGCGTCAACAAGGTCTTCCTGACGGAGAGCGACCGCGAGCGACTGGACCTGGCGCCGGGGAACCTGGAGGACGTACAGGTGATCCCGACACCGGCTGGACGGCTCGGCGTCGCCATCAGCCTGGACGCTTTCACGCCGCAATATGTACGCCATCTGGACACGGCGGGAGCGGAGATCGTCGTCCAGCCGGACGCGAACGACACGCGCTGGGCAGGACTGACGCGCGAGACGCGGCGCTGGCAGCCGGAGGACTGGCTGGTCTCGGTGTTAGGCTCGATCCAGCCGAAGTATCGCAACCTGCGCTACAACGTCTGCGCGATGCAGACCGGCAACCTGTACGAGATCCCCTTCGACGGGCAGTCCAGCATCACCGCGCAGCGTGACGCGGCCCTGCCGAAGCCCGCGCCCAATCGCACGTTCGTCGGGGTGGACGAACATGTGAACCCTGACACGGGCGAAGCTTTGCTCGGCGAGTTCCTGTCCGTCGCGCCGTGGGTAATGGAAGATCCGGTCGTGGATAACCCGTTGCTCTCTCTGGAAGAGCGGCGTAAGTGGCTGGCCGAGAGAAGCGTTGACCTCTTGCCGAAGGGGCGCAAGGCGAACCAGTATCGCGAGACGGCCATCTGGGCCGATCTGTACGCGCATTCCGCGCAGCGCCCATAAAGAGGCTTGCGATCCGAACCACTGCCCGCGCGTTGCATGCCCATGTTATACTCGCCTGGCCGCCATACCCTCTTGCCGTGAAGACGCATAGCGGCTCTGGGGACACTCGTTGCTCGCAGACAGGTGACGCAAACGAGATGTGGCGCGCCTGCGCGCGGTGACGGGAAGTAGGCATGACCCAAGAGATACCATCCAACCCCGGCGCTTTGTCGGGGTTCAATTTGCCGCCACTCTTTGTCGCCGCCGATCGCGACGCGACGCGCGCGCAGAAGCGGTTCTTTGGCCTGCTGAGCGCGGAGTTAACGCTGCTGGCGGTGGGGGCGCTGGTTGGCCTGTTCGCTGTCCTGCCTGCCGTCTTGCCCTTCATTCCGGCCTTCAAAACCGAGCCATTTGCGCTCGCCGGATTCTCGATCCCTGCCCTGCCGTACGCCGACCTGGCCTCCGCCGCCCTTATCGCCAGCGCGCTGATTCTGCGCCTGTGGCGCTTCCGCGCGCATCCAGAGGACCGCTGGTACGAGGCGCGCGCCGTCGCGGAGTCCGCAAAGTCAGTCGCCTGGCGCTACGCTGTCGGCGGGCGTCCGTTCGATGTGAGTAAGGATCAGACGGCGGTGGATACCCTGGCGCGCGAGCGGTTCCATGAGACGCTCACCGTCACGCAGAGCTACCAGCCAGACGCGCAGGCCGCCGAGGAGGAGCAGATCACCCCGGCGCTGCGCGCAGTGCGAATGCAATCAGCAGAGGCACGCCGCGAAACGTACCGGATCGGGCGCATCGTGGACCAGCGCGCCTGGTACGAGCGCAAGGCGGAACTGAATCGCACATTGGCGCGACGCGCGCATCTGGCGATCATTGGTCTGGAACTACTCGCAGTGATCGCGGCGCTGCTCCAGGCGCTGCGGATCGTCCCGGAGAATACGCAGGCGGTCCTCACGGCGCTCATTGGTGGGGGCATCGCCTGGAGCCAGGCCAGGCGCTACCAGGAACTGAGCGCGAGCTATCAGCTCACTGCGCAGGAGACGCGCAAGCTCGAAGAGAGCTATCACAAGCTCGAAGGGTCGTTCCAGCAGGACCCCAGCGACACGACGTGGGCGCAGTTCGTGGATAGCGCCGAGGAAGCCTTCTCGCGCGAGCACAACATGTGGATTGCGACGCGCGACGTATAGGGCGCTTCGCTAACGGAGTATCCTGGAAAATTTCGCCTGCTGGCGCGAATTGACACCTCCACGCGCGGTTTGTATGATGAAGGACGCCGAGCGCAGCACGATGGCGTCTCGCCTGGCGGTAGATCGTCGTCGGGGCTGATGGTCCGCTCATACGCGGGCCACAGAGAGGCGGGAACGCGCCATGGTCACGTTTGAAGATGTCACCGAGATGTTTCTGGCCGCCGCCGAGAGCACAGGGCTCTCGGTCCACCCGGAGTCCTGGCTGAACGTGCAGACGCTGGAGCGCGAGTTTAGCTGTACGCTGCATCCAGGTCCGTGCGAGGAGGCCGAGCAGCGTGCGACATGCCAGGTCTCGTTCGGCTGGGGGCCGTTGGATACGGTTCTCTCGGTGGATGGCGCGGAGAGCATCTGCGAGTTCATGCACGAGCCGGACGAAGATTGCCCGCACCTGCACACCGAGAACGTCCCGCCACTGGACCTCGACCTGACCTACTCGCTGCCGCTGGACCACATGCGGCTGAGCGAGTTGAACATGCAGAACATCAGCCGCACGCTGAAGCTGCGCGCCTCGGAGCATAGCAGCCGCGCCGTGGAGACGCAGCCGGCGATCTCGCTGACACTGGGCGACGGCGCGATGGAGGCGGATCTGCTCGCCCTGCAACAGCACGTCGAGCTACCACTATGGGACCCCGACGGGATGAGCGGCTTCCGCTCTGGGATGGACTACCGCGAGGGGCATTTCCCGCTGCTGCGCTCGCGCCAGCGCGCGGTTCCCGGCGGGACGGGCGCGACGCCGCATCCCGAGGCCTGGCTGCCCTCGCTCTTCAACGAGGTGCTGGCCGACATCATGCGGGTGATCGAGGCGCTGGAAAGCTCGCGCGCTATGGGGCGCATCACCGGCGCGCAAGATAACTAGCGCCGCATGAGGCGCCATCAGCATGTGCGACTGGGTCTCGCCCACGAGCGACCAAGGCCGGGATCACGGTTGATCCCGACATCAACAGCCAGCCGACTACGACCTCGAAGGCCCGCGATCAGCCATGGCGTATCCAGCCCCTTGCGATCGAGCGCTGCTCGGAGCTGGCTGAGCCACTCTGTGCCCAGCTGGCGCCCATTGGGGAATTGGTCGCCTCGCTCCCAGCGCCACGTGGTGATCATCGCCAGCACGAGGATCCGGCACTCGCGCAGCAGAGTCTTGATTGACACCCGGATAGTGCTCGCTGACGTCTTCGGGCGCATGGGCGAGGTCGAATTCGACCGGCCCACGGCAACACGTCTCGAGGTCGATGAAGAGCAGCCCATTCTTCGTGGTGAGCACGTTGCCCGGATGCGGCTCACCATGCAGGAGCTGCTCAGCGGCGCCACGGTCGCCGATCACTCGTCTCAGGCGTCGTAGCGTGTCGCCGAGGAGCTCCCGGTCCGCGTCGGCGAGCGCTGGCGTGTGGTCGCGGCTCGCAACGAGGTGTTGCGCCTGCTCAACTCGATCCGTGAAGTGCGGCGTAGGGATAGCGCGGTTGGAAATATCGAGCGTGCGCATGCCGGCATGCAACCGCTCGAGCGCACTGGCGTAGTCGGCTGGTGCGACCTCGCGAAGCGCCGCGGGTTCGTAGTAGGTCCACAGCGTGACCACGAAGCCATCACGCGCATAGACACGCGGGTCCACGCGACGCTCAAGCGCAGCCACAGGGCATCCGGATGCGGCGAGCCGCTGAGCAAGCTCGACTTCGAACTGTGCGACCTGAAGCGCTCCAGGCGCCACCGGCGCCACCCGGGCAAGCACATCACAAGGCAGCAGACGCAGAGTGAGCTTGTTCGAGTCATGCAGAACGATCGCGGCGTCGACCCTCAGGTCAAGTGATGAGGCGATCGACATGGCCGCAGCCATCGCACGCGGGACCTCTGACGCCTGCATGGTCGCCTGGCCCTCTCTCCTGTGAGCGCTGCCGTACGCTCCAAGCGGCGCAACCTGGGCAGCATACCACGTTGTCGATAGAGAATCGCTGTAGCGCGACGGGCGGGGTGCGACTGAATCGGCGATCTGCCCCCACTCCGGCTGCCCAGCCGATAACCGTCAAAAAACGCAAACAATTCCGGTCGCGGCACTAGCATCCTTGTACTCAACCCTAAACTGCGTTTGGCGCGCTCCTGCTATCATCTGAGCGGGCGAATATCCTCAGCCACGCTCATCTTCAAATGCAGGAGGCGATATGACGGCGATCTCGATACAGGTCGAGGGGCAGAACGGGCTGACCTGGGAGCGCTGGATCGCGCTGGCGACCGAGGTGGAGGAGCTGGGCTTCGCAGGATTGTTTCGCTCGGATCATTTCACCAACGCGCGCGGGCCGGACCTCGACTCGCTGGAGTTGATCGTCTCGCTGACATGGCTCGCCGCCAACACGCGCCGTATCCACTTTGGCTCGCTTGTCGCGCCGCTTTCCTTCCGAGATCCGCGTATGCTGGCGCGCCAGGCCGCCGCGCTGGACAACCTGAGCGGCGGGCGCATGATTCTGGGGCTGGGCGCGGGCTGGCAGGAGCGCGAGCATACCACCTTCGGCTACGACCTCGGCGATGTCTCGACGCGCATGGCGCGCTTCGCGGAGGGGTTGGAACTAGTGACGCGGCTGCTGCGCGATGAGGAGCCAGTGACATTCGATGGCGAGTATTTCCAGACGCGCGAGGCGATGCTGCTGCCAAGGCCAGAGCGTCCCGGCGGGCCACGACTACTGATCGGCGGGAATGGCGCGCGGCGGACGCTGCCACTGGCGGCGCGCTACGCCGACGTCTGGAACGCGCTCTTCATGCAGGCGGAGGACTTCCGCGCGCTCTCGACGCAACTGGACGAACTGCTGCACGCGGCGGGGCGGAAGCCAGAAGAGGTGCGGCGAACGATCATGCTGCCGCTCTCCTTCGATCCGCGCGACGAGGGTGAAGCGCGGCGGCAGATCGCGGCGTACAGCGAGGCTGGCGCGGACGAGTTGATCTTCCAGTGGCTCGCGCTCGACGACCTGGAGGGCTTGCGCGCGTTCGCCCGCGCCGCGCTGACACAGGGCTAATAACGCCTGATTGACAGCCTCCATTCCATCTGTCATGCTGGCCGCCGTGGGCTGGCGTGGGCTGGCGTGAAAGATGAGATGAGACGGCATGATCAAGAACTGGCAAGCCTCGGCTGGCGCGCTGGCGCTGAACGACGATGATCTGCGCAAAGCCAGTCGGCGGGCCACTATTGTGCTATATGCCTTGCTAATCTTCCTTGCGATCATCTACATTGGAACACTCATATTGGGCGGATGGGAACTGTTTGTCGCCTGGGGTTCTGGGCGATCCGAGGATTGGCGCGAATTCTGGGACAGCGCGTGGATGGCGCTGCGATTCTCCCCATTTCTGCTGCTCGCGCGGGCGGATGTCTGGCGATCGGTCGCCAGGACGATGCAATCTGCGTGGCCGCTCGACAAGCGGCAGTAGCAGGCGATGACGCGCGTGCTCCGCGCGTCGATCCCACAACTCGGGCGAGATTCTCATTCACTTACGCCGGACAAGCCTTTTGGCCCGTTGCGCCTGCCTCTGGGTACTCGCATCAATGGATGGATTGTCACGCTCATCGTCTTCATTCTCTTTGGCCTCATTACTGCGCTCGTGGGAGGAATACTTCTCGGTACAGCGCAAGGCGATGAGAGCGAGATACTTGGGGGTCTTATCACTCTTGGCGTCGCGTTACTTTTCCTGCTTCTCAGCGCGCTACCATCTGGCGCCTCGTCGCGTAGACGCGACCATCTGCGTTCAGGCCGACGATTGGGGTCTGCGCTGGCGTGAATCCGGGCGCAGGAGGCGAAACAGCCTGACCTGGCACGAGGCGCAGGCATTCATCGTCTTGCGCAACAGCACGACGGGAGAGCGTCCGCAGCGCGCCGCCTTTGCCCTGGTTGGGCGAGAATCTCGTTGGTCTGGCGCACTACCGCGACCGACGCTGAATCTGCGCGACTGGCGCACGAGCGACTAGCGGGATTGATCGTCGGGCGAACGCGACTGCCATTGCGTGACATCACACAGGATGTGGAAAGCGCGCAAACTACGAACTTGTCCGATCCTGCAACTGTCCTCGCGATGCGCATTTCCGCGCGAAGAAAAGACGCCGAGCTTGCAGCGCACCTCGCGCTCTCGCAGTCGCCTCACGCCTCGCGCGAGGTGGAGACGACGCCGGCACGCGCGCCAGTATATGCAGCGGAATCAGGCTCTCCAGTGAAAGCGAAACCAGCGCGACCTCTTGCCGGTTGCCTCATCACCCTGATAGGGGTTCTGCCACTCTCGCGCTATTAGGCGCTGGCTGGGGTCTGCAAAATTATCAGCCAACCTAGTATCAGAACGAGTTGATTCGCCGTGTCCACACGCAACAGCCGCTCTTCGAGGATAAGCTGAGTTATGACGACGGACAGTGGCCAGTAGAAGAAGATAACGAAGATCAGGATAGCTACTTCTTCTCCAACGACGGATACCATATGAAAGGGCAGCCCAGATCGGCTGATGTTCGCCTACGGGGCCCCACGTGACGGCGATGTCGCAGTGGAGGCGACGGTCGCCCAGAAGGGTAGCGCAACAAGTTCAACAGGGTATGATGGCGTCGGCCGATTCTCGCGCGTGGCAACGGAACGGTCAGGAGATTTTGTCGTGTTCATTGTCATGCCCAGGAGGCTGTTGGACTCTTGCCCGCTATCACTAGGTGAATGGAGAACTGACCCGAAGATTGGACGAGCCTTGATACGGCTATAGCAAGGAAATCAGACAGGAGATGGCGCGCAGAATCGCTGCTAATGATCTTGCGCGGCAGTTGTACTTTTGCTTTGTCAATGGTCACTATCTTGGCTCATATCCGCGACTACGGGTGGCCTCAGAATGCAGGCAACCGAGGGCGTCTACATGAATATCAGGTTAGTCGAGGGAATTTTCTCCGATTTCGCCGTTTATCCCGCGCCCTCGACAGACATGTTCGCATAGGATTGAGCGCGCATCGTCGCTGGACTTGTCATGGATTTGCGCGTGCGTCGCTGAGGGGTGAGGCGCAGATTGCCGACCGCGCCGACCCAGATCAGCCGCTCCGGCGTGGTCAACGACGCCAGCAGCGCCGCCCAGACGCGTTCCCATACCCCGCTCGCCTCCCACTCCGCCAGCCGCCGCCAGCAGGTCACCGGGCTGCCATATTCGCGTGGCAACTCGCCCCAGGGCGCGCCGGTACGCAGGATATAAAGGATGCCCTCCAGGGTGCGGCGGTCATCGGCGCGCGGGCGTCCCTCACGGTTACGCTCAGGCAACAGCGACCGCGCACTGCTCCCACTGCGCGTCGCTCAGGCGCAGATCGCGCACGGCGGTGGCCTCACGCTCGCGCAGGACTCCGCCGGAGACGGCGTAGGCCTGCGTCAGGCTGTGATAGGATTCGTCGAAGTGGCGCACCGAGGCGGTGTGCAGCAGAACGGCCTCGCCGGGGAGGATGATCGCCTCCTGCCAGGCCTCGCCGGCGAACGCCTTGAGGCTCTCCAGGTCGCGCCAGACTGAGACGATCACGAACTCGTCGTGGCGCCCGGCGGGGAGGCCGGCGTGCTCCGCCAGACAGCCGGGCGCGGCGCGCATCATCGGGCGGCCGTAGTCTTCGTAGACCTGTGCGAACGCCGCCAGTCTTCCAGGCTTCAACCTGGCGCGAAACACCCGTATGATCACCGCGCTCACTCCTCGCTTTCACCCAGACTTCATCCACCTAGACGCGCCGCGATGGCCGGGCTTTTCGCCAGTGTTGCAGGGTTTTGAAACACGCTCTTGACCGCAAGGGGGCGAGTGGAGCGACACTGCGCAACGTGGGCGGATCGCGCCGCCTCCTCGTAGAAGAGCCTATCCTGTATTCAAGGTACGATGATGATACGCTTCCTGTTGACCGATTCACACACAGACTCTCCGCACGCGGACGCACGCGTGCGGCTTAGATTCGCGCGCTTCTCGCTCCTGAGCCTGCTGCTCGCGGCGCTGGCGAGCCTCGCCGCCTGCGGGTCCACCGCCGCCAACACCCCCACCGCGCCAGCCGCGACGAACACTCCGGCGTTTGCGAATGTGACGCCGGGAACGGTGCTGTTCCAGTCGGACTGGTCGAAGGGGCTGGATGGATGGCAGGCGAGCGACGGCTGGACCGTGCGCAACGGTCTGCTGGAGATGGACGGGCAAGACAACCGCACGCTCACGATTCCCTATCAGCCGTCCACACGTAACTACGATGTCGAGTTTCAGATCCAGGTGGTGAATGTGCCGGAAGATGGCGGCTACTTCCGGTTGCACGCCATGCCGACGCCCACAGCCAGCGGTTACGTCGCTCAGGTCTTTCATCTGCTCACGCCGACGCCACACCTCAACGGCGATCATCCGACGGCGACCGTGACGCTCGACCCTATCGAGTCGATGGAGCCCAATTCTCAGCACGCTACTGATTACGAGCCGCACGATATGATGTGGACCTATCACGCCGAGGTGCGCGATAACTCGGTCCGGTTCCGGCGAGACACCGCGTCGCTGAGCGCGGCGGTCGCCATCAAGGAAGGCCCGCTCTCGCATGGGCCACTCAAGATTGAGTGCGGGCTGGCGTCCCTGCGCTTCGGCCAGATACGAATCATCGCACTGTAGTGTGCAAGAGAGAGACCTCAGCCCCTGGCTCCCTTCCTTGTAAGGGATGGAGCTGGGGGAGAGGTCCTGTCCGCTCTATTTTAGAAGACTTAGAAGGCGAGGCACATCGCGTAGGAGTTGAGCAGCGAGGCGGGCGTGTCGTTGACCTCCCACGCCTGGCCGCTGGAGGCCGCCAACATGGTGAAGACCTGGCTGTTCTGGTTGGCCGCGAAGCCCCCGCCACTCACCCAACTCCCGCTGGGGCAGGCGTTCGAGACCGTGTGCCCAGTGGCCTGGGCGTAGCTGGTGAAGCTGCTGTGGGAGCCGGAATAGTGGAGGCATTCGGCGTAGAAGTTAAAGAGCAGCGCGCCGCCAGTATGGTTCCAAGCGTACCCACCCCAGGAGGCGACGCTCGCCGTGAAGTTGTAGAGGCTCACACCGTTGGAAGAGGCGAACCCGCCGCCGACGAGCGATTCACCGGCATTGCAGGACACGAACTTCGTGCCATAGGTGTTGGGATTGACCGTGATCTGGCCCAGCCGCTCAGCGACAGTCGCGCCGGAGGCGTTCTTCAGGCACATGGCATAGGCGTTGACGAGTGTTGATCCCGAATGCTGGACGTAGACGTTCCATCCGCCCGCGCCGCTGCGCGAGGAGTTGTAGACGAGCGCGTTCGTGCCATCCGAAGAGCTGGTCGCCCAACTGCCGGAGAGCGCGACCTCGCCAGCCGGGCAGATCGCCGTCACAGGGCCAACGCTTGTGCCCGTCAGCGTCTGCTGGTGGAGTACCTGATGCACGGCGGGGAAAGGCAGGATGGTGATACAGCAGAGGCCGCCGCCAGGGGTGGCCGTCTTGGTCGGCGTGGGCGGCTTCTTGGTTGGGGTGGGAGTGGGACCAGTCGTCGAGCCACCACTCGCCTCGCCAGGGGTCGTGGCGGTCGCGGTGGGGCCAGTGGAGGCTCCGCCCGAGCCACCGGTCGTGGTTCCTGATTGCGAGGAGATGGCGCAGGCGCCCATGACGATGATAACGGCGAGCAGACCGACGAGCATAGAGAGAAGACGCGCGTACCGCAAAGGGTGGGCTTGGCGAGGCATGTGACGCTCCCTCTGGCGCAGTGGCGGGCGCGTGAGTGAGGAGGAGTGAAGAACGAGGCGCCACTCACCGCGACGCATTGCGCTTCATCTCGAACTCGCGCCAACCTGATAGCGTTTCATAAATCCAGAGAACCATATCAGCGCACGCTCGCGCTGTGAAACACGTCACACCTTGCTTGTGATGTATTGCACGACCCTCCTCATCCTTCTCCCCTTTTCACCCCTAGACTTTTGTGCCAGACTACCCGGCACATGCCTTTAGTTCTTTCCTTTTCATCCCCGATATGGTCGCCGTGTTCGATGGGTTTCGATGGATGAGGAGCGAGGATGTCTACTGAGTCCAACAGGCAGATGAGCGTCGAGTTCGATTACTTCTCGCCCGACTTCCGCGCGAATCCATATGCGGCCTACGCCCGGCTGCGCGAGCAAGCGCCGGTCTGCTGGGGGATAGGCTTCGAGCCGGGGATGCCGGGTGTGTGGCACATCGCGCGCTACGCCGACATCCAGCGCATCCTCAAGGATCCACGCTTCACCCACCAGCATGCGCGCGAGACCACCGGCGGCGTGGCGGACCTCTCCCCCCAACCCCCTCCCCTGAAAGGGAGGGGGAGCCAGAGCGACAGCGCGGCGAACAACGAGGCGCAGCTCTTCCGCGAGCTATCGGGTCTCTCGCTGCTCTTCATCGACCCACCGGCGCATACCCGGCTGCGCGCGCTGGTGAGCAAGGCGTTCACACCGCGTATGGTCGAGAGCGTGCGTCCGCGCTCCCAGGCGCTGGCCGATGAACTGCTCGACGCGGCGGCCTCCGCTGGAACGCTGGACGTGATCGGCGGCTACGCCATGCCGCTGACGCTCACGATCATCTCTGAGATGCTCGGCGTGCCGATTGGGTCGCGCGAGGAGATGCGCGAATGGGCCGGTGTGCTGGCGCAGGCAGTTGATGTCAAACACGACACCGCGATTTATGGCCCGGCGACGGCGGTGACGATGCAACTAGTCGCGCTCTTCCAAGCCGTGTTGGCGGAGCGGCGCGCCGAGCCGCGCAATGACCTCATCAGCGAGCTACTCCAGGCGCACGAGCAGGACGACCGCTTGAGCGAGCAGGAACTGATCGTGACGGCGACGACGCTGCTGCTGGCGGGACACGAGACGACGGTGAACCTGATCGGCAACGGGATGCTCGCGCTGCTGCGGCGCCCAGACCAGTTTGCGCTGCTACGCGAACATCCCGAACTGATGGCCAGCGCGGTGGAGGAATTCCTGCGCTACGAGGCGCCGAGCCAGATGGCCTCGCGAGTGGCGCCGGAGGAGATGGAGGTCGGCGGGCAGATCGTCGGGCGTGGCGAGATCCTGAACCTGTTGCTGGGATCAGGCAACCACGACCCGGAGGCGTTCAGCGATCCCGACGGACTGGACATCACCCGCGCGAACAACCGGCATCTGGCCTTTGGGATGGGTATGCACTACTGCCTGGGCGCGCCGCTGGCCCGGCTGGAGGGGCAGGTGGCCATCGAGACGCTGCTGCGCCGCTTCCCCAATACGCGGCTGAGCGACGATTCCACACGGGCGCCAGAGTGGCGCGAGACGATCTCGTTCCGCGGGCTACGCAGCTTCTGGCTGACGCTGGAGTGAGTTGGCCGGCGCGGAAGCGCGTGGCCGTGACGAAATTGCGCTACGAAAGAACAAAAGAAGGTAAAGCCGCGCGCTCACAGATGAGGCGCTAGGCGCCGCGTGGCGAGTATGGCACAATAGGGCAACGCTGAAATCCCTCCTGATATCTCTCATGGAGGCAACTGAATGGCGCCACCGTGTCATTTTGTCATTATTGTAAGAAGTAGGATGAGATGGAGAACAAACGGAACGCCGTCGTACGCTGGGGCCTCACCTTCGGCCTGATTATGGCCGCCCTCGGCTCTGTCTCCGCTGTTGGGCCGCGCCTCCTGGAGGGGTCGCTCGTCAGTGGGGAGACAACACCTGAGCAGTTCTTACCAACGGCGGGGGTCGCGCTCCTCATCGGCTGTGGCCTGGATCTGGTCTATCTGGCGCTCTTCTTTGTGGCGGGTATCATGGCCGCGCGACAGTCAGGAAGCGTCGGGGCGGCGTCGCTGGCTGGGCTGCTCGCGGGAGGTGTGGGCGCGCTCGTCAATGGCGCAGTGTCGGTGATCCTGTTGTTCGTGCTTCCCAGCACGCTTTCCTCGCTCGGCACAATCAATTCGGACACGAGCGATTCCGCCGTCATGATAGGCATTGTCGTCGGCGCTATCATTGGCCTTATCTTCGGACTCCTCATCTGGGGCGGATTGGGCGCTGGCCTGGGCGCGCTGGGCGGGTTAATCGGGCAGAACCAGTTCCGCGCTGCCCATCCTGAGCTTGTCCAGCCGTATCCCTACGTCTACGCTCCCTATCCTGGCTATCCACCCGTTCCGCCAATGGGCGCGTATCCGCCACCTCCAGGCGCCTACCAGCCACCACCGGGAGTCTTGCCCCCGCCGCCAGCCACGCCGTATCCTCCCACACCGCCCGCAGAGCAACCTCCCGTGAGTGGGAGTTACATGCCTCCCGATTCCACTCCACCTTTCCAGTCAGGACAGTAGGTACAGCGCCCTGACGCACACTGGAACGACCGCCAGAGTCTGCTCGGCGTCAGCGCCTTCGTGATGTGGCGCCGATGCGCCGCTCAACTATGCGCGCGTTACCACACACCGCCTGCCACGTCGTACAGCTATGAACGTTGGGTAAACAAGGTCAGGACATTTTTCCGCTGAGCAACGAAGGCGCTGTGGAAGCGCACGAGTGAGACCGCAGCCCCATTTCTGCTGACTTTATTCCGGACGCCACCCTGAGCTGAATATTCCCGCGCAGACTGTCCTCGGAGAGCGAAGGTCGAGCCGGCGTGTGACCGCAAAGAGGCGCAGCGCTTCCAGACAGAAAGCAGTGTGACGAATGCGACGGAAGGTCTACTGGCGAACCATCAGCCTCAGCCTCGTTGGCGTCTGTCTCCTTGTTGTCGCCTCGCTCAGCGGAACCGGCGCGCAGTCCAACACCAGCGGCAACCACGCCACCAGCGCGCCCAAGGTCCATACGCCCACCAGGAGAACCGGCAAGCTGGCCGGCATCGTGGACCTCGCCAAGACGCCTAAACTCACCCCAGCTCCCAGGCGCCTGCGACCAGCGCGCCGATAGGTAGTGGCGATCCTCTTACGCCAGAGCAGCGGCAGGCGTACGTCAACAGTGTGAAGGCCAACCCGCAGCTCAAGAACCCCCATCCCAACACCCGCAACGGCGACGGCAAGAGTCCCAGCTTCGTCGGCGGTGGCGTCACCCCGCTGGTCACCAAGAACGTGGATGGCCTGACCAGCGCGCAGTCTGGCGGGGCCTTTAACTATTCCGACCCGGCGATCGCCACCGACCTGAGCTACGTGATGGAGGGGACCAACAGCGCCATCGCCATCTACCGCGCCTCGACCGGCGCGCTGCAATTCGGACCCTACGCCGCCAGTTCCTTCTTTGCTCCCGTCTACAGCAGCGGCGACTCCTTCTACAATGGGCAGATGTACTACGATGTCATGCGCGACCGCTGGGTGGTCTCCTACCTGCAGTTCACTGGCGGCTTGACCGGCGTGACCTACCTCGACATCGCCATCAGCGTCAGCAACTCGCCGACCCAGCCGAACCCTGGCGGACAGTACTACATCTATCAGCTCGACACCAACTTCGACGCTAACCTGGTACCAGACTTCTGCTATCGCATGACAATGGGAGCGGACTATTGGGGGCTGTACTTCGCTTGCCGGAACATCAATAGCCAATCCCACAGCTTTATGGGCAACACGACACTCGCTCTGGGCAAGTCTCCGGCGTACAGCGGCGGCACAGCCTTCTCCTGGTACGTCAACGATGCGCTACAGGCTGGTGGCGGAGGGTTTCCAGCGCCTGCGGTCAGCGCGGCGATCGAGGAGGGGGTGCAGGACGCCGAGTTCTTCATCTCTACCGACGTCGACGTAAACCTTGGCGTCAGATCAAACATGGGCCTGTGCGCCTGGACCAATCTCAACAACATGACCGACACGACGGCGCCAACCGTGACCTGCCAGGACGTCGACCTCGGTCTGCCATATAGCTATCCGGACGCCGCCCAGCAGCCAGGCGGACCAGTCCTGCAGTCGGACATCGGCCCCAAGCAGGTGTACTATAAGGCGGGCCGGCTCTACTTCGCGCAGACCACTCTCCTCAACGACAATAACGGCCATCACGAAGGGATCTACTGGGCGGAGGTCCAGCCACAGCTGACGACCAAGGCGGCGCATACCCCTCAGTGGGTCAACGGCGCGATCGTGAGACAAGTCGCGTACTTCGACTTCGGCAGCACCTACGACCTCTTCGATCCAACGCTGATGGGCACGGATGAGGGCGACATCACGCTCGTCTATAACATGTCCGGTTCGACTCTCTATCCCCGCATCGAGATGACCGGACGCAAGGCCACCGATGCGCCTAACACGCTGGGCCAGGGCGGCTACTACGTGCTCATCGCCAATGGGACGCACACGCAAACCATGAGCGCTTTTGGCGAGAATACCTCCTGCGCCATTCCGCTCAACTCGGTCACCCGTGGCACGATCTGGTGCGCCGCACAGTACACCGGATCGGTTCCGGCGCCCGGCTGGAATACGCGCCTCTTCAGCTTCCGCGCCGAGTAGCCGTTCTCACTCAACCGACAGTCTGCGATCTACGGCGAGGGACGCCGCGCGCGTCCCCGTTCGCCTCACTCCGCGACGAGGACCTCGGCGAAGCTGATCGCTGGCGGGGTATCCACGACGTAGGTGTAAGTAATGGGGTCGCGCGGCTCCCACGTCTCTAGTAGCTCTACGCCAAGCAGATCGGCCACCAGGATCTTGATCGCCTCCTCGGCGTCGCCAGTCACATTAGCGATGGCTCCTGACTTATCCTCGCGCATATAGGCGATTTCACCCTCACTCAGCGTAAACTGACTCCACCAGGGGCGGCTGAAGTCGAATGAAAGCAGCTCTCCGGCGTGATCCGTCACAATGATGTGCGCGTCGTCGTCGTAGGTGTTGTCATTGTACTCGGAGGTCACGGAGATCGTGATCTCGTGCGCGTCGGGCGGATAGAGCATCGTGACGTACTCGCGCACGCGCTCCCAGCGCTGGTAGTTCTCCCACTGCTGCCCCAGCAGGATGATCTCCTCCGCGCTCAACCGGCGATAGCTTGTCGTCGTCTCGGTCGTCTCAGTCATCTCATCCTCCTTCAGGCTGGCTCTGCGCGCCGCGTCGTTCTTTCCAGCGACGCAGGCATGGCCCGGCTACACATCCAGCGCTGCAGCGTGACGCCCTCCAGCGCGGCGTCCAGCGTCGGGATTGTTCCCATCTCGCGCTGGATATGCCGCTCCACGATCGGGCGCACGGCTATTTCACTGCCATCCGAGGCGCGTCTGAACGCCAGGCCAAACGCCTGCTCGGCCAGCCCGACGCCCCAGCTATTGTGCAGCACGCGACGGAAGCGCCCATCGGGGAGGCAGTCGCGCGGCCAGTCGAGGAACTGATGTAGCGCCTGGTAGTCGCTCCATGCGCCGCCAAACTCCTTGGCTGAGGCGCGGCAGTGATCGTAGACGGTCACATCGAGGTCGAGCGACTCTGGGGCGAGCTGTGCGAAGCATGCCGCCAGCGTCGGTATCCTGCCGAAGTCCTGCGTGATGTGGTCCTCCAGCAACGGGCGGAGCGGCAGTATCTTGCCGTCGGAGGCGCGGGTCAGCGTCGGACCAAGGATGCGCTCGGCGAGGAAGACGCCCCAGGCGTTGTGCAGCAGGAGGCGGTGACGGCAATCGGGCGTGTGGCTCTTGGTGAAGTCCATCCACGTCTCGACCTCCAGGTAATCCTCCGGCGTCCCGCCATAGCGTCGCGCCGCCAGCACGGCGTGATACCACGGATGCGCCATACAGCCCTCCTGTCACTCTCGACGCTCGTCGCGCCACGCCGCAGTATATTCCGCCGCAGCGAGGCAAACAAGGAATCGTGTAGACAGGACATCCAGGCGATGTGATAGAATCATGCGGTTTGCCTGCGGATGAGGTAGACCAGGATGAGAAGGAGGGAGCCATGCTGTGGCGACAGGGTGACGTATTGATCGAGACCGTGGCCGAGATTCCGGCTGGCGGCGATCTGCAGCATAGCCCGGTGCTGGTCTACGGTGAGGCGACGGGCCACTCCCATCGCATCGAGGCGCCGGAGCGCGCGGAGGTCTGGGAGGTTGGCGGCGAGCTATACCTGAAGGTGACCGACGCGACGCGGCTGATCCACGACGAGCACCTGCCGATCACGCTGGAGCCGGGGTTGTACCACGTCTGGCAGCAGCGCGAGTACACGCCGCAGGCCATCGTGCGCGTCGTGGACTGACAGAAAAGGGCTTTAGCCCGCCGCAAGCCGCTCTCGTTTCAACCCGCGCGGTAAGGAGTGTGCGTGCTGAAGCCTTTCCGGTTTTACGCCGACCAGGCAGAATAGAGACCTATGGAACAGCAGAGCGTGCGCAAGACCTACAAGTACAAACTTAAGCCTACTCCCCAACAGGAGCGGGAACTTGGGCGCGTGCTTGGTCTGTGTCGCTCCCTCTACAACACGGCGTTGGAGCAACGTATCCTCGCCTACCAGCGGCGCGAGGTCTCCCTGTCACGTTATCAGCAGGAAGCCGAACTCAAGGACCTCCGCGCCGCCATGCCAGAGTATGCGGCGATGCACTCCCATGTCCTGCAAGATGTGCTCGCTCGACTCGACAAGACCTACCAAGCGTTCTTTCGTCGGGTGCAGGCGGGAAAGAGGCGGGCTTCCCTCGGTACCAGGGCCGCGACCGCTACCACTCCTTCACGTTCAAGGAGTTCGGCAACGGCGCGACGCTGGACAACGGCTTCCTGGTCCTCGCCAAGATTGGGCGTATCAGAGTGCGCTGGAGCCGTCCCCTGGAAGGCGCGCCCAAGACGGTCACGATCAGCCGGGAGGCGGACGGTTACTATGTCTGCTTCTCCTGTGCGGATGTGCCCACGCACCCACTTCCTGCAACCGACCATGAAACGGGCATAGACCTGGGCCTGGAAGCCTTCGCCACCCTCTCCGATGGCACACGCATCTTCTCGCCCGGTTGGTATCGCCAAGCCGAACGCGCGCTCAAGACCGCGCAGCGGCGTGTCTCGCGGCGCAAGAAGGGGAGCCATCGCAGGCGTAAAGCGGTGAATCTCTTGGCCAAAGCGCATCAGAAAGTGCGCCGCCAGCGACAGGACTTCCACCACAAGGCAGCGCTTGCTCTGCTCCGGGCCAACGAGACCATCTATCATGAGGACTTGCAGACGGCCAATATGCTCAAGAATCACCATCTCGCCAAGAGCATCAGCGATGCGGGGTGGTCTGCATTCCTGAGCATCCTGAGCTTCAAGGCAGCATGCGCCGGTCGCTCAGTTGTCGCTGTGCCGCCTGCCTACACAAGTCAGATCTGTTCTGGCTGCGGGGTGGTGGTCTCGAAAGGCTTGTCCGTCCGCTGGCATAGTTGCCCGGACTGCGGCACGAGCCTGCATCGGGACCACAACGCTGCGAAGAACATAGAGTGGGCCGGGCAGGCCCTTCGGGGAGCCGTGGCGTAGGCTGCGGCGGAGAACCGATCATCCTTTCGGGGAGTGTCAAGAAGGACATCGCGCGTGGCGACGGTCATGAAAGCCGGCGAGGCAAGAGAGGCGATCCTTCGCGGCGAGGCCCCAGCGGGTCTTGTCGTCGAGGAGTCGCTGCATTTTTATGACAATCTGAGTCGCCTCCCAGACAACCTTACCGTGTCGATGATCTATATCCAAAACTGCCCAGATCTGAAATCACTGCCGCTGGGACTGCGCTGCTCCCTCCTGGATCTCACGCGTAGTTCCATCAGCGAGCTGCCAGACGGCCTCGAAGTCACTGACATGCTGGATCTGGACGATTGCCCCAACATCACGCGCCTGCCAGCAGGGCTACACCTCAATTGGCTGAGGCTGCGGAAGATGAATGGTCTCGCGCGCCTGCCGGATGATATCAAGGTGACAAACTCGCTCTCTATTGACCACTGCCCGTTGCTGGAGGAGTTACCCACGCATCTACGCCTGCGCTGGCTGCTGATACAAGATAGCGAGCGGCTGTCTGGCTTGCCGGATGATCTTCAAGCAGATGAGATCATCTTGCGTCAGTCGCCAACCTTGCGCGAATTGCCGTTGGGACTGAGGCTCAAGTCGCTCGAGGTCTCACAGTGCGAGCAATTGACTCGCCTGCCCGACGATCTGGAAACGCAGCAATTGAACATCCACGATTGCCCACGGCTGGAGACATTTCCCGCAGGATTCAGCACGCGCTCGCTCCAACTTGGCGGCGCGCTCGGCATGACCGTACTGCCGGATGATCTTCGCGTCGCCTTTACACTTGATGTGAGCGACTGCCACTGGCTGACGGCGCTTCCTTCCAATTTTGGACCGACCGGGACGCTGAACGTCAGTGGATGTGATGCGCTGGAGCGACTTCCCAATGGGCTGCGTCTGATCGACTTGAACGCGCGCGGTTGTACACGCCTTACTGCGCTGCCGGATGACCTGCGTGTGACGCAGACGTTGGACCTGACGGATTGTGTGAATCTGGAGACGCTGCCAGCAGGGCTGGACGTTCACACGCTCAATCTGACGAACTGTACAGCATTGCGCGCGCTGCCCGACGATCTGCGCGTAACGGAATTGACAATCTCCGGCTGCGCGTCGCTGGCGACGTGGCCGAGCGGCGGGCTGCCTCCAACGCTGCGGCGGCTGGTCATGCGCGACTGTCTCGGCCTGATGGAATGGCCCGTAAGTGGGCCTCCGACGCTGCGCACGCTCGATGCGCGCGGCAACGCCTGGATACGCGAGCTGCCCTCGTGGCTGCGGCAGGTGGACGAACTGAACGTCGCCGGCTGCCGGAACCTGGAGCGGCTGCCGGAGAAGCTGCGCGTCACCTCCTGGCTCGACGTAGCCGATACCAGGCTGCGCATACTGCCGCCCTCGGCGCGCGGATTCCGGCTGCGCTGGCGTGGTGTCGCCATCGGCGCGCGCCCGGCGTTCCATCCGGAGACGGTCAACGGCAAGGAAATCCTCAAGGAACGCAACGCCGAGGTGCGCCGCGTGATGCTGGAACGCGTCGGCTACGAGCAGTTTCTGCGCCAGGTGGAGGCCGAGACGCTCGATGAGGATGAGGACGCAGGGGGGCCACGACGCCTGCTGCGCGTGGCGATGGGGCAGGATGAGCCGCTGGTCTGCCTGGCGGTGCTTGACCCTTCGACGGGACGGCAATACCTGCTGCGCACGCCTCCAGATATGCAAACGTGCCACCAGGCTGCGGCGTGGATCGCGGCCTTCGACAATCCCGACGACTACCATCCTCTCGCCGAGACCTGACGCTCGCTACATCTCTCTACCGCCAGGCTCCCATGCCAAAGGGATCGCCGGGCCAGTCAATCGTCTCCGGCGCGCATGCGAGAGCCCGCGCGATCTTCGTGATGGTCTCCATGTGCGGTGGATCACCCTTCTCGATCCGGCGGATCGTGCTCGCGGCAACACCCGCCCGCCGCGCGAGTTCGTTCGCACTGAATCCCCGCCGCTTGCGCGCCTCCGCCAAGGTCGGCTTATTCATGCGTCCCTGCTCTGACTCTGTCACCAACGACCTGATACTAGCCTCATAGTGGCTTGACGTGATCGCGCAGCCACTCGTGAAACCGCTGTTCAGCCTGCGCCCGATCGTTGCTTGCGCTCACCACGCTCAGCAACTCTTCGCCGAACGCCACACCTTCGGGCATAATGAAATGCCTGTTCAGCCGCAAGAAGGTATCGCCAGCTATAGCGGCGGTACGTTTGTTTCCATCGACAAACGCATGCGCCAGCGCGAGACCAATGATGAGCGTAGCGGCCTGATCTACCAAGTCCGCATTTTCGTAGAATGCACGCATCTGTGGTCGGGCGACAGCGCTTTCCAGCACGCCGCGATCACGTAGGTTAGCCATGCCGCCCGACCCATGAAGAATCTGCTCGTTAATGGCCCAGACCTCGTCCGCTGTGAGATAGATAACGCTCGACACAGGCGGTTTTCTCCAGTTTTCAGCGCTATCTGTCTTTTAGGTACTCCAGTGTCTCGGCGTGCTCGCGTAACGACTGCTCCACAATTGCGGCAAGTTCTGGCCGCAGCGCTGGCGCATGTTCCGCCTCCACGCCTTCCATGAAGGCGCCGATCAGGCGCTCCAACACAGCCGCGACGGCGTCCTGGTCCGCTTCAGGCATCTCGGCGGCGCGATCAAGCGCTTTGCGTAGGCGCTCAGTGAGCATCTTTATCTCCTCTCCCATCCAGGCGCAGTATACCGCTATTGAGACCCTGCCCGCGCCTCATACCGTGAGGAGGCCAAGGAAGTTCGCGTCCGCGCCGTTGGCGGTGTACCAAAGGCGATGCTGTCCATCCAGCGCGAGACCGAAGGGCGCGCTGCCAGGGGAACTGAGCCGGTAGAAGGTCAGCAGGTTGCGGCGCGGCTCGTAGCGAATGAGCGCGTTGGCTCCAGCGCTGGCGAACCAGACCACGCCCGGTGACCCGACGACGACGCCATAGAGACTGGCTGGGGAGCCAAAGGTCTGGGGGATCGTGCGCTCGCTCACGGTTCGCGCCGCGGCGTTGATCACGCCGAGCTTGCTGTCGAGCAACTCGGTGAAGTAGATGCGGTTGCGCGCGTCCGCCGCCATCGCGAAGACGGTGGCGCGTGGGTTCGCCAGCGGATAATAGGTGGTCTCGCCGGTCGCGGGATCGAGGCGTCCGACGGCTCCGCCCGCCAGCAACCCGAACCAGACATCGCCGCTGGGCGTGAGCGCAAGCGAGAAAGGCCGCACCTTCCAGCGCGCGTTGGGATCGCGGGTCTGCCAGTACTGGATGGCGCCGTTCGTGGGGTCCAGCCGGCCAATCGCGCCACCATCGCCGGCGCCGAGCGTCGTGAACCAGAGCGCGCCGTGGGAATCGAAGGCGAGGTCCTGCGGCAGAAGGGAGCCGCCGTCAGGACCGGCGAGTGGGTAGACGGCAAATCCCTCCGTTTTGGGATCGAAGGTGGCGATGTAGCTCGCCAGTTGCTCGACGAACCAAATGCTCCCCGCGCGATCAATTACCACTTTGGTGATGTTGTTGCGCCCGTTGGGTGGCGCCCAGGAAGTCACCTGGCCGGTCACGTGATTGACGCGCGTGAGCCGATTGGTGCGCATCTCGCCGAACCACAGGTCGCCATTGGCGTCCACCGCAGGCTGCATCATGCCGACACCGGGCGTGGTCAAGTGGTACGCCGTGAGCGTCCCATTGGGCGCGGGGCCTAGACTGTCGTAGGGACTGCTGGCGGAGACCTGCGTCGCATGGGCCACGCCCACCGACGAGAAGAGCGCGGGTCGCGGCGCGAAGGCGCCCTCGCGCGCAAACGCCACACCCAGCAGCGCGACGAGAGCTATGACGAGCGTAGCGCCCAGAATGGGACGGCGATGGTGCAAGAACACCCGCCAGAGGCGCACGCTGCGTTCGTGACCCGGAGCGTCGGTGATGCGCAGGCCGCCGTCCAGGTCTTCGTCCGTCTCGTCGCTGGCCTCGATATCGTTGATGTCGTCGTCATCCCAATCCAGGAGATCGTCGTCAGCCATCACTTTGCCGCATCCTTGACTTCAGGGCATACCGCTTAGGGTATTTTATGGCATGATCGCCGTCCAGCGCGCGCCTCCATCGCTTGTCGCATCAACGGCGATGGGATACGACGCGCCTGCGTAGGCGGTTGTCGCGCTCGCAGGGTCAACGGTCAGGGAGCTTGGCTGGCGGCTGATGGGGCCGGTCTGCTTCCACGATGCGCCACTATCACCTGAGGCATAGACCGCCGTCCCGGTAAACGCGTAGGCCGTCGCGGGATTCGCGGCGCTGGCGGCTACTCCTGAGAAGACGACATCGCCGTTGGCGGTTGCGAAGCTGGCGCCGCCATCCTTCGAGACGTAGAGGCCGCTGTCGCCAACGGCATAGACCGTCTGGGCGGCGACCGCGACGGAAGAGACGCCGCCACGCACGCTCGACGCTGATTTCCACTGTCCGCCATCGTCATCGGTGGAGTAGAGGCCGGACGAGACGCTGTAGGTCCAGAGCCGCCCGGCCTTGCCGGGATCGGCGACCAGGCCGTTGATCGAGTCGGTGGGGAGATCTGGCTGCTGGCGCCAGTGCGCTCCGGCGTCGTCGCTCATATACAGCCCCTTCGCGCCAACGTTGGGCACGACGGCGAAGACCTGTCCCGCCGAGCCTGCGCCCGCAGCGATGGTGAAGACCGCGCTATTGGGAAAGGCGGAGAGCGGCGTCACCAGCTTCCACGTCTGACCAGAGTCGTCGCTGAGGTAGATGCCCAACTCGCCCTTCGCCGCCGCCTTATCCTCGGGACGGTAGCCTGCGAGCGCGTAGACACGCTTTTGTTCGACGGGGCTTTGCGCGAGCTTGTAGATCATCAGACCATCCATCAGTTGCCCGGACCCGCCCGCGACCTCGCTCCAGGTCTTGCCGCCGTCGGCGGTGCGATAGAGGCCAATGTGGCTCGCCACGAGCAGCGTCTTCGGCGCGCCGCTGAGCGCGAGGAGATCGTGGATGTGATTCTTGTCGCCGCCGTAGCTATCCGAACTCGATCCGCAGCCCGCGAGGACGAGGAGCAGCGCCAGGAAGGCGAGCGACGCCATCATCAGGCGTCGCAGCCGCGCGCCAAAGGGCTTTCCAGTCATGAATCGCCATCCTGACGCTGCGTCTGGTCAGCCTTGGCTTTGGCTGCCGCTTTGGCCTCGTTACGGCGATCGGAGCGCAGGAAGAAATAGCCGACGACGCCGAGGGCAATGAGCATCGCGCCGGTGAGAATGAAGCCAACGATCACGCCGGTCTGGCGATCCAGCAGCGGCGGGTTGGGTCCGGTGATGACGGCGACGGGCTTGCCACCCACGTCAAAGGTCGCCAGCGTCTGGCGCGTCGAGAGGTCGAGCATCGTCGCCTTGCCGGGTGAGTCTTCCGTCACCATGCCGAACGTGCCGTCCGCTGGGATCGCCACCGCCGAAGGCGCATTGGGGAACGGCAGCGTGCGGACCGGCTCCTCAGGCAGACTGGGCGAGGAGCCAGCGGCGCCGGGCGAGACCGGGCGCAGCACCTGTACGGCATTGCCCGCCGGATCGGGAACGTAGATCGAGCCGGAGATAGCGTTGTAGTCCATCTGCCCCGGCGCGCCCTTGAGCTGGAAGACAGGTCCTAATGGCTGGCGGTCCACCAGCCTGATCGCCACGATCGCGCCAGCGCGCGTGCCGACATAGGCGACGCCGCCGGACTGCGGGATCATCAACGTGATCGGCCCACCAGGCACCGGCACGGTGGCGACGACCTTGAGGCTGGACGCGTCGAGCACCGAGACGCTGTCGGCGTCGCTGTTGGTGACGTAGTATTCGGGCTTGCCGGCGTTGGGCAGCTCGTTGGCGGGGCCGGCGAGCGCGACCGCGGTTGGATGCTGCCCTACCTGGATCGTCGCGGTCATCGTACGCGCGTCGGGGTTCAGCACGCTCACCGTATCCGCGCCGCTATTCGCCACCAGCAGCCGCGCCGCCGTGGTCGTCGTATCCAGCAGCAGCCCGGCGGGCTTCGCGCCGGTCGGGATCGTCGCCGTGACGGTGTGGCTACTCGCGTCTACCACCGCGACCGCGTTGCGCGCCGACTGTGTGACGTAGGCATAGCGCGCGTCCACGCTCAGCGCCACCGCGCGCGGCTCGCCCCCGATGGGAACGGTCGCGGCGATCTTGCGCCCGGCGATGTCGATAATGGTGAGGTTATCGGCGCTGGCTCCGCCACCGACGATATAGGAGAGGTTCGGCGCGCCGCCGTCAGCGTGGGCGACGCTCAGGAAGGGAGCCAATCCGGCGAGCAGCCAGAGCGTGAGCGCTCCGGCGAACGTCATGCGCCAGACGAGCCAGCGCGCCCGTCCTCCGATCACACCCATCATGAATAGCCCACCACAGTCTTGAAGGTGGCGGCCTCGAAGTCCTTGCCGCCCGCGGGCAGGACTTTGATGACGAAGCTCCAATTGCCGCCCATGTCGAGGTCAGCCTGGCCGCCATAGGTTCCCGGCGAGTCGGCGCCGACGGCCTGAAGCTGGAGGCTCTGCGTCCCCATGTCCATGTCGAGCATCGTCGTCTGCAAGAGGACGCTCGCACCCTCGACGGGCTTGCCGTTCTTGTCCTTGACCGTCGCCAGGAAAGTGTTTGTGCCGAACTTGGCCGGCGCGATCTTGAGCGTCACGGCGTAGCCGCCGTTCGGCGTCGTGGTGGCCGTGTTGACGTAGGCGCCGCTGGTGGTTCCGGCGATGGGAGTGGGAGCCGTTGCGAGCGAGCCAGCGAACGCGCCGAGCAGCGCGGCGCAGAGCAGCACACCCAGGCCCAGGATCGCCTCGCGCCGCAGCCAGTCCTCCAGCCGCCTAGCCAGCTTGCGCGCGTCGCCGGAGATTGCGTCATCGCCACCGCCGCCTGCCGCGACACCCTCCTGGCTGGCGGGAATCTGCGCCGGAACGCCATAGGAGGCGAGCGTGACGCCCGCCGGAATGGTCTGCTGAGGAGCGCTCTGCTCGGTGGTGAGCGCGCTGGCCAGGCGTGGCCGCAGGACGAAGGCATGGTACGCGCTGATGCCCGCCATCAGCAGGAAGAGCAGGATCTTGATGACCAGCGTGCGCCCATAGGCCGTCGTCACGAGCTGGTCGAAGGAGGTCATGCGCACAGTGGCGTTGAGCGAGCCAGTCGCGGCGAGCAGAACCGCGCTGAGGATGGCGACCGCGCCAAACGCGGGCAGACCCAGCGCCAGCGCGCGCGTGCGGCTCCGTTGCGCGAGCTGCCCGAGCGCGGGAACGAAGACAAGGCTGATATAGAACAGGCCGCCGAGCCAGGCGCAGTTCGCCAGCAGGTGCAGCAGGTCCACCGAGAAGGCGAAGGTGAAGCGGTCGGCGGAGACGGCGGCGGCATGGCCGGAGAGCGCGAAGGCGAGGATGAGCAGCGCCGCGAGCAGCAACTCGATCTGGCCAAACCACGAGCGCGCGCGCCATCCCTGGACCAGCCGCCCTGGTAGTTTGCCGATGCTGCGTAGCGTCGCCACCAGTTCGCGCTGCCAGTCGGGAATCGCATCGGAGGTAGTCACAACTTCTTGCGTCAGAGCCGAGTCCTGCGCTGCGCGCGCGGAGGCCCAGCCCCGGCTTGTCGCGGCGTATGTCAGGTACAGAGCAACGAGGGCGACGATCTGGCGCATCCACCAGAAGGCGCCATAGCGGCTGCCGAAGAGGATCGCGCGCAGATAGGTCGGCGAGATCGCGCCGCTCCAGTCGCCTGCGCTGGCGGCTGCCTGCGCCACCACAACGACGACGTTCGCCAGCACGAGCAGCCCCAAGACGGTCGGGATCAGCGCGCGGAAGCGCCGTACAGCGGCCTGTGTCGCCATGGCCAGGTCGGCGTCGCGGGTGGTCGCAGGGTTGAGAATCCACGTCTCCCAGATCAGCCCGCCGACCCAGACGGTGAGCAGCACGAGGGCGATCCAGGTGGCGATGGCCTGGAAGAGCGATGGGCCATCGAGAATCGCAGCGCTGGCGTCGTCCACGCCGCCGTTCGCGCCGCCGACCGGAGCGGGCGGAGCCGAGCCGTCCGCGCGGGCAATCTGGAAGTAGTAGGAGCCGCTGCTGACGTGTCCATCGTCCGCCGACTGCACGCGCCAGACGACGGTATAGGTTCCCGACTTCAGCAGGGGCAGGCTCACACTAACGATATGCGCGTCGGCGGGGTCTACCTGGGTGTCGTTGCTATCCACGGGGCGGCGCGCCTGGTCGAGGACGCGAATGCTCGCCACCTCTGGGTTGACGTTCTCGGAGAACTGGATGACGACGCGCGGGGGTGGCGCCTGGACCAGTTCGCGGGGAGAAGGGTTAGTCTTGACCGGCAGCGCGTGGGCGGCGGCGCTAGGGACAAAGGCGAAGAGCGAGAACGCTAGCCCGGCGACCAGCGCGAGCGCGAGAATCGTCAGGCGAGGCAGATGCGAGCGCCAGCCATGGCGTTTTGCGATACTGCTTTGTATTGGTCGTCCAGGCCGCTGCGTGCGTGCGCTCATAGTATGGTTCCTCGGTTCCTGAATCGCTCCAGCGGCTGATCGGGCAGCTATGAATGGCGCTGGACGGCTCAGGTGATAATACCTACTAAGGATACTACCCGATGCCACACGTGGTTGCGAAGGATGCGCGTGAAAGGATCGTGAAAGAAATGGCGCACAGCGCGCGTCTCTTTCTGCAATAGTTTGGTGGGACTACCTGACAAAATCCTGAACGTGGGATGATCAGGTCAACGATTTGAGAAACAGGAGTAGCGCATGGAGCCGGTGAGCGGAACAACTAAAGCGCGGAGCGAGACAGCGGAACAGCGGAAGATCACGCTGGGGCTGCTGCCTGGGCTGGACGAAAACGGGCATGATGGCGCGACGCCGCGCTACAAGACGATCCAGCGCATGGCGCAGGAGGCGGAGGACGCCGGGCTGGATACGTTCTGGGTCGCCGACCATTTCTTCTATGAAGAGGCACCCGACAAGCCGCGCGTGGGCCAGTGGGAGGCGTTCACCTTCCTGAGCGCGCTCGCCGCCGCGACGAGCCGCATCCAGCTTGGCCCGATGGTCGCCGCGACCTCGTTCCGCAATCCGGCGCTGTTGGCGAAGATGGCCGATAGCCTCGACGAGATCAGCGATGGGCGCTTCATTCTGGGGATTGGGCAGGCTGGCACCAGCCAGAGTACGACGCCTTCGGCTATCCTTTCGATCATCGCGTGGCGCGCTTTGAGGAGGCGCTGCAAATCATCCAGCCGCTGCTGCGCGAGGGAAAGGTGGACTTCACAGGGCAATATTACTCGGCGCGGAACTGCACGCTCAGCCCGCGCGGGCCGACACCGACTGGTCCCCAAATCCTCATCGGCGCGCGCCAGCCACGTATGCTGCATCTGGTCGCGCGCTACGCCGACGCCTGGAACACGGCCTGGCACGTGAAGCCGGAGGTCGTTGCCGAGCGTTGGGCACAGATGCGCGCGATCTGCGCGGAGGAGGGGCGCGATCCGGCGACCTTGGAGCTGACGGCGGGGGTGTCGCTGCGCGTCGTCTTGCCGGAGGAGACAGCGCCGGAGCCATCCGAGCGGCACATCACCGGGACGCCAGAGC
Source organism: uncultured bacterium (assembly GCA_963733745.1). Classification (GTDB taxonomy): domain Bacteria; phylum Chloroflexota; class Ktedonobacteria; order Ktedonobacterales; family JADMIN01; genus DASWAC01. The sequence goes on from CAVTFE010000096.1 coordinate 28,371, forward strand.
AGGTGGCTGAGGCTCTTCAGGGCTTTGCGGCGGTGGGCGCGAAGAATCTGATCGCCGTGATGGAGCCGGAGCGCGCCGACAATGCCAAACGGCTGGGCCGCGTGAAAGCGCTGCTCGACCGGGGCTAGCAGGAGGCTAACGGGCGCAGCTTCAAGGAAGGAGGAAGTTATGCCGATCCGGACGCTCGACCTGCATCTGCGTGCGGGATGGGAACTTGATACGCCGATTGAGGATTCGTTGCTGCGGCGGTTCCTGGTGAACTGGACGCTCTCGATTGAGGCGCAGGGGAAGCCGTTCAATGCGCGCACGCTGCGGCGCGACGACCTCGCAGCTGTAGATGTTGGCCGCCCCTCGGTCGGCGGCAATGTCGCCACGTTACTTGCCCCACTGTTTTCCGAGGATGTGAGCGAGATCATGACGACGCTCGACGGCTTCTATGATTTTGCCAGCGGCGAGAGGACCGGCGCGGTGTATCTCTTCAGCCCCTGGCCGTCTCCCAACCTGCGCCCCTCTGGCTGGACGCTCGTCGATTATCAACCGTTGATGCTTCGTCCGGTCGGTGGCGAGGCGCAAGCATCTCCGCCAGGCTTGCGTATCGAGGAGGTCCACGACGAAGCGGGCCTGCGAGCCTTTGAGACCGCAATCGTGGATGGGTTCCCCATTTCAGAATTGGCGGGACAAGGGCCGGGCGCAGCGTTTAAGGTTGAAATGCTGGCGGACGAGCGGCAGCGCCTCTGGGTAGGATGGGAAGGCGAGCGTCCGGTCAGCGCGGCGTCGGCCTTCGTCGCGGCGGGCGTCAACAATGTGACACTGGTGGCGACCCTCCCAGAGGCGCGCGGGCGTGGCTATGGCGCGGCGCTGACCTGGCGGGCGACGCTGGCTGATCCGAATTTGCCGGCGATGCTCCTGGCCACCGACGACGGGCGGCCAGTCTACGAACGCCTGGGGTATCTGTCGCTCTTCCGCTTCACGCTCTGGTCGCGCAACCGTCCTGGCGCGCAAGGTTAGGAGAAGCGGCGCCGGACGTCTCTCGAACGGCTCCGCTACTCCACATGATCTGCTGGAGTGGCGTCGCGGAGGGCGCCACGAGGCCGACCGCCAGGCGGCGCGACACTGTAGCGCAGTGTGACGATGGCGAGCAATGGCGATAGCAGGATCGCCAGCGGAGCCAGCGCTAATAGTGGTGTGACCAAAACGCCATTGCCAGTTCGCCCGCCGATCGGCATACCCGCCAGCAGTCCGCCACCGAAGCATATCGCAATCGTGAAGATCCCAGCGCCGATGATCTTGGCATATCCGTAGCGCTGGGAGATCAAGCAATGGTACACGGCGGCCAACGCTAGGAGCATCTTGACACTCCGCACGGGCTAAAGCCCGGCGGATTCTCAGGCTACGCACAGCCCAACGGCTCACGTTAGCGCCCGAAGGTTCTGCCCGAACCCACTGGAGGTTGACTCCATCGCGGCGTGGCGTGGTGAGCTCAACGACCGCCGCTCAAGCGGAGCGCACCTCGTCCAAGACGGGTTACGGCTTTTACCCGTGGGAACGACATTCCACGGAACCCCGTAAGAGGAGGTGCTTGGTGCGGTGCAAAATGTCCTCCCCACCTCTTCTCGCACAACGGGGAGGACACGGCAATGGACGCAGGACGCATGGCGAACGCCCCCAACCGCCTCACCGCACGGGTTGAAATCCCGGCGGCTTGCGGCGGGCGAAAGCCCAATAAGGTCAGCGCGGCGGCCACGAGCGCTAGCAAGAGACCCCTGGTCAGATTGGCAGGAATACAGAGAGAGAAATGGCTCCATGGCCCAGTGGGAGCGGTGGGTGTGGCGGCGGGGACGCAGGGCGGCGGAGTCAGTATAACCACAAGCGCGATGGCGAACACCAGGAGCGCAAGCGCCGAACCAACGCCGATCACACGCCGCATAGGTGTCTCCCTTTATCAGCTACCAATTGCGCGTGCTCAGTATATCAGTGATGAGAAACACCGCACTTTGGAAATGTTATCTATCCTCGATGAGACCGTGCGCGGGTCACAACCGTCCGTAAGGTGTGGCTACGAAATACGCCCGGAGCGCCGACTGTCTCTGACCGCGCGCCTTGTCTAACTACCAATGCCTCCAATTGGGCGTACGCAGCCTCCCAGATCGCGCCTAAACAGCGCCCAACCGCACTCATCCCGCCAGTCTCATCTGGTCGCCTCCGCGAGGAAGGGATCCCCTCTATGCTCTGTCTCCGCTGCGCCACCCCTCTCCCTCCCGGCTCATCCGCCTGTCGCCGCTGCGGCGCGCGCGCTCTTGGCCGCACCTATTCCTCGGCCCTCATTGTGGCGGATACCATTCCCGAGACCCAGCCGGAGATCCCGACGGTCCGCGTGACGACGCTCGAGAGCGGCGTCTATGCCAGGCCAACAGAGGCGGCGCGCCCCGTTCCTGCCACGACGCAGCCAGTCACGACGATTCGCGTCGCACTGACTCCCATTGCCCCGGCGTCGCCAGCGCCCGGCGAGCCATACACCCTCAGACACCTGCTCGACGCGACCTTCGGCGCCCCGACGCGCGCCAGCCGTCTCTTCCCGCGCACGACGATCCAGCGTGTGCTGGCCGAGCGGCTGGAGGCGCGGCTGGCCACGAACAAGTGGATCAGCGCGGCGCTCGGAGCGCTCGTCGCGGTCGGCGTTGGCCTCGGCCTCTCGGTCATCGCCCAGAGCGTCGTCAACGCGGCGTTGGGAACGGCGCTCCAGACGGAGGACAGCAGCGCGACGGCCGCCTTCACCGGCGACACCTTCGCGGCGCTGCTGGGCGGCAATCCCATCAAGCTCTTCCTGCTTGCGCAGCATGTCCCGCTGCAACTGGCGAATGGGGCCAGCGCGGCGAACGGGCGGCTCTCGCTCGGCGCGCCGCTGACTCTGTTCGCGCTGATCCCAGTGGTCGCCCTGCTGCTCGGCGGCGCCGTCGCCTCGGCGAGCGACTTCGAGCGGCGGGCGCGCTACAGCGTGGCGCGTGGCGCGCTGCTCGGCCCGATCTACGCCGTTGCGCTGCTCCTGCTCTCGCTCTTTTCGCTTAGCCCGGTGGACGGCGCCGCGCTGAATGTCGCCAGCGTCACATATATCATGGCCTCGCCTTTCGGCGCATTCCTGAGCGGGCTGGCCTGGGGAACGCTCTTTGGCGCGCTGGGCGGCTGGCTGCACCTACATGGACGCCGCTGGCTGCGCGCGCTACCATCCTCGCTCGAACGGCTGCCGCTGCCACGATTAGTAGGCGCGCTGCTCGGCGGACTGACGGCGCTTGGGGCTGGGCTGCTGGCGTGCCTGGGCGTAGCGCTCGCCGCCACGGTGTATCTCGCGCTCAACGGCATGGCGCCTGCGCTCTCCGGCAATCTCGCGCGGCTCCCCGCGACGCCGGGCGAGTTGCTCACATCGCTGACGCTCATCGTGACGCTGGCGCCATCGCTGGCGGCGACGCTCTGGGGATTCAGCGTGGGAGCTCCGGCGCAGACAGCGCAGGTGGGCTACACCGGGCCTGGCACGTTCCAGGCCAGCTTCGGCGCGATTGGCGTCTCTCCCTGGGGCGGCGTGTGGCTGTTACTTACGCTGGTTCCCGTTGTGGCCTGCCTCATCGGCGGGCGCATCGCGACGCGCTTCATCGGCGCGCGGACGGTTCGTGGCACGCTCGTCACGGGCGTGCTGATCGCCCTGCCAGTGAGCGTCGGAACGTACCTGCTGGTCGCGCAGGCTGAGTTGACCGTCGCGGCGAACCTGCCCGGCGGCACATTCATCCTCGACGTCTCGCCCGACGCGCTCACCGCCTGCGTGCGCATATTCCTGCTCGCGGCGGTCGCTGGCGCCATCGGCGGCTGGTCTACGCTGTTCTCGCCCTCGCTCGCGGCGCATTCCGCGCGCCTGCCTGTCCCTGGTCTATTAGCGTTGCGTGCGCGGCTCTACGCCACGCTCGATACCATCACTCAGCGCTCATCCTTCGCGCCGCTCTCTCCGGCGCGCGCGCTGCTGTATGACGCCGTGCTGGCGGTCTGCGGTCTGAGCGCGCTGACGCTGGCGCTGGATGGCGCGTCGCTGTTGCTGGCGCGCTCCGTCTCGCTCACATATCTGAGCGCGGCGACCAGTTTTGTCGCGGCGCTGCTAGTGGCGGCGCCATTCCTCTGGCTCGCCCTCGCGCTCATCTCCACAGCCACCACTCTTCTTTCGCCGTCGGTCCGCCAGGGTCATCCACTCAATCATTCGCCTGGCGACGCGCGCTAGCCGCCAACCCCTGCTTGTCTTCGAGGTCGGGCTGGCGTCACTGTCTCGTCTGTCGTATCGTCTTCCTGTTGTTCCTGATCGTTCCTGTAGCGCCTGCCCTGTAGTGTGTCCACCCCCTTTTTGCCTCCGCTTTCTGTCGTGCGTCGCCTCCGCGCGACCCTGGTATGCAAAAGGTGTTCGCCATGCTGTCCGAAGCTCCTCCTACCATGCCAGCTCCCAACGAGCGCTCGTCGTTCTTCGACGACATGCGCGATGAATTCGCCATCGTGAAGCGCGAGGCGGTGACCGCTACACCGCTCGTGCGCGGGTTCGTTCTGCTGAGCCTGGTTCTCATCGTCGCGGCCCTTGCCGTCTCGATCAGCGCGCACGGCAGGCTGCCACAGACGGCAGACGCCAGCGGACCGCTTGCGGTCACGATGATGACGCCGGACGGCAAGACAGCATTGTCAGTGACGGCGCCGGTGAAGCTCACGGCGCAGACGGCCAACGCGGCGCAGGGGAAGAACGTGACGTATACCTGGACCTTCGGCGATGGCGCGACGGGAACAGGCGCGGCGGTCTCGCACACTTACGACAGCTACGGCTATTACGAGGTGGTGGTGACGGCGCGTGACGCGCAAGGACAGCAAGCGGTGGCGAAGACGACGCTGAACGTCCTGCCGCCAGCGCCACAGGCGGTGCTCAAGGCAACGCAGGACCGCGCGTATTCCTACATGCTCTCGGCGGACGGGACCGGCTCGAAGGGCGCGGATCTCCACTACTACTGGGACTTTGGCGATGGGCATGTCTCCGACAGCGGCGACGACCGCACGGTCTCGCACCTCTACCTCGCGGCGGGGACGTATACGCTGACGCTGACGGTGGTGGACGTGACAGGGCAGCAGAGCGTGGCGACGAAGCAGATCACGGTGAAGCCGCTCTAGTCTCCGGATAGCCAGGATAGCTCGACAGGCAGGCCGAGGAACGCGCCGTAGCGCTCGGCGGCGGCGTCCACAGCTTCGCGCTGGACTGCAGTGAGTGGCGCGAGCGTTTTCAACTCGACGCTGGCTGCCCTTTTGGTCAGGCCGCGCTTCCAGCCGCCGGCGACTCGCCCTTCGATCACTAGCGCATGGCGATACACCAGCCGCTCCTCACCCAGGCCCTGGAAGAGCACGTCGTATCCCTGATAGCCGACGGTGTACTCGTCATAGTTGGGCAGCAGATGCGCCGTCTCGATAACCTCGCGCGCGGGAAGCGCGGACGGCGCGAGCCAGTATGTCTGGCCATCTACCTCCGCGCGCTGGAGGTCGGAGCAAGCGATCGCCAGGCCGCGCCGCACATCGGCGGAAGACAGGCCAGACCACCAGGCGAAGTCGCGCGCGGTGGCAGGGCCGTGGCTAGTGAAGTAGCGCCGTGTCAGCTCGGCCAGCGCCTCGTCGCGCTCCAGCGTCTTTGTGAGTGGAACGCGTTCTTCAAGCAGCGCCCAGGTATGCTGTTTGCCACGCCGTGCGCTGCTACAGATGATTCCCTCCAGTTCCGCGTGGATGAGGAGGTAGCCCAGGCGCAGTGGATCGCCGAGGATGAAGTTGGCCTGCTCCAGCGCGGCGCGTAGCTCATCGCGTGTGCGCTCACGCCCACCACGCAACGCCTCCGCCAGCGTCTCATCACTGCGTCTGAGCAGCGCGTCGTCGAGTTCGAGTTTGCGGTAGTAATAGGCGCTGAGGGCATGGACGCGCGGGGCGGTGAGCGCGAGCATCCAGCGGATGTCGGCGGGGGCGACGAAGTGCCAGGTGGGGCGCATGACATGCGTGCGCAGGATGGCTCCTGACGCGAAGGCGTGCTCGATGTCGTCATCAACCGAGCCGGGAAGACGTAAGCCCAGCGCCCACTTCGCGCCGGCGTAGTCTTGCGATTGGACGGCGCCAAGCCAAGCGACAAGCTCCGCCGGCTGGGCGAATCGCGTTCCCTCTATATCCTGGTCGATATGCTGGTTGATCAGGCGCAGGCGCACGATGTCCGCTGGCGTCATGGGTGCTGTCATAAGCTCGTATTCCATCCTCTGGCGTGGCTACCCATCTGGACGCGCAAGCCGCCGGGCAGGCTCTTGCCGGGCGCTTTATACTGTACGCGGACGGTATCGGGCGAGGGGAGAAAGCTGAGCGCCGCGCATGAGCATCGCCGATCGGACCACACTAGATAGAACACTGGACGCGACCTACACGTTGCGCCTCGATGAGTTGCGCGCGCTGACCAATGAGGGGATTGACCTCGCGCGTAAGCTGATCCGCAACTGCGTCGACGAGGATATCACCTTCATCCCGAACGACCCGCACGCGCACGACGACGCAGCTGGCGAGGGCGAGGCATCCATCGCATGGACACTGGGGCACATCATCGCGCACATGACGGCGTCCTCTGAAGAGCATACGACCATCGCGGCGGAGCTGGCGCGCGGGGTGGAGTATCACGGCCGGTCGCGCTACGAGGTTCCCTGGCAGGCGATCACGACGGTGGCGCAGTGTCGCGCACGGCTGGAGGAGAGCCGACGGATACGGCTGGCGAGCCTGAGCGCGTGGCCGGACGAGCCGCATCTAGACAACATTCACCTCGCCTGGGAAGATGGCCCACTCTTTGGGCCGATCCAGCATGTGCTGCTGGAGCTGCGCCACGATGCGGCGCACCTGGAGCAGATCCGCGATGTGGTCCGGCAGGCGCGCGAGTACCGCCTGGGGCGACGACGCAGGCGGTAGAAGCCCTCCACACTTGTCCACAAATCTCCATCTTCATCCACACAAGATGTGGATAACTTGCGGGCATGGGAAAAATGCGGCCCAAGAGGGAGCGAGCCGGGAAATGGCGGGCTGCGGTGTTGAATTTGAGCATGCGGAACGTCGTGGATAAACACCCATAAATTGTGGACAACCGCCCTCTTGTGTGCATAACTCCGGATGCGCGCGAGGGTCGTCGGAGGCGCAACTTTTGCCTCCATGGTGTGGATATCTCGGTGGATATGTGTGGACAAGCCTTGCCCAAAAAGTCGTCGATTTCGCGACTTTTTGGGCAACCGGGGATGTTGCCCAAAAAGTGGATAAGTTGTCAGGGCCACACTTAGTTGTTCGAGGGGCTGGACGCATTCATAAGCGCCTGTAACTGCTCATACCAATAAGGGCGCGCGGCAATGACTTTGTGCTGCTCTACCGCCGCTTGGAATCGCTGAATCGCTTCATCTTGCGTGGCGCCATGCACCGCCCAACCCTTCCCACTTGCAGCCCAGCCACCCTGAATCTGGCGCAGATGCGGCTCTTCTTCTTTGAAATGTTTTGTCACACCGTGTACCCGTGTCATATTAAGCGCGCCTTTTCTCGTTATTCCTACTCCAACCGGCCTACACACATAGACCTCTATACCCCATAATACCTGAAGCGGTGGCCGTTGTCTCGGTGCTTTGACAAATTGACACGTGATTACTCAAATCCGTTTGTGACCGTGTCACGAGTGACAACGGCATAACTGTCAGAACGCAACTGGTGACGAGCAGTTCGTCGCCGTGACAGATTCAGAGGAGATTCAACGATGACCACGACCACGCTGGAGATAGCGCCCTACGCACCACCTCAGAATGTCCTTGAAGTGCTTCACTATGTGCGCAAGCGCAAACTGCCAGAAGTGCTCGACAACAAGACGCTCATGAGCATTGGTATCCCCCAAGGGAATGTGAGCCGCACACTGGCGACCTTCCGCTTCTTACAATTGGTAGATGAGGACGGGCGCAGCGAAGATACCTTCGACCGTATCGCCCGCGCCACAGATGAGCAGTACCCCGAGCAGTTGGCGCAGGTCATGCGAGAAGGTTACAAGACCATCTTCACGTATTGGGAGCCAGCCGAGGATGACGAGATCAAACTCGATAATCTCTTTCGCCAGCACTACGATCCGCAGGCGCAGGGGAGGCGCATGGTGACACTCTTTCAGGCACTCTGCCGGGAAGCGGGGATCATTGAAGGCACAGGAGCCGAGGCGCGCCCGCGTGCGAAGCGCGTCACTACGCCAAAGGATCAGGCGTCGAAACGCTCACGCAATACGCGACCAGCGCAGGCCACTGAAGTGGAACAAGCGCCATTGTTTCATACCGCGCCCACCTCGTCATCAGCGAGTGCCGCCGACACCAGCGCAATTGACACCTACTACGCACTGTGCCTGGAGACCATGAAGCGTCTACCTACGAACCATCGGTGGACACCAAAACAGCGCGCGAAGTGGCTGCAAGCCATCGCAGCGAATGTTGATCTGCTAGTAGAGGTAGACGAAGAAGAAGACGCGCCGACGCGCGAAGTGACCATTATTGAGGCCGATCAACCAGCAGCATATCGAGGATAAGTGCAGGGGCGCCGGTGCCGTGGATGGCGGGGGTCCCTGCGAAGTTCCCCTCCCGTGGGTTCGAATCCCACGCGGCGCACCCTATGAGATCCGAGACAGTGTTGCCTGTCCAAGCCTCACACCAGTCAATACGCATGGCGACGCCCATGGGCTAACCTATTTGCCCGTTTGCTTCACGCGCCTGGGCACGTTCCAGTACGGGCTTTTGCACTTCGGGCACACGCGCGGCAACTCTGGCTCTCCCTCACCATCCTTGTGTTGACAAACGAGGAAGTCACAAAAAGCATGAGAAGCGCCGGACACCTTACAGAAAAGGGCCAGAAAGCCCCTGCTTTCAAGCGGGGGATGAATGGCCCATCTGGCTTGACAGAGCGTATGCCTTAAGCGAATAATTTCAACGTGCGTAAGACATTCAAGTACCGCCTGTACCCAACCAAGCAGCAACAGCGTCTCCTTGACCAGCAGTTTGAGGAGTGCCGCTGGCTGTACAATCACTTGCTGGCTGAACGCCGGGAAGTGTGGGAGCAGCGACAGGAGTCGCTGCGTCTGTATGACCAGCAGGCGACCTTGCCCGCGCTCAAGGCCACACGTCCAGCATTGGCTGGGGTCCATTCGCAGGTATTGCAAAATGTCGCTGTACGCCTTGATCTGGCGTTTCAGGCGTTCTTCCGCCGGGTGAAAGCTGGTGAGACGCCTGGGTACCCCCGCTTCCGTGGCCGTGGACGCTACGAGAGCATCACCTTCCCGCAGGTGCCGGTCGGTTGCACGCCTTGCTGCCGAGGAGAAGCGCATTCGCATCGCCAGCGTCGGACAGGTGAAGGTTCTCCTGCATCGCCCAATGGATGGCGCGCTCAAGACGGCGACGATCAGTCGGAGCAGCACGGGCAAGTGGTACGTGTGTTTCTCGTGCGAGTGTGCCCAACCCGCGCCATTGCCAGCGACCGGGCGCCAGGTGGGCATTGATGTAGGGCCTGAAGACCTTCGCCACGCTTTCGAGTGGGCAGGAAATCGCCAACCCGCGTTTCTTCCGATGCGAAGAACACGCCCTTGCCAAGGCGCAGCGGCGTCTCTCCAAAGCGGAGAAGGATACACCGGAGCGCGCTCAACGTCGCAAGGTCGTGGCGCGGGTGCATGAGCGCATTGCCTGGCGGCGGGGCGACTTCACGCATCAGCACGGCCGTCGCATCGTCAACGCATTTGACTTGATCGCTGTCGAGGATTTGTCGGTCAACCGGATGGTGCACAACCGCTGTCTCGCCAAGAGCATCCATGACGCGGCGTGGAGCCAGTTCGCCAGCCTCCTTTCGTACAAGGCAGCATGGGCCGGTCGGAAGTATGTGGCGGTGAACCCCGCGTACACGAGTCAGGATTGCTCGCAGTGTGGACATCGGCAAACGGACCTACCCTCGCTGATCGCACCTATACCTGCCCCTGTTGTGGTGCGGTGTTAGACCGCGACCTGAACGCCAGTCTAAATATTGTGCGACGTGGGGCAACACGTCGCTGGCTTCGGCCTAGAAGCCCCCAGATTTATCCGGGGGAGTTGTCACTATTCGCTTCTGATGAGAGCGCAGGTCACTGATCAAGCCTAGGGCTGATCGGATGTCCAGCGCTTTGGTGGCGGATAGACGTAGCGGGCAATCGTGGTAGACACCCAACCAATGCAGAAGCCCAAGAAAACGAGCAAGAGCGTTCCAAGCCCGTCCGCGCCCTTGATGATCCATGTGAGGATGAACGCGATTGCCCAGGCAACGGCGAGTCCAATACTATATGCCCAATAGTTTCTGAACCAGCTCATATGACAGATCTCCCGCGCTTTCTCATCATGCGCCTATCCGTATTGTAGAGCGTTTTCGCGGAGGTATTCGACATGTCAGCGCTACTATTTGCCAAAGCATGTGACGGCGCAGTCAATCGGCGCAGTCTTGCGAATTACAGATTATGCGCCGGGAGCGGGCGGAGGGGGACGCACGGTCGGGGGTTGGGCGCAGGAGGTTGCGCGCGGTGGTCGGGCCGAAGAGGAAGCTGAGGACCGTCGCCTTGACACGCTCGCTCTGGCTATGGAACTCCACGACGCCGCGCGTCACCTGGTCGGCGCCGCGCGCCCCGATGGCCAGCGCATCCTCGGCCTGCGCGCCATAGAGGTCGAGTAGCGGCGTGACGTTGAAGCGCACCCAGCGCACCGCGAACCACAGCGCGACCATCAGCGCGGCAAAGAGGGCGACGGCGACCGTCAACTCCAGCACGAGGATTACACCCGCGATCTGCCCCGCCGTGTCGAGAATCTGCCGCGCGGTGGCGCCGCCGTCCGCCAGGATGAAGGGGGCGCTCGTCATGGCGTCTGCCCTCCACTCTGCGCCTGCTGCGCCTCTTTTTTGGCCTGCTCAGCCTTCTGTTTCTCGATCTCCTCGCGCCGCTTCTGCCGCTCCTGCGCGCGCCTACGCGTCTTCCCTGGGCCAATGACGATCCCGGCGACACCTGCCGTGCCGAGAACCAGGCTCGCCGTACGCGCCACTGGGTTCACCGCGTAGGAGCTGGCGGTCTTCGCCGTCTCGCGCACCGTCGTCGTGGTATCGCGCAGCGACAGGACCACCGGCATGATCTCGGCGCGCATCTCGCGGATCGTGCGCATGAAGTTGATGACGGCGAGCGTAAGGAACGTGAGCAGCACGCCGTTGAGGAGGACGACGAGGACGAGGACGATGTCGAGGACGACCGGCCACCAGCCGAAGATCGTCGCGACGACCGCGAACGCCAGGATCAGGACCGCAGCGGCGATGCCGATGATGATATAGAGGCGCAGGCGGCGTTGCTGGGCGCGTTCTTCCTCGTCCTCGGCGAGCGCGACCTGGAACTGCTCCTCGACGAGGCGTGAGAAATCGATCTGGTCCGGCGGGACGGGAGCCGTGACGGTCTGCTCAGCGTCCTGGCCGGTGGCCTGCGCTGGTCCCTGCGTGGATCCTTGCGCGGGTCGCTGGCCGCCACCGGGCGCATTAGTGGGGAGCGTCATCGGCTACGACTCCTTCCCGGCGCTGAATCAGGCCGGAAGCGATCTGCGGTCTGGAAGAGCAGAATCCGACTGCGTCGCCGTATCCGCTCACAGTATAGGCGCGCGAGAGTGGAAGACGGTTACATGCGGGGAAGAGCAGCGGCATACACGAGGCAACGCGCGTTCCCTGCGCTCTCATCCTGCACTATACCGCATCGCGGGCGCCGTCTATACAGAGACGACGAAACGGAGTCCGCCAGACGACGGACTCCGTAAGAGCCAGTTCCATTCCCCCTGCCTGAGAGGTAATCGCCGGCCGGAGACGCTACTCCTCGGTCTCGGCGGCCGGCTCGGCCTTCTTGGCGCGGGAGCGAGTGCGCGTGGGCTTGGGCGCGGTCTCCTCGACGGCCTCAGCCGCTGGCTCGGCCTTGGGCGCCGCAGCCTTCGGAGGCTTGGGGGCCGCGCGGCGAGCGACGCGGGCTGTGCGCACCTTGCCACCGGTCTCTTTCTTCGCCGGGGCGGCCTGCTCTACTTGGGTCTTGTGCAGGCGAGACATCAGGCGCGACTTGCGGCGCGCGGCGTTGTTGCGATGGATAACGCCCTTGCTGACCGCCTTATCGAGCTGGCGGATCGCCTCGCGCACGGCCTCTTCGGTCTCAGGAGTCGAGGCGTCGGCGGCGATGGCGTTGCGCGCCTTGGTGACGTAGGTACGGGTGGCAGACTTGATCGAATGGTTGCGGGCGCGGCGTTTCTCTTCGATGCGCACACGCTTCCTGGCCGATTTCAGATTCGGCATATGGCGGTGGAACCTCCTGTAGCAGGGTGTTTGGCAGAGACTGGCTCTTGGACTCTCTTGGACTGGCTCTTGGGCGCGAATGCGTGCAAACAGTTACGAAGACACACGTCTGTTATCGTTTGACACTCCCCAATAGAGGATTCTCAGGCTACGCATGTGGCAACCCACTACGTTGACGCCTGACGGGCCTGCCCGGCCCGACTCGTACGGCTTCGGCGTGGAAGGCCTGAAAACAGGCCATAGGGCCGAATGAACTGCGACCGTACAACCACCTCTTCTCGCACAAGCAGACGAACACGGAAAGGGAAGTGGGCCGTTCATCCCTCGCTTTGAAACGGGGCGCTTTCTGGCCCTATTCCTATAAGACGTGTTGGCGAACGAAAAGGCGCCGAGATAGTATACCAGACTGCGCGCGCTCCGGCAAATCGCCGACCCGCCAGGTTGTGACTCCCCCGGAATTCGCGTACAATGGCTTGAATGGCCCTCACTTCCCTAGCGTCGCGTCTCACCTCTCAAGAAGGGGGCGTCGTCATGCTCCAGGTAGGTCCACGCGGTCGGGTCACGCTGTTCACGCTCATCCTCCTCACGCTGCTCGCGCCGCTACTGGCCGCCTGTGGCGGCTCGTCGACAGCCGCCAGCCTAGACGGCAGCCACTGGAACCTCAGCGCCATGAAGGCGACGATGGCGGCGCCGCGCCGCCTCTCCCCGGCAGCGCCATCACGCTGGAGATCAGCGGCAATACAGTGAGTGGCTCGGCGGGATGCAATTCCTACAGCGGTTCGGTGTCACATAACAACGGCGACAACGGCCCGTTCACGGTGAAGCGGGTTCGCAGTGACGCAGAAAGCCTGTTCGACGCCCGACGGGGTGATGGATCAGGAGCAGCAATACCTCGCCACACTCAAAACGGCGAGCACATACACGACGGAGGGAGATAGCCTCTATCTCTACGACACGGCGCACGCGCTGATCCTCAGCTACGTCCGCAGCGCCGCCCTCGCGCTGACGAGTACGCTCTGGCGCATGACCGGGTATACGACGGGATCGGACGCGCTCACCCCCGCGCCGCAGGATACCGCTACGCTGACGGTCTTCAGCGCGAACGGGCAGGTGACCGGCGCGATGGGAGGGCAGACCTTCAACGCTCTCTACAAGACGTCGAGCGATACGATTACGATCTCGGCGCCGCAGAACGCCGGGAACAATGAGCAGTTGAACGCCTTCACGTCCGCGCTCACCACAGCGAAAAAGTACACGATTACCGGGACGCAACTCGTGCTGACCGGAGGCGATGGGAAGCCTGTTGTGGCGTTCGCTGATACCGCGCACTCTCCGGCGCTCGCCAACACGACCTGGTTTCTGCGCAAGTTCGACTTCAGCGCTGGACTCAACCCCGTGGCCAGCGCATTGAACGTCACGCTCAACTTCGATGGGGCCGGTAAGCTGAATGGCGTCGTGGGCTGCAACTCGTACCAGGGTACCTACGGGACGGGCGGCGCGAAGATTGGTATCGGCGACATCCAGGCGACGCAGAATACCTGCTCGAACGACAAGGATGCGCTCGATCAGGAGGGGAAGTATCCAGGCCTCCTGCCGCTGGGGACAGGCTTTGGGATCTTCGGGACGCGTCTGCTGCTGACCAAGAATGATGGCTCGCCCCTCGCCGAGTACGCCGCGATCTTTGACCAGCCAGCGCTCAACGGGACAAACTGGCGCCTGCTGGCGTATCGTGGCGGCTCTTCAGGGGTGACGCGTGCGCTCGAGGGCGCGGAGGTGACGGCCTTCTTCGATGGGCGCGGCGGGTTGACAGGATCGGCGGGATGCAACACCTATCAGGCAAGCTATTCGGCCAGCAAAGAATCGCTCACGATCCAGAAGCTCTCCTCAACGAACAAGGCCTGCGATTCACCATCAGGGGTGATGGAACAGGAACAGCAGTATCTCGCCGGGCTCCCATCGGTGGCGACCTTCACCGTCGCCGGACCCACCTTGCAGCTCTTCACCCATGATGGCGCGGTCTTCGCGGTTTACCAGGCGACGCCGCCATCGAAGAGCTGCCGCTGGTGAACACCTCCTGGTATCTGCAGGATTTCAAGCTGGCCAGTGGCTCGATTCTCGGCGTTCCAAATCCGCGCGACTACACCCTCGCGTTCGCCCCGAACGGACAGTTGACGATCCGGGCGGATTGCAACAGCGGGACCGGCAGCTACTCCGCGGGCGACGGGAAGATCAGCATCAAGGTGCTGGAGATGAGTCAGGCAACCTGCGATCCCAACTCGCTCTCAGGGCAGTTCCTCCAGGCGCTGGGACAGACGCCCACGTACTTGCAGACCAACGATACCCTGACCCTGAACCTGCCGCCGAAGGGTGACCTGCGCTTCCTCGCGCAAAGCTAGGAGTCGGCCATGCGGCGATCGGGCTGATTTCGCTATCATGTGTCTGAGCGATGGGTAGAGGGTGCGCAAAGGGGCGAGATGATGGCGGTTGCAGGCAAGACGGTGGCGGCTGGCGGCGCGGGGCTGGTTTTGCTGACGCTGGCCAGCGGCCAGTTCCTCATGACCCTCGACAGTTCGGTGATGAACGTCTCCATCGCCACCGTCGCCAGCGACCTGAACACGACGGTCAGTGGTATCCAGTCGGCCATCACGCTGTATACCCTCGTCATGGCGACGCTGATGATCACCGGCGGCAAGATCGGAGCCAATATCGGACGGCGGCGCGCCTTCTCGATTGGCTGCATCATCTACGGCATTGGATCGCTGACGACAGCGCTGGCGCCGAATCTGGGCATTTTGTTGCTGGGCTGGTCACTGCTGGAAGGCATCGGCGCCGCGCTGATTATGCCGGCGATCGTGGCGCTCGTCGCCATCAACGTCGCCCCAGCCGGACGCGCCCGCGCGTATGGGCTGATCGCGGCCGCTGGGGCCATTGCCGTCGCGGTGGGACCGCTGATCGGCGGGGCGGTCACGACACTTGCCTCCTGGCGCTATGTCTTCGCTGGCGAGGTCATCGTCGTCATCGCGATCTTCTTCCTGGCGCGCCGCATCGAGGATATCCCGCCGACCGCACAACCGCCCCTCGACTACGTCGGCTCCATCCTCTCGATCCTTGGCCTGGGGATGCTCGTCTTTGGCGTGCTGCGGTCAAGCGCGTGGGGATGGGTGACGCCGAAACAGGACGCGCCGCAATTCTTCGGCGTCTCGCTCACGCTCTGGCTGATCCTGCTGGGACTGCTGACGCTCTGGGCGCTGCTCACCTGGGAATCGCGACTGGAGGGGCAGGGTAGGGAGCCGCTGTTCCGCCCGTCGATGTTCCGCAACCGGCAGATGGTCGGCGGACTGACGATGTTCTTGTTCCAGTATTTCATCCAGGCCGGCGTCTTCTTCACGATTCCGCTCTTCCTCTCGGTCGTGCTCGAACTCTCGGCGTTCGAGACGGGGCTGCGGCTCGTGCCGCTCTCGCTGGCGCTGCTGGTCGCGGCGCTGGGCGTTCCGCGCCTCTGGCCCAACGCGTCACCCCGGCTGGTCGTGCGCCTGGGCCTCCTCCTGCTGCTCGCCGCCACTGCCGTTCTCATCGGCGCGCTCGACGCCGAGGCCACCGCCAGCGCTGTCACGATTCCGCTGCTGCTGATGGGCCTGGGCATCGGCGCGCTGGCTTCGCAGTTGGGCGCGGTGACGGTCTCGGCTGTTCCCGACGAGCAAAGCTCCGAAGTGGGCGGACTGCAAAACACCGCGCTCAATGTCGGCGCGTCGCTGGGTACGGCGTTGGTCGGCTCGATCCTGATCGCGACGCTCAGCGCGCTCTTCCTGCAGGGAATCGCGGCGCATCCCAGACGTTCCGGCGAGCCTGACTGCGCACGCGGAGGCGACCTTCGGCGCAGGTGTGCCCTTCGTCTCGGATAGCGCCGTGCGCTCGACGCTCCAGACGGCTGGCGTTCCCGAGACGACCATCAACGCGATCCTGGCGGTGAACGCCTCGGCGCGGCTCTCGGCGCTGCGGGCGGCGCTGGCTGTCGTCGCGCTGGTGGCGGTGCTGGCGCTCTTCTTTACCCGCTGGATCCCCAACCGGCAGCCCGGCGCAAGCGACTCACAGGAAACAGACGCATCGCAGGAGCGTCCATGAGGACAGAGTGGAGCCGCCGCTAAAGCGAGGCTGAGGCCGGAGCGGGCCGTGCGGCGCGCTGAGCCATGAGCGTCTTCACGATGACGCCCATGAATAATCCGACGACAGCGGCGAGCGCGATTAGTGCTACCTCATAGGGATTCGAGGTCGCGATCGTCGCCACCAGCAGGATGGCGGTCAGCGGCGCGCCCAGCGCCAGCGAGAGCGCGGCTCCCTCGATGCTGATGACGCAGATCGCGATGGGGACGCTGGGAACGAGGATGTTGATGGCGAGGGCGAACATCGTGCAGGAGAAGAGCAGGGGGAACGTCGGGCCGCCGAGGAAGCCGCTCTTCATCGAGAGCGCCAGCAAAATCAGCTTGAGCAATCCTAATCCGATCAACACCAGGACACCGTATTTGAGCGGGTTGTCAACGGGACCAAAGATCTCCTTCTCACCGGAGAACATCACCTCCGGCACGAAATAGCAGACCACGCCGATGATGATCCCGGCAGCCAGCGCGCGCAGGACGACACGCTCCTGGAACACGCGAGTGATGACACGCTGAAACACCTGGAACAGGATTCCCACGAGAATCGCGACCAGCCCACCGACGAACGCAAGCAGAATCGTCGCGAACACATAGCCCAGGTTGATTTCGGTGATCGGAGTAAACGCGACGTATTTGGCGAAGACAGGCAGCGCGAGCAGAGTGAAGAACAGGTAGCCAATGACGCCGGCGAGCAGGTTCCAGGCCAGAAAGACGAAGTTGGCGTTCCCACCCACCTGTAGCTCGGTCGCCAGAACGCCGGTGAAGAGTGGATTGCCGATGATGCCGTTGAAGGCCGAGGCGCTGGCTGCCACGTCGAAGCCGAGCGCTGTGCTTTTGGCCAGCTTGAGCCTGTCGCGCACCCATGTCGCGATCTGTAGCACCAGAAACGCGATGGCGCCTTCCGGGCCGACGCTGGCGCCAGAGACGAGCGAGAGGAAGGATGAGAGCAGCGTGCCGGGAAAGGTAGCCGGGTCATTGGGGCCAGTCTTACCCTGGATCGCCTCGACAAATCCGCCATGAATGACCGTAGGGGCGCGCAGATACTTCTGTGTCAGGCCGACCAGCAGCGAGATCACGATGACGCCGACGGGAATCATCCAGCGGTTGCTCGTGACGAAACTGTTCGACCAGATGGCGCTATTGAGCCAGTTATAGGCGCCCAGCCAGAGCGCGGTGAACGCAATCGCGATGAGCGCGATGAGGATGATCGCCCACCACTTCGGGCGGTTCGGCAGTGTCAGCGGATTGACGCCAATGCCGCTGATCGCGCCCTCGGGCTGCGCTTCTTCCGCGGAACGGTTCGCCTCGTCTTCGCCACCAGGGTTCGCCTCGTCCGCCATGCGCCACCCATCCCTCCATCCAGCGCCGCTGGCCATCATACCGCATGCTCCCAATTATAGCTGAAGCCGCCGCATGGCGCGCCGCATGCGCCTCCTACCCACGAGACTACTGGCGCGTACAATAGCGAGGAGGGCGGTTCATCCTCTCACTATCGATCACGTAGAGAAGGCGCGGCGCAGATGGCGAGCATTCAGGAGACCGCGGCGGCTGAAGGGCGAAAAGGCGAAGCGATATCCGCCGCCGATGTCTACGCGGCGCGCAAAGAGCGCTTCGGCGCGCAACGCGACCGGCATAACCGCACGCGCTACCTTGCCGCGAACTTAACCGTCGTGAGCTTTCGTCGCCATTCCCGTCTGCCTCGGCGTCGCCATCTTCGGCGGGCCAGGCGTCTTCTATCTGCTCGCCGCGCTGAGCCTGGGAGGATTCGTCGCCGCGTTCGGCTGGCAGGCGCGACAGGACGCGCGCTACCGGCGCTTCGAGACGCTGGCTGCGCTCAACGGCGAGGGGCTGCTGCGGCTCGCGCGCGACTGGAAAAAGCTGCCACTACGCCAGCCGCCCGATCTGCCTGATGATCATCGCGCTGGCCGACGATCTTGACCTGCTCGGCCACGCCTCGCTGCAGCATCTGCTTGGCTACGTTGGCACGCCCGCCGGGCAGACGACTTTGCAGAGGCTGGATGCTCACGCCTGCCGCTCCCGACGTGATTCGCGCGCGCGCAGGAGGCGGTTGCGGAGTTATCGCCCTTGCTCGACTTCCGCGACGAGCTGGCCACCGGCGGTCGGCACATGGATATGACGCCAGCGGGGCTGCGCGGCTTCCTGGCATGGGCTGAGGATGAGCCGAGGCTGACACGGCGGCCTGCTCCTGATCTGGCTCTCACGCCTGCTGCCGCTGCTGCTGGTCGGCCTGATCGTGGCGCAATTCACTGGGCTGCTCGCCGGACCCTGGTGGCTGTTGGCGATCGGTGTCAACCTGCTTTTCAACGTCGTCGCCGGGAAGCAGGTCGAGGAGTCGCTCTCGCGTGTCGCGGATCGCCAGGGGGTCTTCCGTCCCTACGCTGGGCTGTTTCATCTTGTGACGGCGCAGCATTTCAGTCCGCCGAACTGCGGCGCGTGCAGGATGATCTCGCCACCGGGTCGCTCAGCGCGGAAGGCGAGATGCGCAAGCTGGGACGCATCATGACCTTCGCCGACCTGCGTCTCTCGATGTTCTTCGGCGTGATCCAGGCGACGACGCTGTGGACGTTCCATGTGCTCTGGTTCCTGGAACGCTGGCAGGCGCGCGCCGGGAGCAGCGTGCGACGCTGGATGGATCTGCTGAGTCAGGTGGACGCGCTGGGGGCGTTAGCCGCCGCTCAAGTACGATCAGCCAGAATGGTCCTTCCCGCATGTCGTTGAGAGCGCCGGGGAGATGGAATCCGCCACACTGGTGGCGCGCAACCTGGGGCATCCGCTGCTGCCGCCGGAGACGTGCGTCGGCAACGATGTCGAGCGTGGGGCCGCCAGGGCGCTTCCTGCTGGTAACAGGATCGAATATGTCGGGCAAGAGCACGCTGCTGCGCGCCATCGGGCTAAACGTGGTCCTGGCGCAGATGGGCGGGCCGGTCTGCGCCAATGAGTTGACGCTGCCCCCGCTGGCGCTGCTGAGCAGCATCCGCGTGCGCGACTCGCTGGAGGAGGGCGTCTCGTACTTCATGGCCGAGTTGCAGCGGCTCAAAGCGGTGGTGACTGGAGCCGAGGCGACGAGTGCGGACGGCGCGCGCACTGCTTTCTTCTTGCTGGACGAGATCCTGCATGGGACGAACACGAGCGAGCGCCAGGTGGCGGCGCGGCGTATCATCCGCCATCTGCTCGCCGTGGGCGCGACGGGCGCGGTCTCGACGCACGACCTGACGCTGGCCGACGCGCCCAGACCTTGCCGCGTCCGCGACGCAGGTCCATTTTACGGAGCATTCGCGCGCGGCCCCGACGGCCCGACGATGCGCTTCGACTACACGCTGCGTCCTGGCATCGCGACCTCCACTAACGCGCTCAAGCTGATGGAGATCGTCGGCCTGCCGGTGGATGAGGAATAGTGCATCGAGAAGGATGTAGGCGTGCAGCGTGATGTGGTCGTTGGCAAGGCTGGCGTGAAGGGCAAGGGCGTCTTTGCCCGACGCGACTTCGCCCGTGGCGAGTTCAACTTTCGCTGGCGGTACGGCAGGATCGTAGCGAACCGAGATATCCCTTCGCTTTCAGAAGAAGACCAGCGCCATCTCTGTGAGTTGGATTTCGACACGAGCGCGGTCCTGCTCCCGCCGGGCTGCTACCTCAACCACTCATGCGATCCCAACGCGATGCGCAGCGGCGTCAACGTCTATGCCTGGCGCGACATACGCGCGGGCGAGGAGATCACGATTGATTACCGGCTGAACGCGCACGACGGCGAGCGCTGGGTGTGCGACTGTGGCGCGGCGAACTGCCAGGGCTACGTCGTCGGCGACTTCTTCTCACTCGACGCCGAGCGCCAGCGCGCCTATCTGCCCTACGCGCCACGCTTCATCCGCAAGGAATACCGCAGGCGCATGGTATCCGCTCGCGGATCGGCGAGGCAACGAAACGATTGACTTATCGCATGGCGAGCTGGCGGGTGATAGTCGTGTCCTTGATCTTGGTGTCCTCGGCAAGCAGGAACGCCTTGGAGAGGATGATCGAGAACACGGTGTCGCCCTCGAACGGCAGGTAGAGGCTCCCGGTCGTGGTCTCGCCGCCGCCACGGCTTGGCACGATGCAGAGGTACTGGTCGTTCGGCTCCATCAGGATATTGCCGGAGCCGAGGTGGATCTTGTAGGTGTCGCAGATCGCCGCGCACGCGCAGGAACGGCCCTCGAGGGCGCAGCGGTCGGCGATGGCCAGCCGGGGAACCAGCCGCGTCGAGGAGCTGCTTGCGTGTCTCGGCGGTGGCGGAAAGCTCGCCGAAGCTGTACGACTGCCAGTAGTCGCGGTAGCGTCCCGCCGGGCCGCCGTCCTGCCAGGTGGGATCGTTGCCGACGCTGGCGACGCCGACGAAGAGGTCCACGTCGCGCAAGACCTCCGAGAAGACGAGCGGCGGTATCTGCTCCAGCGGGATCGGGGCATTGTGGTTCGGCCGTCCCCCGTGTCATCGCGATGCCAGCGCGTGATAGCCACCGCCGGTCGCGTGGGCAGAGTTTTCCTGCGGCATCGATGCGGATAGAAGCGCACCTGATCGGTGGTCAGGTAGAGGTACGTGCCGGTCTCGTTGGTGTCGGTCCCGTAGTCGTCGCCCGCGCCCTCGATCCAGTATTCCGCGCGCAGGCCCCAGTGCGGCAGGTCCAGCGACGCTGGCGGGTACTCGTCGTCCACCATCAGGCGCAGCTTGTTGCGCCAGCCACGGGCGCGCAGCCAGCGCGTTGAACTGGTGCTGGCGCAGGATGTGCGCGGCGAAGCGGTTGGAGTAGACGTGCGTGGCGCGCTCGGCGTCGGTAAGCAGGTAGACCTCGCGGTGCGCCTGTTTGAAGGGCTGGGTGATCTCGTGGCGTTCCAGCCAGTTGCGCCAGGCCAGCGTGGCACTGGCGTCGGAGGAGACGGGATGCCAGAGCGAGACGCGCGCCGTCTTGGAGAGGTCAAGCGGCTGGTCATGCGCATCCACGATCCGCCCGTCCAGCCAGGCGCCGTCTAGGACGCGGTCGCTATCCGTGAAGCGCCAGATTAGGCGTCGCGCGAGGCTGCCGATCAGCGGATGATCAAGGTAGCGGGCGCGCCAGTCGGCGAGGCTCCATGAACGTTCCAGCAATGGCAGGCGCTCGATGCGGTCGCGCTGGGCGGCCAGCATACGCGCGATGTCGTCGCGCAGGCGCTTGAGATCCTTCAGTTCCGCCTTGTACTCGCGCTTGACCTCGGTTGGCGCATCCTTGCGCGGCTTGTCCTGGGCGTCGCGCCAGGCGATCTCGACTTCCAGCCCATCAATGCGTATCTCGGCAAGCGCTTCTCCAAAGGGAATCGCGCGTTTGCCCTGCTCCAGGTCGAAGGTTGGCACGGTCAACTCTTCGAGGTCGTCGCGCGTCATGCCTGCGCGCTCGGCAGCCTCATCCAGCGCGCGCTCGATGCCCTTGAGGTAGGTCGGCTGTTTCACGTTCAACCGAACCCGTTCGAGCTGCGCCGCGCCGTGCAGCCCCGGCATGCCCTTGAGTGCGTAGACGCAGGCTCCGGCGACCTTCGCGGAGCGCGGTCCCACGCCGGTGATCTTGCGGTACCCTGCGATGGCGGCGTCGGCGAGCGTGGCGGCGAGGCTCGCGTCTTCGATTCCCGCGCAAGTCCACGCAAGCCCACGCAGCAGGTCGCCGTTCTCTTCGACCAGCAGACACCCGTTGCTCAGCAGGTCATAGGTCTCGCGGTCATGCTCTGGCGGCTTATTGCCGCTCTTGCGGAAGGCGCCGAGCCAGGCGATGGCGAGCCGGACGAAGACCTCTTTGCCGAGCGCGTCGAGCAGCGACTGCGTCGCTGCAATCCACTTGGCGGTTGGCGCGCTGCCCTTCGACGCGGCGCACTGACGGAGTAGCTCGACCCATCGCTCACGCAGATCGGCGTCCATCTCGTCGAGCAACGGGAGCGCCTGGTCACCCCACTCATCGGAGTAGACCACTGGCGGCTCCTGCTGGCCGCCGAGCAGGTCGTCAACCAGCCGCAACGTCTTGCGCTGCTCCGCTGATGAGTACCACATACTCACTGCCTTGCGCACTAACTCCAGATCAGCGCGGCAGGCTGTGAGCATCTCTGGATCGGTAAGCGGCCGGGCGAGCGCGCGCAGCAGTGCCTGCCAGGGAACGGTATTGTAGTTCGTCCCATCGCTAATCACGCTCAGGATTGCATGTATATCTTCTGGGGTATAGGGCAGGCTGCGACGGGCGAGTTGACTCAACAACGCGTGCTCAGCATGCCACGCGCGTGGCGGATTGAGAAGTGTCGCGCGGACTACCGCAACCTGTATCTCTGGATCAGCGGTGAAAATGGCGCGTCCAGAGTCAAGATCGCCGGGCGTCACTCGCCAGTATGAGCGGAGCGTATCAACCTCATCTTTGTATGCCTGGAGCAGGTTGAAGGCTTCTCGTTCCAGCGGCGTGCTCATCGTCTCAGCCTCCCACCAGCGGCACCAGCTTAAGGAACGTCACCTCCGAGCCGGGGGAGAGCGTGACGGTCGCCGCGAGGTCAGTCACCTGCTGGTCGTTCACCAGGACAATGAACCCGCGCCGCAGAAACGCCTGCTCCGCCGCTTGATACTGCGCCTCCCAGTCGAGCCGGCGTGGCGTCTTCATCTGGTAGCCGTTGAGCGCGCGCTCGGCCTCGGTCGGCTGCACCAGCCCGTAGTAGTAGCCCACCTGCCGCGCGTTGTACTCGGTCACTTCCTGGTAGATGCGCCGCCGGATCAGCTCGGCGAGCGTGATCGTCTCCTCCAGGATATCGAGGTCCCACGAGCGCTTCTCGCCCAGGGTGGATTCGTCGGTGATTGTGACGGTCGCCATGCCGCGCCCCGCTCTCTCTGCCAA
This sequence comes from uncultured bacterium, assembly GCA_963733745.1. Classification (GTDB taxonomy): domain Bacteria; phylum Chloroflexota; class Ktedonobacteria; order Ktedonobacterales; family JADMIN01; genus DASWAC01. The sequence goes on from CAVTFE010000096.1 coordinate 51,808, forward strand.
TAACCCTGAATAACCCTTGCCACGACATTCCGCCAGATCGCCGTAAAAGCGGATGCCCGCCACGATGCGACAACATGCGCGAGAAATCTGCTGTTCGGCGCTTCGTCTGCCATGCTACCATGCCTTCGACAGCGAGTTAGAGCGTGTTATGAACCTGTCTTGACGGCCGTAGAATCGCGTTGATCTGTCGGGATGAGGGCGAGCAGGAGGTCAACACCCTCGTGTTTTCGCTCACACGCACGCGATAAGAGGCCCTTTGCGGCGAGTTCATAACACCCTCTTACATCACAGCGCGGCGCAGCAGAATCAGCGAGGGTGATATGGGCATAGACGAAACCGTGGAGTGGTCGGCTGAGAACTCAGAGGTATATCGCCAACTGGCGTCGGTCGCGGTTCCCGCGCGCGAGGAGCAGGTGGCGACGTTGCTATCACTCTTGCCGTTCGGGCGTGCAGAGGCGTTTCACGTCGTGGAGCTAGCCTCGGGCGAGGGCATGCTCTCGCAGGCGATCCTCGAAGCCTTTCCCGCCGCCACTGTAACGGCGCTGGATGGCGAGGAGAGCATGCGTCAGGCTACAGCCGCGCGGCTGAGTCCCTATGGGGAGCGGGCGCGTGTGGCGGCGTTCAATATCATGAGCAATGACTGGTATGGCATGCTGGATGGCGCCGACGTGGTGATCTCCTCGCTCTGCGTTCATCACCTGAATGGGGAGGGCAAGCGCGGCTTGTTCGCGGCGGTTCAGAAACGGCTCTCGGCGCGGGGCTGCCTGCTGATTGCCGATCTGGTCCTGCCGCAGCGCGAGGAGGCGCGCAACCTCTTTGCGGCGACGTGGGATCGCTCGGCGCGCGAGCGGTCCATCGCGCAGACCGGCGACGCCGCGCTCTTCGACTTATTCGCGCGCGAGAACTGGAACTACTACACCTATCCCGATCCGTTCGACCAGCCCTCGCCGCTCTTCAATCAGTTGCGCTGGCTCGACGAGGCGGGCTTCGCGGTGGTGGACTGCTTCTGGATGCAGGCGGGGCACGCGATCTACGGCGGATACCAGGAGCAAGCTGGCGCGACGGGCGATCTCATTGACTACGAAACGGCGCTGGCGATCGCATCTCGTGCGTTGGCGTCCACGTGACGGAGAGCGGACTGGTACAAGCGTACACTCTTGTTCCCTGGCGCGGCGATCTGTGGCATGCTGGAAAGCAACGAGCGTTGTTGCGGAGACGCCATGAGGATGCGCTGGGGAGGCGAGGGATGCGACTACACTCAGGCGAGGTGGCGCCACACTTTGACATTCCGGACCTGTATGGCCGCTTGATCTCCCTCTCTGCCTACTATGGCCGCCCAGTGCTGCTGTCTTTTTTCCGCTCCGCCGTCTGTCCACTCTGCAATATGCGGCTCTGGCATCTGCTCCAGCGCTATCCCACCTATCGCCAGCAAGGACTGCATGTCATCGCCTTCTTCGAGTCGACGCCTGAATACGCCTGGGACTACCTGGAACGGTTCCAGGCGCCCTTTCCGCTGATCGCAGATCCCGCCGCGACGATCTATGCGCGGTATGGGTTAGCCACGTCCATGCTCGGCACGGCGCGCGGGACCATGCGGCGTTCGGTGTATCGGGAAGCGCGGCGGCGTGGACTGGGGGACTGGCGCCTGCTGGCAGGATTCTTCGCCATGGACGGCAGGAAGTTTCGCATGCCCGCCGACTTCCTCCTGGGTCCAGATCTGCGCATCCGTTCAGCGCATTATGGACGCGATTCGGGTGACTTCCTCATGTTTTCTGAACTAGAAAGCGCGCTGCAATCGCCACGCCTCTGGTATGGATGACCTCGCACGCGCAGTCTTCTCTCCCTAGCCGTGAGGGGCGAGCGCGGCGGGTGAGGGCGCGTCATCAGCTAACAGCAGGTACATGCCGTCGTAGAAGTGGCGGACGTAGGGCGGGACGAGGCGAATATCGGCCATCATGCCGCTGGCGAGTCCAGCGTACATCTCCCAGTCGTTGCGCTCGACCAGCATGCCCGCCCAGTTCTGCTCCGGGATGCCATGAATATAGCCGTACGCAAGACCCTGCGTGCGTGCGTAGCGTGGGTCGCGCTCCTCGGAGAGCGCGATGGTCGCCTGCATCATCGCCTCCTCCTGACCCAGCCGCCGCGTGTGCCACCAGGCGTGCGCCAGTTCGTGAATCGCCGCCTCGTACTGCGCGGTGTAGAGAAAGACGAGGTTGCGGCCAGGGTCCCAGTAGCCGCCGCCACGCATGCTGCGCAGGTCCTGCGCCTCGAAGTTGATGCTCTCGCGCAGCCACTGCTTGGCCTCATCGGTGTAGGGGAACGCGGCGAAAACCTCCTCCAGGTATTCACGCGCGTCACCGCTCATGGAAGCGCTCACGTGGCCCACTGGCGCCGCGTACTTCCGTAAAGCATCTTCCCGCGCCTGCCGCCAGGCCTCCTTGATCCGCTGCCACATGGATATCACCTGCCTCTAGCCGCCCATCGCGTCGCTCAGCTCACGCTCATCATTGGGCCACCCTCATTCTATCCTGCGCGTGATGTCTCGGCGTGACGCGCGGCGTACTGGCGTGCTACGCTGATACGGGGCTGGCGGTCCGCTTCACGGCGCCTGTTCAGGAGTGAAGGAAACCGGAATGCCATCCGATCTCGAGTGTGTCCAGACATACCTGCGCAGGCAGGCGCGGCGCGGGCGGATCGCTCAGGCGCTCACGGCCTTCACGGTGTATATGCCCGGCGCGGACGCGCCGTACGCCATTCCACGCCATCTGAGACGCACAGTACGCGACGCCGATCTGGACGAACTCCACGCCATATTCAGGCGGCAGAGCGCGCGTCCGCGAGTCGAGTTCCTCGCCGAGCTTTATCCCGACCTGCCAGAGCGCCTGGCGTCGGCAGGCTATCAGGAGACACGGCGACAGTCCGTGCTGCTCGCGCGCCCACATGACATTCAATCTCCGCCGCCAGCGCACGCCGAAGTGATTACCATCTCGCGCACGTCATCGCTGGAGGAGGTGCGCGAGAATCTGGACACGAACGCGCTGGGGTTCGACGAACCGGCAGGCGCCACCGAGGGGCAGGCCGAAGCGTTTCGCGCGGGACTGCTCACGAGTCGCGCCTTCACGCTGCGCGCGCATGGGCGTCCCGTCACGGGGGGCATGTTCGAGGCGATCATTGGTGGCGTCACGGAGTTGATGGGAATCTCTACCCTGCCGCAATACCGGCGCCAGGGCTTCGCCGCCTATCTCACCGCCGCTATGGCGCAGAGCGCATTCGCACATGGGGCAGCGCTGGTCTTCCTCTGCGCTGTCTCGGAAGAAGCCGGACGTGTCTACCAGCGCGTTGGCTTTCGCTCTTGCGGATCGCTTGTCGAATACGCGCGCGAGTAGGCGCGCACGAGATCCAGCGTGCGGCTTATCGTCAGCGAACGCTTTAGGGCAAGAGAACCTGGCTCGTCCAGAAATGGCCCTGCGGCGCCTTCATCCATTGGCCCTTCCCAGCGGGCCAATCGTGCGGTAGGGTAGCGTGCAGGCAGGTCATGCGCTGATAGAGCAGGAGAACCCACGATGGGTGAGGAGCAATTGCCAACTGGATACGCGGATTTTGATTTCCTAATCGGCCAGTAGAAAATCCATCATCGCCGGCTGCGGGAGACGTTGAGAGGATCCACGACCTGGGATGAGTTCGAGGGCAGCGCGGCGGACCGCAAGATTCTTGGCGGGCTGGGCAGCATCAGCGAGGTCACGTTGCAGTTGGCGTCGGGACGGCTGCACGGCATGACCGTGCGCCTCTTCGACCCTCATGCCGGGCAGTGGCGCATCTACTGGACGGCGGGGCCAGATGGCGCCTTCACAACGCCGATGATCGGCGCCTTTGCGCACGGACGCGGGGCGTTTTACGCGCACGAGCCATACCAGGGGCGCTATATCCTGAGCCGCTTCCTCTGGTCAGACATCACACCCAACTCGTGCCACTGGGAACAAGCCTTTTCAGTGGACGGCGGAACTACCTGGGAGACGAACTGGATCATGGACCTCACCAGGCAGCAGTGACGTGCGAGGATAGCGCGATCAGGGTTGCGAAACGAACGTCAGCTCCTCGCCGTCCTCCGGGATGAGGATGCGATCCTCCAACCCTTCCGCGGCGACCGCCTGGCGCAGGTCAGCTCGCGAGACGGTGGCGTGGTCCACACTATCCAGATGAATGGCGACCACCTGCGCCCAAGGCGCGAGGCGGCTGGTCGCGATGGTCTGCGCTGCGTCCATGATGATGAGCGCTCGACCGCCGCTGCCATCGGGACCGACGGGCCAGAGCGCGCCGCCGGAGTGCGTGACGATCACGTCTGGATGGTAGCGTTCGATGGCCGCGCGCGTTTCGTCGCAGAGGACGCTGTCGCCAGCCCAGTAGACGGTCGGCTCGCCGGGGGCCTGCAAGACATAGCCAGAGGAAACGCCCATCTCCGCCTCGACTGGGCCGACTCCATGATGGCCCAGGACGCGCGTCAGTGTTCCCGCTGGCCAGGCGAGGCTCGACTCCACTGGCGTCACATGCTCGAAGCCATTGGGCTGGAGGGCGCTGGCGTCGGTTGGCTGGCAATAGAGTGGGAGGGTTTTGGGGAGGCGCTCGCGCGCGGCGGCGTCGAAGTGGTCGCCGTGCCGGTGCGAGAGCAGGACCAGCTCGACCCCCGCCAGGATGTCATCAATGGGAAGCGGCAGATCGGCGACGGGATTGCGCGAGCGTCCACTATAGGAGGGCAGCGCAAAGCGGTCGGCGAAGAGCGGGTCGGTGAGGATGCGCTGTCCCGCATAGTCCCAGAGCATCGTCGCGTTGCGTATCAGGCGCAGGCGCATGGTGTCCCTCCTTCAGGTGTCAGGTGTCGCAGGTGTCGCAGATGCCCCATTAATCGCATCAGAGGATAGGGTACCAGCGCAACGCGCGTCCAGTTGGGAGCAGAAGACGGCATAGCGACCGCTGGGGGTTGAATATCAGGTATACAATAGTGATCACTTCTTTCACGTTCGTCGTATGGGATGTGCGGGGCGCGCTCGCGGGGCGCGCGGCTGGAAGAGGTAAGCCATGTCTGGATTCTCCTCCACGCCATCCGGTCGTTACCCGGCCTACCAGCCGGGCGCCTCGCGTGTGCGCATCGTGGCGGATAGCTCCACCGATATTATTCCACGTCATGCGCAGGCGCTCGGCATCGTAGTCGTGCCGAACCTCATCGTGATGGACGGAGCGCCCTTGCGCGATGGCGTCGATATTACGTCGGCGCAATTCTTCGCCCGGCTCCCACGTCTACGGAGTATGCCCTACACCCTGCCAGCCGCTCCCCGTGACTTTTATTACGCTTATCAGATGGCTTTTGGCCAGGGCGCGACCGACGTGCTCTCGATCCATGTCTCCAGCCGTCTCAGCCAAGTGATCCAACATGCGCAGGCCGCGCGTGAGCGCCTGCCGCAAGCCCCTATCTATCTTCTTGACACGCTTCAGGCCGGGATTGGCATCTGGCCAGCGGTGACGAAAGCCGCGAAGCTCGCGAGTATGGGCGCGCCCGTCGACGAGGTCTATGCCACAGCGCGCTCGATCCTTGCACGCACGCGCCTCTATTTCGTGGTCGAGACCCTCGAATATCTGCGGCGGGGTGGACGCATTGGACGCGCGCGAGAGCTGCTGGGGACGCTGATGGACGCGCATCCCGTCCTCACCATTCGCGATGGTGAGGTGGCCCCGCTGGAGAACGTGCGCAATTTCGACCGCGCCCTGCTTCGCATGCGCGATGTCGCGCTCGCCCAGGCGCCAGAGGCCGTGTTGATCTGCGCGAGCACCATCGAGCGCATCAGCCAGATGGAGCAGATACTCCACCTGCGTTATGATGGGATCATAGATAAGACCTGGCTAGGCCCCACGCTCGGCGCCAACGCGGGGCCCGTCACCGCCGTCGCCGTGGTCACGCGCCACTAGAGCGCTATGTGTCACTCTAACTGCATCCTGATCGCATGTGGCTCTATGGCCACGTATCGGCGCATTTGATCCCGCCTCACACTGGTAGGCGGTGGACAGCCGTCCTGACACCGTTACCGCCCCCTTCACGCCTTGGTAGGAGCGCTGGCGCACGCGCTAAGATCAGGGCATGAGCAGACAGACACGCTATGACGCGCTGGTGGTCGGCACGGGACCGAATGGACTCGCCGCGGCGATCACGCTGGCGCAGGCTGGGCGCGCGGTCGTCGTCTATGAGGCCAGCGAGGCCATCGGCGGCGGCTCGCGCACGCAAGAGCTGACGCTGCCGGGATTCCGCCATGACGTCTGCTCGGCGATTCATCCGCTGGGCGTCGCCTCGCCCTTCTTCCGTTCGTTGCCGCTTGACCGCTATGGCCTGGAATGGGTCTACCCACCTGCTCCGCTCGCGCACCCACTCGCCGACGGCGCGGTGGTCCTCGAACACTCCCTCGGCGCGATGGAGGCGTCGCTCGGCAAACGGGACGCCTCCGCCTGGCGGGGCCTCTTCACGCCGTTCGTAGAGGAGTGGAATGGGCTGGCGCAGGGCATCCTGGGACCGCTGCGGCCGGGATTCCAGTTCACTCATCCACTGATCTCACTGCAGATGGCGCGCTTCGGCGTGAATGCTCTGCAACCGGCGCGTATGCTCGCTGAGCGGACGTTTCACGGGGAACGCGCACGCGCGCTCTTTGGCGGGATGGCCGCGCACTCGATGCTGCCGCTGGAACGGCCGGTCAGCGCCGCGATCGCGCTCGTGCTGGGAACGCTCGGACACCTCATCGGCTGGCCGTTCCCTAAAGGTGGGTCGCAGGCGTTTGTGGAGGCGCTGGCGGCGTACCTGCGCTCGCTCGGCGGCGAGATCGTCACCGGCGTCGAGGTGACATCGCTGCACGAACTGCCCACGTTCACGCGCCGTTCTCTTCGACGTGACGCCGCGCCAGATGCTGCGCATCGCCGGCGACGCGCTGCCGGAGCGGGTATCGTCAGCGGCTCGGGCGACTATCGCTATGGGCCGGGAGTCTTCAAGATCGACTACGCGCTGGATGGGCCGATTCCCTGGAAGGATGCCGCGTGCGCTGCGCGCGGGCACGGTGCATCTGGGCGGGACGCTGGAGGAGATCGCCTCCGCCGAGCAGAGCGCGTGGCGGGGCGGCGCGCCGGAGCGACCATTCGTGCTGCTGGCGCAGCAGAGCCTCTTCGATCCCACGCGCGCGCCAGCAGGGCAAGCACACCGCCTGGGCCTACTGCCACGTTCCCAACGGCTGCGACGCTAGACATGACCGCGCGCATCGAGGCGCAGATCGAGCGCTTTGCGCCGGGCTTTCGCGACCGCATCCTGGCGCGCCACACGCTGACGTCCGGCGCAGATGGAGCGCTACAACGCCGAACTACATCGGCGGCGACATCAACGGCGGCGTACAGGATCTCGGCCAGTTCTTCACCCGCCCCGTCGCGCGCCTCGATCCCTACTCGACGCCGAACAAGCGGCTCTACTTCTGCTCGTCATCGACGCCGCCGGGCGGCGGCGTCCACGGCATGTGCGGCTACTACGCGGCGCGCTCCGCCTTGCGTGGAGTTCTCGCCTGATCTGCTGGCGAATAAATTCGCGCCTGCGGGTGTGCCGCCACAAAACCTGCCTGCGCAGGTTTCACATGCCCGGCGCTGTCTGGCGTCCACGCAGGTGGACGTTGTGGCCGCAGGCCCTCAGGCGCGGTTTCAACCGCTGGCGTTATGAGATGAGGGCCACAGCCAGCCGGAATCCACCAAAGTCGGGGTTGAGAGACCGACGGTGGTCACGGCAGGCCACGCGCGCCCGCTGGGCGGAGCTGTTCCACTCGCCGCCACGCAGTACATGATTCTTAGTAGGTTCGGCTCGCTCCCTACCGTCGCTGGCATTGTAGGGATAGGGCTTGTAGATGCTGCTTGTCCACTCCCAGACGTTGCCCGCCATATCCATAGCACCATAAGGACTGACGCCGCTCGGATAGCTCCCGACCGGCGTCGTGTTTCCTTTCTTGCCTTCTTTGGTGTTGGCGCAGCTAATGTCAAACGTGTCGTCCCAAGGATAGATGCGTCCATCGGTCCCACGCGCGGCCTTCTCCCACTCCGCCTCGCTTGGCAGTCGCCACGGCTGTCCACTGCAATCCGTGAGCCACTTTGCGTAGGCGATGGCATCGTCCCAGCTTACGTAGTCGACTGGATGATGCAGCCTGCCCAGTTGCGTCTGCCACTGGCTCGGCTCTCTGTCTCTGTGGCCTGCTCGCACAAAGCAGGCGTATTCGGCAACGGTCACAGGGTGCTTGCCGATCTGGAAGACGTTCAGCAGCACCATGTGCTGCGGCAATTCGTCACCGGATGCATGTGAGTCCTTGCGCCTGTCGCTGCCCATAAGGAAAGAACCCGTAGGCACATCACAGATCGGCGGCAGGATGTACTCGACCGCGCCATCTTTGCGCGCCGTGAAGCCGCGTTGGGCCAACCACTCCGGCAGCCAGGGGGCAGGCGTGGGGCCAGGAGACGCTGGAGCGAAGAAGACTGGTGGCGTGTTGGGTGGCTGCGACTGCTCTGGCGCAAGTTGGGGCAGACCCATCGCCCGAAGCAAACCATCGCGCGCCGACTCGTACCTTTTGGTAGCGTCGTAGCGGTGCAAGGTCGCCCAGACGGGCGGGATCAGCGCCTCATCACAGGGCAGCATGACAATAGGGATAACGCCAAGCATGTGCTTGCCTTTGACCTGATGCAGCGCGGCGTCTACCTCCTCCTGCACCCATTCTGAACGCAGGGCGGCGGGCGACATCACCAACAGGAGCCAGTGGCGTCCGGCCAGCCCCTCGTTCATCTTGCGAATGAAGTTGCCGGACGTGATGCCTTTGGTGTCTACCCAGACATCCGCGCCAGCGCGCTCGAGATCGGTCACCAGCCGGGCGGTGAAGCGATCTTCCTCGTCACTATGGTGATGGCTGACGAAGACGCGCACCTGGCCGGACGTCGGCGCCCTGCCTTATGGAAACGGGGAAAATGAGATGGCTCGCCACTCGACTGCACGGGCAGTTTAGCACGTGGCTCTGGGGGCGGCAAGGGGGCGGCGGAGTTAGTTGAGTGCGTGGACAGGGGCGCGGAACTGGTCGCCGCGGTCGAACTCGTTGAGGAACATGCCAAAGCTAGTGAAGCCGGGCGAGAGCAGAACCACATCGCCCGGCGCGGCGGCTGAGCGTGCGTCTTGAATCGCCGCCGCCAGGTCGTCGTACGGCCCGGAGATGAAGGTCTCGGCGTCGGCGCGACCCTGCTCCACCGCCGCCGCGCGTAGCAACTCAGAAAATCCCTCGGTCGCGTTGCCCTTGAGCAGGAGAACACGTTTGGCGCGGCGCGCGGCCTCGGCGGCGTACTCGCTCGCGTCGAGGTTCTTCGAGTTGCCCCCCGCGATCAGCACCACCGGCTCGGTGAAGCTGCGCAGCGCCGCGATACCCGCGACGGGAGCCGTGCTGGCGCTGTCGTTCACCCATGTCACGCCGTCCAGCTCGCGCACGACCTCCAGCCGGTGCGGAACTCCGCCGAAGTTCGCTACCGCGCGGCGGATCGTCTCACTCTCGACGCCGATCAGTTCCGCCGCCAGCGTCGCCGCCTGGACGTTGCCCAGGTTGTGCGCGCCACGCAGGCGGACCGCGTCCGCATAGGCGAAGGGACGCGACTGATCGGGATACGAGCGCGGCCAGGCGACGCCACGCTCGGCGCTGTAGAACCAGACGTGGCTGCCCGGCGCTTCGTCGCCATAGCGCCGGCTGTAGTCGTTGTCGGCGTTGAAGAGGGCGATGTCGCCCATCCCCTGATAGCGGAAGATGGCGCTCTTCGCCTCGCCGTAGTCCTCCATCGAGTCGTAGGCGTCGAGGTGGTCGGGCAGGAGGTTGGTGAAGATCGCCAGATGCGGGCTGCGGCGGACGGTATGCAGTCCCTCCAGCATCCAGTTGCCCAGCTCGAGGACGACCCAGCGGTCGGGCATGATCTCCGGCAGGAGCGAGAGCGTCTCGATGCCGCCAAGATTGCCGCCGAGCAGCGGGCGCAGTCCCGCTTCGGCGAGAATCGCGTGCAGCAGCGTCGTCGTTGTGCTCTTGCCGCGCGTCCCGGTGACGCCAGCAATTTTCCCCTGGCAGGCGCGGAAGAACCACGCGATCTCCATCTCGATGCGCGCGCCGGTCGCACGCGCCGCCTCCAGGTACGGTGAGCCGCGACGCACGCCGGGGTTGCGCACGACGACCTCGGCGCGGGTAAAGTCGTCCATCTCGTGGCGTCCGAGGACGTAGCGGATGGGCAGGCCGTCGAGTTTGGCGACGCTCTCGGCCAGCGTCTCCGCCGAGCGCAGATCGGTGACGACGACCTCCGCCGCGCCCATCTTCGCCGCATAGCGCGCCGCCGCGACACCCCCGCCGAGCAGCCCAAGGCCCATGACGAGGACGCGACGCCCACGAAGCGCGTTCGGATCATCCGGCGTCCCCGCCACGTCGCGCCAGGTCGCCTCGTCGCTCATCCTCGCCACTCCTGCTGTCCCGCTCGTCCTCGTCCTCGTCAGCCGCAGCCTATTGTACGTCATCTTCGCTATGCCACAGTACACCATCATTGACAACATACTCCGATTTGACACAGCGACAGCACCTGCCAAATAATTCATTTGTGACATGAATGGAGGGGTCTGGTATATGGAAGAGATAAGAGCGCGCATCTCAGAGGGTGGGCGTATCAGTCTGCCCGCCACATATCGTCGTGCGCTGGGAATCAATATCGGCGATGATGTCATCTTGCGTCTAGAAGATGGTGAGGTGCGTATTTTCACGCTTCAACATGCTATCCAGCATGCTCAGGAACTTGTCCGCACATATCTTGGTGAAGGGCGCTCACTCAGCGAGGAACTGATCGCCGAACGGCGCGAAGAAGCCGCGCATGAGTGAGGCTGTGCTCGACGCCTCAGCCCTTCTAGCGTTGCTTGGATCTGAACCTGGCGGAGACGTGGTGGCTCAGGCGCTTGCACGCGGAACGGCGATGAGCGTGGTCAATCTCGCGGAGGTTGTCGCCAAGCTCGCTGAATCAGGTATGCCCGAAGAGGCGATTCACGCAACGCTCGACCCTTTGGGGTTGACGTTGATAGATTTTGACTCCAATGCCGCTTTTCAGACGGGCCTATTATGCCCGTTGACACGATCGGCAGGACTCTCGCTGGGCGATCGCACATGCCTCGCACTGGCGCAGCGCCTGGCACTCCCCATCCTTACCATCGACCGCGCCTGGGCGAGCCTTTCACTTGGAATAACAATCATCCTCATCCGTTAGCCCAGCAAGCGGCAGAAAACAAGACAAGTCAGCTAGCGCGTTTCGGCTCACTGTGCGAAGGCGCCTTTACAGAGAGCGTCAAGTGGGAAAGGAGCGTGACCAGATGAGCCAGCCAGAAGGCCGATACAGCACGACCTACAGCCTATTCGACGACCCTGTAAGCGCGCAACTGCGGCAGGATATCTACGGCGAGGATATCGGGCAGAATAGCTGGCTGACCGCCGATGAGTATCGCGCCTGGCTCGCCTGGCTGGATCTGACGCAGGCGGCGCAGGCGCTGGAGGTGGGGTGCGGCTCTGGCGGTCCCGCGCTCTTCCTGGCGCGAGAGACGGGCGCGCAGGTCATAGGCGTGGATGTTGACGAGCACGGCGTCGCGCAGGCGAACCGCATGGCCCAGAAGCTGGGCATGGCCGAACGCGCGCATTTTCAGCAGGCCGACGCGAGCCAGCCGCTGCCATTCGAGGACGCGACGTTCGACGCCATTCTCTGCATCGACGCGATCAACCATCTCTCCAACCGGCTGGCGGTACTGCGAGATTGGCGGCGCCTGCTCAAGCCAGGTGGACACATGCTCTTCACCGATCCGCTCGTCGTCACGGGTATCCTCTCTAGCGAGGAAGTCGCCATTCGCAGCTCGATGGGGTTGGCGTTCTTCACGCCAATTGGCGAGAATGCGCGGCTGATCGCGCAGGCGGGGCTGACGCTGGAGCGCGAGGAGGACGCCACGGCGAACTTGACGTTGATCGGCGAACGCCGCGTGCGAGCGCGGGAGGCGCGCCGGGCGGAGGTCATCGTGCGAGAGGGACAGGAGACGTTCGACCGCCTACAACGCTTCTATGCGATGGCGCAGACGCTTGCCGCCGAGGGCCGTCTCTCACGCCAAGTCTTCCTCGCACGCAATGAATCTTGACGAACACTCAGGCGCTGGTGCGGCGGTATCGTGGCGGAGAACATTCACCTAGTGACGTATTGGCCGACGAGCGCTGGGGGAAGCATGAATATGAATCGATCCATACTGAGATGGTTAGGCATTGGGCTATTTGTCTGTGAGCTGGCGGCCATCGCAGTAGGCCTCTGGCTAAGCGCCCATACTTTGAGCACGACGCCTTTTGACGGGACATTTATAGACGTCGCGGCCTCGCTTGGAATCTGGTCATTTGCCGCACTGGAACTGAGCGCTTATTTGCGCATACGCGCTCGGCTTCCTGGTGACAACACGAGATTGCGTTTCGATATTCACTACTTCGGGATGGCTGATGCTCCCCTCAAAGTTCCTCTTGCGGTCGCCACATTTCAAAGCCTGTTTCTTGTGGGGATCGCGGCGCTAACCCTTGGGGGCGGCTTGTTTGGCATAATTCCCATAGATCAGCCGCAATTGGCAGCGGGATTGTTACTTGCGCAGGCCATCACAAATTTTGCCTGCCTGATTTTAGGCGGCTTCATTTTCAATGTGCGACGTGAAGCGTAGGGGAATATCAGCGCGTCCAGACGCATTAGATAGGCTACAGTCTCGAGGCATTGTGCGCTGTGCCGTTGCGTGAGTTCCTGGCTAACGGGCAATCCCGCCTCATAACAGGCGGGCGAATGAAACTTTATGGCGCCTCTGTCGGGGTCACCGGGCCGAGCGCGGTATGGCCTGGCTGCGTCTCGCCAGACACCTGGCTGTCGGTCGGCGATTTAGGCGCCATAACGGAGTAGGTCTGCTGGCAGGTTCCAGTCCCATGCGCGAGCGCGCCATCACAGGTCGCATCAAATGGCTGTTGCGCCTTTCCAGTGTCGTCTACCAGCGCGTAGTGGAGCGCGTGTCATTCTGTGGCGCGTTGGTGACTGTGCATTGCAGAGTGGTCTGAATGACATCTACTCCTGTCGGCGCGATGCGGACAGTGCAGCGTAGTTGCGGGCTTGCCGCGCTCGATGAGGACGCGCAACCGCACAGGACGCAGGCGAACAGGACAATTAGCCCCAGCGACATCGTTATGAAAGCCCATCGGTAGCGACTGATACGCTGTGGATCTCGCTTCTCTGCCCTGATATCCATCGCGGCGCTATCCTCTTCTTCAATAACCGCTTGTCTGGTTCTGATTGCACGTGCAGTGAGCCTTGGCGCCCAGAGACAGTCATTTTCTCTCGATAAAGGAGAGGGAATGCGAGGCGCAAACCTCACACTCCCTCTTTGTCACGAACGGAGAAGACGCGCTAGTGCATGATCAACTGGCCTTGTCGAGAATAGGATCAGGAAGCGTGAGGTGAGGCTCGTGGGGACAGCCATGGTAGGCGCAGACGCGCTCGGCCACCTCGTGAGCGCTGAGCAGGCGCGTGGGCTCGACGATCGCGCGCTTGCCATGCACCCACTTGGGCTCAATCGGGTTGAGCCAGGGACTCTTGACGGGCAGGTAGCAGGCGAGGATGCGCACGCCCTGGCCCTGGCTGCTTGACCTGACGGTTGTGGGCGCGGATCCAGGCGCGCACCGCCTTACTGACATGCCAGGAGGCGTTGTCCCAGATCAGCACCCAGACCGGCACGCCCAGCGCCGCAAGTTTGGGGCAACACCACTCCAGGAACTGGGTCGTGAGCGCACTGACGGGGCGGCCGTCCACGAAGCGCAGCCAGACCGCTTCGTCCTGGCCGGCGCGCGCCGCAGCAAGCAGCGCCATAGCAGGCCAACGCTTTGGGGTCGGGATCGGTCGGCTTTGGCGACCGTCTGTTCCACCAGGCGCAGCGGGTGGTCCGCCTCGGCCCAGGCGTGCAGGTGGGGCTGCGCCAACCGGCTCCACCAGACCTCGTCGGCGAAGCCCAGCGCCCAGTCGGGATGCGCTGCGGCCAGCGCGATCAGGCGGTCGCGGCGCCTTTTTTTCGGGCGTACTCCGGGTCGGGGCTGGTGATCCAGTGCTTGGCGCGCTTCCAGCCGATGCCCAGCCGCTTCAGGGTGAGGCGAATCGTCTCGCCGCTGACCCGGCGTCGCCGTCAGCCCCTGCGCACAACTGACCTCGGCGGCCAACTCCAGCGTCCACACACTGGTGGGATGGCCGAACTCGCGCGGGACTGCGGTGCAGCAGCGCGCGCAACTGCTCGGCGCGTTCGCCCGGGAAGGCCTGCGGGCGGGGATGGTGGGCCCGCGAGGAGCCTTGGCGCAGCGCGTCCAGCCCGCGCGCGTTGAAGGCGTGCAGCGCGTCGAGCACCGTTTGGTCGTCGCAGCCCAGCTGCTCGGCGATCCGGGGCGCGCGCTCGCCGCGGGCGCTGGCCAGCAGGATCTGGCAGCGACGCAAGACAAAGGTGTCCTTCGAGCGCAGCCCCGCCGTCACGCGCCGTGCGCTCGGCGTCCGTGAGGGGACGCACAAAAATAGGAGGTCTCATGCCGCGCGAGGATACCACATTCTCGCTTACCCACTTTGGAACAGACACTAGGGCGTGCGTCCCCTCCTCTCTATGGACCAGGCGGCCACATTTGTGCTAGGCCTGGATCATCGTTTTTCGAGAAGTGCTCTACAGTCTCAGCCAGCGGCTGAAGGCTTCGACATGAACTGTGAGTTGTTACTCAGGCGGACGTTTCCGCTGAGTGCGGCGGCATGATCGTATTGACACAAGATGGCGCGCGACGGCGAGGACGGCGCACAACGGCGCACGACGGCGCGGGACGAACAAAGGCGTTTAGATTAGCGTTGAATAGCGCGCGACGAATGCAACGGATGGAAGACGCGCTAGCTGGAGGCGCGGATGTGTTGATCGCGGAGAGCCTGATAAACCTGTCGGGATTGGCGCATGTTGGTCCCCTTCCTGCTCTCTAAAGCTCCCGATACGGAGCCGTCTTCCGCTCGATATGTCACTAATAGGTTAGGGTAACGCTCGTACGCCAGGTTGCTATTGACCAAGGAGGCTGGCATGGACACGACGATCTACCGTGAGAAACTGGAACAGGCGCAAGGCATCCTCGAAGAGCAGCGCGTTGGCTGCTGGCTGACCTTCGCGCGCGAGACTTCCGAGACGCCCGACCCGGTAATGGATCTGATCGTCGGGCATGACGTCACCTGGCAGAGCGCGTTCATCGTCACACGCGACGGCAAGCGCATCGCCATCGTCGGCGGTCCCGACGGCGGGCTGATCACCCAGGCAGGGCTGTATGACACGCTCTACACCTACGACGCTGGCATCACACCAGTTCTGCGCGCGGTGATGCGCGAGCTGGACCCACAACAGATCGCCATCAACTACTCGCTCGGCGATGTCGCCTCGGATGGCCTCACGCATGGGATGTACCTGCAACTGGTCGCCGCGCTTGCCCGCTCGCCATACCGCCAGCGACTCATCTCCGCCGCGCCGATCATTGGCGCGCTGCGCAGCCGCAAGACTGCGACGGAACTCAAGCGTATGCGCGAGGCGATACGCATCACCGAGGAGATGTTCGAGAAAGTGACGCCCTTTCTACGTCCGGGACGCACGGAGCGCGAGATGGCGGACATGCTGCACGCCGAAGTGAAGCGTCATGGATTGACCACCTCCTGGCAGGCCAACGCGTGCCCAGCGGTAAACGCGGGAGCCTCGTCGGAGGCGGGGCACGGCGGCCCGACGGACATCGTGATGCAAGCCGGCGATCTGATTCATCTCGACTTCGGCGTCATCTATGAGGATTACTGCTCTGACCTCCAGCGCATGTGGTTCCTACGCGGCGACGGCCAGACCGAGCCGCCAGAGGAGGTGACGCGCGCCTTCCGCGCCTGTGTCGGGGCCATCGAGGCCGGGCGCAAGAAGCTCAAGGCTGGCGTACAGGGCTACCAGGTGGACACCGCCGCACGCACGTACCTGACGGGCAAGGGCTTCCCGGAGTACATGCACGCGCTGGGGCATAGCGTCGGTCGCGCGGTACACGATGGCGGCCCACTGATCGGCCCGCGCTGGCCGCGTTACGGCGAGACGCCTGAGCGACCCATCGAGCCGAACTCTGTCTATACATTGGAACTTGGGACGGCGACATCGCGGGGCTACATTGGCCTGGAGGATGAGGTCCTGGTGAGCGCGAGCGGCGCGACGTGGCTCTCGACCGTACAGACGGAACTGATACTGGCAGGATAGCTGGGCAAAGCGAGACCCCCTTCCCGCCGCCAACGGAAAGGGGGCCATTGCTCTACACTCGTCCGCGCTCTAGCTGGCGCGTAGTTCGTGCAGCGTCTCGTCAATCTGCGACCAGACGTGCGCCCGCCGCACCTCCTGGACCGCCGGACGCGCCGCGCGTGGAAGCGACCCCTCGGAGCCGAGCCAGGCGCGCAACGCCTCGGCCCAGACCTCCTCTGGCGCGCGCCCTAATGCCTGCGCCGCGCGACTCGTCGCCAGCACCAGCTCTGGCGCAAGGCCACGTCCCGCGCTGACCTCCACCGCGTCCATCCTGAACGCTGGCGCCAGGATTGGCGTGAGGGCCTGCATCGCCACCGGCGTCAGCATCACGCCAACGCCTGCCGTCGCGCTACCGAGACTTCGTCCGACGCCCTCCTGCGCGACGCGCGCCGCCTCCGCCGCTTGCGCGACTCGTGGCCGCGAATGGCTTGTGTTCCGCTGTTCTCCGTGTGTTCGTTGCTGGCGCAGCCGCCAGCCTGCCAGTCCCCATTTCATCGTTTCGCTCCCTGTTCTCTCTGTTGGCTGCTCGCCATGTGTCCCGCTGTTCCCGTGGTTTGCCGTGATCTTCCGCTTGCTCTGAGATGACCTGAGATGCGCCTGAATGCGCGCCGCGCTACAATGTCCGCCCTACGCCGCCATGGAGGAGATAAGCGCCCGCCAGCGACTCCATCCCCTGCCCACATGATAGAACATATGTTCTATATCCTCAACGTCTGGTGGCCTGATCGGGTCACTGGCAGGACGTGTGGATGCGAGCTATGTTCTGTGTGGCGCGGGAGTGGGCTGCTCTTCATCGCCCGCGTCGTAGGAGGTCTCGCATGTATTACAGATCGATGGAACGAACACCTATCTCGCCGAGGCCGGAGCGGGCGAGTCCGTGCTCTTCCTACACGGCGTGCCTGATTCGGCCGACATGTGGCGCCCGATCATGGAGCGGCTGCAAGGGCAATACCACTGCTATGCGCCGGACCTACCGGGCCTGGGTCGCTCCACGGCGCCAGACAACTTTGCCCTGACGCTCGACCACATGGCGCGCTACATCGCGGCGCTGGTGGAGAGCGCGGGCATCGCGACGCCGCTCAACCTCGTGGTGACGGATTTCGGCGCGCCCTATGGACTCTCGTGGGCCGTGACGCATCCCGATCAGGTGCGGCGTATCGCGCTGGTGGGCGGCGTGAATTACTTCTCAGACTATCAGTGGCATCGCAACGCGCAATTGCTGCGCCAGCCGTTGATGGGTGACCTGCTGATGGCGCTGTCGGGCAACTATAGCGTCTTCGCGCGCTCGCTGAAGCCATCGGCTCCATCTCTAAGTGATGACCACTGGCGCGCGACGTACGCGCTCTCGTTCGCCAAACCCTCCGTGCGCAAGATGACGCTGCGCCTCTATCGCAGCCTGAATCCGCAGGACTTCAAGGGATGGGAGGACAAGCTGGTCGCGCTGACGAAGCAGGTCCCGACGCTGGTGCTATGGGGCGATCGCGATCCGTTCATCTCGCCGTCGTACGCCGACCGTTATGGTGCGGCGCAGGTGGAGCATTTCGCGGAGTACGATCACTGGCTGGCCATTGAGGCGCCCGAGGTCGTCGCGGATCGTCTGACCACATTCTTCGCCTGATCAGATTGCGCCATCACTCGCGCTGCCCGTTGCGAGATTGGAAAGGATGCTTGCGTATTCTCACATAAGGCATCCTTTCTGAAAGGCTGAAGGCGGGTCAGTTTATGGCGCAGCCGTCGTCCACCGCTCCCGACGAGGAGATGCGCAGCCTGTTATCAAAGCCACGCCGATTCGTGTGGTTCTTCAGGCCAATTGCGCCGCTGCTCCTTTGCGCGCTCTGCAGCGTCTCTCTCGGCGTTTTTGCGTATATGCAGTCTTCGCTATATCCACGCTCGCCCTCTACTGTAGAGCATTGGTTTCCGCACCTGCAAGCGCCTGGGGTCCGCACCCTATCAGCGCCTGAACTCGAGAAGAATGGGTACTATCTCAGGGTCATCACCACGCTGCCCGCCACTGGCCCCGGGAGGGCCGCCCGCATCCTGCTTAGCGCCAGGTCCGAGCATGAAAACGCGCTATACAGCATCGATACCGATGGCCGCAACCTGCAACGCCTGCCAGAAACGCTGCCCTGTGATACGGATTTCGCCTTTACACCTGATGCGCATGAGTTGATATGCCGGAGCTCGGTCTACCCTTTTGATCCAATCACCCTTCGCGTAACCGGTGAGAAAGCGCTGAGCGACCCGGCATTTGGTCTTGCAATCTGGGGGTCAGATAGCCACCAATTCGTCACGGCAACCCTCGTAGGAGCAGATAAAGATGTGAGTTTTTATCACACGGACGCTACATACTCGAGCATTGCCCGCACGGCGATCTTGCTGTTCGACAATGTGCCGATGCCGCTCGGGCTATGAGTTGGTCCCCTGACGGGAGCTATCTGCTCTTCCGTGGACCAGCGCTAGACGGTTCTTCCCGTGACCAACTCCTTCTTCTGCCCTTAGCGACTATTCAGAAGCGCTTGTTGGTTCCCACTTCCGCGCCCTGGTCGCCTGGGATACCTGCCATGCAGGTCCAGCCCGAGGATTTCGTTTCCATCGTAATGTCAAAGAAAACGCAGACATATTCGGCTACGTGGCGACCTGACGGCTCATCACTGACAGTGATAGGCGGCGATGTTGATGATATCAACCCTCAACATGTACTCACCACGGTCTCCGTGCCTACGGGAGATGCTTCCCTTCTCGTGAGTTGTTCCAACTGGAAGCCCTATGAATTCAGTTACTTAGGCTACGTTGTCTGGGCTCCAGATGGCCGGTTGGTATTTAGCCTGACCACCTACTCATGCGTCGACAACTGCCGACCTATTCATATCAATCCAGGCAACAACCTCTACGTCTATACCCCACCGAATCAGGCATGAAGCGCCGCCATCAGAAACGTCAGACTCCACCACGGCGCGCTTTCCGACTGTTCTGAGAGCGAACGGCGAATACGCGCGTATAATCTTCACCAGGGCGAGGAGCGCCCTCTTCGGCGTAGCGCTGACCAGGGATGGTCAGGCGCGCAATTTCAGCATCATCGGGCTAGCGAAGGATGTTCGCGCCATGTCGTCGCCTGTTCCAGACCCGCTACCGCTCGCCGTGCTCTTCGTCGATCCTGATCGCGCTGGCGCGCAACTCCTCGCCAATGGGATACGTGATCGCTACGCGACGGCGGTGGTCGGCTCGGCGCGCGAGGCATACGACGCGATGCGCTACCAAACGCCGACGCTCATTGTCTGCGAGCTGCGCCTGCCGGACATCAACGGCGCTGATTTTCTCGCCCAACTGCGCGGCTATCCCGCGACGCGCCATATCCTGCTGATGGTCGTCACCTCGACGCGTTCGCTCCAGGACAAGGTGCGCGCCTTTCAGGCTGGAGCGGACGACTTCCTGGTGAAGCCAATTGAGCCAACGACCTTCCTTGCCCATTTTCTCTCTGTGATTCGCTTCCGCCAGATCGTCGGGCCCGGCTCGGCTCCTACCGCATCGATCCCTC
>CAVTFE010000097.1:0-85117 GCA_963733745.1 uncultured bacterium
ACGCCAAAGAGCGCGTGCAGTTCGGCGAGCCGATCGCCCTAATCAGGCGGTTCAGCAGCTGCTGGCCGACATGGCGATGCAGGTGCAGGCCGCGCGGCTGATGACCAGGCGGCCGGCGAAGGTCACGGACGGGCCGCCCCTCCTGAACAAGCGCCGCATGGCCAAGTGCTTCGCCTCCGACGTGGCCATGAAGGTCACGACCGATGCCGTGCAGATCTTCGGCGGCTACGGCTACATGCGCGATTACCCGTCGAAAAGCGCATGCGCGACGCCAAGATCACGCAGATCTACGAGGGCACCAATCAGATCCAGCGCCTCGTCGTCGCCCAGCAGATCCTGAAATGAGGCGCAGTCAGAAGCGGGTGGTCAATGAGGCGCGGCGATGTCCCGCTCGGGATCGGCCTCTTTGAGTTGCTCCACTTCGGCATCTGGAGTCATCGCCGCCTCACGTTGATGCAGGCGCTCGAATTCCTTCTTCAGCCGCAGGATCTCCTTATCGCTCAGATCCTCCAGATCGACCAGGCTCTGTGCGCGCCCCCTCGACGGCGCGAATCAATTCGTCGAGTTTGAGCTGGATCGCCACGCCGTCGCGGTTCTGTGTGTTCTGGATGAGGAAGACCATCAAGAAGGTGACAATGGTGGTTCCCGTATTGATGACGAGTTGCCAGGTATCGGAGAAATTGAAGATCGGTCCTGTGATAGCCCATACCACGATCACCAGCACGGCGAGCAGGAACGCCCATATCCTCACCCAGCTGAAGTTGCGATGACCGCAGCGAACTTGTGGAACAATTTCTTCACCCGCAGAGACTCCCCCTTGATCTTTTCTGGAGACGCGCAGACGTAGCTGTTGCCTTGTATCCTTCCAAGGCGGCTTGAGTATACCACGTTGGACGGTTGATCATTGTGTCCAGATGCTCTTGGGCATCATAGCCTCACACGGCGTATTGCCACTGGAGTTCAAACCGGCATATTCGGTGGGGGATCTAATTCTGCAGCACTTGGAGGCGCTGGAGCAGGAGGCGGAAGATAAAGGGCGGTGTACAGCAGATGCTAGCTGAGCACTTCGCCAAGGTCTGAGGGCTCCCTTTAGGTTCCAGTCAGCCGCCTAGAGTGTGCAATGCAGGAGTCACTTCGTCGTCGCCACACAGTAATAGCATAAGCAAGAGATTAGGATGATGTCTCTGAAGGGGTTACTGGGCTGAACGCAGTATGGCTGGGCAGCGATTCACCCGAGACGATGCTGTCCGTCGGCGATCGTGGCGCGACGACTGAGTAGGTCTGCTGACACGTTCCAGTCCCCTGCGCCAGGGTGCTATCACAAGTGGCGTCGAAGGGTGGCCGAGCCTTTCCAACATCGTCGACAAGTGCATAGTGCAGCGTGAAACGCGTATCACTCGTCGGCGCGTTGGAGACTGTACAGCGCAGCAGCGCCTGAGTCACATCGACTCCGCCTGGCGCGGTCTGGACCGTGCAGGACAGGTGCGGACTCGGTGACGCTGCTGAAGAACCGCACCCGCTGAGAAGCGAAACCAAGACGCCCAGGAGCCCCAGCAGGACTAGCCGAGAGACCCATTTGCTGGCGCTGGCGGGAGGCCTGGTGAGAGTGGTGGTCATCGGTGCGTCTCCCTAAAACAGGCACAGTGTCAATGTCGCTCTCATCATCCGCTGAACCCTAGACTTAGGTGGGCGCCTCGAGAGTTCCATACGTCCTTGGCTAAATATAGGGCAAGAGTGTGAGGGGGAAAACCCTCACACTCCCTCCTTGCCAAGGAACGGAGATGTCGCGCTAGGTGTGCGACATCACACAGTGGCTACCGGTTCCCGTCGTGGAGTTGTTGCTCCAGTCCGGCTGCACAGCGTAGTTGTGGCCGCCCAGACTGATGTTGCCGGAGACGCCACCATTGTTGTTCCAGGCGCACTTGTCGCCGTTCTCGTCGCTGCCGCCGCCTGGCCCCTGCCACGCAATCGACGTGCTGGGGGTCATATCGGTCCGGGCTTCGATCCACTCGTGGCCGCCCGTGATAGAGAAGCCGTCGAAGTAGCCATTGCCAAAGCTGTTGTTCGTGCCATTGACGAAGTTCATGCCACAGCTCGACCCTGCGTCAGGCGCATAGGGCTGATAGGCGTAGGCCATCTGCCCAAAGCTGGTGTTGGTGTTGTCGTGCCAGGCGCACCACTGGGTGCCGAAGCCATTCATCGAGTGGCCGCTGGGGGTCATGACGAAGTAGATCGCATTGGCGCTGTACCCAAAGTGGTTCATGAGCCGGGTCGCAGCGCTAGCGATATTGGACTCGCTGATGCGCCGTGGAATGAGGTGGTATCCACCCAATCCCGCCAAGCAGTCCAGTCTGGTTGCCGACATGCGTTCCGCCGGTCCCGCAGTTGGTCGCGCCAACCGCGACGCCGGAGCAGTATTGCGTGTCCGCCTGCGCCCAGGCGGTCCCGCTGACATTGCCAAAGAAGCCATTGAGGAAGTCTGCGCCTGCCCGCTCGTATAGCCACCGGTCGTAAAGCCGGTGTTCCACTGGCTGCCCCAGTAGTTGATATACACCACGGGCGCGGTGGAGATCGGTCTGCCATGATACGTCATCAGGCTATTGGTCACCGACTTGCCGCAGTACCGCCCCGGATGGGAAACCGCGGGGCGCTTGCCCATGGAACACTTCCGTTCCACCACCGCCCGCTGCGGCGCCTGCGGGTGAGATGTAGACACTAAAGACAAGGGCAGCCACTATGGCGCCGATGGCGACACCAGCCAGGGAGCCGAGCACAAAACGAGCACGCTTCACTTGGGTATCTCTCCTCGTTACACTGGAGAACCGCCATGGTTTTCCTTCACTTTTGGCGCGTCGGATATCCAAGAGGGCCCTGGATGATCCTGGTGAGGATTGAGCGCGAAAAAGCCGAGGTCTGTGGGATACGCGATGGAAGGCGATCTCCTCCTTTCTTCACGACTAGCCAGAGGCGGTCATAGGCGAGATCCGACAGATTGTGCGACAGGGGAGTGCGCGCACAATCTGCCCGACTGGTGATATAGATGCGCCGCGAGTGTTAACTGTTATGGCCTACGCAACAAATTCATGCCATCATCGGTGAATCCAAGCAAGGCAGCTGACTTTTGCAAGCCAACTGCCTTGCGAACTTGCGAGCCTTAGAGGCGCTCAGGCTTCCTCGTGTCGCCTATCTTTGCGGTTCGCTGAGACAGCTATCTTATGTTAGCCAAGGCCACCACTCTCCAACCTGGCTGAGAACTACTGCAGGATAGTGTCGCAGTACGTCGAGTTTGGTCCGAAGGGGCCGGAGCATCCTAGAGTCTGGGCGAACTGCAGGACCCCATTGAAGTCCTTCGTGGTACCGGGGTAGTCCCCGCCATACGTGTACGTCTTCGTCTTCGCCTGATAGGCAAAGAACGGATAGGTACAGAAGGGCTGCCCGTAGTTCGCCGCGCCGCAATACTGGTCCACCTCGGCCTTGCCGCCATAATCGCTGACTGCGGCCCAGTTCTGAGGAGCGCTGCCGTCCCCAAACGCGACTCCCTTGATCTGCAGAGGCTGGAACTGCAACCAGGTCGGCACGTCATACGAGTAACACGGGGGATTCGTGGCGCTGCCCGGCAAACAGAACTGCGAGGCTTTCTTGGCATATGGACTGGTGTGCCCGATCTCCCACACGAGGGAGTTCGGCGTATCATTCACCAGGCCCCAGCCGAGCGAATTCCCGATCTGCTGCTTGTCAAAGGCGGGCATGAGCGGGCCATCCGAGCTGTTGAGGATGATCGTCCCGCTATGCCCGGTGGTGACGTCCGTGATGGTGATATGCATGCCATCAGCAGCAGGGGTGACGTATTGATGATCGGTCACTGTGTCGCCAGCGTGCATGACCAACGGCTTATTGGATGCGCCGTCCATCAACATCGCGTTGAAGGCGCTGGACTCTGTGTTGCTCGTCGGCGAGACTTTCCATACTGGTGAGCAGACGGTATACGCGCCAGGCGTATTGACGACATTGAAGCCGCCACTCAACGAGCAGCTCTTGACCGTGCTGTTGGGATAGAACTGCACCTCAAGGAACGCCTGGCCAAGGAGGCTCTTTGGGTCGGTAACCGTGCCACCAATCCAGAAGGTGGGTCCCACCTGATCGACTTGTGCGGCGCCGTTAGATGGCAGCACAATGGTCCAGGTAATGTCTTGCGCGGAGCCGGGGTGATCAGAGACAGGATCAATCTCGGGCTCATCATGTCCAGAGCAGTTGGCCGCATAATAGATCTCGCTCTGCGGATGGTGACCAATGCAGTCGGTTTGCCCCAGCGGGTTGGGATCAGCATGCGCGCTCGGGCTCAGGGCATAGAAACCAGCCGCTGCAGCCAGCGCGACGACCAGCGCTGAGGCGCTGACAGCGCCGACAAACCAGGGCTTTCGCGAGGTAGGCATCATGGCTCCTCTGTCTAGTGAGACACAGACTTACCCGATGAAATGTGGAACAGAGTGCATGGGAGGTAGCGCATACACTCTGCCTGACAATCTATAGATGCGAGAAGCCTGACGTGTGTTATGGCTTGACCGAGTTTCGAAAGAGCATTTATTTGTTGGTCCGTCGAGCCGACGGATACGGGGAGATCGCAGCATAGAACGTGATTGGACCGTGGCAATTTGGGAACACCCATAACACTTTCGTCCTTTTAGACCTCGGTAAAGAGAACTAAATCCATGGTAGGCTTTGGGGATGGGAGCACCGAAACGGGCTGACTGGCGCGAGGAGCGGCGCAAGCGCGCCTGGGCCTTGAAGCAAGACGGATGGCCGCAGAAGGACATCGCCATAGCGCTGGGCGTCAGTGCCGGGGCAGTAAGTCAATGGCTCAAGCAGGCTCGCGAGCACGGTGGAGTCGAGGCCCTGAATCGCCGGCCTGCGCCTGGGATGACACCGCGATTGGGCATGGAGCAGCGGGCACAGGTCCCCGCGCTGTTGGCGCGAGGCGCGTAAGCCTACGGATACCGCGGCGACGTCTGGACGGCGCGACGGGTAGCGTAGCTCATCGCCGACACCGTCGGCGTCCGCTACCACCGCGACCACGTCAGTCGGCTGTTGCGTCAGCTCGGCTGGAGCCGACAGCACCCCATCACGCGGACGACCCAGCGCAACGAGCAGGCCATCAAGAAGGCCATCAAGCAGGCCATCAAGCAGTGGCAAGAGGAGCGCTGGCCCGCGTTCGAAAAAAGTGGCCGAGGAGGGAGCCAGCATCATCTGGGTAGACGAGTCGGCCTTCTAACTGCTGCCCCACGTCGTGCGGGACCTGGTCGCCGCGTGGGCAGACACCGCATCTCGTGGTCAAGCAGACCAAGGACCATCTCTCGGCTCATCAGCGGCGTCACGCTCGACGGGCGCTTGTTCTTGCAGGTGCGCGAGGGAGCTATGACAGCGTGGCGGTAGTGGGCTTTCTGCGGGTGTTGCTGCGCAAGGTGCGGGGCAGGATCATCCTCATCTGGGATGGTTCCCCCATCCATCGCGGGCAACCCGTCAAGGACTTTTTGCGCCGTGGAGCAGCCAAGCGCCTCCATCTGGAGCAACTGCCCGCCTACGCGCCCGACCTCAATCCGGACGAAGGCGTGTGGAACTACGTGAAGCGCGTCGAGTCGGCCAATGTCTGCTGCCACGACCTCCATGAGTTGCAAAGGCGCCTCATCCGTGCCCGCGAGCGCTTGCGTCACACGCGCAACATTCTTCGCTCCAGTCGCGGCAGCGGAACCGGTATAGGCCTTCAGCCCAGCAGAAGTGGCTAGACGCGGGACAGCGCCGGGACTCGGCGCGAAGAGGTCATGGCATGCTCGCGTGTCGGCGCCAGACGCTTGGGTCGAGGCTTGGGTCGAGGCTTGGGTCGAGGCTTGGGTTGAGGCTTGGGTTGAGGCTTGGGTCGAGGCTTGGGTCGAGACAGCTCATCCGGCAGCGGCCAGCGCCTAGCCGACCTCGGCCGCCAAGGTCTTGATAGGCAGGCTGCAGCTCGTCCCACCGCGCCTCGGTGTCGCAGCGCTCACGCCCGGCGAGGTGGGCGGCGAGATCCTCGACATGGACCTGGATCCCCGCCCCGTAGGCGGCGAGCAGGTCCAGGGGCATGCCCCGTTCCTCGACGACCAGGATGGTCTGGTCGCCGTCGGCGGCCAGCGTGGCCTCGATGACCTGCTCGTCCGGCTCGGCCTGGCCCTGGTCGCAGCAGCAGCCGCCGCGGGGGCTCGCACGCTTCCACGCGCCCGGTGCCTTCCCATCCGCTGGCAAAGAAGCGCGCGCGGAACTCACCGCCGAGGCGGAGGTCGCCCTCGACCTCGCCGATCCAGCGGGCGAGACGGCGGGGATCGGTGAGCGCCGACCACAGGTCGTCGATATCGGTGTCGTAGCGGTCCTCCATGCG
Source organism: uncultured bacterium (assembly GCA_963733745.1). Lineage (GTDB taxonomy): Bacteria > Chloroflexota > Ktedonobacteria > Ktedonobacterales > JADMIN01 > DASWAC01. The sequence continues at coordinate 6,404 of CAVTFE010000097.1, forward strand.
CACGATGCCTTTGCCATCCGCTGATCGCAGGCTGCCCAGGATGCGGTTGCCCGCACGTGCGTTGCTGGTCATCTGGTGCTCCTTCGTTCGCGTTTGCCCCGGGCCACCTCGGTGTGCAGGGCATCCAGCCGCTGCTCCCACAAGGCCCGGTACCGGCCCAGCCATTCATCGACCTCGGCGAGCGGCTCGGGGCGAAGACTGTAGACCCGCCGCTGCGCCTCCTGGCGGACCTCGACCAGCCCCGCCTCCCGCAGCACCCGCAGGTGCCGCGATACCCCGGGCGAGCGATCGGCAGCAGCGCCGCCAGCTCACCCGCGGTTGCCGGACCGCCGGCCAAGGTCTCCAGCATCGTCCGCCGGCTCTCGTCCGCCAGTGCCCGCAGAACAGCTTCCATGGCGCGAATGTACCAAGATAGTTACGTAACTGTCAAGGTACATACGCGAGCAGAAGCGCGCCATACCCGACCAACGAACCGACTGCAGGCGCTCCACCGCAGGAGGTCACCCGAATCGCGGCGACTGTAGTTCTCTCTGCCGACCTCAGTAAGCAACTATTCTACTGACTGCTCTTTGACCAAGAAGGGAGGCGCCTACTTCCCACGGCAGTGACAAGGATGGTGCTGCTCAACCAGGCAGCGCTGACTCAGTACGATGAGCACTCTGTAGGGTAACTACAACGATGTGGTTGCTGGATGATAGGATCACCGTTCTTCATGCGAATTCCAAAGCGGGTTGCGGTTGTAAGTGGGGTGAGTATCGCATTGGTGGCGATGGTCGCTGCAGGGTTCGTTGCCTTGACTAATGGTGGCGCACACGCCGCCGCTGGCGGACCGAAGCCCATTGACGACAGCCAGTTGAGCGCGCGCTTTAAAGTCGAGGATGGCGCGACCGTGCTGCCGACGACCCGGACGGTTGCACACTGGTTCGGGCAGACGACCGACCCGAACAACGGCGTGACCTGTGATGTGACGGTCGAGGTGGATGTCACGCCGATCATCGTCAATGTCGCTGGCGCGACGTACAGCGGCAATGACGTGCTTGGAGCGACCCTTGCCTCACCGCAGTTCGCCACCAACAATTATGGCTCAACGCCAAACGCCACTAGTACTACAGTCGCAGTTATGTCCTCCGCTGACGTCGCTTGATGTGAGCGAGTTTGGCGCGGGCTTGATGTCGTCGACGCCAAGCAGACCAGTGCAGAATGTGCGCGGCGGCAGGCGGGGGCTGCCAAAGCAGCGCAAAGAGCAAATGGCGCACTTCGGGCACGGTGAGGGGCAGCAGCTCGGCTGCCGTGCTCACGAAGCCGCTCTCTTCCTGTGCGAGCTCCCCCTTTTCTGGGCCTGCTGCGCATGCAGGCGGACGACAGTCAGATAGGCGAGGGCGAACATCGCCAACGTGATGTGGCGGTACCAGCCAATCCAGGTGCGCACCTCGTACTGATCGAGCCCCACCTCGCCCTTGGCCAGCTCGAAGGCCTGCTCGACCTGCCAGCGCGTGCCTGCGACCCGCACGAGCTGCTCCAGGGAGCTCGTCCGCGGGGCCAAAGACGAAATAGTAGGCGATCTCGTCTGGCCGGCTCACGCTGCGGCGCGCCAGGAGCCAATGGGCCATCCCCTCGGGATGGAAGCGCCACGACATCGGCATCCACCCCCAGTCGTACCAGCGGGGTCCCTGGCTGCCCTCGCCGGCGGACAGTCGCTGCCACGCCTCGGCTGGCCAGGAGGCGACCACCTGCGCGGCAGGAGTGGCGAGCCCCACGCGCTGGGTACTCTGCACCGCCAGGACAAAGGGCTGTTCACGCTCCTCGAGGGAGTGGCGCAGCTTATAATCGCTGCCGTACACACTGTCCGCTGTCACCCAGGACGCCTGCGACGCCCAGCGGCGAACGCCCGCTCGAGCAGCTGCTTGCCCAGCGTTGGCTTGGGGATGCAGCGGACCTCCGCCGGTACCCCTGCCTCGACGCGACGATCCAGGTCGTCGGCCCAGGCCTTGTGCAGGTAGAGCTCGCGGTCGAGCAGCACGGGACCGGCAGGGGTTGCGTAGGCCAGAAAGACGCCGATCTGACAATTGGCGATCTTGCCGACTGTCCCGCAATACTGCGGCGCCACGCCCACCGACTTCGTCCCCTTCTTCACAAAGCCCGTCTCGTCGAGGACGAGGACCGCCGCGGGATCCCCCAGATGGGCCAAGACATAGGCCACGAGGTCGTCGCGCACGCGGTCCGCGTCCCAGTGCGCCGTGCTGAGCAGGCGCTGCATCCCATCTGGTGTCGCCTCTCCGGCCAGCTCCGCTAACTGCCACCCATTCTTGCGCTCGGTGCGGCTGAGCAGCCCCGTCAAATACCGCAGCGCCCGTCGCCGCGGCTCGGCGCGCTCGAAGCGCGGAGCCAACGTGTCCGCAATGCGATCAAGCTCCGACGCCCAGGTGTGTAAGTCCGCTTCGGCAGGGAACGGCGCGAGGGGCCGTGCCGCAGGGGTGGTCTGCTGTGCCATAGAATGTTCATCCTCGATGTATACGCCTCCACGATGGATCTCCCCACATCTTACCATCTAAATGCGACTGTAGTACTAGAGCCTGTCTGACGAATCATCCGTGATGTGCTACCCTCGTTCCAGATGTGGAACGAGGAGTAGCGAGATGGTGGGACGAGGCGAATTGACCGATAGGGCGTGGAGGACGATTGAGCCGCTGCTGCCGGTGCGTGGGCGGCGCGGTGGGCAATGGCGGGATCATCGCGCCGTCATCAATGGGATCTTGTGGAAAGTGCGCACTGGGCGCGCCGTGGCGGGATCTGCCCGAGCGCTACGGCGCATGGCAGACATGCGCAGATCGACTCTATCGCTGGCGGCGCGAGGGCTTATGGGATCGTCTCCTCACCTACATCCAGACCAAGTCGGATGCGGTGGGCGAGGTGGTCTGGGAGGTCAGCATCGATAGTTCCATCGCCCGCGCCCATCACCATGCGAGTGGCGCTCGTCGTCGGCGCAGTCGAGCCGATGAAAAAAAAGGGATCTCCCACCCGAGCGACGAGGGACTCGGACGCAGCCGCGGAGGGCTAACGACCAAGTTTCATCTCGCCTGTGACGGGCGCGGACGGCCGCTCGCCATCGTCATTACTCCAGGACAGCGCCATGACAGTACCCAACTGCAGGCCGTCTTGGATGGCATCCGGGTCCCGCGCGCCGCAGGACGCGGGCGACCAAGGACGCGCCCAGACCGCCTCATCGCTGACAAGGGCTACAGCTATGGGCGGTGTCGTCAGTTGCTCCGCCGCCGACACATTCCCCACACTATTCCCCAACGACGCGACCAGCGCGCGCGACGAGCGGCTCGGCCAGGACGACCGCTCCTCTTCGATCCCACGATCTACGCGCGTCGCAATGTCGTCGAGCGCTGCATCAATCGGCTCAAACAGTGGCGTGGGCTGGCCACGCGCTACGAGAAGCGGGCGCTCAATTATCGCGCGATGGTCGTCGTCGCCTCGATCATCCTCTGGCTCGAAGAGTGATTTGTCAGCCGGGCTCAAGACCGAGGCATGACCAACCGAGCTACCATGGATGGCCAGTACGGACGAGGCGGGCGCAGCGTCCAGCAATGGGATCTTGACAAAGAACGGACATTGGGCTAATATTGCCATCAAATATGGCTGATATTGCCAAGTTTTGTGGCATTTTGAGCGCCAGGGTGTCATTCTGCCGCCGGTGAGCTCGGCGGGAGCTCGGCGGGAGCTCGGCGACAGCGGGACGTGACAGCGGGGCGGAGATGCTGTCATGCAGGAGGGACAGATCGTGAGCGAGGAACGCGCACAAATTCTGGAGATGCTAGTGGCTGGGCGGGTGACTGTGGAGCAAGCAGCACAATTATTGGAGGCCCTCGACGATCCGTCTCCGTCTGCATCTCGCGGAGTGGTAGCACAAGCAGCGGCACAACCGCGAGGGGACGAGCACACGGAAGATTTCTTCGCCACCCTGACGACGGAGCAACTCGTCGCGTTGCGCGACAGTGACGTGAGCAGGGCATTTATCGAGCAGATGCGCGCGGCGGGATCGAACGCGTTGAGCGTCGAGGACCTCATTGAGCTCCACGACGAGGGCATTACGCCTCGCTTCGTCCTCGACCTGCGGGAGGCAGGCCTGGCCGACCTGACGCCGGACCAACTGGCCGAACTGTATTGTCATGGGGTGGACGCGGCCTACGTGCGCGAGTTGCGGGCGCTCGGCCTCGCCGGGGCGACGCCAGATCAGCTGGTAGAGATGTACGACCACGGGGTAGATGCCGCCTTCGTGCGTGAGATGCGAGGTCTTGGCTACATCGACCTGACGCCGAGTAAGTGGGTCGCCTTGCGCGATAATGGCGTCGAAGACGACGAACCCGCCGAGCAGGATGAGTGGGAATAACTAGTGGCTGCGTAGGCGAGGGCAGGATGAGATGCGCAAGGGGGCTCACACAAGCGGTGGCGGGCCGCTGAACCCGCTGATCACGCGCGACCCGGTGAGCGGCGGCGAACTGCTTGTGACGCGGCTGGAGGCGCCCCAGAGCGGCCTCGTGATCGAGGGCACATTTAGCCTGGGGTGGATCGGCCGTCTGACGCCGGAGCAATTGGAGTTCGTTGGCCACCTCGTGCGCAATCGCGGGAACGTGCAGAAGGTGGCCGCCGATATGAGCATCGCCTATAACACGGCGCGCAATCGCCTCGATGACATCGTGGCCGCCATGGGTGCGTCGGACGAGGGTGCGCGCGGCGACCGGGAACGGGAGCGGCGTACCGCCGTGTTGCGGCGTCTGTCCAAGGGCGAAATCGAGTTCGACGAGGCGATGCGCCTCCTGCAGCGGTGAGCCGCCCCAGAGGGCGGAGAGATGGCACATGTCACGCCTGCACAGCCAGGCGACGGACCCGCCGCGTCGCTGCCGCCCGCCGATTCGTCAGACAGGCTCTAAGCTAGACTTTATCCAAACGCGCAGATGAGGAGAGATGGGATAGGCTGAGGTCCACCCAAGGAGGTGGCCGATGCCGATCCTGCCTGCCGACGTCATGATGCTACTTGCCGGTTTTGCCCCCGTGTTCTCCACCCGCGTATGGAGGCATGTCCCTCTCCTCGTGGTGGGCGCCATCCTGGCCCCGGGCCAGCGCACGGTCGCCGCGGTCTTGCGGGTCATGGGGTTGGATCAGGTCGCCACCTTCCAGACGTATCATCGCGTGTTGAACCGCGCCCGGTGGTCGAGTCGGCTGGCCAGTCAAATCCTCTTCAGCCTCCTTGTGGCGACGTTTGCTGCTCATGCCCCGCTCGTGGTGGGCATTGATGAGACTCTTGAACGCAGACGCGGTCGCAAGATCAACGCTGCCGGGATCTATCGTGATCCGGTGCGCTCGAGTCGCAGCCATTTCGTCAAGGTACGTGCGCTACGCTGGGTCTGCGCGATGCTGGGTCTGCGCGATGCTCCTGGTCCCCATCCCCTGGGCAGGACGGACGTGGGCCTTGCCGATCCTTGCCGATCCTTGCCGATCCTTACCGATCCTTACCGTCCTTGCTCCTTCAGAACGCGAGGCTATGCGCAGACGGCGCCGCTACAAGCCACTGACGACGTGGGCGCGGCAAATGATCCGGCAGATCCATCGCTGGGCGCCAGACCGTCCCCTCGTCGTGGTCGGCGACCGCTCCTCCGCCGCCTTGGAGCTGCTCGACGCCGTCCGCCCCATCGCGACCGTAGTCGCGCGTCTGCGCCTGGACGCGCGCTTGTTTGCCCCACCGCCTCCGCGCGCGCCACACGCCAAAGGACGACCGCGCCTGGTAGGCGAACGACTCCCGAATCTCTCGTGCCACCGCGACGATCCGTCCACCCCCTGGAGCGAGTTGCGCATCTCGCGCTGGTATGGTGAGCGCGACCGTCCGATCGAGGTCCTTTCTCAGACAGCCGTCTGGTATTCCACCGGCTTCGTGCCCGTGCCGATCCGCTGGGTCCTGATCCGTGACCCGCAAGGCATCTTCCCGACACAGGCGCTTCTGTGCACTGACCTTGACGCCACACCGCTGCAGATCGTCTCGTGGTTCGTGTTGCGCTGGCAAGTGGAAGTGACGTTCCATGAGGTGCGCGCTCATCTGGGCGTCGAGACCCAGCGCCAGTGGTCGCAGCCAGCAATCCAGCGCACAACTCCGGCGCTTTTGAGTCTCTTCTCGCTCGTGACCCTGCTCGCCCATGGACAGCTGTCGCCCCCCACAAACTTCACCCGGCAGACGGCTTGGTACACGAAAGCGACTCCCACCTTCGTTGATGCTCTCGCCTTGGTACGGCGGCGTTTATGGGCACAGATCATTTTTCAGACAGGGCTCCCAGGCGCGGATCTCATAAAATTACCACGGACTCTCGTTGAACGCTTCACCGATCTACTGTGCTACGCGGCCTGAGCCACCGCGTTTGGATAAAGTCTAGCTAATGCGAGTGGCGGCAAGGGTCCTGGCGGTGCGCTCTCGCAGAATGACGCGGGCGTGCAGCTGCAGCTGCAGGATGCCACGATGCGGGCGCAGTTCAACAAGACCGGCGCCAGCACCTACCATGTGCGCCTGCACGCGAATGTGAAGCCAGCGGTGACCTTTAACGTGCCACAGAATCAGGGCACGCTCCTGGTCAGCGGTCGCGGCGTGGTCCTCGCAAATCCACAATCTGGAGACGCAGGCGGATCCAACGCACCTGCCGCTGTATCTCACCAACAGTGTCATGCTCTACGACGGCAACAACCCGCTCAATTGCTGCATCATCGGCTACCACGGCACGAAGGCCACAGGTAGTGGTAATGGCAGCGCGAACAGCAACGGCAACGCGGCGGTGCAGACCTTTGCATGGGCATCGTATATCCAACCGGGCATCTTCAACCCCAACTCAGGATGGGCGCTCCAAGACATTCACGCGATCTCGCATGAGATCGCCGAATGGGGAGACGACCCGTTCGTGAACAACTGGGTCGAGCCCTGGCTGACGCCGACGGCGCCATAGTACGGCTGCACCAATATCCTTGAGACCGGTGATCCTGTGGTCGGCATCGGTTTCTCCATGGGGACGAACAGCTACGCGCAAGGCCAGAACCCCAATGGGTCGCAGAGCGCAGACGGGACCTATCATCCTGAGGATGAGGTCTTCCTGCCGTGGTTCATGCGCCTGCCATCCAACGCGACGGGGTCTGAGGCTAATCAGAGCTCGCCGGGCGGTCGCTACACCCTGATGGGCGACCTCAATCCCTATCCAGGTTTCCGCCAGCCAGCAACCGGTTGCTGGCGGCAAGTAGTGCAACCAATTTCCAAACGCTCAGAGGGATCCAGGAAACTGGACCCCTCTCGCTTCATTATCGTAATGCATATCCGGCGCTGATGCGGCAGTGGAGTAAACAGTTGTACGAAATGAAGGATAGTGGCCAGCAGGTGCTCGCGGATCACTTCGCCAAGGACTACAAGGTCAGCATGCCGCTCGTACCCACCGCATAGTAACACCTGTAACAGTTCTACGCGAAAAATGAGGGCTCCTCACCGGGACGCTCAGGTATACCAGAAGCATGTCCCATGCAGCAGCAGGGACCGGTGAGGATTAGTCGGTAGGTCAGTTCCCGCTAGAGCATTACACATTACCTCTTCCTGCTATGCGCTCTTTCCAGAGGAGGCGAAGAGTATGCGGCGGCGACGCGCGCCACGCGCAGCGCAGCGCATAGCTGGCGCCGGCTGACTTCCCCGCCCGCTTGCTCGCCTGCGCCGCCATCACGAAGTGGTAGGCAAACCAGCCACGAAGGCGGATGAGAATGCGTTCGAGGCGGAGCCGCCGCAATAAAGGGAGCGTGTGAGTATGCCTGCGAAAGACGAGCACGGCGTCGCGCATGCGCCCCTGCATCATCATGACATTGATGGCAGCGCGTTGGCGAAAGAGCATCATTGGCGTGTCGATCCATCCCATCGGCCAGCGCTTCGCGATACGCAAGAGCCAGTCCCAATCTTCGCCTGCAAGTAATGACTCATCAAAGCGTCCAGCCGCACGCGCCGCCTCCGCGCGGACCACCACAGCGCCCAGTGGAGGCCAGGAGGCGAGAAGAGTCTCAAAGAGCCATCCCGAGACAGCGGCGCCTTCTGGAAGAGGAACTCCAAAAGGCGCAAGCTCCGGCGTGGTCCGTTGTGACAGCCCCCAGACAGCGCCAGCGGCGGGATGATGCTCCAACCAGGTCAGTTGTGTGCTGATGTTCGCTGGGAGCCACACATCATCATCGTCGAGGAAGGTGATAAAGTCGCCACGCGCATGCGCAAGGCCGATATTTCGCGTCGTCGAGGCGCCATGCGTGGTCTCGGTCCGCAGCAACCGCACAGGGTAGCGGCGCGCAACCTCGACGGTATGATCGGTGGACCCATCGTCAATGACCAGAATCTCCAGAGTAAATTGATCCGCATTCGCCGCTCCTATTGCGAGCACGCTTTCCAGCGCTTGCGCCAGCAGGTCCGCACGGTTGCGGGTGGGGATAATGACGGAGACAAGAGGCAGGGTCATCAACTGATTCCTTTCAAACATTTCTCGAGCGCTTCATGCCCTCGTGCGATAGACGGTGGTCACGATAGAAAGTGGTCACAATAGAGACTGTAGGGTGATCTCCGGCGCAGCGCGCTGATCAAGCGTTGGCTATTAATAGGTTCCAAGAACAGCCACATTTGTTATGGCTCCTGTTTCTGGGCGCCTGGGCTTCACTATGCGCTGTGCGGCCCACGACGTGCGCCGTCTGCTAGATTAGGGGCGTGGGCTCCTTGCTTCCAACGAACCAATGAGAGGGTCTGAGGACACAACTTCTTCAAGCGCGTATATCCTGTTCATCATTGCCCCTCGCTTGAGCATAACAGACAGCAAATTCGAGCATCTTAATTGCAGTGCGCTCCTCTGAGGAAGAAGAGCCTTAACAGACACGGTACAGCGCTTTTCTGATGTGAGTGGCAAGAGAAAGGGAGTTGCTATGTCCACGTTCCAACACGTCTTCGGGCTATCCAAGAGACATCGCATACTGATGAGCATCATGGGGATTGCGCTTCCGATTGCAGTGGTGGCCATGGTGCTGCAAGTGGCGTTCCCTTATCCCACCGCACGCGCCGTCGCGGCTCTGGCGACGCCAATGTATGGATGCACTTCACCCAGCGACTGTATGTCCAAAATGACGCTGCCCGAGAAAGAAGGGCAGATGACACAGGTCGAGAATGGCGCGTTCAGTAAATCTGGCAACTCGATCACTGACATCAAGACCTACTTCATCGGCTCCGTATTGAGCGGTGGTGGCGGCGGACCGAACGGCGCCGGAGGGACCGCGTCACAATGGGCAGACATGACCGACAACTTCCAAAATTATGCGCTGCAGACACGGCTGGGCATTCCCCTCATCTATGGCGCCGACGCGGTGCATGGGCACAATAACGTGTCTGGCGCAACGCTGTTCCCGCATAATATCGCCTTAGGCGCCACGCATGATCCTTCCCTCATTACGCAGGTGGAGCAGGCAACACGCGACGAGGTGCTTGGCACTGGCGTACGGTGGACGTTCGCTCCGTGTGTCTGCACCGCGCAAGACATTCGCTGGGGACGCACGTACGAGAGCTTCAGCGAGAAGGCTTCGGACAACTCGACCGATGGCGCAGCCGCCATCGTAGGTTTCCAGGGCGCCAATGGCGCCGTTAGGCCCAAGTAATATTCTGGCCACCGCCAAGCACTACATCGGCGACGGGCATACCGCCTTTGGCACTGGCTCCCCCTATCTCAATGAGGGCGATGCCCAGATGAGCGAGCAAACGCTCGACGCCATTGACCTCCCACCTTATCAATCGGCCATCTCGAATAAGGTGGGCTCGGTCATGGTCTCCTACAGCAGTTGGAATGGCTTGAAGGACCATGCCAACCAGTATCTGATCACGACCAAGCTGAAAGGGAGCGGCACAGACAGCAACGGCACGCCCAATTTGGCCTTCCAGGGATTCGTCGTCTCGGACTGGCAGGCGATCGACCAGATCTCGTCGGACTATAGCTATGATGTGCGCACAGCGATCAACGCCGGCATCGACATGGTGATGGTCCCCGATAACTACAAGACCTTCATCAGCACACTTGACACTCAGATCAAGGCGGGAGACATCCCGATGTCACGCATCGACGACGCCGTGACGCGGATTCTGACCGCCAAGTTCGCGCTCGGGCTGTTCACTCAACCCTATACCAACCGTACCTACACCACGACAGTCGGATCGGCGGCGCACCGGGCGGTCGCTCGCCAGGCGACACGGGAGTCACAGGTGCTGCTCAAGAACACCGGCGTGCTGCCGCTCTCCAAGACGGGGAGCTACACGTTGGTTGTTGGTGGCGATCATGCCGACAACCTCGGCTACCAGTTGGGTGGTTGGTCGATCTCATGGCAGGGAGGCAGCGGCGCCACAACCAGCGGGACGACCGTGTGGCAAGCGATCCAACAAGCCGGGTTGTCTGCGTCAGTCAAGCTCAAGTTTGTGGGGACGCAGACCAAAGGGCACTACTCGGGAGATGTCGGGATCGTCGCGATCGGTGAGCAGCCCTACGCTGAGGGGAATGGGGACACCAATACCCTCGCACTCAGCAGCGCCAACGCGGCCCAAGTCTCAGACATCTGCAGTCGGGTGACGAAGTGTATCGTGGTGTTGATGTCTGGGCGGCCCATGATCATCAACACGCAGTTGAACCAGTCCGCCGCCTTTGTGGAGTCCTGGATTGGCTCGACCGAGGGCGCAGGCATCACCGACGTGCTCTTTGGCGACTATGGGTTCACGGGGAAGCTGACCTTTACCTGGCCAAGCACGGTGTCCCAGGAACCGTGCAACGCGAACAATGGCTGCACCGGCGCCTTGTTCCCCTATGGGTACGGCATCACGCCTTACTAATCGATATATCGGGCCAAACTGAGTTGGTAGTGAGGCGCTGGATCATTCCTCAGCATCTTGCAGTGGGGCGGCTCCACGTCACAGGTGGGGCCGCCTTGCTATGACCATGGACGACACAGACGTTGCCTCCTGGGCGGAGCAAGGAAACCGCGCCATGCCAGCGCTTCGACGGATAGCCCATCTGGGCTATGCGCCCCAGCTGGTCGCTGCTACCCGTAACATGACGCCAGCAGTGCGCAACTACTCCACATGGACGCGCGCACACTACGCGTTCAGGTGATCTGTCCCGACGCTGCGCTGCCCCCCAGTCATACGTGAGGCGCAGCGTTGGAGCGATGGAAGGGAAGCATTCATGGCATCAGGTTCGGGGCTGGCCACGGCGCTGGCGGCGCTCAAAGGTCATGCGGCTGCGGTCGCTGTTGTGGGTACACTCCTGGTTGGCGGTGGCGCGACCGCCGCAGCGGTGGCGACCGGCGCCGTGCACGTGCCTGGCGTCACCACGCAGCAGCACAGCCAAAACGAGAACGGGGGAACCACCACGCGCGCCGCAGCCTGCGCAAACAATGGGGATGCGCAGCGCTTAGCGAGTATTTTCGCCCCCATGTTTGGTGGTGACAAGGCCAAGGCGCAGGAGCAGGTCTGCACGCTCTTTGTGGGCTCCGATGGACATGCGCGCGGCTTCGGCGAGATCCAACAGGCGCTGGAGATCACGGCCGCGATCGAGCACAATGGGGGAGACGAGGCGTGTCTCACCGACTCCGCCACGCATGGCACGCCGACGACGCATGGCACACCCACAACCAAGGGCAAGCCTCCGACGGCAGGAACCCCCGCCGCTGGGCAGCCAACCTTCACGGCCCCCTCGGACTCAAGCAGCGCCACCATGGCGATCGTCACGAAGGTCCTCGACGCCGCAGACCATGGGACGCCGCTCGCGCAACTGGCCACACTCTGTGGCGCAACTCACGTGACCGGCGGGGGCGATCAGGGCCATCCCGAAGGCACGCCCGAGGCGAAACCCACCGGCACCCCCGGGGCGAGGCCGACAGGCACACCAGGCGCCAAGCCCACCGGCACGCCTGGAGCGCACTAACAGCTCGCCATGTCTTACGCGCTGGCGTGTAACGTATTCCATGCGGTAGCCGTCGTGAAGTTGCGACAGAGACAGAAAAGACATCGGCAGCCGTGAATGACAGGCGCTCTCGCCAGCGAGATGAGCCCGACGGGCGAACGGACGAGCAAAACCGCCGAGCGCAGGGGACGCGGTCAGGGATGACCTGGCCGCCGAGCCTGCCATTCGACGTGGCGCTGATGCGCGCAAAGGCCCTTGACGACGCCTGCCTGAGTCTGCTCTATACGCGGTTTCTTCCCGTGATCTATCGCTTCCTTCTCGCGCGGGTAATCGATCCACATGTAGCCGAGGACCTGACCGCCGAGACCTTTTTCGCCATGGTCGAACAGATCGCGCGGACGCGCGCCACCGAGGAGTTGAGTTTCGCCGCATGGCTGCTGGGGATCGCACGCAACAAAGCGTTGATGCATTTTCGAGCGCGGCGGAGCCGACCCGCTCCCGTCTATGGGGTGCCCGATGAGTTTCCGCTCTATACGCACGCAGACGAAGATGATCCACTCGCTGTGCTGACTGCGAGGGAGAGTTGGAGTGACATCGTCACCGCGCTCAACACGCTGACCGAGGAGCAACGCGCGGTCGTCCTCTATCGTTGCGTGTTGGGCTACTCGGCGGAAGAAGTCGGGGAGTTATTGGGAAACAGGCAGGAGCGGTACGCGCACTTCAGTTCCGCGCACTGGCGTCCCTGGCGCGCCGCCTCGATTTCCAGGCGACCGATCCCTCTAGCGCTACCGCGGCATCCACCATCGGCGAAAGGGGAGCACATGAGTAACGCGATGGATCAAGAGCGCGAGTTGGACCAACTGCTCGCCCAGTGGCTCACCGGGCGGCAGGTGAGCGCGCCCGAGTCGCTCCAGCCAATGTTGACCGCCGCCAACATGCTTACACCGTTGCGGCAAGCGACGCCATAAGCCACATTTGCGCTCAAGCAGAAGCGAGTATGCTGCGCCGCGCACATGAACTTGTGGCAGGGAAACAGTCCTGATCTCGCCTCCTCTCGCGAGCGGAGCTGGCGCCTCCAGTATAAGCAGGAGACGGGCGTCGAGCCCGCGACGGTTCGTGTGGGTTAGCGGCGTCGCTGCGATCCTGCTGCTCAGTGTTGGCGGTGTGTTTATCGCCGGAGCGGGCGCGCAGCCAGGTGGCGTGCTCTACGCCGTACATCGCTTTGAACAAGGTGTCCAAGCGCAGTTGACGACAAACGCCGCTGATCGCGTCAGACTGCATCTCAACAATGCGCAGGCCGCGTTAAAGGCATTCGATACCGCAGTCGCGCGCCAAGAGCATGGCGCTGAACTCACCGACGCGCTTGACACGTTCGTAGCGGAGCATGCCGCCGCTGGCGCGGCGCTCTCCGCTGTCACAGATACGCCCTCCCGCTCGCAACTCGCCGCTGCGCTAGAGCAGCAGCAGTCTCAGGGAGTCGACGATCTGCGCGGGGCGCTCGCGGGCCAGGACTGGTCGCTGCGTATCTGGCTGACCCAGGCGCTCGGAACACTCAACGTCGCAATTCCCATCGTGACAAGGGTGGTGCTGACCGAGACAAGTGATCCCGCAGATAGCAGGGGTGGCGGTCGCATCACGACGGTGACTATCACGGGGGCGGGTTTCGAGCCTGGGGCGCAACTTCTGCTCAGAGGCGCGCCTGCTGGAGTAGTGATCTCCATCTCCGGCGATACCCTGGTAGCGCAGGTGCGCGCTACTGCGCAAGCCATAGTCAGCCAGGGGTCAATTGGCCTGGGCAATCCAGATGGGACCGCAACAATGAGCGCGCAGGCGCCAATCATCATGTCAGGCGCGCACGCGACCCCCGCCGCCGTGCCGACAAACAATGGCGACAATGGCAAGCATAAAGGCACACCTACCCCTTCACCTTAATACACCTAAATGTGCCTCAGCATCTGAAGTACAGTAAGACACAGTGGGGAATGAGGCCAGGTAGAGGAGCCGACAGATCGTGCGGGGAGTGCGCGCACAATCTGCCGGGCTAGCGGTATAGTTGCGATCCGAATGGCAATTGTTGTGGCCGGAGCAACATGTCCAGCATGACACTGCCGCATCTCGCACGAATACATAGGTGCAGGAGCTAGATCCGAGCAGCTTTCCAAACGCAGATGATTACGACCTTCGGCAGGAGGAGGTCTGACTGATTCATGCATTTCTCATCGAACACAACGGGGCAGAGTCAAGTCATATTTCGACATGGTCTAAATGACAAATGTATTGGCATGATAACCAATCTGGAAGCGGATTTTGCATTCATGCGACCAGGTGTGTGATTCGGAAATATCCTTTCTTTACTTGCTTGATTTCACGGAGCGTCGCTTGAGTGTTAGCTGCTCGACGTAGCCAGCCTCTCTCTTTGGATCGAATTGCTCGATGACGTCGTCCCAGGACGGAGTCTTCTCGTTGAAGCTCTGTCCACCGCTGCATCGGTGTCTTGCCGAGCGGAGCCGTGAACGCGACGGTAGTTGTAGTCCACAAGCAAATACCGAGCTCCTCAGCCAAGGAGGGACTATCCAAGGAGGGACTATCCAAGGAGGGACTATCCAGCGAGGTGATGGCGTAGAACTCAGCGAGCACGGTCTTCTGCGCGCGCTCGACCTTCCCATTGAGGTGCGGCGAGGCAGGACGGATGGGGCGATGCTTGACGCCGAGTTGCAGCAGGCGATCACGCACCTTGTAGGCCAGGAACTCCACGCCGTTGTTGGTTTGCAGGCGCTGGATCGGAAAGGGGATCTCGTCGAGCACCTCGTAGAGTACTTATTTACACTCGTCGAGCACCTCGTCGAGCACCTCGTCGAGCACCTCGTCGAGCACCTCGTCGAGGAAGTCAAGCGTGTAGGCAGCGGTTCGCCGCGGATAGAGTGCGCACACGAGGTAGCGCGTGCACACGAGGTAGCGCGTGCACACGAGGTAGCGCGTGCAGTCATCAACGAAGGTGTATTGGTAGAGACCGGGACGGAGTTTGAGCGTGTCCATCTGTACTCGCTCGCCAGGCAGCGCCATACTGTAACGATGCTCATGCGGCTTGCGCTTGGGCCGACGCACGGGCGGCGCCTGGCGTCGCCTGGCGTCGCCTGGCGTCGCTGCAGGACGGTATGAATGGTGGCAAGACTGAGGTGGCGCCTGTGCAGTCGGCGCAACTCTTGCTGGATGGGTCGCGCACCCAGATTGCGCTCGCGGCGCAGTTCTATGCTCCAGTCCTCTTCCTGGGCGAAGACCTTCTGCTTCGGGCTGTGCTGAGGCCGTCGGCTCTGCGAGACGAGCCCAGCTTCGCCTTGCTCCTCAGAGCGGCGCAGCCACTTGCGTAGAGTCGGGGCGTACTGCCGCAGCGTCGGCACGTCAGCCCGACGTCCCGAGTCTGCTGGTAAGCCGCACCCATGTTAGCCGGCGTCGCACTTCCTCGCCCATGCAAGCATACTACCATAAATAGGATGTCTCCGGAATCACACATCTTAGCGGATATGCCTGGCAAGCGCACGCTGCCGGCGCGTCGGAAATCTCTCCTTGATGCGTTGCTCAAAGGTTGGCTCGACTATGAGCTGCAGAAAGGGGCGGCAGGCAATCATGCGTCAGTCTCGCTACCCGTCGCTTAACTCAGCGTCCATTGCGGATTAGCAGTTGCCCACCGACACTACCTGCACGGTTTTGGTCCACCAAAGCACGCGCTCGCAAGCGGGTCGCTATCTGGATAGCGCCGAGGTGAACCCCGATGTGCTTGTCCAGGTGGCGCGCCGGCGCGGATTCGCGGACTCCCAGATCCGCCTGGTGAAAGACGATATGGGCAGCGGTGTGACAGCACCACGATTGAGGAGCGCCCCGGCCTGAGCCGGTGGCTGTTCGAGGAGTTGCCTTCTGGAACAAGCCGTGTGCTGCTGGTCAGTCACGAGGATCGGCTGTTCCGCGACCAACATGAAACGGAGCACAATCGCTTCATCGCCCAAGCTCGACAAGTATGGTGGATGGGCCATCTGCGGGGAGTCGGTGTACAACTTCCGTCGGCGCTTCGATCAGGATCGCTTCCGCTGGGCGTGCCGTGCAAGCCGCGAATACGTCGAGGGCCACATCAAGGCCCGTCTCCATCCGGCGAACCAGCGCAATGCCATGCGTGGGCGGTATCCCGGCGGACAGATTCATTTTGGGTACATCGTGGACTACGACCCACGCAGCGCGACCTATAAACACTACGAGCGCTACGAACCGCATGCGTTCCTCGTCGAAGAGCATCTCTTCCGATACTTCGCGCAACTCCCGCGACCCTCGCTGGTCGAAGTCGTGCGCCACTGGGGACGGGAACGGTTAGTATGGCCGTTCTTCGGGCCAGAGGTGGACCCCCGCGTGGTCAAGGCCGCTGGCGGCAATCGCGTGCGGGATGAGGTGCTCGGCGGCTACTGCGTCGATTGGCGGCAGGCCCAAAACATCCTCACCGACGTGACCTACCTCGGGTATCGGGTCCGTCGAGGCGAGTGCGCCGCGGATGAGAGCGGCCAGCCGCTACTCTGCCATCCGCCGCTCGTCGATGCAGAGCTGTTCTGGTGGTGCTTCGATCGTCTCGTGGCGGAGCGGCCATCGTGGCCTGGGATCCCACCCCGGACGACCGCTGTCGCGCCGGTTGCCCGCCCGCGCCAGCCCAAGGGCGAGCCCCATCGACCGACTGCGGCGACCACGCGGTTCCTGGCACATGGTCGAGTGCGCTGCGCGGTGCATGGGAGAGCGTATGTCGTGCGCTGGGATGCTCACCATGGGTACAGGTTGGCTGCAACGCACCGGGAAAGCGCTATCCCTTTCGCAGTGAGGGCGCATGCCCAACTTTCCGCCCTGAGCCAGTGGAGCAGGCAATAAGTGAGGCGTTCGTCGAGCAATTGGTCCTTGACGAGCGCGACCTCGCCGAGCTCGCGCGGCTCATCGACCAGCGGACCGTACAAAACGGGAGAGCGGGAGGAGCAGGTGCGACGGGAACTGACCGAGGCGCGTGCACGCCTCCAGCGTGCATTGGAGCAAAGCTTGCGAGAGAGAACGCCCCACTTGCGGAGGAGCTCCTTGCACACGCCCGCGAGGCGAAAGCGCTACTCGCTGCCCGTGAGGCGGATCTGGCGGTCCTGTCGGCCAATCAGCCGATCTCTTCGCGGGCCTGGGTACTCACTCAGCGCGTCGAGTGGGTTGCCCAGCGCATCCGTGCCACGTTCATCGATTGGTCGCGCGAGGCCAAGGCGCGAGTGATCGGACTGGCGCTCGAAGATTCCGTGCTTGGCTACGTGAATCGCTGGGATTGGGCTTGTGGATGCAATGGCAGGGCGGCGGGCAGTCACGTCGCGAAGTCCGACTGTGCAGCTCGGGAAACGGGAGCCCTGGAGTACAGAGGAGAAAACAGCGCTCGTCCGATACTACCCGACACTGACGTGGGATGCGTTGTGCAAGATGTTCCGCGCCGCTCACAGAGTAGTATCGCGACTTACGCGCGTCATTCTGGGCGCGCACCGTGGGATGGGCCGTTCACCGATGCGGTACCCGTCGGTGTTGCGAGGATGTGACGCCAATGAAACCATGAGTGACTTCGGCTTTCCTCTGCCTCGCACGGCAGAACAAGAAAGCCCCTCTCGTCAGCGCGTCCAAAAGCCCTGAGGGTCGCACTCGCGGATAATGCGCAGCTCGTCGGCGGTCGGTGACAGGCGTCTCGTGGGCGTCGGGGCTATGCGCAGGTCCCATCCGGTGCTCGGCGCGCACATCCTCGACGCTGGGACCGGGATGCCATGAGCGTAGCTCCATCTCGTGGGTGTCCGGTGAAGCCGAGCACGGCCAGCGTCGTAATGACAGCAGCTGGACCACCACGTGGCAGGCCGACATGCTCCGCCAGTCTCGCCGTCACCATAGCCGGGACTGGTGATGTAGCTGACGCGCTCTGGGAAACGCCGCTTGTCGTGCGCCAGGATGATGGCCAGCCGTCCCGCTAGCGAGGCGATATCCGCGCCGCCGCCGCTGCCGGGCAGTTTCACTTGTGGATGCGCGCGGTCGCCAATATAGGACGTGTTGAGGTTGCCGAAGCGATCTACTTCAGCGCCGCCGACGAAGCCGAGGTTGGCGAATCCCTGCGCCAGCAGGCCCATCAGCGCGCTGGTGCGCGTCGCCCATTCCGCGCCCAGCGATATTTGGCGCATCGCCCATCGTGAGCAGTAACTCTGGCGGAGGGTGCGTCGCGCACGAGGCCATTCTCGAAGAGGCCGATGGCTTCGGGCGCATGCGTGCGCTTGGCCAACGCGAACGCCAGCAATGGTAGCCGCATGCCACGAAGACGACCTCGCCATCGCGGATCTCGCGCGCGGCGCAGACCACCATCAGTTCCTGTGGCGTGTAGTCCGGCACGAGACCTCCACGTTAGTATCCGTAATCGACCGGCGCGGCGAGGCGGCGCTCTTTCGCCGCCAGCGCGCGCCAGCGCTCGCCTCCCAGGCGCTCCAGATAGGCGGCGCGGTCGGGAACGCTCAAGACCTGCTCCTCCAGCCATGCGGCGAACCCCTCAACCGTCCGCGTGCGCTGGTGATACTCGGCGAAATAGGCGTGGTCGCGGTTGTAGTAGCCCTGGACCGGCGAGGGATGCGCGCCGCCTGGCGCATGCACGACGGCGAGCGTCTTCATCCCTGGCGCGAGCACGCGATTGGGATCGCTCAAGATTACTTCAGGCGAGACGATCTCCTCTGCGGTGTATATGACGCCATTCGCCGCCAGCGCGGCCTCTTCGCAGATGCCCAGCCCGCCCCAGACATGCGCGCGCCCCTCGTCGTCGGCTCGCTGGACGTGCAGGATCGCCACGTCAGGCCGCAGCGCTGGCACGAGCAGTGCTGGGGTCGCCATCCAGCGGCGAGGGAGCCGGGCGAATCGTCGGATGATCGCGGGCGATGTCGCTGCCGAGCAGCGAGAGCATTGGGATGTACGGCACGCCGAGCGCGCCAGCCAGCAGCGCCAGCGAGGCGCTGTAGTTGCTGTGGTCTTCGACTGTGATCGCGTGTGGAACATCCTGCTCGACGGCGCGACGATAGTTATGGCCGAGCCCCTCGCTGACGTTGCCGACCCACGCCGCGATGATGCGGCGCACACAGCCCGCGCCAATCAGTTGATCGAAGAGGATATCTGAGATGGGGCCGATGAGCGTCAGGTCGCGACGGCGCTGGCGGATCAACTCGTGACCGGCGGCGAAGGGGATCAGCGGTTCCAGCGCACAGCCAAGCGCGACGCTCGCGCCACTGGGTACAAAGCGCTCTATCGCTTCGGCCATGGAGAGCAACTTCTCAGGCATAGAAGCGACCTCCATGCGCGACGCCCGCGCCCGTGAGCTGATGCGCGAGTCGTGGCCCTGGCAGCCACTGCTCGATCATCCCCACTGATTGGAAGCTTAACTCACCATAGAGGCGTAGCGCCTGTGGGGTCGCGGTGAGGGTCGCGAGTCGCGCGCCCTGACTTGCCGCCTCGTGCAAAGCGTAAATGACGAGATTGCCCGCGATACCCCTGCGCCGCGCTATGCTCGCGGTGGCGACATTATAGACGCCCACCACGCCATCCCGCTGGAGCGTTGTGAGGCCTGCGACGATGCGTCCCTGCCAGCGCGCGGCGTAGAGGTTGAACGCAGGATTGTCCACCGTCCACCGCCGCATCGGCTCCGGCGCGACGAAGAAAACCTCCGAGATCACACGGAGCGTGGCCATGCGCTCTTCCCAGCTCGCCACGCGCAATAGTTCGAGATCTGGCAGCGGCGGGTGGAACGAGGGAGCCCCTGTCTCCAGTGGCAGGGCCAGCGCCGTCGCCCCGCCCCACGACTCCATCCCGATTGCGCGCAACGAGTCGCGCAGCCCCACCGGTTCGTCGCCAAGCAGCAGCCACCATTGCGCTGGCAGACCCCGCTGGCGATAGGGCGCCAGCGTCTCGAACACATTCTCTGGCGTGACCGGCTTCGGCGACCGGTAGGACATCACCAGGTTCAGCAGCGACTCGGAGATACCAGGTGTGTAGACGCGCAGGAAGCCGCTGGTGTCGTCAACGATCGAACGTGGCTCCGTCTCCACCGCGCCCAGCGCCGCCCAGGCGTACCGCCAGTTGCGCTCCACCGCGCGCGCCAGTGCGGTCAGATCCTCCAGCGACATGCCGGCTCCTTTCGGAAGGCGTGTGATCGGCGCGTATCGACCTGCGTTCGCCGGGACATCGTATCACGCTAGGGCATGGAAACCTATGCGCCGACGTAGCGCGCGTAGACAGTGCGCGCGACAGCGGGATCGTCTGTGCCTTTGATGATGGCGCGCGCGTCGGGGAAGAGCGTCACCTCGTAGCCATCCACGCGCAGGCGCAGCAGGAAGCCGTTCGTCGCCACCTCGCCGACGGGACGCAGTCGCTCGGCCAGCGCGTCAAGATCGAGCGTGGCGCTCTCTGTCGCGGCGGGGCGCACCTGGACGGCATTGCGCCCACAGAGCGTCGCGCCCATCGCGTCGGCGGGCGCGTCCAGGTACTCGAAATGACGCTGGCCGCACGCGGGGCAATCGGGCTGGCGCGGCAGCTCGATGCGGTCGAAGGTGTTCTCCCACAGATCGATCCAGGTCAGCCCGCGCACGAGCCGATCACTGCCGACGAGCCACTTGAGCGCCTCGGTGGAGGCCATGCCCGCGACGACGCCGACGATGCCATTCAGCACGCCAGCGGTGTCGCAGGTGGGCGTCGTGCCGGGAAGTGGCCGCTCTGGGAAGACACAGCGCAGGCATGCCGTATCGCCTGGCAGGATCGTCATCGTGACCCCATAGGCCGCGATCACACCACTGTAGATCCACGGCTTACCCAGCTTCAGGGAGGCGTCGTTGAGCAGATAGCGCGTCTCGAAGTTGTCCGTGCCATCCAACACGAGGTCAACGCCATCAAGCAATTCCTCGATGTTGTCGGTGTTCACATCGAGCGTGCGCGTATCAATCTCGATGGCGCTGTTGACGCGCCGCAACTGTCGCGCCGCCGCCTCGGCCTTCGGCATGCTGGCGAGCGCGTCGCTCTCGTCAAAGAGCACCTGGCGTTGCAGATTGTTGCCCTCGACAAAGTCACGATCCACGATGCGGAGATAGCCGACGCCAGCGCGCGCCAGATTGTTCGCCAGCACCGTCCCAAGCGCGCCGCTGCCCACGATCAGCGCGCGCCCAGCGTTGATGCGCTCCTGCCCGGCGCGGCCAATGCCGGCGAAGAGTGTCTGGCGCGCGTAGCGCTCGGCAGGGTCTATGCCAGCCTCGGCTGGCGTCCGCAGGCGACCAGCGCCGTTGGCGGGCGCCGTTTGCGCGATATCTGTCATTGCCTTATCCTTTCTCCCCTATGCCCGACATTTCTTGCGATACTGGCAAGAAAATGGCAGTACCTTTGGGCGGTAGCGGGTTGTCACCAGACGAGCGGCTCGTTCGCCTGACATAAGTGAGATGTCAACGCTCTTTCATATTATGCGCATGCGGTTTCCATGGGCGACATGCGCGCGGACGATCTTCTGTCGCCACGCGCTTCATTCCGCGACGCGCAACGGATGAGCAATGGATGAGCAATGGATGTCATGAAAGCCGGTTTGCTGTTTGGGCGGTCTATGGTAGAATCGCCTCACAGGCGTAGAAGAATTGCTGCGCATGGTGGCGCGGCTTCTGGCGCGAGGGAGCGCGACACATACGCGACGCATATGGGTGGTGGAAGAGGTGGAGCATGTCCGGCCAGACTGTAGCGCGTGCGACGGCGATGGATACACCGCCTGACGTCAAGCGCGTACTTGTCATCGATGACGATCCGACAATCCTGGAACTGATCCGCCACGCGCTTGGCCGGCTCGACCGCTACGAGGTCGTTACGGCGGTCAATGGCGCCGATGGGTTGCAGAGCTACTTCGATGCGCAGCCGGACTGTGTCATCGTTGATATCGGCATGCCGGTGATGGATGGCTTCCAGTTCGTGCGCGCGATTCGCGGACATAGCGTCTCGGCGAACACGCCGATCATCGTGCTGAGCGCGCTCACCGACGATGCGCATCAGACGACGGGCGCACTGTCTGGCGTGGATGAGTATGTCGCCAAGCCATTCAAAGTCAGCGTGCTCTGCGCGGCGCTCGAACGGGCGCTGCAGATCACGCCGGAGGAGCGCGAGCGGCGTATACAGGATCTGGCGGAGAGCGGCAGGTGATCCTAGTTGGCTGAAGTCACGCCAACTGAGAGCCACGGGCGCGCCGCAGGGCTGTCTGGGAAAGTGGTGCGAGGTGGTGGTGGAGAGATCGAACAACGATACGCGTGAGGATGCGACGTTGTCTGTATTGGTGGTGGATGGGAATCCCGTGTCGCGTGAGCGTGTCCGCGAGGCGCTTGGCGCGCAGTGCGTCGTGCGATTCGCTTCGGGTGTGCGCGAGGCGCTGGCCGCGCTGCATACACAGCCGCCGGACCTCCTGGTGAGCGAGGTGGACCTGATTGATGGCAGCGGGCTGCGTCTGTGTGAGGAGATACGCGCGACTCCATCGCTCAGACAACTGCCGATCATGCTGCTCACCGATCGCGCCAGCATCAACGATAAGGTAGCGGGATTCCAGGCAGGCGCCGACGACTATGTGGTTAAGCCGGTGGACGGCCGGCTCTTCCATGCGCGGTTGCGGCTGCTGGATCAGATCAAGCGGCTCGAAAAGCCCGATCTGCTCGGAGCCTGAACCCTCACTGGCGCTCCGCACACCCCTTCTGACGCGGCCTGCAGCGCAGGGAGGCGACACGACTTCTGTGCGTGCTACACTGCATGCGCGCAGATGATACGCATAGCACAAGGAAGGGGAGAGGCGGGCGCGCGCCCGCAACGAGATTATGGAAGATCTTCGCTTCGATCGTCATTTCCGCACGCCTAGCTCTGAGGGCTACCACATCATGCGTGGTCAGCAGCGAGTCGGCTCGGCGGACCTGCATTTCACCTCGACGACCGTCCATTGCACGCTCGTGATCGAGCAGGAGCTGGATCGCGCCGAGATCGCCAAACTGATCGAGCGCATTGACGACGATCTCGTGCTTTCGGCGGACACCCCACGCGACGACTTCGTGGTCAGCGCATTTCGCGGGTCGGAGATCGGCTTCTTTGACGATAGCTTCCGCGCCGATGACGAAGGGGTCGTGGTACCGCTCGGCGACGAGGATGAGGACGACGAGAGCGCGCTGAACGGCGGCTGACATCGGCACAGCATCTCCATAGCGGGCTGCCCATTGATCGTATTCGTTTCGTAACGGCATGGCGTACTTCCTTCTGTGCGCGCGACTACCACCTGGCAGGCCGCAGGCGTCTGGTCCGTGAGCGCACGTGTAAGCCTCTGGCTCACGAAAGATGAAGGACGCCATGCGCAGATTTGTTGTGATCGCCAGTTTCTTCGCGCTCCTCACTGGCGCGCTCGCCGCCTGCGCCGCAGGATCAAGCGGCGGCTCGAGTGGCGGAGGCTCCACGCTCAGCCTGGGCGCAAGCAGTTTTACCGGCTCGACGAGCATTACCATCACCGCCGGACAGTCCGTGACCTTTGACGACTCGTCCGGCGGAACCCATGACCTGGTGACAGGAACTAGCGGGCAATTCAGCGCTGCGACAGGCGCGCCCAATGAATTCTCGACTAAAGATGGTCTGAGCCTGAGCGCAGGCGACAAGAAGACGATCACCTTTGCGAACGCCGGAACCTACCAGATCACCTGCACGATTCACCCCAGCATGCAGGCCACAATCACAGTGAACGCGGCCGCAGGCTACGGCTATTGAAGCTGTCTGCCGCCATCAATCAGTGAGCGGCGCAGCAGGCAAAAACAACCGCCCCGCGATGCATGACTGCACTGCCGGGGCGGTGTTGCCTTGCAGAAGGAGAAGCGCCCTTCTCCCCCCGCTCGGTCTTGGCATGCTCCCCTTGACATGTGCACGTTGGGGAACTACTCACGACCTGTTAATTGGGGAACGATACCCAATCTTCAGGGGCCATTTGTGTGAGCGACGCTGCCCGCGTCGGTTCGTTCAGATGGGAGCAAGTATAGCCGCTACACAAGCGAAAATCAAGGCCCGCAAGAGGGACATTCGGGCTAACTTTTAGCGCTCGTTATGTCGCATGCGAACGGGCGTCGCCCAATTAGCGCAGCTTGCCCTCACGCGCCCGTCGCTCGATCTCGCTGACTAACACCTCCATATGCTTCTCGTCGTCCCTCTTGAGCGAGGCGAGTATGCTCTGGGCTTCCTTGTCGCCAGCTTGTTGCACATCCTTCATGTACATGTCATAGGCGGCGCACGCCTCGAGTTTGCTCTGCAACACGGTCAAGAGGTCGTACGTCAGATCGCTCACGCTCGCCATCGGTCTACTCCTTTTCTCTGGCATGGCGCTCTCCTTCGCGCCGTCGGATATTGTATCACCCCGACATGCGCTGGCGATCATGCTTGACACGCTCCCGTGCGTCGTCCATACTCCCATGCAATTTCGCCGGACTGATTGGTTTGGCGTCGCTGGAAGGGAGCCTCGGAGATGGACGGGCGATGGCGCGATGAGCGGTGGGCGTTGATTCAGATGGCGCGCGGCAAGACTCCAGCGGACCTCGTGCTGCGCAACGCGCGGCTGGTCAACGTCTTCTCCAACGAGATCCAGCAGGCCGACGTCGCGATCTATCAGGATCGCGTCGCGGGCATCGGCTCGCCCGGCTCCTATGGTGGCGCACGCGAGGTGGATCTCAAGGGGCAATATCTTGCGCCAGGATTGATCGAGGCGCATGTCCATATTGAGAGCGCATTGCTGACTCCTGGCGAGTTCGCGCGCGCGGTGGCGCCACATGGTACGACCACGTCCGTCAGCGACCCGCACGAGATCGCCAACGTGCGCGGGCTGGACGGCCTGCGCTGGATGCTTGCCGCCGCCGAGCACGTGCCCATAGACCTCCTCTTCACATTGCCCTCCTGTGTCCCGGCGAGCCAGTTCGAGAGCAATGGCGCGACCCTGCGTGCGGACGACCTGCGCGACCTCGCTACGCATGTGCGCATCGCCTCGGTGGGCGAGGTGATGAACTATCCCGCTGTCATCAACGGTGACGAGACGATGCTCGACATGATCGCGCTCGGCCAGCCCGGTGGCGCGAGGCCTCGCGGCATGGCGGTGGATGGGCATGCTCCAGGGCTGATAGGTCTGGATCTGTGTGGCTATGTGGCGGCGGGCGTGCAGTCGGACCACGAGACTGTTGCGGCGGACGAAGCGCTGGAGAAGATTCGCCTCGGGATGTGGCTTTTCCCGCGCGAGGGCACGATGCGCAACCTGGAAGCCCTGCTGCCGGTGATACTGGAACATCACCCGGAGCGCGCCTGCTTCGTCGCCGACGACAAGACGTGCCATGATCTGCTGCGGCTGGGCGAATTGGATCATATCATCCGGCTGGCTGTCGCTGATGGACTTGACCCCGTGCGCGCGATCAAGATGGCGAGCCTCTATCCGGCACAGTATTTTGGCTTCGCGGACCGTGGCGCCATCGCGCCAGGTTACCGCGCCGATCTCGTCGTCGTCCCAAACCTCGCCGAGTTTCGTCCCAGTCAGGTCTACGTCGGTGGCGTCCTCGTCGCCGAAGAAGGCCAGCCGCTCTTTGCGGCGCCTGCGCTGCCAGGGGATTTGACCGCAACGGTGAGCGACACAATCCGCCTAACGAACTTCGGCGTCGAACGATTGCGACTGCCTGGTGTAAGTGGCGCAGCGCGGGTCATCGGCATGATTCCCGACCAGATCGTCACCGAGGATCTGACGCTGGATGTGATGGCGCGCGACGGCTACCTGGTCGCCGATCCTGAGCGCGACATCCTGAAAATTGCGGTCGTCGAGCGCTACGGACACGGGCAGGTCGGCGTCGGGCTGCTGCATGGGCTGGGACTGCGCGTAGGCGCGATGGCCTCTTCGGTCGCGCACGACGCGCACAACATCGTCGTCGCGGGAACGAACGACGAGGATATGGCGCTGGCCGTGCGTGAGGTCGAACGCATGCAGGGCGGGCTAGTCGTAACACGCGATGGCGGCGTAGTCGAATCGCTGGCGCTGCCAATCGGCGGCCTGATCTCACCATTGCCTGCTACAGAGGTTGCAAAAGCCGAGGAGCGGCTGGAGGCGCGCGCGCGTGACTTGGGTGTACAGCAACCGGGAGCCTTCATCTTCCTCGCGTTCCTCGCGCTTAGCGTCGTGCCGAAGCTCAAGATTACCGACCGCGGCCTGCTGGATGTCGCGGCGTGGCGGATCGTGCCTGTGCAGGCGTAGCGGCGCTAGCGATAGCGCGCCATCAGCCATTCGTCCTTGATCTCCCCCTGTGAGATGACGCTCAACTTGCGCAACCCTTCCTTCTCGAAGCCGAGCCGCTCGTAAAGCCGCCAGGCGCGCTCGTTCTCAGCGACGACTGTTAATTCCACTCGTCGCAGCAAGAGCCAGCGATCCGCTACATCCAGCAGCGTGTCCATCAGCCGCGTTCCCACGCCCTGTCCGTGGTATTCGCGCGCCACGAAGAGGAAGACATGCCCGCTGTGCCGCAGCCGCCCCGTTCCTACGGTTAACCCTGCCAGGCCGATCACCGCGTCGTCAGCTTCCCCGACGAACCAGTGCTCATCGGGGCCGAGCGATGCCAATCGCTCACGCCGTTGCTCTAACCGGTCGCTCGGCAGAGCAAGAATCGTCTCGATCACGCCCTCTTGCTGGGTGATGCGCCAGATCGCCTCGGTGTCCTCAACACGCACGGGCCGAATTGTCACCGGCGATTGCGACGGCTGCATACTTCGTCTCCTCCGGTCAGATGGGGCTGAATCACCCATGCCGCTTTCCCCAAACGTCCCCGATCGTCCCCGATCGTCCCCAATATGGCGCGCTCGTTGTCGCGCGCAACAGAAAGGTGTATCCTTGTCCATGCGCCACCGCACGTTCGTCTTATTTTGTGCGGGTCACTCGTCAGGTCAATTCTACGCCTATCTGTCAGGGCCGTGGTGAGGGAGAGCAGTCGGTGAAGCAGGGAGCGCAGCCGCGTCGGACGTTGTGGGGCGGGATGGGAAGCGAGATGAGGAGCCGGACGGGAGGCAGGCGACCCTGGCTGTGGATATTGCTGCTGGTGACGCTGCTCTTGAGCATGGTCTTGAGCGCCTGTGGCGCCGACGCCATCACAGCAGCAGGCGCAACAGAACAAGGCGAAGCTCGATCAAGAGTTGACCCACGCGCGTAACGACCTTGGCATCCCTGACTCGCTTCTCCAGCCAGTCGTCACACAAGAGCAGAAGGTTTCGTCTGGCGAGGGTGGTCTGTTCTATAACTACTCGGACGCCGCCGCCAACTATACGCTGCTCTATAACCAGCTCATCGGCATCGAGCAGTCCAGCGGCGACCTGCTGAAGCAACAGACCCAGGCCGACCTTGACGCCTTCACCCAGATCCTCGCCAAGCGTCGCGCCGACGGCTTCATCGAAGCCGACCAGTATCAGGCGCGGCTCGATCAGGCGCTCCAGGATTACGACCAGGCCAAGACGCCCGGCGACTATGCGCGTATCGACGCCATCGCCACCGCCAACACCGCCGCGCTCAACGCGATGTGGCCGGCCTATGAGAAGCTCCAGGCCTACAAGACCGTGCTGGATGCGCTCGCCAAGAGCGGCGCCGACACGACCCTGGCGCAGAGCCAGTACGACAGCGATCTCGAGCAATTTCGCAACGCTCAGTCTGCCGACCGCTACGACGCACTTACCCGTACCATCGACGGCCAGATCACGCAGTTGATCGCCGAGGAGGCCTCGGCGCAACCCTACATCGCGTCGGGTCTTCTGGAAGCGTTCCAGGCGCGCATCGATCTGCTCCGCCAGTATGGCGACACCGATAACGCCGACATGTTCCAGAAGCAGCACGACGACGACGCGGCGGCGCTTGCCAAGGCGCATCAGCTTGCCGACTATCTGACCCTTGCCAACAACGTCAACAAGCAGAGCGACGCCATCGCCTTCCCATTGGTGAAGGCCAAGACGCTCTACGACCTCCAGACGCTCAAGCAGCTTGTCGCTACTGTGAACAAACGCACGGAATACAACAGCTATGACAAGACCAACTATCCCATCGCCTACGAATACTCCGACAAGGATAATGGCGTCGGCAACGTCGAGCCAGCGGTTCTTCGCGCGAGGACCATCGAGCAATACCAGGCTGCTGATGGCGGCGTGCTGGGCCTGACGGCGAACCTGCGCGCGATGTCGGACAACTACGACGACAAGACGCCTCACAATCAGCCGCACCAGGCCGACCTGACGCTGATGCAATACTACAACGTCATGCAGGGCAAGGTCGTCATCGTCAACTTCCGCGAGCAGACCGCGCGCTTCTATGAGAACGGCTCGCTGGTCAACTGGATGTACGTGACGACGGGGCGACCCGGCCACACCTCGATTCCGGGCTATCACACCGCGCTGGCCAAGGTCTCGCCGACGATCTTCAATTCGCCCTTTCCCGAAGGCTCGCCGGACTATTACGCGCCGACTCCAATCAATTTTGCGGTGGCGTACGACTGGAATGGGTACTTCCTACACGACGCCTGGTGGCGCAACAAGTTTGGCCCTGGCACCGAGTATCCACACTACGATCCAGCAGCCTTCAATGGCGGCTCGCACGGCTGCATCAACTTCTCTGAGGCGCAGATGTCCTGGGTCTACAGCTGGATCCCGCTGCGTACGCCGATCATCATGTACTAGCGGCGCCGCGCTAGACACGTATCGAGGCGCTTCGCCGCTGTATTGGGCCTGGCTGGGCCTAGCGCCATCCGTCTGCCATGTTCGGCGAAATTCGCTGGTCCTGCTTGACTAGACAGCGCGTCTTTTGCCGGATACAATAATAGAACAAATGTTCTAATTGCACCGCTCCATACAGCACAAGGAGTCCCCCGATGACCTGGCTTCCCCCCATCCCCCTGCTTCCAGAGGCCAGCGCCGAGGCTTCTGGCGCCTGGCCGGTCTCGCTGCCGGTGCGTCCCGTTTCTGTATCGTCAGCCGCTGCGGCGCCTGGCATGTCGTCGGCCAGCGCAGGGCCAACATGGCGCTGGACTTCAGCGACATATGAGCCAGTCGTAGCGGAGTCGATCCTCGTTTCAATTCCTGTTGAGCCTGCGCACGTGCGCATTCCGGCAGACCTCGTGCGGCGGATGTCACTCGAGGCGCGCCTGTCCAGCAAGAGCGAGAGCGAGGTCTGGGCCGAGGCTGCTCGCGCCTGGCTCCAGCGCCGTGAGCGCGACGACGACTTCCCGCCGACTCCTCCAGCCGCCGCACAGCTCTGCCCGCGCCGCGAGCGAACCGCCTGGGTCGCCATCGATGCGCTGCTCGTCGATCTGCGCGCTCGCAGCTGCGAACCAGCCGCGGCATAACATAGGAGACAACGACAGGACGCCCACCTGCGAGATGTCAGGTGAGCGTCCTATTTATTTGCTCGCCATCAACCGATAGCTGTACGCTCAGGCGGTCGTGATCATAGAGCGGAGCGGTATGCGCTGTAAGCTGTTTGAGCCACGAGGCGTCTGCCGCACCTTATGCCTCAGCCGCTCTCTCAGTCCGACGATCGCGTGCGCCAGACACATGATAAGGTATTGCTGCGGCAGTATGGTAGGAATGCGAGGAGGAGATCATGCTCAGATCTGGCCGGTTTGCCGCCAGTTGGGAACTGGTAAAAGAGAGTTGGAACGTGCTGCGCTCGGACAAGCGACTCGCGATCTTCCCGATCCTTTCAGGCCTTGCTTGCGCGCTTGTCACGATTGTCTTCCTGGCGCCGATGGTCCTCGCCGGTCTCCTGGATCAGGCGCTGGCCGGAGAGCAGGGCGCGCGAGTACTGAGCGCTATCGTGGCCTTCGTGTTTTACTTTGTCATGTACTTCGTCATCATCTTCGCCAACGCGGCACTGGTCGGAGCGGTGTTGCGCAAACTGGATGGCCAGTCGGCGACGGTGAGCGACGGCTTCCGGATCGCGCTGGCTCATCTCGGCGGCATCCTGGGCTATGCGGCGATCGCGGCGACGGTCGGCATGCTTTTGCGCTGGTTGCGTGACCAAGCGCGGCAGGGCAACGGCGCGTTCGCAATAATTGGGCAACTCGGCGTGGGTTTGCTGGGCGCTGCCTGGAATATCGCCACATTTCTGGTCATTCCGGTGCTGGTGATCGAGAACGTCGGTCCTCTTGAGGCGATCAAGCGGAGCGTGGCGCTGCTGAAACGGACGTGGGGTGAGCAACTCATCGGCAACGCGGGCATTAGCCTGGTCTTTGGCCTGGCAACCTTCCTGACGTTGCTCGCAGGAGTTGGGCTAATCATCGCCTCGGCGGCGCTTGGCGTCCTGGCGCTCATCGTGGTCGCCGTCGTGCTGACCGTGGCGGCGCTGTTGATCCTGGCCGTGATTGGCAGCACGTTAGGCGGTATTTATCGCGCGACGATCTATCGCTATGCGGCGACAGGACAAGTCAGTGGCGAATTCTCGCCTCAACTGGTGCAGGGCGCGTTCTCTTCACGCCAGTCGTCGCCACAAGCAATAAACCCTTTCAGTGAAGGTTTTCGTAGCGAAATGTAGACTCGTGTGATCAGACAAGTCCGCGCTGAACCGCCCAGGCGGTGGCGCGCGAGGGAACGTCGAGCTAGGTGAGGATATTGGCGGCCTGTTGACTAGCGGGCGCTGGCCGAGGGTGGGTCCTGATCGATCACGATGGCGTTGGGTGGCAGTGGCGACGACGGGTTGCTGGTTCTTCGTGCGTTGGCGCAGGATTTTGCGCGCGGTATTTCTGGTAAAAGCGGTCGAACATATCGCGTAACTGGTCGCCGCTGAGCTTCTTGCCGCTCTCGAAGTATTCGATGGCGACCATGCCGAGCGACCATGTGCCTGCCGCCGCGATGGCTCCCGCCACCAGATCGCCGCCGAACGGCACGAGCTTGGCGGTTTCCTCGGCGAGGTAGCGGAAGAGCAGTCCGCCGATGACCGTCGGGACCAACTCGCGCAGGTGGCGCGCGCTGAGGGGCTCGCCGTAGATCGCGGCGACGCGCAGGACCATGCGAATCTGGTTGCCAAGCAGGATAGGGATATCAATCAGCGGGATCGGCTCAAGCCCTGCCGCCAGGCCGACCAGCGCTGCCGTGCGCACCAGCTTGGTGGCCGCCTCACGCCGGAACTTGGGCAGTTGCCGACCCAAGATCATCGCAGCTTCTGGGCTGGCCTCGATCAGCGCGGGAATCAGCTCATCGGCGACGTTATCGCCGTCGCGCGCCGAGATCGGGATCACATCACGGACGCCGAGCCGCGAGGCCGCTTTCGCCGCGTCGTCGTCGGGATTGGTCAGCAGGTCAGCCTTGTTGAGCGCCACGATCAGCGTCTTACCGTCGTCGCGCAGATTCGAGATGGTGGCGAGGTCCTGTGCGCGTAGCCCGGCGGAGGCGTCGAGCAGGTAGAGCACGATGGGCGCCTCGGCGGCGGCCTGCGCCTGGATATCGGGCAGGTGTCCCGGCGTATCCACCAGCGCGAAGGGACCGAGATCGCCCTCGACCGTCGTGGTTGTCGTGCCGGCGGTCGCCGAGACGGTGGAGGCGTAGTAGCCACGCAGGGTATTGAAGAGTGTGGACTTGCCGGAGTTCGCCAGCCCCAGGATCGCCACCTTGCGATGTAGCTCGCCCTCGATGTCCGATTGCGCCTGCTTCCAGTTCACCGAGTTCATGAAGCGGCGCGTCAGCGCGATGGTGGAGGGGATGCTGGCGAGCGTGGAGAAGCGAAAGAGCCTGCGCGCCTGACGGCTGACAAACTCGGACAAGTCATCGAATAGTCCCACTGACGGCTCCTTCGGCGTCGGCGACCGCTGCTATCTGCTCGTTATACCATGTCCGATACCATGCCTGGCGCGTTCCAGCGCCTCAACGTCCTCTTCTTTCAGGACGTATGGCCTTGTTGGATGGCGCGCTTCCACCAATCGTCCGCCCATAAAGAAGCGCTGGGCAGGGTAGCGTCTCCAGGTGAAATACGAACACATGTCCAGCGATGTTGTGTACGATGTTGTGTACGATAGAGGGCGCGACGTGTCACGGGTTCACTTGTGGTGGTGATGTGCGATGGTCAGACTCTTCGGCGTCATCGAGCGCATCGTCTTTCGCAACGAAGAGACGCACTACACCGTCGCGCGGCTGCGCCCAAACGATGACGGGCGGCTCTTTCGCAGCGAGCTGGTGACGCTGGTCGGCGCGCTGCCAGGGGTACGCGTCGGCGAGATGGTCGAGGTCGAAGGCGAGTGGGAGGCGCATCCGCAGCACGGGCGGCATCTGCGCGTCGCCACCTGCACGCCGCATGCGCCGGTGACGCCAGAGGGACTGAAGAAGTACCTGGGATCGGGCGTCATCAAGGGACTGGGGCCGAAGACCGCCGAGCGCATCGTCAATCGCTTTGGTGAGCAGACGCTGGCGGTCATCGAGCTGGAGCCGGAGCGGCTGACCGAGGCGCAAGGTGTGGGCGCGAGCATGCGCAACCGTATCATCGCCGGGTGGGCCGAGCAGCGCGAGATCCGCGACCTGATGCTCTTTTTGCAGAGCCATGAGGTCTCGCCAGGGCTGGCTGTCAAGATTTACCGCCAGTACGGCAAAGACTCGCTCGTCACCATCCGCGAGAACCCCTACACGCTCGAACGCGACATCTATGGAGTCGGCTTTCGCACCGCCGACACGCTCGCCGTCAAGCTGGGGCTGCCGCGCGACGCTCTGCCCCGCCTGATGACTGGCATCAAGCATGCGCTCTCTGAGGCCGCCAGCGAGGATGGGCATTGCTACCTGCCGCGCGAGGAGTTGCTGACGCGCGCGGCGGCGCTGCTGGAGACGCCGGTCGAGGCGCTGGACCCGGCGCTGGAGGCGTTGCGGCGCGAGAAAGAGGTCTTCGTCGAGGAGGAGCGCGTCTACCTCGCGCCATTCTTCTACGCCGAGAACGGGACCGCGCGGCGGCTGCGGCTGATCCTCAAGGCGCCGAGCCAGCTCCCAGCGGTGCGCGACGAGGCGATGGGAGGCGAGCTTCGCCGAGCTGGAGCGCGAGCAGGGCATTCACGCTCGCCGAGAGCCAGCGCGAAGCGGTGCGCCAGGCGTATACCGCCAAGGTCTCGGTCCTCACCGGCGGGCCGGGCGTCGGCAAGACGACGGCGCTGCGCGCGCTGCTCAACGTGCTGGAGGCCAACAACGTCCGCTACTGCCTGGCGGCGCCGACCGGACGCGCGGCCAAGCGTATGACCGAGGCGACGGGCCGCCCGGCCAGCACCCTCCACCGCCTCTTGGAGTTCATCCCGTCGAACAACGACTTCGGCTACAACGAGCATCGTCCCTTGCCGCTATCAGTTCGTCATCGTGGACGAGGTCTCGATGCTCGATATCTTGCTGGCGTACCGGCTCGTGCGCGCGGTGGCCGTGGATGCGAGCCTGCTGCTCGTGGGCGATGCGGACCAGTTGCCCTCGGTTGGACCCGGCAGCGTCCTCGCGACATCTTGAGCCAGCGAGCGTCGTGCCCGCGACGCACCTGACCGAGCTATTTCGCCAGGCACGCGAGAGCGCGATGATCGTCGCGGCGCACAGCGTCAACGCCGGCGAGATGCCCGCACTCAATGGCGATCCCGACGGGCGACTTCTTTTTCCTGCGCCAGGAGGACCCACTCGGCGCGCAACGCTTGATCGTGGATCTCGTCGCCCGGCGGCTGCCCGCGCGCTACGGCTTCGATCCGTTGCGCGACATTCAGGTGCTCACGCCGATCTATCGCGGCGCGGCGGGGGTGGATGCGCTCAACGAGGCGTTGCAGGCACGGCTCAACGCGGATGGCGGGCCGTCGGTCGCCTCCGGCTCGCGCATCTTTCGCGCAGGCGACCGCGTGATGCAGGCGCGCAACAACTACGACAAGGGCGCGGGTGGCGTCTTCAACGGCGACCTGGGGCGCGTCGCTTGGATTGACGCCGAGAGCCGGCAGGTCGCGGTGCGCTTCTCCGATGATCCCGAGGCCGCGCCGGTGGTCTACGAGCCGCACGAGTTGGACGAACTGACGCTGGCCTATGCGTGCAGCATCCATCGCGCGCAGGGCAGCGAGTATCGCCTGCGTCGTTCTGCCACTGGTCCGCCAGCACTACCTCATGCTGCAACGCAATCTGCTCTACACGGCGATCACCCGCGCGCGCCGCCTCTGCGTGATCGTCGGCGACCCGGGGGCGCTGCGCCGCGCCGTCCAGCATGACGCGCTCAAGCGGCGCAACACGGGGCTGGCCGAGCGGCTGCGCGGTCCCGGCGCTACGCACCCTCGACGAGCCAGATCGCCCCGCGTTTCCCGCAATCGAGTGAATCCCGACCCCCTTGCTCGGAATTCATTTCCGCGACTATACTACCCTGTTGGAAGCGAGCCTGGCTCTGTATGTTTCCTGGTGTGTTTCCTGATCGGATTCCCGAAAGGAGTCATTGGCATGACGAGCGCGGAGACAGTGACGAAAACGACCGGCTATGCGCATCCCGAGGCGCTAGTCGAAACGGAGTGGGTGGCGCAGCATCTGAATGATCCGCAGGTGCGTATCGTCGAGGCGGATGAAGATCCACTGCTCTACGATGTGGGGCACATCCAGAACGCGGTGAAGCTCGACTGGCATACCGACGTGCAGGACAGCGTCCGCCGCGACTTCGTCGACAAGGCGGCGTTCGAGGCGCTGATGAGCCGCTACGGCATTACGCCAGACACGACCGTCGATCTTCTACGGCGACAAGAACAACTGGTACGCCGCCTATAGCTTCTGGCTCTTCCGTCTCTATGGCCACACGACCGCGCCTGATGAACGGCGGGCGCACGAAGTGGGAGCAGGAGAACCGCCCGTACACGCAGGACGTTCCCACTCCGCCGCCGACGACCTACACCGCACAGGAGCCGAACCTGGCATTCCGCGCGTTCCGTCCGCAGGTGGAGGCGCTGCTGCCGCGCGTGCAGGCGGGCGAGGCGGCGCTCGTGGACGTGCGCTCGCCTGACGAGTACACCGGCAAGCTGACCCACATGGTCAACTACCCGCAGGAGGGCGCGCAGCGCGGCGGCCACATCCCCGGCGCGAAGAGCATCCCCTGGGCCACTGCGGCGAACCCGGACAACGGCACGTTCAAGTCGGCCGAGGAGCTACGCGCGATCTACGGCGGCAAGGGCATCAGCGAGGGCAAGGACGTGATCGCCTACTGCCGCATCGGCGAGCGGTCAGCGCGCACACCTGGTTTGTGCTGACGCAGTTGCTCGGCTACCCCAACGTGCGCAACTACGACGGCTCGTGGACCGAGTGGGGCAACCTCGTCGGTGCGCCCATCGCAAAGGGCGAGGAGCCAGGCGCATAAGCGTCGTCGTGGCTCTCCGCAGCGTTGTCCACTCTGGCGTATACTGTAATCGTGGGTGGAGCGCGGTCATACTGGCATGCGCTCCACCCAGCGCATGACACTTATTCCATGGGAAGCGAGTGATGGCCAATGTCCATGAGCCGGCAGGAAGCCATTGAGTTTTTG
This sequence comes from uncultured bacterium, assembly GCA_963733745.1. Classification (GTDB taxonomy): domain Bacteria; phylum Chloroflexota; class Ktedonobacteria; order Ktedonobacterales; family JADMIN01; genus DASWAC01. The sequence continues at coordinate 41,960 of CAVTFE010000097.1, forward strand.
CTCGACTATTATCAGAATCCGCGCAATCGTGGCGCACTGGAAGACGCCGACGTGCATCTGACCGGCGGAAATCCTGGCTGCGCGGATCGCGTCGAGATGTACGCGAAGGTCAGCCCCGATGGTCATGTGGAGGACGTGACCTTCGAGGGTGAGGGCTGCACGATCAGCATGGCCGCCGCCTCATATGTTACCGAGATGGTGAAGGGCATGACGCTCGACGAGGTCGAGGACCTCAGCTACGAGACGCTGATCGACGACCTTGGGCGCGAGGTCGTGATGGCGCGGCCCACCTGCGCGACGGTCGGGCTGGGCACGCTCAAGAAGGGCCTGCACGAGCTGCATATGCGCCGTCAGGCCGAGGCCGCCGCGAAGGAATAGCCGCGAACAAGCAGCAAGGATGCGCGCGGCTCAGTTTTCGGGGCAGATATAGTACGTCTCGGCGGGTGGATTCGCCGGGATTCCCGCCTGCATCGCGGGCGAGAGGCACGCTTTCCCGGTCCAGTGATGTCCAATTGGCGAGAGCAGCATGTTCTGCCCAACGGTGAACGGCAGGGCGGCGCCCTCAGCCGTTACTCCGGCGGCGATGGTGTAGACGCCAGCGTTGGTGGGCGCCTTCACGAATATCCCGATCTGCATGTTGCCCCCCGGCGGCAGCTTCACGGGCAGAGGGCCAAGGTCGCCCACAAAGGCGCTGCTATCGAGTGCGGCCGGTACGATCGCGCCGACCCGCGCGTTTGCCGCGAAGCTCGCACGCACCGTCTCATCCCAGATGGCGGGGCGCTCGCCGCATTCCAGCGGCACGACTCCGGCCGGGCGAGCGTAGGTCCCGTCGCAGGGATTCCAGATGTTCAGGCTGCCGCTGTGTGGCGTGAAGGCAGTGAACTTGACGCTGACGCTCTCGATCGTATGCGACTTGGTGGTCGAGGTGTTGCAAATGGTGATGAGTAGGTCCGGTGGCGAATCCTCGGCCGGGGCAAACCAGCCAGGAATCTCCTGTGGCGTCTGACCATTCGCGCCTTTGACCGGCAGCGCGAGTGCCTTGAGCGGCGCGCTATCGGGCGCTTGGAGGATCGGACGGTCATCGGCGAGCGCGGTCGGCGAGATGCGCAGATCGCCAGCGACAAGCGCTGTGGGGTCCTTGTAGGACGCGCTGTTGTGTGATGGCGCGACAGTCTCATTCGTCGCGGTTGGTTGCGCGGAAGCTGGTGTGCTTGTCGGCGCGCCTGTCGCGCCCTGTGTTCCGCTACCACATGCGGCCAAAAGCGCGAGCATCGCCGCCGCGAGCGCAACCACACGTAACGACGCCCATCGAGTCGTCATCCTGTGAATTCCTCAACCACTACGAAACAGCCCAAAGCGCCACAGCCCAATCAGTACATGCGAACCGGTGACGCCAGGAAGCCGTCAACCTCGGAGAAGAGCATGAAGTCGCCAGGGTCGCGTGCATAATAGGCGCGGCGCACGATCAAGCCGGGATCGAGCAACACATCGGCTGGGAGACGGCCAAAGCGACCATCCATCTGGTAGACATTCTGGAAGGCGTTGCCACCCACACCCAGACGCGCGGCCCCGCGATACTGCGACCAACGCGTCAATCGCGCATAGACGGCGCTCCAAAAGGATGATTCCAAGCCATACTGGTCATAGATATCGCTCCCCAGCCCGGCGATGAGGGGGAAGGGCGCCTGCTGGCGGTCCAGGTAATGATGTCCGTATTCTGGACCCGAATCGAAGAAGGCAATGGCGTAGAGACCTTGCTGCTGATAGATGGAATAGCGCTGAATGAGCTGCGCGAGACGCAGATTGCAGAGCGGGCAGACAGCGGCGCGAAAGAACGAGATCAGGACGCGCACATTCGCATAGTCCAACAGCGAGATGCGCCGCCCATATAGATCGACCACGCTGAAGATTGGCGCCAGTTGCCCTGGTCTGAGTCTCATCTATCGCATCCTCTCGCGTTCCGCCCATCCTTGGCGCTGGGAATCAGCCCGATGCTATTATGCCAGACGCTGGCAAGTCGCTGTGAAATGCTTCAGTTTCGCCGTGCGACACAGGGTGGCGTTTGGGAATGAGATAGCGGCAAGGTTGGAGAGATTTCTTACCGTAGATAGGCTGGCCGGCGTGGAATAATAGGAATAGTATTGCGGGTGATTGCAAGCGCGAGAGGGAGAAGCCATGAGCGCAGTACCGAGACAGGAATCGTGAAATCAACGACGCGCAGATTTATTACGAGATCGCGGGCGCAGGGCAGCCAGTTGTCTTCGTCCATGCAGGCATTGCCGACCGGCGCATGTGGGATTCGCAGTTCGACGTGTTCGCCGAGCGTTATCACGTTTTGCGCTACGACCATCGCGGCATGGGCAAATCCTCGATGCCGCCGGGTCCATTCGCCCTGCGCGACGATCTTTACGCCCTCATCCGTCACTTCGAGATGGAGCCAGCCATCCTGATCGGCTGCTCGATGGGCGGGAGCGCAACGCTGGACTGCGTCCTTGAGCATCCAGACGTTGCGCGCGCGCTCGTGCTCGTCGGCGCAGGGAGTGAGTGGCAATACGCTAGAGCCTGGTAATGAGATGAAGCGGCTCTGGGAGCAGGTGGATGAGCTAGCAGGCAAGGGCGACCTCGACGGCGCAAACGAGATCGAGCTGCGTATGTGGGTGGATGGCGTGCGCCGGACGCCCGACCAGGTGGACCCGGCGGTGCGCGCGTTGGTGCGCGAGATGAATCTTGCCTCGTTTACCCGCGACGCGGAACACCAGCAGGGCCAGTCACAGTCACTGGAGCCGCCTGCTTTCGGACGCCTCGGCGAGGCCACGTGTCCCGACGCTAGTCATCGTCGGTTCGGACGACCAGCCGCTCATTGTGCGGACGGCGGATATCCTGGCCAGCCAGATTCCCGGCGCGCGCAAAGTGGTGATGGAGGGGCTGGCGCACGTTCCCAACATGGAGCAGCCTGCCGAGTTCAACCAGATCATGCTGGACTTCCTGGCTGAGGCGCTACGTAGCTGAGCATTTGCGTGCGGTCCTTTGTCAGTAGGGCGTTTACCTGATGTCTTGCGCCGAACACTGCTTCTATGATCTATAAAGACACGTTGGTGGATGGAAGGCGGCGCAGCTATGGCGGACGAGCAGCGGAAAGATGGCGGGCAGCAGGAAGCCCAGCGCGCCAGGCAGGCCGAGGTCGGCGTGTCTGGCGCGATCTGGTCGAGGAGATTCTGGGCGAGGCGCGCGAGAACGGCGAGTTCGATAACCTGCCGGGGAAGGGAAAACCATTGCGCCTACAGGACGATGTCTACTCTGGTGACAAGGCGCTGGCGTATCACCTGCTGAAAAATAACGACATGGCTCCGCCGGAGATCGAGCGTGGCAAGCAGATCGACGCCGAGATCGCGCGCGCCGAGGAGATTCTTGCCACCCTGCGCCGTCGCCGCAACGCGCTGCTGGGCGGTGGGCGCATTCCCAGCGCGAGCGACCGCCGGGCGTACAACCTCGTGCGCGACAACGCTGAGGTGAGCTATCGTGAGGTGTTGCGCGAGGCGAACAGCAATGTGCTGAGCCTCAACATCACCGCGCCTGCCATCCTGCACCGCCCGCTGATTCCTGTCGAGAAGCGCATGCAGGCCTTCGCCGAGGAGTTTCCTCGACTGGATGAGTAACCTACTCCAACTACAGCATCACAGTTCCCATTGGCTCATGTTGTGCCTGCTCTGCGCGCCAGAGAGAGTGGAGAACAGGATGTTCAGAGATCACCGATTCTTCAACCGGGATCCAGACCTTCTCATCGATGAGCCGCCAGAGCGCAGCGATTGTCCAGCCCAAGCAATCAAACGCTGAATCCAAGTCGCCTCATGTTCCTGCACAGATGCCCAAAACAACACACCACCAGGGCCGATAAAGCCGACCGCATTATGATTCCTTAGCAGTTGTTGAATAACTGAAATGAGGTAATGCGCCACGAGTGTCGCAATAACACCACCCACAGCATTGCCAGTAATATTGATCAGCAAGTCGATCCCGATGCCCATCGCGGCAGCGGAGTGAGAGACTCTTCACTAATATCGACAGAATATCGCGCGTCCTTCATTTCGCGCGCAGCATGGAGCGCATTCTTCCCCGTCTCTGAGGTATAGATGTGAAAGATCATCAGCTGCGATTGCTGCGACATGTGCCGAGGTCCGCTCTACGTGCGTTCCAGCGCATACACTGAGTTGGAAGTTACCGCCACGTTATTCTAAGCAAGCTAAGTACATCATACGGACGCAACATATGTCAAATATGACCAAAAGAACACAAGTCAGTACACTAAAGATGGAGGGTGCCCCCAGGGCGACTCGAACGCCCGCACCCGGCTCCGGAGGCCGGTGCTCTATCCGCTGAGCTATGGGGGCTAGGGGCGACCGCGCCGAAGTACATCCACGCGACCAGGCCAGTGTAGCACACACCAGACGCCATCGCAACGCAGCGGGCTGCTGAGTCGCTATGCTCCAGCTATGCTACAATCCCACTGGCCGCGTCGTATCTCTAGTAGCGCCAGCGCAAAAACCTGCTGGCGCGAGAGGCGCGATTGACGCCCAGTGAGGACACGACTGCACTATGTCACAGCCGACGACCCAACCAGCCGCCGTCCCAAACCAGTTTCCGCAACCGCCACAAACGTTTATACCGCCAGCCGACGCCGCGGTCGCCATGTATGGCCTGACGCGCGCCTTCGGACAGAAAGTCGCGGTGAATGGCCTGAACCTCGCTGTGCGGCGCGGTGAGTTCTTTGGCTTCCTGGGGCCAAACGGCGCAGGCAAGTCCACGACGATCAAAATGCTCGTCGGGCAACTGCGGCCCAGCGCTGGCGCCGCCTACATCGGCGGCGTCGAGGTCTGGAAGCGCCCGCTGGAGGCCAAGGCCCTGATGGGAGTCCTACCAGAGCAACTGAACCTCTACGAGCGGCTTACCGGCCGCGAGTTGATCGAGTTCGCCGGACGGCTCTACAGCCTGCCGCGTGACGAGTCAAAGCGCCGCGCCGCCGCGCTGCTGCAAGACGCTCGGCCTGGAGCAGGACGCGAATAAGCTCATCGTGGACTACTCCGTCGGCATGCGCAAGAAGGTCGCGCTGGCCGCCGCGCTGATCCACCGGCCACAGGTGCTCTTCCTCGACGAGCCATTCGAGGGCATCGATCCGGTCAGTTCGCGCGTCATCCGCGACATCTTGCGTGATCTCACACGGACCGGGACGACGATCTTCTTCAGCTCGCACATCATGGAGGTTGTAGAGCGGCTCTGCACGCGCATCGGCATCATCTCGCAGGGCACGCTCATCGCCGAGGGGACGCTGGACGAGTTGCGCGCACGCGCAGGTGAGGCTCAGCTCCACGCCTGGAGGATGTCTTCCTCAACCTCATCGGCGCGGACAAGCATGAGGGAGCGCTCGAGTGGCTCGAATAGCCTCGGTCCCTGCCACCCAAACCCCTGATCCGCGGTGCAAACGCAGAGCCGCTGGCTCATTCGTCCGGCGCAGGTGCGCGCGCTGTTCTGGCTCAGCGCGAAGCTGCGTCTGCGCGGCTACACGCGCAGCTGGCAGCAGACGGTGGGTCTTGTCGTGCTGCTGCGTGTTTCTCATGCCGCTCGCCGTTGCGGTTGGCGTCTCAAGCTGGTTTGCCTACACGTGGCTCGACCACGACTATGCGGTTGAATTGCTCTTCGTCGTGCTCTTTGGCCTCTACATCCTGTGGGCGATCCTGCCGCTGCTGCAATATACCCTGAACGAAGGGCTAGACGTCACGCGGCTCCAGACCTATCCCGTGACACGCGCCGAACAGATGGTGGCGCTCGTCCTGGTAACGCTGATGGACGTCAGCACGCTCTTCATCGTCGGCCTCTTCGTCGCCATCCTGATTGGCTGGAGCGCGAATCCCATCGCCATCGCTTTCACATTCGCCGCGCTCGCCTTCGCCTACATCCATATCGTCAGCCTGAGCCAGCTCGTCCTCGCCACGCTGATGGGACTGTTACGCAGCCGCCGCTACCGCGACCTCTCGATCATTCTCTTCGCCTTCTTTGGCGCGGCGTGCTCGTTCTCCAGCCAGATCATCAGCTACCTTTTGCGCGATAGTGACCTCTCGGGGCTGATCAACCTGCCGGTCGTCGGCTATCTGCGCTGGACTCCGCCGGGCATGGCTGCGCAGGCGATCGTGCGCGCGAACGAAGGCGCGTATGGCGAGGCGGCGCTCTGGCTGGTAGCGCTGGTGGCGCTCATTCCACTGGTCGTCGCGCTCTGGGCCGTCGTCCTCGATCGTGGCATCACGACCGCCGAAGCAGGTGGCGCCGCGCGTGGCGGCAGACGCGCCGTCACTACGCAAGTTGCTGCGCCGATACCTGCCGCGAGACCTATGCGCGCGCGTCGTACCCTGATCCCCCCGCCAGTGCGAGCCGTCGCTGGGAAAGATCTGCGCTACTTCTGGCGTGACCCGCAACTCAAGGCGATGATACTCAGCTCGCTGCTGATCCTCGTCTTCATCTTCCTGCCGCGCCTGACCGCTGGACCAGAGGCGTTCCGCTCCAGCAATGGGTTCCTCGGCTCGTACCTCGTCTACGTCGCGCCACTTCCCGCGATCTTCCTCTCGCTCAACCTCTCGCTGAACGCCTTTGGGTTGGAGCGGCAGGCGGCGCAGACGCTCTTTCTTTTCCCGGTGCGCCCGCTCTACGTCCTCCTGGGCAAGAATCTCGCGGTGGCCTTTGTGGCGACCCTCGCGCTGCTGGTCTCGACGCTAGGTCTGGCGGCGCTTTCCGGCAAGTGGGAGGATGCGCCCGTTGCGTTCACCGTCGGTATCGCGGGCATGCTGGTGACGATGGGCTGCGGGAATATCACCTCGATTCTGCTGCCTTCGCGTGTCCGGCAGATGCGGACCGGCGAGAACCGTATCTCCGGTGAGAATGGCTGTCTGCGCGCGATCTTATCGGGCATCGCGCTCACCATCGTCTGGATACTGCTGGCCCCAGTCGCCGCCGCCGTCGCGCTGCCGCTACTCCTGAGTCATAGTGAGTTGCTGCCGCTGACGCTGGTTGCGAGCGTTCTCTACGCCGCGGCGCTGCATCAACTGGCCACCTGGCTGATCGCGCCGAGCATGCTCAAACGCGCGCCGGAGATTCTGGAAGTCGTCGCGCGGGAGGCATGAGATCGGGCTAAGGGGTAGCTGTCACGCTTGGCCGGATGAGCGGCGTCGATGTGGCGCTCGTGGGGGTCGCTGTTCCCTGACTTGACGCCGGCATGGGAATCACGCCCATCTTGATCTTCATCAGCAGCACCCGCTGCACGGACTGATCGATCCGCGCCTGCGTCAGCTTGCCGGAGTCCAGCGCCTGATGAAAGGCGTCCTTGGTCAGTTGCACGGTCTGCGGTCCATCTGGCCCGATGATGAGATCAGATCCAGCGATCACTGCGAGGACGGCGGCCTGCGGCACAGACCAATGGGCGTTGAGCGCGCCCATGTAGAGGCTGTCGGTGACGATGACGCCCTGGAAGCCAAGCTCGTCGCGCAACACGCCTGTAACTGTCGCGGGCGAGAGTGAACTGGGATAGTCTTTATCGACGGAGGGAATCATCTCGTGCGAGACCATGATCGCGCGCACATCGTGTTGGGCGAGTAGCTCGCGGTAGGGTTCGAGGTCAATGCGCTCCCAGTCGTCGCGCGACCGGTTCAGCGTCGGCAGACCAATGTGCGGATCGGTGAAGGTCGCGCCGAGGCCGGGGAAGTGTTTCAGCGTCGCGGTGACCTGGTTGCTCTGCTGCAATCCATCGAGATACGCGCCCGCATAGGTGGCGACACGCGATGGATCGCTGCCAAAGGTGCGCCCGGCGAGTTCAGGGTTGGAGACACCCACATCGACTACAGGCGCCAGATTCAGATTGAAGCCGAAATCGTGTAGATAGCGCGCGTCATCCGCGCCACGCGCGCGCGCCTGGTCAGGCGAGGTCAGGCTGCTGGCGGAGGGTAGGGCGCCGACAATGCTCTGGAAGCGGTTGACTGGGCCACCTTCCTGATCGACGGCGATGAGCAGCGGGATGTTGGCGACGCTCTGCAACTGCGCGGTCAGCGCCTTCACCTGATCCGCGTTGTCAATGTTCAGCCCGAAGAAGAGCACGCCTCCCGCGCCCTGCTGATTGATCATGCGAATGACGTCAGGTGGCGCGGTATGCCCGACGAACTGGACGAGCATGAGCTGGCCAAGCTTGTCATCGAGCGACATGTTGCGTGTCAGGAGTTCGGCGTATTCGGTCTGCGTCAGCGGCTTCTGTCCCGCCACGGTTGGGATGCAGATCTTGCAGACCGTGGGAGGCAGTTTGCTCCAGCCTGGTATCTCGCCGCCCGGCAGGATGAGCGCGGTGCTGGCGAACCCCGCGCGTACGCCGATGAGGATCAGCGCGAGCGCCAGGAACAGGCTCGTCAGCCAACGAGGACGCGGGCGTCTACTTCGCGTTGGCGGCGCAGACAATGGCGGGCGTGTGGGGCGCGGGCTGGCGACAGGTGGCCTAGTCGCGCGCGCTGGTCCAGGCAGGTACTGCGTCTCGATCTCAGACACAGAGGGAGCAGGCGCGGCGGACATCCGGCGCGTCGGCAAATCTTCGATGTCAGGAGCTTGAGTTCGCGCTGGAGCATCATCCGCACGGGCTGGCATGTGCTGTGTCGGCAGGTCTTCGATATTGGGGCGCATCGGAGCGGCGCCATTGGCAGGTGGCGGCTGTGGCTGCAGGCGTGGCGGCGCGAATCCACCTGGCGCTGGCCCGCGTGAAGCTCTCGCTTGCCGTGGCAGGTCGTCGAGAGGGCGCTTGCTGTTTGGCGGCTGGCGTGGAGGAGTATCGGGCGAGCGGTCGTCCTGACCTTCTCCCCAGGGGGAACGTGTGGTCATGCGCGGGTGGCCTCCGCGCGCTCACGCAGGACGAGACGCGCCGCCCAGACCGCCAGCCAGCCGAGCGCGCCCAGCGCCGCAAATAGCTCCAGGAGCCCGACCGCGCCTGAGGCGTGTGGATCCTGCGCGATGTAGAAGGGACTGAGACGTTGCGCGGCGGCTATAGAGAAGACGCCAAGGTCAAGCCAGGCGGGGAAGGTGGCCAGGACGATGGCGACCTGCCAGCGGCGGGAAAGCGCGCCAGCAGCGGCGGGCAGCACATAGAAGAGACCGGCGATGAGTGGACTCAGCGCGGATGGAATCGGACCATCGGGGAACCCAAGCGCCGCCCAGGTCGTCTGCGGCGTGAGTGAGACGAGCAGGAGGCCACATTGCAGCGCCACACAGACCCCAAGCGCGGTGAGCCGCGCGATGTCTCGACGCTGAATACTATCCACACGCGAGCGCCGCGCTGCGGGATACGCCGAAGCCGCCGCATAGGCGTGATCTGGCGCGCGGCCACGTTCATCATACATATCCGCCGGCGCGCCTCGTGACATACCCGCCTCCCTACTTCCCCATTCGCGCTTTGCTGGCGCGCCCATGATTGCTCATGTCAGAATCAATACCCCTGAAGGCCCGCGTCATTATCGCATGTCGCACCAAATCCGTCACGCGGAACGTTCCGAAGGTCTCTATGGGACAGCGTCTGTCTGGACGCCTGCCTGAAGGTACTGGTTTCTCTCTCATCAGACGAATACTCCGGCGCGCGCCGTTCGTCGTAGCATACGTCGCGTTTTGGTATGCGCCAAATTGACGCGCTGTGCGACACTTGAATAGACATGGACGTTTGGGTGTAGACGTGACAGGGGTGGGGTGGTATGGCGGCAATCCACGAAGAGGTGGTAACAGAAGAGACCCCAAAGCAGGCGGAAGATCTCATCCGGCGGGCGCCGGGCGGCTACCTGTGGAATCAGGCCTATAACTTCTGGACCTTCGCGACCCTCTTCCTGCACCAGATCATCATCACCAACAATCTCTCGCTCGTAGAACGCGGTGTCTTCGAGCCGGTCAAGACCTTCGCGCTCCTTGGTGTCTATGTCGCGGCGCTGGGGTTGGATAGCGCCGCCTCGGTGTATATCCCACGCGCGCTCGCCGAAGGCGGGCAAGCGCGCGCCGCCGCCGTCGCGCTCCGGCTGATCCTCATCCGCGCGATCGCGCTCTTCACGATAGCGGCCCTCATTTTCTGGGGACTCCCCGCGCTCGGTCAGGTCCTCGCGGACTTCCCCGCTACCGCCGACATAGCGCGCGCGATCAATAGTCCTGAAGTCCTGTCGCATCGCGCTCCGATGGCGTTCTATGTCGTCGCCGTCGGCATGTCTACCTTGCTCGGCTCCATGCTCACGGCGCTGCTGCGCACGCGGCTGATCTTTATCGTCGGCGGACTGGCGCAACTGCTGATCGTCGCCTTCGCCTGGGTCTTCGTCGTCACCTTCAACGGTGGCGCGGACGGCGCCCTGAATGCGCTCAGCGTGCCAAGCGCGCTGGCCGGCATCATCTATAGCATAGCGTTGATACGGCTGCTGGGCGCGCATCTCGCCCCGCTGGGGCTGAAGACGACCTGGCGCATGATGGCGCTTGGTGGCGGCGCCTGGCTGACCGATCTGGCGAGCGGCTCGCTGCTCAAGTCCATCGCGCTGGTGCAGCTTGGCGTGGCGCTCGCAGCGACTGGCAAGGCGGAGCAGGTCGCCTTCTTTGGCGTCGCCTACGAGATGGGCCACGCGGCGACGTTCCTTTTCATCAACGGCATCAGCGGCGTCGGGTTGGCGGTCATGTCCGCAGCATATGTCAATCAGCGGCTTCCTTATCTGGCTATCGCCTGGCGCACCATCAGCAAGCTGCAGGTGCTGCTCGGCGTGCCGCTGCTGATCTTCTGCGTCCCCAACGCGACGGCGATCATGGTGCGGCTCTTTGGCGCCGACTACGCGCCCGCGGGACCGCTGCTCGCGCTCTTCCTGGGGCTGAACGCGCTGACGCGTCTGGCGGGTGGCGGCGCGCACGAGGCTGCGCTCTATGTGCTTGGGCGCGCGCGCTGGGCGGTCTTCTCGCGCTGGTTTGCGCTGGGAGTCCTCTTCGTCCTCGACCTCGTTCTGATTCCACTCTACGGTGTGGCAGGCTGCCTCCTCGCCGTCGGTATCGCGCAGATGGTCGCGGAGATGATTCAACTCACCATAGCCCGTTCCCGGCTGCGCCGCCCGTTCCCGGTCGCCTTCATGCTGCGTATTCTGCTGGCGCTCGTTCCCGGACTGATCTTGACAGCCTTCTGGCGGCCAACGAGTTGGGTTGGGCTAATCTCGGCGGGACTGGTCTTCGCCTTGCTCTTCCTTATCATGTTGCTGTTGCTGCGGCCGTTCGACGCCGAAGACGATCAGCTCCTCAGGAACACCAATCGCATCCTCCAGCGGCTGTTTGGCCCGTTCGTGAATAGTTCACGCACAGTCCCAGATGCGCCGTTCACTCCAAGTGCGCCTGCCGCCTGATTCGCCGTGAACCGCCTTGAATCCTGGATTGGGGACACGCACTACAACTCCGCCGTAGCCCACTCGTAAGTACTGTTGAGGGTGGCAGAGAAGCCGATATTCGCAGCGAGGCGCGCCATAGATTGCGTCGCCTGACGCCGCCCGGAGGGATTTATCATGGATCAACGATTGTCGGACACCCCAGAAGATGAGGCCGCACGCGCCAAGAAGAAGTCCGAAGCGCAAGCGCCGAAACAAGCCCGCGCGCGGAAGAGCGCGTCAAACGACGCGTCAGATGCGACCAAGCCCAGCGCTCGCAAGCGAGCCAGCGGTTCCGTGGAGAGTTCGCCGGCCAAGCCGGCAGCCAGGAAGCCGCGCGCCACGAACGCCAAGCGGCGTGAAAGCGCGCAAGAAGAGTCGTTCGCCGGATTGGCGGCGCAGGGGTTCTCAGAGAGAGAGGCCGCGCGACTGCTCGAAGTCTCCGAGCGGGCGGCGTACTCCACTGAGGCGCGCGAGTCTGAAGCGGTAATGAATCGCCTGCGCTTCACGCGCTGGCTTGTCGAGCGCGGCCTGATCAATGAATTCGCGGTCTGAAAGCATTCGTCGCTGAAGGGCGTTGTCGGTTGCGCCGATGACGCCCTTGTTCTTATTTCACTACCACCGAAACTATTTGTGACGCGTTATGCGCCCACGCGCGCGACCTGGGCATGGTGGATGCGCGCCTCGGCGCGCGCGACGATCGCCGGGGACACGTCGGCTGGGCAAACCTTGCCGATGTATCCCGACCGCAGCCTGGCTCCCTCGCGCCAGTAGGCGTACCAGTAGGGGCCATGTCCTGGGCCACGTTTGCAGGTACCGCAGCTCGGCTTACCGCACTTGCGATACTGCAACTGGTACGTGATGTGCAATCCTGTCGGTAGCTTCGCCATTCTGGGGCCCTTTCCTTCCCAACCACCGCTTCAACCAAAATCAACCCATCATGAGAACTGGTTTTTCCGCAATGGCCGCCCCGCTACCTGTGCAGCGGACATAGCGCCATGAGCCTTTGAACGGATCGCTGTCTGGTCGAGCTTCGCGATGGGACTTCTAGCTATTCCACTAGCTATTCCGCAATGCGAAGGAGCGAACCGCGCTCGCCGCAGACATGAATGACCATGAATGACCATGAATGACCATGAATGACCATGCTGGCGTCTTGTAATATCTCTTGGACGGGTCACGCGCGGGCATAGCTACGCAAGTTGACCGTAATCGTCAGTCGGGACTATGGAGTCCTTCGCCCAGGAGCTAGAATCAGCCCCCGCGGCGTGCTACAATGCCGTCCTGTCGGGTAAATGGGCGGCGCCACGCTGGGGATAAGGGCGGGATGGCAATGGCGGAGGAACTCACGGTCTCGTTCCTGGTCGTCTGCGCCAGGATGGACCCGCCCACACCTGAAGCTGTACGACGGGCCTTCACCTCCGCCGGGTTAGGCTCAGCCGACTATGCGGCCGCTGGCGCGCGCTCTCCCCTGGAGGCGATGGGCCGCCACCGCCTGGGCATGTACACGCTGACCCCGCAGGGCTTGCCGGCGCACGCGCGCTATACCATCTACCGTTCTGATGATCCCGTCACCGAGGGCATGAGTGAGGCGGCCTTTGCCCGGCTGACGCGCGACCTGAGTGTCGCTGATGTCGCCACCATGCGCGATGGTCCGCTCGCGTTCGATGCGCGCCTCTCAGCGGACGCCAGGACGATTATCCCTGCGCTGGACTGGATAATGCGGACTCTGCGCTTCTTCGTTGAGACGACTGACGGCGTGGCCGTCGATCCCGCCTGCCAGCGCTGTCTTGGACGCGCGGCGCTCGCGCAGTTCCAGGGCGCAGACGCGGCGGCGCATGTCGTCATCCACAACGAGTTTCAAGGCGGCGAAGATCGCTGGATTCATACACATGGACTACAGAAGTTTGGCCGGCCGGAGCTTGAGTTCATCGCCGTTCCCCAGGCGTTGGAGGGCGAGGCGCTGGCCTTCTTGCGCACGATAGCGGCGAATTTCGCGCGCGGCGTGACGCTCGTTTCGGGTCAGGAGATACATGACGACGAGGCGGGAGCGCTGCTCGCCGTCGGCTCAAACCAGGATACGGATCACCAGGCGCCACATGGGCGGCTGCGGCTCATTGATCGGCCTGCGCCTGGCGAGCGCGAGTCGGCGAGCGCACGGCAATTTCTGACGCGCATGGCGCTGGGCGAGGCGGCGCGTTACGCGCGCGCGGGCGACATGGCCCAATCCTATGCGACGATTGACCGCGTCCTCGGAGCGAATCCTGTCGATAGCGCCGCGTTGCTGCTCAAGGCGCAGATCAATTTGCGCGAGGGGCGTCCGCTCGACGCGCTGGAACTAGGCGAGATTTTATGCCTGCGCGTCCCGTCGGATTTTCGCGGCTATCTCATGGTTGGCTTCGCGCTCTCCGCGCTCGGACGCCAGCGCGAGGCACTCAATGCGCTCAATACCGCGATCAAGCGTGAGCCGGAGTCCGCCGAAGTCTTCGCCAAGCGCGCCGAGGTCTACGAGCGGTTGGGAGAGCGCAAGCTCGCCGCCTACGACCGCGCCCACGCCGCGCACCTGCGCGTATGAACGCCCGGCAGTGTCAGGCATAGCCCAGCCGGGCCATATCCGCCTTGTTTCTCCGCGACCCAGCGGCGCTGAATGGTATGCTGGCGGGAAGCGGGCAGCGCGTCACGTACGCTGTTCTCGCGCCATCCAGATATCCAGGGAGACACGATCGCGTGTACTTGAAACGTCTCGCGCTCCACGGCTTCAAGAGCTTCGCCAATCGCACGACGCTGGAGTTCAGCCCCGGCATTACCGCCATCGTGGGTCCAAACGGCTCCGGCAAATCGAATCTGGCAGACTCAATTCGCTGGGTGCTTGGTGAGCAGAGCATGCGCCAGTTGCGCGGCAAGCGCAGCGACGACGTGATCTTCGCCGGAGGCGCGGGACGCAACGAGATGCAGATGGCCGAGGTCGGCCTGGTGCTGGATAACAGCGCAGGCTGGCTGCCATCGGAATACAGCGAGGTGACTGTCTCGCGGCGCAGCTTCCGCTCCGGCGAGACCGAGTACCTGATGAACGGCCAGCGCGGCAGGCTGAAAGACGTGCTGCTGCTGCTGGCGCAGGCGCGCATCGGCCACGACTCGTACACTGTCATCGGACAGGGGCTTGTAGATCAGGCGCTTAGCGCGCGAGCGGAGGAGCGGCGGGCGCTCTTCGAGGACGCGGCGGGCATCCGCCAGTTTCAGTCGCAACGCGCCGACGCCGAGCAGAAGCTTGCGCTGACGCAGTCAAACCTCGCGCGGCTACAAGACATCCTGGGCGAGATCGAGCCACGTCTGGGACCGCTCGCCGAGCAGGCGCGTCGCGCGCGCGATTTCGTCGGCGCGCAGGACGAGCTGACGCGACTGCTGCGCCAGTGGTATCGCCACCAGTGGAGCGTCTTGCAGGAGGGGCGCCAGCGCGCGCAGGAGCAGGAGCGGCAGACGCAGGCGCAGATCGAGACGCTCGAAGAGGCGCTGGTCAAGCAGGACGAAGAGCTTGCGGCGATTCAGCGTGAACGCGAGGAGACGCTGACCGAGACGAACCTGCTGCGGCGCGAACGTGGCGAGGTCGGCGGGCGCTTGCAGGCGAGCGAGCGTGATCTGGCGGTGGCGCGCGAGCGACTGGCGAGCCTAGACCGACAGCAGACGGAGATCGAGGCGGAGCAGGAGCAGCAGCAGACGGCGATCAGTGTGGCGCAGGAGCGTGTCGCCGCCCTCGAAGAGCAACTTGCGCACGCCGAGGAGCAGGCCGGCCGCATGGAGGAGGCGCTCGACGAACTGGAACGCACACAGCACGCCGCGCGCCAGGAACAGGAGCGCGAGGAGGCGCGACTGCGCGCAGCGCAGCGCGACGTGATTCAGGCGCAGGCGCGATTGGGCGCGTCCCAGACCGAGTTGGGGCGGCTCCAGCGGCAACTGGGTGATCGCAACCGCGCGCTCGCCGCCAGACGCGAGACCACTTCTCAGGCGCAGCGCCGCTTCGAGCAGATCGAGGCGCAGGTCGCCGAGCGGCGGAATGTCTACGAGGAGGCTCGTGGCGCGCTAGAGAGCCTGACCGCCGAGCGTGAGCGCATAGGAGCTGACCTCGCAGTGGCGACGGCGGAGGTCGAGCGGCTGCGCATTGAGATCGCCGACGCCGAACGTGAGCGGCGCGCGCTGGCCGAGCGAATGGCGCTATTGGAGGAGTGGCGTCGCAGCCTCGAAGGCTTCGACGGCGGCGCTCGCGCGCTGTTGGAGGCGACTGATGATGCGCGTCCGCCAGTCGTCGGCGTTCTCGGCCAGTTGATCTCCGTCGCGCCTGGGATGGAGGCGGCGGTCGAGGCGGCGCTGGGAATGTTCCTGCGCGCGGTCGTTGTGGCCTCGCGCAAGGAGGCGCTAGGCGCGGCGGACTGGCTGCGCGAGCGCGGCGCCGAGCGTGCGCTGCTGCTCTGGCTGGAGAGGGCGCCACAGTTCACACGAGAAACGAACGCCAGCCTGCCGGACGTGGATGGCGCCGAGTTCTTTGGCTATGCGCGTGATGCTGTGACGTGCCGCGAGGAATTGCGACCGGTGCTCGATGCCTGCCTTGGCGACGCCTATATCGTGCGTGACCTCGCGGTGGCCCAGAAACGCTCGGGCGCCGCGAATCCCGTTCCTGTTGTGACGCTGGGCGGCGAGATGCTGCATCCCACTGGCTGGCTGCGTGGCGGTGGCGCGATGCGCTCGACGGAGGGCGCTGACCACGACGCGGGCGTGCTGGCGAAGGAACGCGCGCTGCGCCAGTTGCCGGCGCAGATAGACGCCTTAGCCGCCCAGACGCACGAGCTTGCCGCGCAACGTGAGCGCGTCCAGGCAGCGCACTCCGAGTTGAAGCGGCAGGACGAGCAGGCGCGAGGGCAGCTTCAGAAGCTGGAGGCGACGGCGCAGGAGGCGGCGCGTGGCGTCACGGCGCTACAACGCGACTACGAGCGCGCCGCGAGCGAGGCGCAGACCAACGCAGCGTTGGCCGATCAACTGGCGGCCGAGATCGAGGGCGTCGAGCAGGAAGTTCAGGCGGCGGAGGCGCGTGTTGGCGAACTGGAGCAGGCGCAGCGCGAGGCGACCGAGCGCGTTGAGGAGATGCAGGCCGAGACTGACGACCTGCTGGCGCAGGGACGGGCGCAGCAGGAGGAGGTGTCGCGCAGCCGCACGGCGCTCGCGGTGCAGCGACAGGAGTGCAAGGCGCTTGAGCAGCGCGCCGATCAGGCGACGGCTCAGGCGACGGAACTCGAAGCGCAGCTGGCCCGGCGTGGCGAGCGGCTGGCGACGATTTCAGCGCAACGTGAGGAGCTTGGCGCGCAGATCGCGGGGCACGACACAGCGCTCGCTGAGATGCGCGCGCGCATGCGTGAATTGAGTGAGCGGCTGCGTGAATTGGAGACGCAGCAGGTCGCCCAGGAGCTGCGCATCGGCGAGATCGAGAAGCGCACGAACGCGCAGCGGCAGGACCTCGCGCGGCTGGAGGCGGAGTATCGCGGCCGGCTGGTCGAGACGCAGCGCGCCTCGGATGCCCTGGATACGTTGCTCGCGCAGATACGCGAGGAGTTCGAGGGCGAGGAAGGCGAGGCGCTCGCCAACTCTCTCATCAGCGATGAGCCAGAGGATGGAGACACGCAAGCGCTCACCACCGACGACGCCACGCGCATCCGGCGGCAGATCGACCAGCTCCGCGCGCGCCTGAAGAACCTCGGCGGATACGATCCCGACGCGCCAGCCGCCTACGAGGAGTTGAAGACGCGCCACGACTTCCTCAAGGCGCAGATGTCCGACATGGAGCAGGCCGCGACCAACTTGCGCACTATCATCGCCGAGCTAGATGTGACGATGCGCCGCCAGTTCGAGGAGACGTTCCGCGTGGTCAATGAGCGTTTCCAGCGCCACTTCACGATGCTGTTCTCCGGCGGGTCGGCGCGCCTGGAGTTGACCGCGCCACGCCGCGAGGCGAGCGAGGATGACGAGAGCGAGGCGACTCCGACCGGGTTGCCACGGCGCGCCAGCTTCGGCGGCGTCGAGGTCTACGTGCAGATCCCGGGCAAGAAGGTGCAGGACCTGACGCTGCTCTCCGGCGGCGAGCGCGCGCTGGTCTCGGCGGCGCTGCTCTTCGCGCTGCTGGAAACGAATCCTCCGCCTTTCTGCCTGCTCGACGAGGTGGACGCCGCGCTGGACGAGGCGAATGTGGTGCGCTTCTGCGAGATCCTCAAGGCGCTCTCGGAGCAGACACAGTTCATCGTCATCACGCACAACCGCGTGACGATGACGCACGCCGATACGATCTATGGCGTCTCGATGCAGGGAGATAGCATGTCGCGGGTGCTCTCGATGAAGCTGGCCGAGGTTGCCAGTATCCGCTAGGATAGGCCATGCGGAGTGGTAGGTCAGTGGATGTAAGGGGATGCGGATGCGGAACATGATGAGTCAGCAGATCCCCACAACGTTGAGGTCAATTCTTAGCGTCACGCTCGCATGCCTTGCCCTGATTTCCGGCTTGCTCGCCACTGCTCCAATTGCCCATGCCACCAGTTCATCTCTGTTGTACACGCAGCCGCCGTGCGCGCCGGTCTATACCGCGCCGTCGAAGCAGTCGCTGCTGATCACGCAACTGCTCGGTGGAACCGACGTGACAGCGATCGGCGAGGGTGACGCTAGCGGCTGGACGCACATGCACATCTGGAGCGGCATTGACGGCTATATTCCATCCTCGCTTCTCGGCGCACAGCAGCCGGAACATCCGCGCGAGGGCGGCTGCAATTATCCCGGCCTGCCCGACGCCGAGGCCGAAGACCCACCTGCCGATACAGGCCCAGCGGCGCTCAATGCCAAAGGCGCTACGATGGTCGTCACGCCACTTTATGCGCAGCCTGACGCGAACAGCCAGCAGGTGGCGACGCTCGCGCAGGGCCAGGCGATCGCTATCAGCCAGTGGGCGGCGGGACCAGGTGGGCAGCCGTGGTATCAGGCCAGTGCGAACGGCAAGAGCGGCTGGATCTGGTCCGCCAAAGTCAAACTGAGTATCGCCGATCCAGCGAAACAGCAGGTGAACGGGCAGCCGATCTGGCGCGCCCATCGCTGGGAAGGGCATGTGGTTCACCAACTATCTGCCACACCATTCAGACGTGGACCAGATGATGCGTGCGGCTAAGCTGGCGGGGATCACACATGTCTATGTCGAGGTTGCGATCACGCCATATGGCTTCTATGCGCGCGACACACTCAACCGGCTGATTCCCGCCGCGCACAATCAGGGCATCGCGGTCATCGCCTGGGTTTATCCGTATCTGCGCGATGTCAGCCTCGACGTGCGCCTGACGAAGCTCGTAGCGGACTACACGACGCCCACGGGCGAGCGCGCCGATGGCGTCGCCGCCGACATCGAGGAGGTCATCGATCGCGCCAGTGTCTATTCCTATGGCCAGCTTACGCGCGCGCTGCTTGGCGACGACACACTGATGGTCGCCGCTGTCTTTCACCCCCGCGCCGAACCTGACTATCCTTACGACGCTATTGCGGCAAGCTGGAACGTCCTCGCGCCAATGGACTACTGGCATAGCCGCGCCAGCAAGCTCTATGGCCGTGCTGACGTGACACGCTTCGTCGCCGTCTCGATCATTACGATTCGCGCCGCGATGGGGATGAATCAGTTGCCTATCGAGGAACTTGGCCAGACCTACAACATGTTCACCGACGACTTCACTGGCGGCGCCACAGCGCCAGGGTGGGATGAGATGATCGCGGATATGGATGCCGCGAAAGACTACGGCTGCATCGGTGTCTCGTACTTCGAGTGGCAGACGGCGACACAGGAGCAATGGCAGGCGATAAGTCGCTATCCCTGGTAGGCCGCTTGTAAGCGTCGCGCTTGACATACGAAGCGGTGTGGGCTAGAATACACCTGCGTTCGGGCGTCTCGCCCGCGCGCATCCGTTTCACGTCTGTGCCCGTAGCTCAGTGGATAGAGCGTTGGCCTGCGGAGCCAAAGGCCGGAGGTTCGAATCCTCTCGGGCACGCCCAACAGCCCCGCCGTATACCGGCGGGGCTTTTTTCTTGTCATGGCGACGCTGAATTCTTCTCTTACGAGAATCTCCGGAACTGCTACTGCATGGCTAGCGATTCCTTGATCGAGAAGATCTCTCGTGATGGAGGAGGTGACATGGTCCTGTGGCGCTCGTTGATGAGATTGCAGACAACACCGCGACACTGCATTATGGTGTCCTGGGTCCTAACCAGCCTCCTTGCGCTGACACTTCTCGGTTGTGGCGCAACGACGGCGCCTTTGGCTGCCGGTGATCAGCATACGCCCGTCCCAAGCCCAACAAGTCCGGGATTTATCGTGGACCGCGTCGGTCCTTCGCTGATCCTGCAAAACCCGTCTCCCGACACACTTGATGTCTCCCTGTCGTTGACCTTCGATCAGTTGTCTGGCTCCGTAGAGTCGATGACCGAAGTTGGCCTGGGATTTATGTCAGCCGGCCAGGATATCTCATTCGGCGGCGATGAGCATGTGTCCTGCAATGGGGTCGAGTTTCCACTGAAAGACCGGGCGGCTGTGTTCCAGGCGCTGCGGGCGCCAACGGCGCAGGTAGTGGGTACCACCCTTCATTGCGACTATGCCGTTGGTGGGACCACCTCCAGCATCTTGCTCCAGATTCCATCGCCGCCCGCGATCGTCTCTCCACAATCTGGCGCACAGGTGGCGCCGAGCGCGCAGACACGCGTCACCTACAGGTTCGATTCTGCGACCGCCACGGACGTTGGTCTCGTCGCGCTGGCTCCAGGCTCGCAGCCGCCGAAAGTCACCGCAAGGTTGAACACGCCAAGTCCACGGCAGGCGACTGTGGACACGAGTGGTTTTGCGCCTGGCCCCGGCATGCTCGTTCTGAGTGCGAGTCTGGCGCCACATATCACTCTGACCGGGGTCCCTTTCAAATCCGTGAGCGCTTTGGGAGTGGCCATGGCTGCAGTAGATATCACGTGGATGTAGTTGCCCGTGAAGTTCAATGGTGTCAGGCGTGCGTACCAGACAGTGGCGATGAAGTCAGCGTCATGCGCATGCCATACTTCGGGCGTAGCGTGACACGGGGGCGCGGCACGACTGGCCAGCCAGGGATCAATTTTGGCGTGTAGCGTTGCAGGATCGTCGCCAGCAGCAGGCGCATCTCGAGCTGGGCGAATGGCATGCCGATGCACATACGCGGGCCGCTGCCGAAGGGGAAGTACGCTCCCTGTGGAACCGTCTCGCCGCGCGCGGGATTCCAGCGCTCTGGGCGGAAGGTCTCGGCGTCGCCCCAGATCTCTGGCAGGCGGTGCATGACCCACTGGCTCAGCATCACCGTCGTGCCAGCCGGGAAGGTGTAGCCTGCGCGCTCGAACGGCGCGATGGCGTGGCGGCCCTGTGTCCAGGCAGGCGGGAAGAGGCGCATTGATTCGTTGAACACCCAATCGAGGTAGCGCAGCTTCGGGATGTCGCCGGTCGTTGGCGCACGCCTGCCGAGGACCTCATCTAGCTCGCGCAGGAGTCGCTCCATGACCGCTGAGTGTTCGCTCAACAGATACATGGTCCAGGTGAGCGCGTTAGAGGTCGTCTCGTGTCCCGCCGCCAGCAGCGTCATCGTCTGGTCGCGCACTTGCTGGTCCGTCAGATCTGAGCCGTCGCCTTCGGTATCCTGCGCTGTGAGCAGCATCGAGACGACGTCGCCACGGTCTTCTCCATCGGCGCGGCGCTGGGCGATCAGGCCGTAGACATAGGCGTCGAGCGCGGAGCGCGCGGCCATGTTTTTGCCGTATTGTGTAAAGGGCAGGTTGATCGGCAATCCGCGCAGCGAGAAGGGCAGTTGCACTGGATTCTCGATGACGTTGGTAAACTGCTGGCCGAGGTCCTCATGGCCAGCATGCAGGTCCACGTCGAAGAGCGCCTTCGCCACGATGCGCAGCGTCAGGTCCTGCATCTCGCGTGCGATGTCGCGCTCCTCGCCCGGCGCCCAGCCATCAAGCATCTCGCTCGTGTGCTCGACCATGATGGTGGCGTAGCTGTCTACACGCTTCTTGTGAAAGGCAGGCTGGACGAGGCGGCGCTGCTGGCGGTGAAAATCGCCGTCGGTGGTGAGCAGACCATCGCCAAGCAGTCGGGTCAGGTTGCGCGCGAACTCACGGTTGGTGAAATTGCGCGGCTGCTCCGTGAGGAAGTAGCGCACGTGCTCTGGCCGCGAGAAGAGGATGACCGGCTGCGCGCCCATATGGATGGTCGCCGCTTCGCCGTACGAGCGCGCCACCGCCGTGACAAAATTCAATGGGTTGGCGCGAAACTGGAAGAGATTACCAGCGAAGGGCATACCCTCTGGACCGGGAGGAAGCGCGGAGCGCAGGGCGCGGCGGGAAGTGGACGTGACCGGCGCGGAGCTAGCGTCGCTGGTCCGCCGCTCGGCAGCCACAGATGCAGATGGCGATTTGCTGATAATCTCGCTCATAAGTCGGCCCTTCATCTCTACACCAGCTCATGACATCGTCCATAAAGCCGTCTAGCATTCCTACGCTCTAGTGTACGTGGCGTTTGGCGCACGGGCAAGGTGGCGATTTGCGCGCTTTCTGGCGCGAAGAACGCTCTATCGGTTACGATGCACATGTCACGAGCAACCAGCCCTGGCGCATGATCCCAGACAAGATGACAGAGAGGATTGCCATTCATGACTATGCCCAAACCTCATACCGGCCGGCCCCGTGTTGGCCTGATGCTACCCATCAGCGAAGGCCAGATGGAAGGCGGAGTCGCGCGCTGGACGGACATACTGGCGATGGTGCAAACGGCCGAGGCGGTGGGGTTCGACTCGCTATGGTTGGCGGATCATTTCATCTATCGATTTCCAGGTGAGGAGGAGTCGGGGCCGTGGGAGGCATTCACCATTCTCGCGGCGCTTGCGGCGGCCACGAAGCGTGTGCAGATCGCGCCCTTGGTGGCCTGCACGAGCTTTCGCGAGCCAGCGCTGCTTGCCAAGATCGCCGACACAATGGACGAGGTCAGCGGTGGCCGCTTCATCCTCGGTCTGGGCGCTGGCTGGAATCAGCCAGAATATACTGCGTTCGGCTATCCCTACGATCACCTCGCCAGCCGCTTCGAGGAGGCGCTGACGATCATCACGAGAATGCTCCACGGCGAGCATGTCACCTTCCATGGTCGTTACTACCACGTCGAGGATGCGTTTCTGCGGCCACATGGACCGAGCGAGCGCGGCCCGCGTATTCTGATCGGAGCCAAGCAGCCACGGATGTTGCGCCTCGTCGCCCAGCACGCCGACGCCTGGAACACCGCATGGCCCGTCGAGCCTCAGATGGTGAGCGCCGCCTGGAACAACATGCTTGCCGCCTGTGAAGCGGTCGGACGTGACCCGGCGACGCTTGAACTCACGATAGGCACGGTGGCGCAACCTCTCAGTTCTGGAGAGTCTGCTGAGCCAAGCGATTCCGTGATTACCGGCTCGCCGGAGGAAGTGGCGAAAGTGTTGATGTCGTTTGGCCAGTTGGGCGCAAGCCACTTGATTGTCAACGCCAGACCGCGCACTGTTGCGGGCGTCGAGCGCTTCGGCGAGGTCATCCGCCTGATGGACCAGATGGTGTAGCGATTTCCTGCCGGGACGCAAAAAGAGAGCGGACGCGAGGAGGATCGCGCCCGCTCTGCTGGATGAAGCTGACTGCCCTATTGCGCTGTCGTCTTG
Source organism: uncultured bacterium (assembly GCA_963733745.1). Classification (GTDB taxonomy): domain Bacteria; phylum Chloroflexota; class Ktedonobacteria; order Ktedonobacterales; family JADMIN01; genus DASWAC01. The sequence goes on from CAVTFE010000097.1 coordinate 65,151, forward strand.
GGCGTCTGCGCGCCATGCGGATGCCCTGGGCCGCGCCCACCAGGGAAGCCAGCATGCGCGGGAATGATCTTGACTGTCTCGGCGTTCAGACTGCCATCGCTCGCCGTCGCGCCTTCCGCCTGGATGTTGACGCCAACCTTGAGGTCGCTTGCCGTGGCGGGAGACTCCGCCGGGCCTGATGCTCCAAACGTCACCGAAGTGATCTTCGTGCTGGCGCTGAGGTGAATCGTCTGCGTCCCGCCGCGATTCTGCACGATGATCGTCGAGCCGTTCACCGCCGTGATCTGCCCACCCGCATGCGGCAGAACGATCTGCACCGCCTCGGCCTGCAAGTTACCATCACTGTTCTTCGTGCCAGCCGCCGAGATCTCGCCGCCGACCGTCACTGCGCTCAGGCTCGACGTCTGGCCGGCGCGTGTGAAGGTTGTGCTGGAGTTCGTGTGGATGACCTGCGTGCTGCTCGTATTGCGCTCATCCTGAATGGTGATGTCATTTCCATTGATCGCCGTCACTTTGCCGTGCGCGCCTGCCAGCGCGACATCGATACGGGTTGCCGTGACGGTACCGTCGCTGTTGCGGGTCCCCTGGACGCGAATGGCCGTGCCTGTGGCCAGCGCGCCGCGGTCAATCGTCTTGCCAGCGCGGAAGTATTGTGTGCTGCTCGTCGTCTTGACAGTGACGGCGGTTCCATCGGCGCGCTTGGTCCCGAAGCTATCGCTGGCGACACTCGTGATCGTCAGCGCGCCACGTCCCTTGCCGGGGCCGTGATCGCCGATACCCCCTCGGAAGCCAAAATCGCCGTTCTGCGCCTGTTGCGCGCCAAAGGCCTGGCTAAGCTGTGGTCGCGCCAGCGAGCCTATCAGCACGCCTGCGCCGAGAACCGCCAGAAGCGCGAGCGCCCCGCCGCCAATCAGCGCCCAGCGCGGTACGCCGCGTCGTTGCGGCTCAGGAGCGGGCAGTTGCGGCGCGGTGTCTGGCGGAAAGTACCCCTCATCCATTGATCATTCTCTCCCTCATCCAAAGCGACTCAGCGGTTGGCAGAAATCTACTCGTTCCCAGTTTCGATCATAGTACGGTCGAATGAGGAGACAGTAAGAAGTTTGTGTGAAAACTCACAGGCAGTTTCAACGTTCGGCTCAAGATCCGGATAGGCGCGGCGCTCCAGACATCTCATGCGTGTGGCGCTATGCCGGGAGTTCTGGGCGCCGTGCGAGTGGGCGCATCGGAGCGAGAGACCAGCCAGATCAGCAGCGGCTGGAGCGGCAGCCGCGCGAGCAGCAGTGTCAGGATCAGCGGCGAGTCGCCATTCGTAAACCCGTTCACCGCCATCTGGATATTCGCCGGGAAGACCGCGACGAGCAGCGTGATCAGGCCATAGCGGGCGACACGCCGCGTTGGTGGAAGGAGAAGCCCAATCCCACCGGCGATCTCGGCGACCCCGCTCGCAAGAATAAACTCGGATGGATAGGGGAGATACGGCGGCATCATGGGCAGATAGACACGTGGGCGGACCAGGTGTACCAGCCCTGATGCGATGAACAGCGCCGCGAGCGTCCCACGCAGCCATCCACCGCGTCGTGTCGTGGTCCGACCCCATTCTCTCAGCATGTTCCAGCTCTGGCGTCCTCACATCATGCTGATGCCGCCATCTATGGCGATGGTCTGGCCAGTAATGAAGCCCGCCTCTGGAGAGCACAAGAATGCGATGGTCGCCGCAACCTCGTCCGCCGTGCCGAAGCGTCCGAGTGGCGTCAGTTTCAGGTAGTGGTCGCGCCACTCATCGCCGAGCGCCGAGGTCAGTTCAGTCGGGACAAAGCCTGGCGCCACCGCGTTGGCCGTGATACTGCGGCTGCCGACCTCACGCGCGATGGACTTCGTTAGCGCGATCAGACCCGCTTTTGAGGCCGCGTAGTTCGCCTGCCCCATCTGCCCCGTCAATCCGGAGATGGAGGAGACATTGACGATACGTCCCCAGCGCGCCTTCATCATCGAGCGCAGCGCCATCTTTGAGCAGAGGAAGGCTGACCGCAGGTTCGTCGCGATCACTTGATCGAATTGCTCGGCGCTCATACGTAGGAGCAACTGGTCGCTGGTTGTGCCGGCGTTGTTCACCAGAATCGTGATCGGGCCGAGCGTTGACTCGATCTCCTGCCCCATGCGCGTCACATCATCTTCCTGGCTGACGTCGGCCTGCGCGGCGATGGTTCGCCTGCCGAGCGCCTCGATCTCGACTGCTACGGCCCTCGCGCCCGTCTCATCGCTGCGATAATTCACCGCAACATCGGCGCCCATCTGCGCCAGCCGCAGCGCCGTCGCGCGACCGATGCCACGACTGCTTCCAGTTACCAGCGCTACACGACCCGCGAGCGGGAGTGTCCCGGCGGTCTGGGCGTCTGCCATGCTGCTCTCCTTTATCTGGATGGTTTCAGGGATCGTGAGAATGTCTGTGGCGCTAATCAGTCTAGCCGCAGCGTTCGCAGGAACGCCTTGACGCCTGGAGCGAGGTCAGGACGCTTGAGCGCGTACGCCAGTGAGGTGGTCAGTAACCCAACAGGATCGCCAGTATCGTAGCGCACGCCAGCGAACTCCAGCGCGTAGACAGGTTCCTGGCGCAGGAGCAAACGGATCGCGTCGGTCAACTGAATCTCACCGCCTGCTCCAGCCGGCGTCACTTCCAACGCGGGGAAGATGCCTGGCGAGAATACGTAGCGACCGATCACAACCAGGTCGGAGGGCGCCTCATCAGGATGCGGTTTTTCGACGACATCGCGCATGCGATGCAGCCCTGGCACCACTGGCCCACCCGGCTCCAGCGTCACCACACCGTAACGCGACACCTGCTCGCGCGGGACACGCATCACGGCCAGCACGCTCCCGCCAAAACGCGCTTGCGCCTCGATGAGCTGGCTCAGGCACGGCTGTTCGGGATGATCCACCAGGTCATCGCCCAACAGCACACCGAAGGGCTCCGCGCCGATCACATCCTTCGCCACCAGGACGGCATGGCCAAGACCCAGCGCTCGCCGCTGGCGCACGAAGCTCAATCGGGCCATGCCCTCGATGCGCGCCAGCTCGTCCAGGCGCGCGCGATCACCCTTGCGCAGCAGCGCCGCCTCCAACTCGGGCGCGACGTCGAAGTGATCCTCGATGGCGCGCTTCGAGCGGCTGGTGACGATGGTGATGTGTTCGACGCCCGAGGCGACGGCTTCTTCCACAATATATTGAATCGCCGGCTTGTCGGCCAGCGGCAACATCTCTTTCGGCACTGCCTTGGTCGCCGGCAACACGCGGGTGCCCAGGCCAGCGGCGGGGATCACCGCCTTGCGAATTCTCATGATTGAACCCTTGCAGACATGAAGGAGCCAAATTGGCGGGATATGCCTACGGTACTGTACGTGGGGAACGGGGCGCTGTCAAGCGCGGACGGGCGCCGCCTACTCCACGTCACGCCATTCTCCGCGACTGCCTCCTCCTGCCGCCAAACAGCTATGACTGCTCGCATTTGGACTGCGTAACGCCATTCCGTATACCGTCCAGGCGAGGGGTGTGGCGGCGAAGGGAACTGACCTTACTGGCGACTGCGACGGAGAAACGCCTTCTATGGCTCTTGCTTCACGCTGACCTATCACTGGCCGCCGCTGCTGTGAAGATCCAATCAGAAGGAGAGGTTCCATTTGGACAGCGCCCGGGATCGTAGTGTGCGCTACCTCAGCCTCTGGCTCGTGACACTCGCGCTTTTTCTGCCAGTCGTCCTCGTAGCCTGCGATGGAACCGCTTCTGCGTCCACCCGTGTCAGTATTCCAACGGCTACCACGACGGATACTCCCAGTCCCTTCCCAACGGCCACAGCTAGCCCAACGGCGACCGCGACTTCCACGCCTGTGCCCACGCATCGGCCCAGACCGACCGCGACGCCGACGAGGCCAGCGCCAACCCCCACCTTCACGCCAGCTCCACGTACTATAGACGTCTCAATTTCAGGGTCCGCGTTTGCCCCCAACGCGCTGACGATTCGTGTCGGCGATACGGTTCGCTGGACAAACATGGATCCAATAGCGCACACCGCAACCAGCACATCTGGACCAGAATCGTTCGATACCGGCCAGTTAGCGCAACACGAAACGGGTTCGCATACATTTATGCATGCTGGCAGTTATGCCTACCACGGCCTCAATCATCCATTCATGATGGCGACAATCACGGTTACGGCGTGACACATCGTCTCCAGGAAAAGAGAGCAAGCGCGCTAAGAACCCGCCGAACTTTCAGGCGAAGATAATCGTCTCAAGTAGTGGCGTGAGCCGCTTACCTGTGTATCAATCTGGTCGAAAACACCGAGCGCTTCTAGCAATTGGCCTGGTGCGCGCGACACAATAGATTGGTATGCTCCCCAACCAGACGACCGCCGCGACGATGCGGCAGCATGTCGCGCTCACGGATTGACGGCATGGTTGGTGTTCGATGTGCGGCAGGGGTGGAGGTTCGGGAGTCTGAAGCCGCAACGCCTCTGGTGGAGGCGAGCGCACACTGGATAGAAGCGCGGCCTGAAGCACAGCGCGCTGACAACACAAGCGACTATCATCAGCGAAAGGAAAGCCCATGTCCCTGTTCAGCAGCCAGAACGACTCGTGGATGGACAGTGTTGGCAACAGCCCTGTCATTACCCGTTGGAACGAGACCCGCGCCGAGCGCCGCGCCCGTAAGTTGCGTGAGCGCGCTGTGGCTCGCGCCCTGGTGGCGCGCAAGCTGCTCTCTGCGCAGAACGACGATCTTGGCGACCTCGCAGGCGCGCACGCGCGCTACCTGCAACTGGTCGGCGCGCGCCGCGCTCGTGAGTTGGGCGATCTTGCCAACGCCCGCGCACAGGCGATGAGCGACGCAGCTTCCGCGCGTTCCAGCGAGTTGCTCGACGCCACCTCCGCGCGAGCTGACGCGCTGCGCAAGCAGGGCAGCGACGCCATCGAGAGCGCCCGCAGCCGCTTCCTCGAGTCGGACGCCTATGATCGCCTCAAGGACATCTTCCCTGGGCTAACCAGGCTGGACAACCGCAAGCAGAGCCGCAACAACGCCTTGCTTTGGGTGCTGGGCGCGGCGCTTGGTGTGGCCGCCGCCGGTGGCGCAATCTACTACTTCAGCCGCAGACGCCAGCCCATGTTGGAGGCCGAGCCGCTGGTCGAGCTTCCCAGCAATGGCGGCGTTGATAGCTACCGCAGCCCCGTGTCGAACATCACCTCGCTGGACGCCTCGAAGGCGCGCGGTGAGAGCGAGCCTGCGATCGTAGGCGTGAACTCTCCAGCGCAGACAGAAATGGGTCCATTGGTCGGCAACATCCGCACGATGGTCTACCATGATGTCAACAACGACCAGGAGCTTCCGAGCGAGGAGAATCGCATCTATTTCGCCAGTGAGACTGAGGCGCTTGAGGCAGGCTACCACCGCGCCGGTGAACTGAACGAGGTCGAGCGCCAGTAGGTCAAGCGCGCAGCCCGATCAATACAGTAGAGCCGCGTAGGCCGCCGTCAAGTGGCGCTCCGCGCGGCTTTCGTTTGCCCAGAATTGCCCTGGTGCGCCGCTGTCTCGTCCACTTCGACACGGAACACCGTACACTGTGTCGCCAGACCAGCGAACGCCTCTGGAAGGAGCGCTGGATCAGCCGGTAGTTCATGCACTTGCTGAAAAAACCGCACACCTCCAGGCACAAGGCGTGGAAACGCGCGTAGGATAGGCGCGCGCTCTTCAACCGGGAGCTCGACCAGTCGCACACGCGCTTTCTTGCGCCCCTGAGCAAGTAATCCCCATCCCGCCGCTCGCACGTTCTTCACCCAGTCGGCCTCGGCGAGACCACCGACAATGTACTGCCGTCCATCCACGGTCAGCGACGAGACCGGCGTCGCGCGCATCTTGCCGCTTGTGCGACCAGGAACCGTGAGTACGCGCATCGTGCCAAGCGGCAGCCCTATGCGCTGCAAAGCGATCACGACGCGGTTCGCTGGCTTGAGCCAGCCCGGCAATGCCGACGATGTGTTTGGCATTCTCTCGCTCCTAACAACGCATTCCTGTGATACACTACAGATGTCGTTCGCTCCTCATAATATTTTACGGTCGAAAGATACGAATGTCAAATAAAAACCGCGACGACCTGCTCGACACCGTCAGTCGTGAGGTAGCGGAACTTCAGGCTGCGACGGACCAGATGGATGAGGCGGTAGCCCAGCGCTTAGGGGTCAACCGCACTGACCTTCGCTGTCTGGGCCTGCTCTTTGCGCGTGGGCCGCTCAGCGCCGGTCAACTGGCCTCGGCGAGTGGCCTGAGTCCTGGGGCCTCGACGACGGCGCTGGACCGGCTGGAGCGCGCAGGCTACGCGCTACGCACACGCGGCGCACATGATCGCCGCAGTGTGCTGGTGGAAATGACACACCTGGCCCGCCAGCGCATTGAGGAGTTGTATGGTCCCGTCGGAACAGAGGGCCGTCAGTTTTTGGAGCGCTACAGCGACGACGAACTGCGCTTCCTAAGCGCGTTCCTGCGTGACGGGCGCGCCTTGCAGATAAAGCACGCGGCGCTCGTTCGCGCTCAGGACAATGCGCATGAGACATTGTCAAATCCAGAGCGGAATCTATCGCAAGAACAAGGAGGGTGATGCGAGGCACGCTGTCAGGGCAATTGTCCGAGCAAGATCTTCGCCAGTTTTGCGCTGTCGATATTGCCGCCGGAGACCACACAGACGACCTTTCCGCTCCCCGCCTTGCCGGAGAGCGCCGCGGCCACCGGCGTCGCACCCGCGCCCTCGGCGACCACCCGGTTGCGTTCGACCAGCAGCCGCACCGCGTCAGCCACCGCCGCGACTGGCATGACCAGCGAGCCATCCAGCAACTTACTTACCACGGGCCACATCTCTGGCAGCACCGATGGCCCGCCGATGCCATCTACAAACGTCGCTGTGTAGGGAACCTCCTGTGGCGTGCCAGCAGCCAGCGATGGAGCCAGTGGGGCCGCCGTCTCGACCTCGCAGGCGTAGAGGCGTGTGTCAGGCTTGAGCGTGCGGATCGCCGACGCGATGCCCGTGCTCAGGCCGCCACCTCCATACGGGATGAGAATCGTGTCCACATCGGGCAAGTCTTCGAGGATCTCCAACCCAATGGTTCCGTTGCCCGCCATCACATTGGGGTCACTGACAGGATGGACAAAATAGCCGTCCATGCCAGGATACGTATGGGAACTCAGGATAGCGAACCAATCGGCGAACGGGACTGGAATGAACTTGGCGCCGAGCCGGGTGATTGCCGCAATCTTGGTCTCTGGCGCGTGGTCAGGGCCGACAACCGTACACGCGAGCCCCATGCGCCGCGCCTGCCAGGCGACGCCCTGCGCCATGTTGCCTGCGCTGGCGGTCCAGACGCCGCACGCCAGTTGCTCTGGCGACGCCAGCAGCATTGCGTTGCTCGCGCCACGCAGCTTGAACGAGCCGATGGGTTGCAGGTTCTCCAGCTTCAAATAGATCTCGGCGGGCGCATCGTCCACGTTCAGTCGGATGAGTGGCGTGCGAAGCGCCGCGCTCTTGATACGGTCCCGCGCAGCTTCTATCGCCGCGAGCGCTATCGGCTCGTCATGAGGCATGAAGCGCCTACTTCCTTCAGCTTGTAATACGACGTGCGCGCCAGCGCGGAGACGAGAGATTTGGGACACAGCGCCCCACCTGGCAACGTGAAGTGTCCATGTGGGTTATCTTTAGCCAAGACTAGCAGACGCCTCTTCATATGGTCTGTGCAAAACGGTCTCCTTGGGAGTCTCCTGCGCGCTCACCAATTCGATGACCTCCTCCAGAGAGAGCCCCCGCCCATGCGCCCACGCTGCTGAGAATGCCTCGCCACCGAGCGTCGCACGCAAGTCCTCAATCCTGGAAATATATCGTGCGTCATCGCGGCCCGCTCGCGGGATCCGATACGTCTCTCGCAGCATCGTAGCCAGTGCAAGCAATTGGACATCCAGCGCGAGACGCTTCTGGGCGCGAGCTATCTCGGCCATACTCTCCAGCACGCCGACGACTATGAAGTTTGCGCCCACCTCGTGTGCGAGCGCCAGGCTGTCGCGGCTCAGCTTCGCCGCACGCTCCAGATCGCCCTGCTCGCGCGCGACATCGCTCAAGGTGCGTAGCGTATCAACAACATCCCCCTTGTCGCCGAGTTCTCTGTACAAAGCCAGACTTTCCTCCAGCAGCGTCGCCCCTTTGGAAAGATCGCCTCGCACACACAGCGCCTCTCCAAGATTGCTGAGTGTCAGGGCGATAGACCACTGATCGTTGGCCTCTCGATGCAACTCCAGGCTCTCCTCATATAGGTTGATAGCACGCTCATACTGCTCTTGCTGATACGCCACGAGGGCTAGATTGCCGACGACGGCGCCAATCTTCGTCACCTGATGAAGCTTTCGCCACAATGCAAGGGATTCTTCGAACAGAGACACTGCTTGCGCGTAGTCCCCACGATCGTCAGCGATCAACCCTAGAGTATTGAGAACATCCGCCTCGCCGGATGTATCTGCGAGCGCGCAGTAGAGGTCAAGGCACTCGTCAAGCAACGCTGACGACGGCTCATAATCTCCCTGGTTCCAGGCGAGATTGCCCGCGCCCTTGAGCGCATTGGCGCGCAACGCTTTGTCCCTGACAGTCACGACGTTTTTCTGGAGCGATAAGAAGTCTTCTAACCAGGCGCGTCCCTCGCGCGCGTGGCCATGCAATTGCCAGAACCACCATAACGCGCCCCCCAGCCGCAGTCCTGTCTCAATCAAACGACGCTCGCGCGCCCAGCCCAGTGCGGCTCGCAGGTTGGGATGCTCCTGAGCAAGGCAGGCAAGCCATGCGCGCTGACTTTCTCCATGCATTTCTGGCTCGGCTTGCTCCGCGAGCGCGCGGTAATAGTCTGCATGACGTGATCGCTGCGCGGATACGTCATCATGCGCGACCAACTGCTCCCATCCATACTTGCGCATCAACTCCAGCAGGCGGAAGCGCGGCTCGCCGTCAGCGCAGGCCTCCCTGACGACCAGGCTGCTATCGACCAATGCCGTCAGCCCATCCAGAATGCACGCCGTTTCCACGTCGTTCTCGCCACAGATCGCCTCGGCTGCCACTAATGTCCAGCCATCAACGAAGACGGCGAGCCGGCGAAACAAGCGTTGCTCAGATTCACGGAGCAGGTCGTAGCTCCATTCAATCGCGCGGCGCATCGTCTGCTGGCGTTCGGGCAGGTCGTTGGCTCCATTCGTCAAGAGCGCTAGCCTCCCGTCGAGGCGCGCAAGCAGAGCCTTGGGTGTAAGTAACTTTATGCGCGCCGCCGCCAGTTCAAGCGCCAGTGGTATGCCGTCGAGCCGCGCACAGATTGCGGCGATGATCGGGGCAAGCGCAGGGGTGAGCTCGAAGGTCGGGTTGACTTCCTGTGCCCGCTGAACGAACAGGGCGATGGCGGCGTAACAGGTAAGGTTTTCGAGCGCGGGCAACTGTGCCAGATCCGGTGTGTCAAGCGGCGGCACGGCGACCTCATGTTCCCCGCGCACGCGCAGCGCGATCCGGCTGGTGACCAGCGCCGTGGCCTGTGGGCATGCTGCCAGCATCTGCGCGATCTGCGGTCCCGCTTGGGCGACTTGTTCGAAGTTGTCAAGAATAAGCAGCGACTTGCGCTTGGCTAGGTACTCATAGATCTGATCATGAGCGGGCTGATCCGCCTGGTTATGCAGACCGAGCGCCTGTGCTATCGCCGGCAAGACAAGCGAATTCTCACTGATGGCCGCAAGTGAGACGAAGACAACAGTGGCAAAGTGATCGCCAAGTCCCATTGCCGTGTGCGCCGCCAAGCGCGTCTTGCCGATGCCAGCGGGACCAGTCAATGTGAGCAGTCGCACATCATCTCGTAAGAGCAGGTGTGCGATGGCGGCTTCCTCACGCTCGCGACCAATAAGTGGAGTGAGTGCGACAGGAAAGTCTCGTGAGAAGACGCCTGTCGGCGCCGTAGATGGTGGCGCCGCCTCCGCCCGACGCGTCTCGCGCACAGACTCAAAGAGGAGCGCACAATCATCCTCGCTGAGATTCAACGCTTCGGCCAGCAGGCGTAGTGTGTCTTTATGTGGCGCTCGACGTACCCCACGCTCAAGGTCGCTGATGGCGCGAACACTGATCCGCGCGCGCTCCGCGAGTTCCTCTTGGGTCAGCCCAGCGGCGAGGCGATGCTGTCTCAGCAGTTCACCAAATGCAGGCGCATGCAGCGTCGTCATCCTGCATGTGTCCTTCCACTCTCCACCAGGGACCAGCGAGTGGCGACCGTAGTTACTGGCATCATAGCACACCTTTCTCGCGTGGCGCTGTGAGGCGCGCCACATTTCTGCCGGTAGATGTGTGGGTGAAACTGCCGGTCACAGGTAGCGCGAACGCTTGATAGAAGGCACACTGGAAGGGTAGCGCTCAGACGTGCGTTGGCTTCAGTGGTGTGGATACAGAGAGGAAATAGGACATGGAACCACGTGAGGAGTTCGCGGCTTCCGTCAAACACCTGACACGCCGGCGCTTCCTCGGCCATGCGGGCCATGCTGGAGCCGCCGCCGCTGGCGCGGTTATCGCCCTCCGGCTCGATCTGCTGCTGGACGTGCAAGCGGCGCCCCTCCCTTCAGGATTGCCAGCGTTTCCTGGAGCGTTCGGCCGCATCTTTCCCACGCTGCCACCATTTGCGCCCGCATCTGACGCGATCAAGGCGGCGCTGATGGACATCGGCAAAGTGGGCGGTTTACTGGACGCCAAGGATGATCTCAGTCAAGGTCCCGCCGCGCTGATCACCAATCCTGCCCTCAGCGTCAATAACCCCAACAACGTGACGCATACCGCTGGCACGACCTTCATGGGCCAGTTCATGGATCATGACATGACGTTCGACGCCACCTCGCCCCTCGGCCAGCCGACTGATCCCACGACCGCGCGCAATGCGCGCACGGCGGCCTTCGATCTCGACTCGGTCTACGGCCTCGGCCCGATTGGCAGTCCGCATCTGTATGACCCCAAAGATCCAGTGAAGTTCCGTATCGGCTTCGGCGGATTGTTCGAGGACCTGCCACGGCAGATGGACCTGGATGGCACATCCAACCATGCAGCCCTGATCGGCGATCCCCGCAACGACGAGAACATCATGATCGCCGGGCTGCATGCGGCGTTCCTGCAGTTCCATAATCGGGCTGTCGACCATGTGCGCGCCGACGGCCATGAGGGCCATGAGGGCCAGACGGCAGCGCGCCCTGAGGCATCCGCCGAGGAATTTTTGCGCGCGCGCCTGCTGACGACGTGGCATTACCAGTGGATGATCGTCCATGAATTCCTGCCGCTGTTTGTCGGACAAAACATGGTCGATGACATTCTGCGCAACGGCCCACGGTTCTTCAAGCCAAAGATCGGGCGGGCGTTCATCCCGGTGGAGTTCCAGACGGGAACCTATCGATTTGGCCATAGTATCGTGCGTCCCTCTTATCGGGCGAACCTTAAAGGCGACAACGGGGGACCGTTCTTCGGCTTCGTCTTCGATCCGTCACAGCATCCAGAAGACTCGTCGCAGCCGCCGTTCGCCGATCCGAATGACATGGCGGGCGGCGCCAGAGCGCCACGGCGGTTCATTGGCTGGCAGACGTTCTTCGACTTCGGCGATGGGGAGTTGAAGTCAAACAAGATCATCGACACGACGATCTCGACTCCTCTCTTCATGCTGCCGCTGCTCACCATCGCCTCGCACACCCCGCCAGTCGCTCTGCCACAACGCAACCTGCTGCGGCACGTCACCTGGAGTCTGCCATCTGGCCAGGCCATTGCCAAGCGCATGGGTGTCCCCGCGCTCACATCAGACCATTTCACCGAGCTTGCGCCATATGGCCTCGGTCTCGATACCAGCACGCCACTGTGGTATTACATGCTGCGCGAGGCAGGGTCCACCAGCACGACCCAGCCGACTCTTGTCCCCTCCCCACCTCCGGCCCCGACGACAACGGGCGTGGGTCTCCGGCTGGGGCCAGTCGGCGGTCGCATCGTGGGCGAGGTCATTCTAGGGTTACTGCGGGCGGATCCTACCTCATACCTCGTGGCGGACCCGCGCTGGCGGCCTAGCCTGCCCACGCGCAGCGGCGCCGCCGGCGATTTTCGCATGGTCGACTTCTTGACGTTCGCTGGCGTCGACCCCACCAGCCGGGGGCAGTAAAGAAATCTCGCCGCGTACATGACAAATCGCCCGGTAGCAGAGGCTACCGGGCGATACTTGCGCGCATGTTCGCTTATTCCAGGCCGAAGGCGTCTTTCACGCGGTCGAAGCCACGCTCGAAGAGGTTCTGCTGGCCACGCTCGTTTTGCTGCCGCTCAAGGTCCGCGAATTCTTGTAGCAGTTCGCGTTGCCGCGAAGTGAGCGACTGTGGCGTGACGATCTTTACCGTGACCAACTCGTCGCCGCGCGTGCTGCTATGCACCACCGGCACGCCCTTGCCTTTGAGGCGGAAGACGCGCCCGCTCTGTGTCCCGGCGGGAATCTTGAGCGGCTCCTTGCCGTCGAGCGTGGGAACCTCGACTTCTGTGCCCAGCGCCGCCTCGGCGAAGCTCACCGGAGCCTCGTAGAGGATATCGGTGCCTTGCCGCTTGAAATACTCATGCGGCTTGACGGTGAGCGCGACAAAAAGGTTGCCCGGCGTCCCGCCACGCGGCGGCGCCTCACCCTCGCCCGTCACGCGCACGTTGATGCCATCGTCCACGCCAGCGGGGATGTTCACTGTGACCTTGCGCACGTTACGCACGCGCCCCTGCCCCTTGCAGCGCTCGCACGGCGTGGTGATGACACGCCCCTCGCCGCGGCAGCGGTCACAGACCATCACATTGACGAACTGGCCAAAGATAGATTGCTGGACGCGGCGGATCTCGCCTGTCCCCTGACAGGCTGTGCAGCGCGCCGTAGACGTGCCCGGCTGCGCGCCATTGCCATGACAGGTTGGGCAGGACTCCCAGCGGGGAATCTCGATCTCCTTCTGCGCCCCTTTGACCGCCTCATCGAAGGTCAGCGTGAGGTCGTAGCGCAGATCGGCGCCACGCGCTGGGCCACGTCGCGCTCCGGTCGGAGCGCCTGCCGCGCCGGTGAAGAGCGATTCGAGAATATCGTTGAAGCTGCCAAAGCCGAAGCCACCCTCGAAGGGGTTGGCTCCCGCGCCGGAGCCAGAGACGCCCGCGTGGCCGAACTGGTTGTAGGCGCGGCGCTTCTGTGGGTCGCCGAGGACCTCATATGCCTCGTTGATCTCCTTGAAGCGCGCCTCGGCGCTCTTTTCTTTATTCACATCGGGGTGATACTGGCGCGCCAGCCTGCGGAACGCCTTCTTGATGTCGTCTTCGCTGGCGTTCCGCTGCACACCCAGGATCTCATAATAGTCCCGTTTGGCGGACATGGCTTCCTCTTTGCATGGCTGGCGCCGCCCCCGGCGCGCCTCGTTCGCGCGTCAGACACAGCCCGGGTTTTGAGTGTCCCTACTATACCATAACACCCTCGCGCCGCCTATTTGCGATTCTGCGAGGTCTAGAATGACGATAAAAGGAATAAAAGAGAGGGCCAGGCGCGCCGCCATCATAGGAACAGCGCGCCCGAAACGGAAGGCCGGACTAGGCCTCCTTGAACTCGCCCTCGACGGTGTTGTCGTCCGACGGCCCACCTGACGGATTCTCGCCCTCTGGCTCGCCGCCGGTCGAAGAGCCACCTGACTGGCTGTAGATCTGCTCGCTGATGCGGAACATCGCCTGCTGCAAGGCGTCGCGCGCGTCGCGCATGCGCTGCACGTCGTCGGTGGCCAGCGCCGCGCGCACGTCGGCGATCTTCGTTCTCCACATCCGTCTTCAGGTCGCTGGGGACCTGGTCGCCCAGGTCACGCAGCGTCTTCTCGGCGGTGTAGGCGGAGTTGTCGGTCTCGTTGCGCACCTCCACCTCCTCGCGGCGGCGGCGGTCATCGTCGGCGTGCGACTCGGCGTCCTTCACCATGCGATCGATCTCGGTCTTGGAGAGACCACTCGACGCCTGGATGGTGATGCGCTGCTCGCGGCCGGTGCCCTTATCGCGCGCATGCACGTTGACGATGCCGTTCGCGTCGATGTCGAAGGTGACTTCGATCTGCGGCACGCCACGCGGGGCGGGCGGGATGCCGTCGAGGATGAAGCGACCCAGCGAGCGGTTGTCGCGCGACAGCTCGCGCTCGCCCTGCAGCACGTTGATCTCCACACTGGTCTGGCCATCGCTCGCGGTCGAGAAGACCTGGCTCTTCTGCGTCGGGATCGTTGTGTTGCGCTCGATCAGCTTGGTTGTCACGCCGCCGAGCGTCTCGATGCCAAGCGAGAGTGGCGTCACATCCAGCAGCAGCACGTCGCGCACCTCGCCGGTGAGCACGCCGGCCTGGATCGCCGCGCCGATGGCGACGACCTCATCCGGGTTGACGCCCTTGTTCGGCTCCTTCTCGAAGGCGCGCTTGACGACCGCCTGCACGGCGGGCATGCGTGTCATGCCGCCGACGAGCACGACCTCGTCGACCTGCGCCGCGCGCACGCCGGCGTCGGAGAGCGCCTGCTCGACTGGGCGGCGCGTCTTCTCGACCAGTTCGTCCACCAACTGCTCGAGCTTGGAGCGCGTCATCGTGACGGTGAGGTGCTTGGGGCCGCTCTGGTCGGCGGTGATGAAGGGCAGGTTGATCTCCGTCTGCATCGAGGAGGAGAGCTCTTTCTTCGCCTTCTCCGCCGCCTCCTTCAGGCGCTGCAGCGCCATCTTGTCCTGGCGCAGATCGACGCCCTGCTCCTTGCGGAACTCGTCGGCCAGCCAGGTGATGATGCGCTGGTCGAAGTCGTCGCCGCCCAGGTGCGTGTCGCCATTGGTGGACTTCACCTCGAAGACGCCGTCGCCCAGCTCGAGAACCGAGATGTCGAACGTGCCGCCACCCAGGTCATAGACCGCGATGCGCTCGTCCTTCTTCTTGTCGAGGCCATACGCCAGCGAGGCTGCCGTCGGCTCGTTGATGATGCGCAAAACGTCGAGACCGGCGATGCGTCCGGCGTCCTTGGTCGCCTGGCGCTGCGCGTCGTTGAAGTACGCTGGGACGGTGATGACCGCCTGCGTGATGCGCTCGCCCAGATACGCCTCGGCGTCGGTGCGCATCTTCTGCAGGATCATCGCGCTGATCTCCGGCGGGCTGTACTGCTTGCCCATCACCTCGACCCAGGCGTCGCCGTTCTGCGCGCGCACTACCTTGTAGGGCACGAGGCGGCGGTCGCGGTCTACCTCGGGGTCGTCATACTTGCGCCCCATGAAGCGCTTGATCGAGAAGACCGTGTTCTCGGAGTTCGTGATCGCCTGCCGCTTCGCCACCTCGCCGACGAGGCGCTCGCCGCTCTTGGTGAACGCGACGATAGAGGGGGTCGTGCGACTGCCCTCCGCGCTGGGGATGACGACCGGCTCGCCGCCTTCCATCACGGCGACGCAGCTATTCGTCGTCCCCAGGTCAATGCCAATTACCTTTGCCACTGTCCAAGCCTCCCTGATTGCTTGCCCTTACTCATCTCACTACAATACGCGTCACGTGTTTTCAGTATCATCCCTGCTCTGCCCTGCTACGGGCCAGGACCGCCTGCAACCTCATCTGCCTTCGTCGCGCTCGTGTTAGCCCCGGCTCCGCGCGAGAGTTGTACCAGCGTTGGGCGAAGGAGCAGATCGCCAAGCGCATAGCCGCGCTGGATCACCGCCGCAATCCGCCCGGCGGGAACGCTCTCCGATTCGACCTCGCCAATCGCCTCGTGTCGCCGTGGATCGAACTCCGCGCCGACCTCGACCTCAATCGGCTCAATGCCAGCGTTGCGTAGCGTCCCCTCCAGCTGAATCTGTACGAGCGCGACGCCGTCGATCCACGAGTAGCCTCGTAGTGTCTCCGGTAGCGTGGCGAAGGCGCGCTCTAGCGTATCGAGCGCAGGCAGGAGAACCGCCAGCGCCTGCGCGTGATAGAGCTTCTGCTGCTGGTCGCGCTCCTGTTCTGTGCGACGGCGGAAGTTCGAGAGGTCGGCCTGTGCGCGCTGCCAGCGTTGCATGTAGTCGGTGGCGGCGGCGCGCTCCTTCTCCAACTCCACTTCGAGCGCCGCGACACGGTCTGCGGGCGCTTCCTTTGGCGCTTCGCTGGCTGGAGGAAACATCAGGCGCAGCGTCCACTGGCGGAGCGGTGGTCTCCGGCTCGCGCGTCTCGCTCATCTGGGTGTCCTCCTCCCCTCGCTTACTGGCGTCCATAGACATCACCACCATCGTCCCAGGTTTCCCACGTATCGGCCAGCAGATCGTTGAGCATCTGCGTCATGTAGCGCACGACCGCGATGGCACGGCTGTACTGCATGCGCGTCGGCGCGACGACGCCGAGTAATCCACCCAATTGTCCCCGCACGCCATAGCGCGCAATAATCACGCTCATGTCTTTGAGCGTGTCCGTCTCGTTCTCGGCGCCGATGATGACCTGCACGCCCTCTGATTGCAGCGCGTGGCGGGCGATCTGCGGTAGGAGGCTGTTCTCTTCCAGCGCCTCGACCACCTTGCGGATGCGCTCAGGGTCGGCCTGGCTGAACTCGCGCCGCTGCAACAACTGCGTGATGCCCTCGGAATAAAAGGTGTCGGGCGAGAAGAGGTCAAGCTGTGCCAGCAGGCGCACGAGTGAATCCATGACCAGCCGCTCATTCGGCGCGAGGCTCGCCGTCTCGGCCTCCACTCGCTCAGCCACCGTATTCGCCGTAGCGCCACGGAAACGACCATTGAAGCGCGCAGTCAATCGGCTCAACTCTTCCTGGCTCGTTGGCAGATCGAGCAGGATTCGCTCCTGACGCACGGTCCCATCGTCCAGAACCAGCACGAGCAGCGCCACAGTCTCAGTCAGTGAGAGCAACTCGAAGTGCTTGAGCCGCGCCTCATCTGAGCGTGGCTGCGTGACGACGGCGGCGCTCTGCAGCGCCTGCGCCAGAATTGAGGCGGTCAGGCGGATCCACTCGTCGAGCTGGTGCTGCACCTGATAAAACTGGTGGCGGATCAGCCGCTGCTCGTCGAGCGCGAGGCGCGACTCGCCCATCAGCCGCTCGACGAAGTAGCGGTAGCCCAGATCGGTCGGCGCGCGCCCGGCGGAGACGTGCGGCTGGAGGATCAGTCCCGCCTCTTCCAGTGCGGCCAGCTCGTTGCGCACCGTCGCCGGCGAGACGCCCGATGGGTACAGACCCACTAACTGGTCGGCCAGCAACTTCGAGGGCACAGGCTCCCCGGTGCGAATATATTCATCTACGAGCCCGCGCAGGATGGCTTCCTTGCGCGGGCTCAGTTGTGGCTGTATGCTCATCCGGCTCTCTTGACGGATTCCTTTAACTGCGTCGCTGGCACTCTGACAATCCGAGTGTTGGCACTCTCTCATGTCGAGTGCTAATCGCAGGGAGAGCATATCACTCCAGCAAAATTAGTGTCAAGCTATGGTCGCCATGACGGCCAGAGCTAGGCCAGCCTACTCATTCTTCGTCGGCGTGATGTTATAATCATACTAGCCAGGTCGGAATTAGATGATTCCGCTTCACCTGAACCTCAAATCTTGCATGGCTTACTTTCAGGCCCTCATGAGGAGGCATAGATGACGACGCCGGTCTCCGAACTGATTACATCCGACATGGTGATCCACGAGGTCGTCACCAGATTTCCCAAGACCGTCAAGGTCTTCCAGGGGCATGGCCTGCCCTGCACCGCCTGCCAGATCGGCGCGCGCGAGAGTGTCGCCGGTGGCGCGCGCACGCACCGGCTGGCGCTGGAGCCGCTGCTGGCTGATCTCAACCGTGTCGCCAATGGATTAGAGGCCGAGAGCCTGACGCCCGCCACCAAAGCGCCCGTCGGCAAAGGCATCGCACTCAACGTCGTGCCTGGCGCCGATCCTACACGCAAGGTACGCCATATCATCGCCGTTATGAGCGGCAAGGGCGGTGTTGGCAAGTCGCTCGTGACGGGCCTGCTCGCCACCACACTGCGCCGTCAGGGGCTGAAAGTCGGCGTGCTGGATGGCGACATCACTGGACCGAGCATCGCCAAGGAGCTTGGCGTGCATGGCGCGCCGGCCAAGAGTGCAGGCGGCATCGCTCCACTGACGACCACCGGCGGCATCAAGGTCATGTCGATGAACATGTTCCTGCCCAACGCGACCGACCCACTCGTCTGGCGCGGCCCGATGGTCTCTAGCGCAATCAAGCAGTTCTACAGCGACGTGGACTGGGGCGATCTCGACTTCCTGCTGGTGGACCTACCCCCCGGCACGTCAGACGCGCCGATGACCGTCATGCAGTCGCTGCCGCTGGATGGCGTGATCGTCGTCTCCTCGCCGCAGATGCTCGCCACCGAGATCGTCATGAAGTGCGTCAAAATGGTGCAGACGCTCAAGGGCAAGATTCTCGGTCTCGTCGAGAACATGGCCTACATGACCATGCCCGACGGTTCGACGAAGGAGATCTTCGGGCCGAGCACGGGAGCGGAGCTGGTCGCGCTCTCCGGCGCGCCGCTGCTGGCGCAGATCCCGCTTGATCCCGAGATCGCGCTGCTCTGCGACGCAGGCAAGCTGGAGGAATACAACAGCGAGGCCTTCGACACGATGGCCGAAAACTTCATGAAGAGCCTGAAGTTGCCGTCGCTCCGCGCGTAGCATAGAGCACCGCGACCTGATCGAAGCTGAGGTATTGCTCCATAGAGACCACAGAGATTCCTGAACGCTTTGTATGCACGATGATTGAGATGCATGGCGACGCAGGCCAGGCATGGCTCGATGAACTGCCTAGTAGAGTCGCAGGCTACGAACACCGTTGGGCGATCCAGGTAGCGCCGCCATTCGCCAACCTCTCGTACAACTATGTCGCTCCCGCCGTGCGCTCGGATGGCGCGCAGCTCATCCTGAAGCTGGGTATGCCGCACCCAGAGCTGTCGAGCGAAATCGCGGCGTTGCGCCACTACGACGGGCATGGCAGCGCGCGGCTGACAGAGGCTGACCCAGAGAGCGGCGCGTTGCTCATCGGGCGCCTTCTGCCTGGCAACATGCTGCTTGACCTCACCGATGACGACGAGGCCACGCGGATTGCGGCGCAGGTAATGCGCGCGCTGTGGCGTCCGCCTCCGCCCGCTCCAGATAACACAGTCTTTCCGACGGCGGCGCACTGGGCATCTGGCTTGCAACGGCTACGCGCGAGATATGACGGCGGGACAGGGCCATTGCCAGCCGGAATGGTCGAGCGCGCGGAGACGCTCTTCGCTGAACTGCTCGCGTCGTCGGGCGCTCCAATGCTGCTGCACGGCGACCTGCACCACGAAAATATCCTCTCCGCCGAGCGCGCGCCGTGGCTGGCGATTGACCCCAAGGGGCTGGTCGGTGAGGCGGAATACGAGGTTGGCGCGCTGATACGCAATCCACTGCCGCGCCTGCTCGCACTACCGGACGTGACGGCCACACTTGCGCGCCGCTTCGATGTTCTCGCCGAGACGCTCAGCTTCGACCGCCAGCGCATGATCGCCTGGTCCTACGCGCAGGCAATCCTTTCCGCCTGGTGGCACATTGAGGATCACGGCCACGGTTGGGAGCCGACCATCGCGCTGGCCGAGCGCCTGGCTCCACTGCTTAACACCTAAAGCTAATACCGGCTCTCGACGCCGAGCGGCTGGCGCGAGCTTGATCGGGCGCGGCGCGGTGGTCGCACATTCGCCCAATCTGCTCCAACCTGGGGCAGGTGATATTCCATCGCACGCAGGCAGTTCTCGTAGACGCGCCGCTGCTCGAGGAGGATGCGGTCGGGACCAAGCTCCCACCACTCACGCGGCGTAAAGTACGCTGAGACCTCCGCCTCTGGTCCCGAGCGTCCGAACCACTGGATGAGATGGAGGTTATCCGACTGCGCCAGC